>NZ_JBEAFX010000012.1:0-239041 GCF_040062325.1 Klebsiella sp. GG_Kp175 | reverse complement strand
GTCGATGACGGCAGATTTACAGTCTGCTCCCTTTGGCCGCTCGGGAACCCCACCACGGGGTAATGCTTAGTACTGGCCTGCTTCCTTCTCGGGAAGCGGGGCGCATCATACCAAATGATGCGCCCCTGTAAAGCATTCCTTTGACAAAAATAAACTGGTTGCCTGATTTTTACCCGTAACGCCGTAAAGCTAACCAATTCATTTCTCAGTCGATTAAAGAATAATCGTCCGGTTGCCGTAGACGAAGACGCGCTGCGCCAGTACCTGATACAGCGCCCGGCTCAATACGTTTTTTTCGACATCGCGCCCGGCACGCATCATATCTTCTGCGGTATAAGTATGATCGACGTGAATGACGTCCTGCATAATGATGGGGCCTTCGTCCAGATTATCATTCACGTAGTGGGCGGTGGCGCCGATGATCTTCACGCCACGCTCATAGGCCTGATGATACGGACGCGCGCCGATAAACGCCGGCAGGAACGAGTGGTGAATGTTAATGATCTTGTTCGGGAAACGGGCGACAAATTCCGGCGTAAGCACGCGCATATACTTGGCCAGCACCACGTAATCCGGCTCGTGGGCGGCAATCGCGTCGCCCATCTGTTTGTCGTGCTCTTCGCGGCTCAGCCCTTCATGGCTGACCAGTTCAAACGGGATGCCAAAACGTTCCACCAGCGGGCGCAGGGTGTCATGGTTACCAATAACCGCGGCAATATCGACATCCAGCCCGCCGTAATTGGCTTTCATCAGCAGATCGCCGAGGCAGTGGGCCTCTTTCGTCACCAGAATCACCACCCGGCGGCGGCCTGCCGGATTGAGTTCACGAATCGAGCCTTCCGGCAGGGCGCTGTCCAGATCGGCCAGCAGAATAGCGTCGTTGAAAATGCCTTCCAGTTCGGTGCGCATAAAGAAACGACCGGTACGGTGGTCAACAAATTCGTTGTTCTGCACAATGTTAAGTTCGTGCTTGTAGCAGATATTGGTGATACGCGCGATGAGGCCTTTCTGATCAGGGCAAATAGTGCGTAGTACTTTACGTTGTAATGAATGCATCGCGAGGAAAATCCTGTAGTGTTTGCAAGCGCTGCGGCAGCGTTACTGGCCGCAGCATTTTTTAAATTTTTTACCTGAACCGCAAGGGCAGGGGTCGTTACGGCCAATCAGCGGTCGTGTCCCGTCGATATAGTACCACTGTCCATTTTCTTTTAAGAATCTGGAACGTTCAATAATGGCGCCCGGGCGGTTATTGTCATTAAAGCGGGCGATAAAGCTGACAAAGCCTTCATTTGCGGCTCGTCCTTCATCGCTGGCGAACAGGGTTAAGCCCAGCCATTCTGTGTGGGCAAAGCCTTTCTCCAGTTCGGCGCGAAACTGCCGCGCCTGACAGGACGGATGCCAGGTTTTGATCAGATAGTCGGCATCTTTCATGACGAACGCGCTGTAACGGGAGCGCATAAGCTGTGACGGGCCTGGCGCAAGCTCAGCGCCGGACAGATATCGCTGGCAACATGAGCTATACTCCAGTGCGCTGCCACAGGGGCATAATTGCGACAAAACTGCCTCCATGGAAGAATGAGTAACGGCGGTTCTACGCCAAAGGGCTTTATGTTAACTGAGCCGTGACAATGTTGCCACGCTCAGAGTGGAAGGATAGTTATCAGTACTAATGAGAAAGCTTAAAATTGGTCTGGCGTTAGGAGCGGGTGCCGCCCGCGGATGGTCGCATATTGGCGTCATCAACGCCCTCCAGCAGGCCGGCATTGAGATTGATATCGTGGCCGGTTGCTCTATCGGTTCGCTGGTAGGGGCGGCGTATGCCTGTAACCGGCTCCCGGCCCTTGAGTCCTGGGTCTGCTCTTTCAGCAACTGGGACGTTCTGAAACTGATGGACCTCTCCTGGCGCCGCGGTGGACTGTTGCGGGGTGAAAAGGTATTCAATCATTATCGCCGCATCATGCCCGTGACCGATATCGAACACTGCGAACGGCGATTTGCCGCCGTCGCGACAAATTTAAGCACTGGCAGGGAGCTGTGGTTTACCGAAGGCGATCTGCATTTAGCGATTCGAGCCTCCTGCAGTATGCCGGGGTTAATGTCGCCGGTAAGGCATAATGGTTACTGGCTGGTCGATGGCGCGGTGGTCAATCCGGTTCCCGTGTCGCTTACGCGGGCAATGGGGGCCGATATCGTGATTGCCGTGGATCTGCAACATGATGCCCACCTTATGCAGCAGGATTTATTCTCCCTCGAAACGCCGCGGCGCGAAGCCGAAGCGAAGGAGGGGCCATGGCATACTCGTCTGCGCGCACGCTTGACGCAAATGAGTTCCCGCCGGACGGCCGTGACGCCGACGGCGATGGAGATCATGACCACTTCTATCCAGGTCCTGGAGAATCGTCTTAAACGCAATCGTATGGCGGGCGACCCGCCGGATATCCTGTTGCAACCGTACTGTCCACAAGTCTCGACGCTTGATTTCCATCGCGCCGGCGAGGCGATTACCGCAGGGCAGCTGGCGGTAGAAAAGAAAATGGATGAATTATTACCCTTAGTGCGTACCGCGATTTGACGCACGAGTACCTGACTTAAGCAAATTCTGACAGGCGATAGTGAGAATAGCGTGCCACTATTGAATTATCGTCAGCCAGGGGAGATATCATGACGCAGCCATTGGCGGGAAAACAGATTCTGATAGTTGAAGACGAACCCGTTTTCCGCTCACTCTTGCATGGATGGCTGACCTCGCTGGGAGCAACGACCTTCCAGGCGGAAGATGGCAAGGATGCCCTGCATAAAATGACGGAGGTGCATCCGGACCTGATGATCTGCGACATTTCGATGCCGAGAATGAACGGTCTGGAGCTGGTGGAGACGTTGCGTAATCGCGGCGAGCAGCTACCGATCCTGATGATTTCCGCTACCGAAAACATGGCCGATATAGCCAAAGCGTTGCGGCTTGGCGTTCAGGACGTGTTGTTAAAGCCAGTAAAAGATTTCAATCGCCTGCGTGAAACCGTTTATGCGTGCCTCTATCCTGCGATGTTCAGTTCACGTGTGGAAGAGGAAGAGCGTCTATTTGAGGACTGGGACGCGCTGGTCAGTAATCCTACCGCCGCCTCACGATTACTGCAGGAATTACAGCCGCCGGTGCAACAGGAAATGTCGCACTGCCGCATTCATTATCGCCAGCTGGTGTCGGCGGATAAACCCGGTCTGGTACTCGATATCGCGCCGCTCTCGGACAATGATTTGGCCTTCTATTGTCTGGATGTCACACGAGCAGGAGATAATGGCGTACTGGCAGCTTTATTATTGCGCGCGTTGTTCAATGGCTTGTTACAGGAGCAACTGGCGCATCAGGGACAACGGCTTCCAGAAATGGGGAGTCTGCTAAAACAGGTGAATCAGCTGCTGCGTCAGGCAAACCTTCCCGGTCAGTTTCCTTTGTTAGTGGGGTATTACCACAGCGGACTGAAAAATTTAATTCTGGTGTCGGCGGGGCTCAATGGCACGCTGAATACCGGTGAGCATCAAATTCAGATTAGTAATGGCGTTCCTTTGGGAACGTTGGGTGATGCTTACCTTAACCAAATTAGCCAGCGTTGTACCTCATGGCAGTGCCAAATTTGGGGGGCTGGAGGGCGTTTACGCTTAATGTTGTCTGCGGAATGAGCAATTACGGTTATATCTAAGCAGACGGGATTACCCGTTGCCCTTTAGCGGTGGTAACATCGAGCAGTTTTATGCGTAAAAGTCCTAATTCGAGGCTATCGGAAGCTTTTCAGACCAGTGAATACGCGGTTGACTGATATACTCGACACGTTATTTGTAACGAGAAGTTTAAAAAACAAACAGTCCAGGAGATTTCAATGGCTGCCCTTAATTCTAAAGTCAGAAAAGCGGTTATCCCGGTTGCGGGATTAGGCACCAGGATGCTGCCGGCCACCAAAGCGATTCCAAAAGAAATGCTGCCGCTGGTAGATAAGCCGTTAATTCAGTACGTTGTTAATGAATGTATCGCTGCAGGAATTACTGAAATTGTTCTGGTAACGCACTCGTCCAAAAACTCTATCGAAAACCATTTCGATACCAGTTTTGAGCTGGAAGCGATGCTGGAAAAACGTGTGAAACGCCAGCTGCTGGAAGAAGTGCAGTCTATTTGTCCGCCACACGTAACCATTATGCAAGTTCGTCAGGGCCTGGCAAAAGGTCTGGGACACGCGGTGCTTTGCGCCCATCCGGTGGTGGGTGATGAGCCGGTCGCAGTTATTCTGCCAGACGTTATTCTGGATGAATATGAATCCGATCTGAGCCGCGATAACCTCGCGGAGATGATCTCTCGTTTCGATGAGACCGGCGCCAGCCAGATTATGGTTGAGCCTGTCGACGACGTGACCGCTTACGGTGTCGTTGACTGTAAAGGTGAATCCCTCAAGCCGGGAGAAAGCGTGCCGATGGTAGGCGTGGTCGAGAAGCCAAAAGCTGACGTCGCGCCGTCCAACCTGGCGGTGGTGGGGCGCTATGTCCTCAGCGCCGATATCTGGCCGCTGCTGGCGAAGACACCTCCGGGTGCCGGTGATGAAATTCAGTTGACTGACGCGATTGATATGCTGATCGAAAAAGAGACGGTCGAAGCTTATCATATGAAAGGCAAGAGCCATGACTGCGGTAATAAGCTTGGCTACATGCAGGCGTTCGTCGAATATGGTATTCGCCACAAAACGCTGGGTGACGATTTTAAAGCCTGGCTGGAAACCGCGGTTGCGAAGTAATCCGCAGCGCTGCTGAAAGCACAAAACCGGGAGTCGCAATGCGCTCCCGGTTTTTTATATCGGCCCCTGGGGGCAAAAAAAATCCCGCCGCAGCGGGATTTTTATATCGTAACAACGGAGATTAGATCAGGAAATCGTCCAGTGATTTACCTTGCTCATCCATTGCTTTTTTGATCACCGCCGGGGTACGGCCCTGGCCGGTCCAGGTTTTGGTTTCGCCGTTTTCGTCGACATAGCTGTATTTAGCCGGACGTGCAGCACGCTTGGTTTTGGTACCGGCTTTAACGGCTGCCATGGTGCTCAGCAGTTCATTCGGATCAATACCGTCAGCGATCAGCATTTCACGATATTGCTGCAGCTTACGCGTACGTTCTTCAATTTCTGCCGCGGCGGCGTTTTCTTCTTCACGGCGCTCGTTAACAACGACTTCTAATTTTTCCAGCATTTCTTCGAGCGTTTCCAGGGTGCATTCTCTTGCCTGCGCACGAAGAGTACGGATGTTGTTCAAAATTTTAAGTGCTTCGCTCATTGTAGTAATCTCAAACTTATATTGTGGGGTGGTTTGTTGAACTAATAATAGAGCGATAAAATGCGTTGTGCAATAGGGGGGAATGTAAGGAATTCAAAATTACTGGTTATTTGTCGCGAGAATTAATTAATTTAAGTTAAAATTCCCGTGCCGCTTCACATCTTTCATCCTTATAGCGATGAGGAGAAGGTAAGCTAAAACCCTGAGACGGTATGCTTTTTCTGAGGTACGGTGAGAAAAATTATCCTTTACATGGGTAAATAACCCTCGTCAGTATTAGCGCATTTTTGGTTACGAGACTTAATATAAAACAACGTGCGGCCCAGCTTATAGCCCCATAGTTAACCGCCCTATAAGCACGAAAAGACAATGGTTACCCCGCCAGTAGCGTAACGGGGCGCACAAATAATGGCCCTGTAAATTCAATTCATCCTCTTAATCCTTTGGCTTTGCAGGCTCTTCGGCTGCGATACAATACCCCTGCTAAATGGGCGGCTGTACGCATAAAATATGGTATAATCGCCGCCGCGATAAAACACTTTGATTGGGGTCACGCAGCCGATGGCACAACTTTATTTCTACTACTCTGCAATGAATGCAGGTAAGTCGACCGCTCTGTTGCAATCTTCGTACAATTACCAGGAGCGGGGGATGCGTACCGTCGTTTATACCGCTGAGATTGATGACCGCTTTGGCGCCGGAAAAGTTAGCTCGCGTATCGGTCTCTCATCGCCGGCCCGTTTGTATAATCCACAGACGTCGCTATATAACGATATTGCCGCAGAGCACAAGTTAAAACCGATTCACTGCGTGCTGGTGGATGAAAGCCAGTTTCTGACGCGCGAGCAGGTTCATGAGCTGTCTGAAGTTGTCGATACGCTGGACATTCCGGTGCTTTGCTATGGCCTGCGGACAGACTTTCGCGGTGAGCTCTTCACCGGTAGCCAGTATTTGCTGGCCTGGTCAGATAAGCTGGTGGAGCTAAAAACCATCTGTTTCTGCGGACGAAAGGCTAGCATGGTGCTGCGCCTCGATCAGGAGGGGCGTCCTTATAATGAGGGCGAGCAGGTCGTCATCGGCGGTAATGAACGATACGTTTCAGTCTGTCGTAAGCATTATAAAGAAGCGCTGAGCGTCGGCTCGTTAACCCAGGTACAAAACCTGCACCGCCCCTGCTAATACGCGCAGAAGCTCGTCCAGGCGCCTGTAGGCGCCTTTTTATTGCCTGCGCACTGTTGGGCCAGCAGGCGTTAAAGCTTGGCTGTCGGTGGGCAAAAAAAAGCCCCGTCAGATGACGGGGCTTGCAGAACGTTTATGCTTGTCGATTAAGCGGATTTTTTCGCTTTTTTCTCAGCTTTCACCGGAGCTGCTTCGGCTTTCGCGGCTGCTTCACCTTCGACGAACTCGCGACCGTAGTAGGTATCCAGCAGGATCTGTTTCAGTTCGGAGATCAGCGGGTAGCGCGGGTTAGCGCCGGTGCACTGGTCATCGAATGCATCTTCAGACAGCTTATCAACGTGGGCCAGGAAGTCAGCTTCCTGAACGCCAGCTTCGCGGATAGATTTCGGAATACCCAGCTCAGCTTTCACGCTTTCCAGCCATGCCAGCAGTTTCTCGATTTTCGCTGCGGTGCGGTCGCCCGGTGCGGAGAGACCCAGGTGATCGGCGATTTCAGCGTAGCGACGACGAGCCTGCGGACGGTCGTACTGGCTGAACGCGGTCTGCTTGGTCGGGTTGTCATTCGCGTTGTAGCGGATAACGTTGCAGATCAGCAGGGCGTTGGCCAGACCGTGCGGGATATGGAACTGGGAACCCAGTTTGTGCGCCATGGAGTGGCACACGCCGAGGAAGGCGTTAGCAAACGCAATACCGGCGATGGTAGCGGCACTGTGTACGCGCTCGCGGGCAACCGGGTTCTTGGAACCTTCGTGGTAGGACGCCGGCAGGTACTCTTTCAGCAGCTTCAGCGCCTGCAGAGCCTGGCCGTCAGAGAACTCAGAAGCCAGAACGGAAACGTAAGCTTCCAGGGCGTGGGTCACTGCATCCAGACCACCGAACGCACACAGCGATTTCGGCATATCCATCACCAGGTTGGCATCGACGATGGCCATATCCGGGGTCAGCGCGTAGTCCGCCAGCGGATATTTCTGACCTGTCGCGTCGTCGGTCACAACGGCGAACGGCGTAACTTCAGAACCGGTACCGGAGGTGGTAGTGATCGCCACCATCTTGGCTTTAACGCCCATTTTCGGGAACTTGTAGATACGTTTACGGATATCCATAAAGCGCAGGGCCAGTTCTTCGAAGTGGGTTTCCGGATGTTCGTACATGACCCACATGATTTTCGCCGCATCCATCGGGGAACCGCCGCCCAGCGCGATGATCACGTCTGGTTTGAAGGAGTTCGCCAGTTCAGCACCTTTACGTACGATGGTCAGCGTCGGGTCAGCTTCAACTTCGAAGAAGACTTCAGTTTCCACACCCGCAGCTTTCAGTACGGAGGTGATCTGATCGGCATAACCGTTGTTGAACAGGAAGCGGTCAGTCACGATCAGCGCGCGTTTGTGACCATCAGTAATCACTTCATCCAGTGCGATAGGCAGGGAGCCACGACGGAAGTAGATAGATTTCGGAAGTTTGTGCCACAACATGTTTTCAGCTCGCTTAGCAACGGTTTTCTTGTTGATCAGGTGTTTCGGACCAACGTTTTCAGAGATGGAGTTACCACCCCAGGAACCACAACCCAGAGTCAGGGAAGGAGCGAGTTTGAAGTTGTACAGGTCACCGATACCACCCTGAGAAGCCGGGGTGTTGATCAGGATACGCGCCGTTTTCATCATCTGGCCGAAGTAAGCCACGCGAGCCGGCTGGTTATCCTGGTCGGTGTACAGGCAAGAGGTATGACCGATACCGCCCATGGCGACCAGTTTTTCTGCTTTGGTCACGGCGTCTTCGAAATCTTTCGCACGGTACATCGCCAGCGTCGGAGACAGTTTTTCGTGAGCAAACGGCTCGCTTTCGTCAACGTCGGTGACTTCGCCAATCAGGATTTTAGTCGTGGCCGGTACGGTGAAGCCTGCCAGTTCAGCGATTTTCGCTGCAGGCTGACCAACGATAGCGGCGTTCAGCGCGCCATTTTTCAGGATAATGTCCTGAACGGCTTTCAGCTCTTTACCCTGCAGCAGGTAGCCGCCGTGGCTGGCGAAACGTTCGCGAACCGCGTCATAAACGGAATCAACCAC
Source organism: Klebsiella sp. GG_Kp175 (assembly GCF_040062325.1). Classification (NCBI taxonomy): domain Bacteria; kingdom Pseudomonadati; phylum Pseudomonadota; class Gammaproteobacteria; order Enterobacterales; family Enterobacteriaceae; genus Klebsiella; species Klebsiella sp. GG_Kp175. The sequence continues at coordinate 230,495 of NZ_JBEAFX010000012.1, read as the reverse complement.
CACAACGGACTGCTCAGAAGCACAGATAACGCCGTTATCGAAGGTTTTAGACATCAGAACGGAAGCAACGGCGCGTTTGATGTCAGCCGTTTCATCAATCACCACCGGGGTGTTACCGGCACCTACGCCGATAGCAGGTTTACCGGAGCTGTATGCTGCTTTCACCATGCCTGGACCACCGGTTGCAAGGATCAGGTTGATATCCGGGTGGTGCATCAGGGCGTTAGACAGCTCAACAGACGGCTGATCGATCCAACCAATCAGGTCTTTCGGTGCGCCGGCAGCGATGGCAGCCTGCAGGACAATGTCAGCCGCTTTGTTAGTGGCTTCTTTAGCACGCGGGTGCGGAGAGAAAATGATGGCGTTACGCGTCTTCAGGCTGATGAGCGATTTGAAGATGGCTGTTGAAGTCGGGTTCGTGGTCGGAACGATACCGCAGATGATGCCGATAGGTTCAGCGATAGTGATGGTACCAAAAGTGTCGTCTTCTGACAGGACGCCACAGGTTTTTTCGTCTTTATAAGCGTTGTAGATGTATTCGGAAGCGAAGTGGTTTTTGATCACTTTGTCTTCAACGATGCCCATGCCGGATTCGGCAACGGCCATTTTGGCGAGAGGGATTCGAGCATCTGCAGCGGCCAGCGCGGCGGCGCGGAAGATTTTGTCGACTTGTTCTTGAGTGAAACTGGCATATTCACGCTGGGCTTTCTTGACACGCTCAACAAGCGCGTTCAGTTCAGCGATATTAGTAACAGCCATAATGCTCTCCTGATAATGTTAAACTTTTTTAGTAAATCAGTCGCTCGATTCGACATTATAGACAGGCTGTAAACAGCTTGCATGTAAATGTTTATGTAGGAAAATCAGGACGCTGTTTTACCGATTTACTAAAAAAGCTTTATCTTTTTAACTTTCAGGTACTGCTGCCTTCCACTCTGTTGGTGTCATCAAGATTACTCACTTCTGAGTACAAATTACGTGATTTAGATCAAGTATTGGCACTGCTGATACCTTTCAGCTGGCTGCTTTTTGACCGGTTCGATCAAGTGTAATGGGAGGGTTTTGAAATTAAAAAAACGATTAGCATTAAAACTACAAATAGCTAACATTCGATACATATCACCGGGTTATGCATATTTATAATGAATATTGCATGCAAAAAGCGTATGTTTCGCGCAGTTATTTTATGCTGTTAACAGTCAACCGCCAATTTTGATGATGCTGCGGAGCCCATTGTGACTCAATCACTGTTCGATTTTTCTGCATATTTCAAGTTTTTCATCGGCTTATTTGCTCTGGTTAACCCGGTGGGCATTATTCCGGTGTTCATTAGTATGACCAGCTACCAACCGGCAGCAGTGCGCAATAAGACCAACCTGACCGCCAACCTGTCGGTGGCGATCATCCTCCTGACGTCATTGTTTCTCGGCGATGGCATTCTGCAGATTTTTGGTATCTCCATTGATTCGTTCCGTATCGCCGGCGGCATCCTGGTGGTGACCATCGCGATGTCGATGATCAGCGGTAAGCTCGGTGAAGATAAGCAGAACAAGCAGGAGAAGTCGGAGACGGCGGTGCGGGAGAGCATCGGCGTGGTTCCTCTCGCGCTACCGCTAATGGCCGGACCGGGGGCAATCAGTTCCACTATCGTGTGGGGTACGCGGTATCACTCCTGGGTGCACCTCGTCGGTTTTTCACTGGCGATTGCCGTCTTTGCCCTCTGCTGCTGGGGGATTTTCCGCATGGCGCCGTGGCTGGTGCGTCTGCTAGGGCAGACAGGGATCAACGTTATCACCCGTATTATGGGCCTGCTGCTGATGGCCCTTGGCATTGAGTTTATTGTGACGGGGATTAAAGCGCTCTTTCCGGGGCTGCTGAGTTAGCTGGTTGCCACGCAGGCGGGTAGGTTCCCTTCTCGCCTGCGCGATTATTAGCAAAACCTATTAGCCAGCGCGTAACCGGCGGTAGGAATAACATTTTGCGATATCGCTATTAATTCCATAATTTTCATTAATATATGAAATATTTCTCTTAACATTCCCCTCACGTCTCCCCATCCTGTGATGTTATTTTCTTCACATCATTCTCTGGTACTTGCTGTCGGATCATCGAAATGATATTAGTAATTTTAACAAGGCTGTAGATGAATGTGCTAAAAAGTAATCTATTGTTAAATTTTTGTACAAAAAATCATCTTGCGGTCGTTGATCAGTATGTTGGCTGGTGAAAGCATCATAACTAAATGATTAATAATGATATTTTTCTATCGGTGTTTTGTGGCAACCGCGAGTAACGCTGGCAAAGCCGGCAATAAAAGAGAATCCGGTAACATATTTGCAAATTGCATTGGCGGAGGTGTTTACCTTTTGGTACTTTCCGCCGTTATCGTCTGCTGAATTATGTGCGTAAATGAGAATCATTTTTAATGATCTCGCTATGCCGGAACTGCCCCCCAGCGAGGGGGAACGAATCGACGTTAAGACTGCCGTTCGAGCGGTCGTAATAAATAAGTCGGTGATAGCAATCTGCCAATCGCAAACACTCCTGCGCTGGACAGATCCCCTAAACGGGAAAAAAACAGGCTGGTTAAAAAACCAGTAATTATAATGACTGGAGTTACAACACAATGACCATCATCACTAAAAAACGTTTGATCGCCGCAGGAGTGCTATCCGCACTCATGGCCGGCAATATGGCTATGGCAGCGGATGTCCCGGCCGGTGTGCAGCTTTCGGATAAGCAAACGCTGGTGCGAAATAGCGGCGCCGAACCGCAATCGCTGGACCCGAATAAAATCGAAGGGGTGCCTGAGGCGAATATTAGCCGCGACCTGTTCGAAGGCTTGCTGAATACCTCGCCGAAAGATGGCCACCCGATCCCTGGCGTGGCAGAGAGCTGGGATAATAAAGATTTCAAAGTCTGGACTTTCCATCTGCGTAAAGATGCGAAATGGTCTAACGGCGAGCCGGTGACCGCCCAGGACTTCGTTTATAGCTGGCAGCGTCTGGTGGATCCGAAAACCGCGTCTCCTTATGCCAGCTATCCGCAGTATGGTCATATCGTGAACGTCGACGAAATCATTGACGGCAAGAAAGCTCCGAGCGAACTGGGCGTAAAAGCCATTGACGACCACACGCTGGAAGTCACCCTCAGCGAGCCAGTACCCTATTTTTATAAACTGCTGGTTAACCCGGCGATGTCTCCTGTCTACAAACCAGCGATTGAAAAATTTGGCGAGAAGTGGACGCAGCCTGGCAATATCGTCACCAACGGCGCGTACACCCTGAAAGACTGGGTGGTCAACGAACGTATCGTCATGGAGCGCAACCCGCATTACTGGGATAATGCCAAAACCGTTATTAACACTGTCACCTGGCTGCCGACCTCTTCTGAAGTGACCTATGTTAACCGTTACCGCAGCGGTGAGCTGGATATGACCTATAACCAGCTGCCGATCGAGCTCTTCCAGAAACTGAAAAAAGAGATCCCGAACGAGCTGCACGTTGACCCGTATCTGTGTACTTATTACTACGAAATTAACAATCAGAAAGCACCGTTCACCGACGTGCGCGTACGCACCGCGCTGAAGCTGGGTCTGGACCGCGACATTATTGCCAATAAGGTAAAAGGACAGGGCGATCTGCCGGCCTACGGCTACACCCCGCCGTATACCGATGGCGCGAAACTGACCGAGCCGGAATGGTTTACCTGGTCGCAGGAAAAACGGAATGAAGAAGCGAAAAAACTGCTGGCCGAAGCCGGCTATAGCGCCGATAAACCGTTGACCTTCAACCTGCTGTATAACACCTCTGATTTGCACAAGAAGCTGGCGATTGCCGCCGCCTCGCTGTGGCGTAAAAACCTGGGCATTGACGTGAAGTTAGTCAACCAGGAGTGGAAAACGTTCCTCGATACCCGTCATCAGGGTACCTATGACGTGGCGCGTGCAGGCTGGTGCGCCGACTATAACGAGCCAACCTCATTCCTGAATACCATGCTTTCAGACAGCTCAATGAACACTGCGCACTATAAGAGCCCGGCGTTCGATAAGATTATGGCTGAATCCGTGAAAGCATCCGATGAAGCGCAGCGCACTGCAGCCTATGCGAAAGCAGAGCAGCAGCTGGACAAAGACAGCGCGATCGTACCGGTCTATTACTACGTTAACGCCCGCCTGGTGAAACCGTGGGTCGGTGGCTACACCGGTAAAGACCCGATGGATAACGTCTATACCAAAGACCTTTACGTTATCAAACATTAATGGCAATACGTGGAGCGGGCCTGTGCTCGCTCCATCGTGTCTTATTTGAGAGCAGTGCAAAGGCACACGCCAGAAGGTACGGGCAATGTTAAAATTTATCTTACGTCGCTGTCTGGAAGCGATTCCGACGCTATTCATTCTTATTACCATTTCATTCTTCATGATGCGTCTGGCTCCGGGAAGTCCTTTTACCGGGGAACGCACGCTACCGCCGGAAGTCATGGCGAATATTGAAGCAAAATACCATTTAAACGACCCCATCATGACGCAGTACTTCAATTACCTGAAGCAGCTGGCGCATGGCGATTTTGGTCCCTCCTTTAAATACAAAGATTATTCGGTCAACGATCTGGTGGCGGCCAGCTTCCCGGTTTCGGCGAAACTGGGCTTCGCTGCCTTTTTGCTGGCGGTAGTGATCGGCGTCGCTGCGGGCGTTATTGCCGCTTTGAAGCAGAATACCCGCTGGGACTATGCGGTAATGGGGGTAGCCATGACCGGCGTGGTTATTCCGAGCTTTGTGGTGGCGCCTCTGCTGGTGATGATCTTTGCTATTACCCTGCACTGGCTGCCGGGCGGCGGCTGGAACGGCGGGGCGTTGAAATTTATGATCCTGCCGATGGTGGCGCTTTCCCTGGCCTATATCGCCAGCATCGCGCGAATTACCCGCGGCTCAATGATTGAAGTGCTGCACTCTAACTTTATCCGCACCGCGCGGGCGAAGGGACTGCCGATGCGCCGCATTATTTTGCGCCATGCGCTGAAGCCGGCGCTGCTGCCGGTGCTCTCCTATATGGGGCCGGCTTTCGTGGGCATCATTACGGGCTCAATGGTCATTGAAACCATTTACGGCCTGCCGGGGATTGGCCAGCTGTTCGTTAACGGGGCGCTTAACCGCGACTACTCGCTGGTGCTCAGCCTGACGATCCTCGTGGGCGCCCTGACTATTCTGTTCAACGCCATCGTTGACGTGCTTTACGCCGTTATCGATCCGAAGATTCGCTACTGAAGCCGGAGTTCGCCATGATGTTAAGTAAGAAAAATAGCGAGGCGCTGGAAAACTTCAGTGAGAAGCTGGAAGTGGAGGGGCGTAGCCTCTGGCAGGATGCGCGTCGCCGCTTTATGCATAACCGCGCCGCGGTCACCAGCTTGATTATGCTGGTGCTCATTGCGCTGTTCGTGACCTTCGCGCCGATGGTGTCGTCATTCTCCTATTTCGATACCGACTGGGGCATGATGTCCAATGCCCCGGACATGGCCTCTGGCCACTACTTTGGGACCGACTCCTCCGGTCGCGATCTGCTGGTGCGCGTGGCGATCGGCGGGCGTATTTCGCTGATGGTTGGGGTGGCGGCGGCGCTGGTGGCGGTGATCCTCGGAACGCTGTACGGTTCGCTTTCCGGGTATCTCGGCGGCAAAGTGGATTCGGTGATGATGCGTCTGCTGGAGATCCTCAACTCCTTCCCGTTTATGTTCTTCGTTATCCTGCTGGTGACCTTTTTTGGTCAGAATATCCTGCTGATTTTTGTCGCTATCGGCATGGTCTCCTGGCTGGATATGGCCCGTATCGTACGCGGACAGACCTTGAGCCTGAAGCGCAAAGAGTTTATTGAGGCGGCGCAGGTCGGCGGGGTCTCCACAGCGAGCATCGTGCTGCGCCATATCGTTCCTAATGTGCTGGGCGTGGTGGTGGTGTATGCCTCGCTGCTGGTCCCCAGTATGATCCTCTTCGAATCTTTCCTCAGCTTCCTGGGGCTGGGGACGCAGGAGCCGCTCAGCAGCTGGGGGGCATTGCTCAGCGATGGCGCCAACTCAATGGAAGTCTCGCCTTGGCTGCTGCTGTTCCCGGCGGGTTTCCTGGTGGTGACCCTGTTCTGTTTCAACTTTATCGGCGATGGTCTGCGTGATGCCCTCGACCCGAAAGACCGCTAAGGAGCGCTGCCATGACCATGATTGAAACGGCAAAAGCGCCGCAAGCGCAGAGTCACAGCGGCCTGCTGCTGGACGTGAAAGATCTTCGCGTCACCTTTAAAACGCCGGATGGCGATGTCACCGCCGTCAATGATCTGAACTTCACCCTCCAGGCGGGCGAAACGCTCGGTATTGTCGGGGAGTCCGGCTCCGGTAAATCGCAGACCGCCTTCGCCCTGATGGGGCTGCTGGCGGCCAACGGTCGCATCGGGGGTTCCGCCACCTTTAACGGTCGGCAAATCCTCAATTTGCCCGAGCGTGAGCTGAACAAACTGCGCGCCGAGCAAATCTCGATGATTTTCCAGGATCCGATGACCTCTCTGAACCCATATATGCGGGTGGGAGAGCAGTTAATGGAAGTCCTGATGCTGCATAAGGGGCTGAGCAAAGCCGAAGCATTTGAAGAGTCGGTCAAGATGCTCGACGCGGTGAAAATGCCGGAAGCGCGCAAGCGCATGAAGATGTTCCCGCACGAGTTCTCCGGCGGGATGCGCCAGCGCGTGATGATTGCCATGGCGCTACTGTGCCGGCCGCGGCTGCTGATTGCCGATGAGCCGACCACCGCCCTGGACGTCACTGTGCAGGCGCAGATCATGACGTTACTGAATGAGCTGAAACGCGAATTTAATACGGCCATCATTATGATCACCCATGACCTCGGAGTCGTGGCGGGGATCTGCGATAAAGTGCTGGTGATGTATGCGGGCCGCACCATGGAGTACGGTCAGGCGCGCGATGTCTTCTATCAGCCGTCGCACCCATACTCTATTGGGCTGTTGAATGCGGTTCCTCGTCTGGATGCCGAAGGCGATGCGTTGTTGACCATTCCGGGCAACCCGCCGAACCTGCTGCGTTTGCCGAAAGGCTGCCCATTCCAGCCGCGCTGTCCGCATGCAATGGAACAGTGCAGCAGCGCGCCGCCGCTGGAGTCTTTCGCGCCAGGTCGCCTGCGCGCCTGCTTTAAACCGGTGGGGGATCTGCTATGAACGCCGTAACTGAACAACGAAAAGTCCTGCTCGAAATTGCCGACCTGAAGGTGCATTTCGATATTAAAGATGGCAAACAGTGGTTCTGGCAGCCGTCGAAAACGCTGAAAGCCGTAGATGGCGTGACGCTGCGTCTCTATGAAGGCGAGACCCTCGGCGTGGTGGGGGAGTCAGGCTGCGGTAAATCGACTTTCGCCCGCGCCATCATTGGCCTGGTGAAGGCCACCGATGGCAAAGTGGCCTGGTTGGGTAAAGATCTGCTGGGCATGAAGCAGGAAGAGTGGCGCGACGTGCGCAGCGATATCCAGATGATCTTCCAGGATCCGCTGGCCTCGCTGAACCCGCGTATGACCATCGGAGAAATCATCGCTGAACCGCTGCGTACCTATCATCCGAAGATGCCGCGTCAGGAAGTGCGCGATCGCGTGAAGGCGATGATGATGAAGGTAGGATTGCTGCCGAACCTTATCAACCGCTATCCGCACGAGTTTTCCGGCGGCCAGTGCCAGCGTATCGGCATCGCCCGGGCGCTGATCCTCGAGCCGAAGCTGATTATCTGCGATGAGCCGGTGTCCGCACTTGACGTGTCCATCCAGGCCCAGGTGGTCAACCTGCTGCAGCAGCTGCAGCGTGAAATGGGACTGTCGCTGATATTTATCGCCCACGATCTGGCGGTAGTTAAGCACATCTCCGATCGCGTACTGGTGATGTATCTGGGCCATGCGGTGGAGCTGGGAACCTACGATGAGGTGTACCATAATCCGCTGCATCCCTATACCAAAGCGCTGATGTCGGCGGTGCCGATCCCCGATCCGGACCTCGAAAAAACGAAAACCATCCAACTGCTGGAGGGCGAATTACCCTCGCCGATTAATCCGCCTTCGGGCTGTGTCTTCCGCACCCGCTGTCCGCTCGCTGGACCGGAGTGCGCCAAAACCCGTCCGGTGCTGGAAGGCAGCTTCCGCCATGCGGTTTCCTGCCTTAAGGTAGACCCGTTATAATCTCAGGGGCTGACGCAGGTCAGCCCTTTTTTTTTGCGAGGTTAACGAAGTGGGTATGCTTTCTGCCGCTCGCCTGCGGCTTTATCATTTGCTTTTCGATCAAAACCGACGTTCCGGCCGCCGCTTCGAAGGTCTGTGCGGACTTTTCGCATTGCTCAGCGTGGTGGTGATATTTGTCGAGTCGGGGCTGGGCACGCAATATCATCTGACATTAGATGAATGGCATATTTTCGTCTGGCTGGAGCTGCTGGTGACCGCGGTCTTTACCCTGGAGTATCTGCTGCGTATTGCGACATGGCCCAATCCGCTCCACTACATTTTCAGCTTCTGGGGGTTTATTGACTTAGCGACCATCCTGCCGCTGTACGTGATGTGGCTGTGGCCGGAAATTAGCCTCAATTATGTCTTTGCCTGGCGGGCAATGAGGGCGATCCGCGCGTTGCGTATTCTCAAACTGTTGCGCTTTATGCCTTCGCTCAATGTGTTCTGGCGGGCGATTGTCAGCGCGCGCCATCAGCTGATCCTGTTCTATTCGTTTATCGCCATTGTGATGGTGATTTTCGGCTCGTTAATGTACCTGATAGAAGGGCCAGAGTATGGTTTTACCACGCTCAACGCTTCGGTCTATTGGGCCATTGTAACCATCACTACCGTCGGCTACGGGGATATCACGCCGCATACACCGCTGGGCCGCATCCTGGCCTCCATTCTCATCCTGATCGGATACTCCATTATTGCCATTCCGACCGGGCTTATCACCACCCATATGACCAGCGCCCTGAACCGGCGGCGTCAGCAGCGGGTATGCCCGCAGTGCCAGCAGGGCCACCATGACGATAACGCCCGGTTTTGTCACGCCTGTGGCCATGCGTTACCGCAGTAAACCCTCGGCATAAAAAAAGCCTGCCGGGAGGAACGCGGCAGGCTTTTCACTGGCTAGTCAGCGTTATTCACGCCACAGAATATGACACAGCTTATGATCTTTCTCGCGGCACAGCAGTACGCGGGCGAAGATATCATTGATTTCCCCGCCGTCGGTATCCGCCAGGCCAATCACCACTTCGGCGAAGAAATCCGGGTTCAGATCGTAATCCACATGCTCTTCCCAGTCTGCAGACGGGTCGAACAGCTCGGCGCCGCCGCGCTCCTCAAACTGCAGGTTAAACAGAATGATGTCCGCCGGGTCGAGGTTATCGGCCGCCAGTTCGAGGAAGATGTCGTATGCCTGCTCAAGCGTTTCGTCTTCGGTCAGACGGTTGTTTAAATCCATATCCATGATTGCTACTCATTCGGTATCTGATGGGCACGTTTTACAGCAACGGGCTGAAGAAGTAAAACAGTCGCTCGGCGATCCGCTGCCACAGCGGACGTTTTAACCAGCGACGGGCGTCCAGCAGGCGCGAGCGCGAGATATAGTCATCCTGGACCGCCGCCAGATCGCTGCCGAAGCCGGCGTCATCGATGACCAGCGTGATTTCAAAATTGAGCCACAGGCTGCGCATATCCAGATTCACGGTACCCACCAGACTCAGTTCGCCATCGACCAGCACGCTCTTGGTATGCAACAGGCCGCCTTCGAACTGGTAAATCTTCACCCCTGCTGCCAGCAGCTCGGTGAAAAAGGCCCGGCTGGCCCAGCCCACCAGCAGCGAATCGTTCTTGCGCGGTAAAATAATACTCACGTCCACGCCGCGCTGGGCAGCGGTACAGATCGCGTGCAGCAGGTCGTCGCTGGGTACGAAGTAGGGCGTGGTCATGATCAAATGCTCTTTCGCCGCGTATGCGGCGGTGAGCAGCGCCTGATGGATAAGATCTTCCGGAAACCCCGGGCCGGAGGCGATCGTGTGGATGGTATGTCCACTGGCCTCTTCAAACGGCATGATATTGACGTCCGGCGGCGGCGGCAGAATACGCTTTCCGGTCTCGATCTCCCAGTCACAGGAGTAGACGATGCCCATCGAGGTCGCCACCGGGCCTTCCATGCGCGCCATCAGGTCAATCCACTGTCCGACCCCTGAGTCCTGTTTAAAGTAGCGGGGATCAACCATATTCATGCTGCCGGTGTAGGCGATATAGTTATCGATCATCACCATTTTGCGATGCTGACGCAGGTCCATCCGGCGCAGAAACACACGCATCAGATTGACCTTGAGAGCCTCGACCACTTCAATGCCGGCGTTACGCATCATTGCCGCCCATGGGCTGCGGAAAAAAGCCACACTGCCCGCGGAGTCGAGCATCAACCGGCAGTGAACCCCGCGACGGGCGGCGGCCATCAGCGATTCGGCGACGCTGTCGGCCATGCCGCCTGGCTGCCAGATATAGAAGACCATCTCAATATTATGGCGAGCCAGTTGAATATCGCGGATCAGGGCCTGCATGACGTCGTCAGATTCCGTCAGCAGCTGCAGCTGGTTGCCTTTTACGCCGCCAATGCCCTGGCGCCGTTCGCACAGCTTGAACAGGGACTCGGCCACCGGGCTGTTATCTTCCGCGAAGATATGTTTGCAGGCTTTGAGGTCGTTTAACCATTTGGCCGTGGAAGGCCACATCGCCCTCGCGCGTTCTGCCCGCCGCTTGCCAAGATGCAGCTCGCCAAAGGAGAGATAGGCGATGATCCCCACCAGCGGCAGAATATAAATGATCAATAACCATGCCATCGCGGACGGCACAGCGCGGCGTTTCATTAGAATTCGTAATGTTACACCGGCGATCAACAGCCAGTACCCCAGAATGACCAGCCAGTTCACCACCGTGTAAAAGGTTGTCATAGATGTAAAATCCTTTTGAATGACGTTATGTGATGAGTTTACGCATCAGTATTTTTCTGGCAAATAAAAACGCAGCGAAAGCGGTGGTCAGCCGCAGGCAGAGGTTTATAATGGGGGCTGTTTTCACTCGTAGAGTCGTTGCAATGAAGCGTAGTAGAACGGAAGTAGGGCGCTGGCGCATGCTGAGACAGGTGAATCGCCGTAAAGCGCGCTGGCTGGAAGCCCAATCACGCCGCAATATGCGGATCCTCGCCATCAGAAAGGGGCTGGTAAAACGGCAGCGTCATGCTCTGCTGTTTATTTTCCCCGACTGTTAAGCGAGCAGGCTAACGGCACCGTGCGCGGTGCCGTTGTCGTTTTCTCAGCCCTGCGCCGAACTCCCTTTTAACATCGCCAGGTGGCCTAATAAAATATCTATGCGATGTCTGTCAGGGTATGACGGGGAATTACCGACAGAACTCCTTATTCTGCGACAGACATAAACCGCCCTGCAGAAGCCTGAACAGGGCGCGGGGTTGCCGATCGTTTTTCAATTTCATGCTAACTATCGGGGTGACCACTCTGATTAAAATGCACCGCTTTTGTGGGTGTAAATTTATTTGGCATAGGCTTCCGTAGATAACGTGATGGTCACGTTATCACTCACCGCCGGAACATATTTATCAAGCTTGAAGTCTGAACGTTTTATTACCCCAGTGGCATCAAAACCAATGGCCTCTTTTTTCACCATCGGATGCATATCCTGCTTGTTCAGGGTGGCATGCAATACTACCGGTTTGGTGATGCCTTTAATGGTCAGGTTACCTTCAACATCATATTTATTGCCGCCTTTACTTTCCACCCGGGTGCTCTGAAAGGTTGCCTCAGGATACGTTTTGACATCGAAGTACTCTTTGCCTAAAAACTCATCCGTTAACGCTTTGACATGCGTATCAATGGTTTTGACTGGCAGCGTGACGTGCACAGAGGATTTCTCTGGGTTATCTTTGTCAAAAGAGAGTTTCCCTGAAACATCAGAGATATAGGCGGTAGGGTTAGAGAAACCAAAATGGTTCCAGGCAATAACAACCGAAGTATGCTGTGGATCCAGGCTATATTCTGTCGCAGCGGCCTGTGATACAGGAATATATAAGGCAAGCAGAGAAAATAATGCGGTTTTTTTCAGGGTGTTCATACAAAAATCCTCATAAGCGTCAGGTGCATAAATGGTAGCCCAAAAAAATGCAGGGCTTATTGAAAACATTTGTTATTCCCGTTCAAATATTTTAACCAACCAATAATAACCCTACAATCACTCCGCGTGAATTTTACCTAACGAAATTAATAGGCATTAAAAAAATCCTCTGTAACGTAAATCTGGTCACGTGATCTTTATACGTTCATCCCTATGGGATGTGCCTGGATCAGCGCATTTTTTTATTTCCGGTTGCTTTCCAGACACCGCGATCCTGAATGCAGCAAGATAGGCGATATTTGGTCCTATGTCAGCTGAACCGGATATACATGCTTATTTACTCCAGGCGTTAATATCTGTTGCTGAGAATCCCTCTCTCTTTAACGATCTTCTTTCAACTGTGTTTAAGATTTACCGGACGATGTCGGGATGCGCTGGCATGCAAAGCAAGCGATAGATCCATGCAAGATCTCTGTCACAGACTTATTCAATATATTAGCCATTCAATATCATGCCCGGCGTCGACGTTTGGTCGGCATTTTCTGTTGCCGCAAAAGGCGAGGTGATGGTCGATGATGTCGTCGCTGGGGAAGAGATGTGCTCATCTTCCAGGCATCTCAGGCGGATAACAGCCAGCGCTTTCGTGCGGTTAAAAAGGGCGGCATTTTAATGTTGTGTAGAAAAATGCGCCCTTTCATCTGATGGCCTGGTGTATTTTTGCGGTTAACCAGAAAAAGAAAAGGGTATTTTCAAAATACTTTCTTATATGGCTTAACAGAGACCTGGCGGTAGACGCCAGCTGCAATGTACGGATCGTCATTGGCCCAGGCCTGAGCCGCTTCCAGCGATTCAAACTCAGCGATTACCGTTGAGCCGCTGAATCCGGCTGCGCCCGGTTCGTTGCTGTCAACGGCCGGCATTGGTCCGGCGGTAAGCAACCGACCTTCATCATGTAAAAGTTGTAGACGCGCAAGATGCGCGGGGCGAACCGAGAGCCGCTTTTCCAGAGAATCGGCGATATCTTCAGCGTAGATAACGTAAAGCACGGCAAAGCTCCTTATCAATAAACAGGCGAATTACGTTAAGTTAAACGACGATGGACTGCAATGCAAAGATGCGCCCCGGCGCCGAATGCCCTGCCGACGCGGCTTTTTTCCGCAAATGGCAGCAAAAATTGACTCAGGTTAAGACGGCTTATTGAATATGATTGCTATTTGCATTTAAAATCGGAGCATCATTTTTCAACAGAAACGACTATGAGCGCAATGACCCTTGATTTACCTCGCCGCTTCCCGTGGCCAACGCTGCTGTCCGTGGCTATCCACGGTGCCGTTGTGGCGGGGTTGCTTTATACCTCGGTACATCAGGTTATTGAACAGCCTTCCCCGACGCAGCCGATAGAGATCACCATGGTGGCGCCGGCCGATCTTGAGCCGCCCCCGGCGGCGCAACCCGTCGTGCAGCCCGTTGTTGAACCCGAACCGGAGCCGGAACCTGAGGTGGTCCCTGAGCCGCCGAAAGAGGCGCCGGTGGTGATCCATAAACCAGAACCTAAGCCGAAGCCCAAACCTAAACCGAAGCCCAAGCCGGAGAAAAAGGTTGAGCAGCCTAAGCGGGACGTCAAGCCGGCAGCGGAGCCGCGTCCGGCTTCACCGTTTGAAAACAACAATACGACGCCAGCGCGCACCGCGCCGAGCACCTCCACCGCAGCGGCCAAACCCACCGTCACTGCCCCGAGCGGCCCGCGGGCCATCAGCCGTGTCCAGCCGACCTATCCGTCGCGCGCTCAGGCGCTGCGCATTGAAGGGACGGTGCGGGTGAAGTTTGACGTTACGCCAGATGGCCGAATTGATAATTTGCAGATCCTCTCCGCCCAGCCGGCGAATATGTTCGAGCGCGAGGTGAAAAGCGCGATGCGCAGATGGCGTTACGAGCAGGCAAGACCGGGAACCGGCGTGACGATGACCATTAAATTCCGCCTCAACGGCGTCGAGATTAACTGATAATGCAGGGCGGCGGACCGGTGAGGTCCGCCGTAAACCTTGTCTAACGCGTTTTTTCCATCAGGACATCGTCCAGCGCCTGCTGGACTGTCACCAGGTGCTGGCCACCGAACAATATCGCCCGGTTCAGCAGGGTATAAAGCTGGTAAATCGGCTGACGCTCGAGAAAACCAGCCGGTAGCGGCGAGACGGACTGATAGCCGTCATAGATCTGCGGGGGTTGTTCCGGGTGCATCGGCAGCATTGCTAAATCACACTCGCGGTCGCCCCAGTAGCAGGCCGGGTCGAAGATGTAGGGGCCATCCGGCCCTAAGGCGCAGTTGCCGGACCACAGGTCCCCGTGCAGCAGCGAAGGTTGCGGCTGATGGTTGGCCAGCCGCTGCTGTACCACATCGACTAAGGTATCGATATCGCCAAAGTGCAACCCTTTCTCCGCCGCCAGCTCCAGCTGCCAGCCGATACGCTGCTCGGCAAAAAACACCGACCAGCGACGCTGCCAGGCGTTGGGCTGCGGCGTGGTGGAAAGATCGTTATCAAAATCCAGACCGAACTGCGGCTGATCGCTCCACCGATGCAGGTGGGCTAACTGCTGGCCAAGCAGGAAAGCGTTATGCGCATCCAGCGGACGGGGAGGGAGGTATTCCATGACCACGAAGCTGTAGTCGCGATCGCTGCCGACGGCAAAGACCTGCGGTACGCGAACGGTTTTGCTTCGCGACAGCAGCTCCAGCTGATCGGCCTCGGCGGTGAAGATAGGCAGGAGTTCCCGTTCGTCGCATTTCACGAAGTAATCTTTGCCGCCGAAGCGCAAATGCCAGGCGGAATGGATCTCTCCGCCGGGCAGCTCGGTTTTCAGTTCGATTTCAGCGTCTTCGGTATGCCAATCGCGTAAAAGAGTACTGATTGCTTGCCACATGCTGTCTCTCCCCATGTTTTCCACCATATCATAAGGTTAGCGCATTACTACCGGGTAAACCTGGAACTGACGCACAACTGACGCTTTCCGTTGCGCTAAACGCATTTATTGAGCTTTTAACCACTCGGCGAATGTGCTGACGGCGATTTCTGCCGGACGGCCAAGGGCCGATTCCGCCAGGCCGGCGCTGAGAGCTTTCACTTCCTCGGCTGTTTGGGCGCTCAGCAGGCCAAAGGTATTGGTGCCCAGCTCATGGGGCGTGCCCTCTTCATCATTGAGCGTTAGTACAAACCCGGCACGGGTAAAATGGTTGCTGACCTCATTGATCTCCGTCAGCGCCTGCTCATGGAAGGTTACGCTGACGACCCAGGCGGTAATTTCATTGCTCATCTCGACACCCCGTTGTTATGTATGGCCTTTCCAGCATAGACCATCCTGCAAATCTCGCGGCTCCCCTCCGCCGGCGCGGAGGGGCAGGGGAAATCAACGTCCGCAGAGATAATCGTAGATTTTTTGCGTATTGGCCTGCGAACAGAGGCGGGTACCCTGGTTGATGGTCGCGGCACTACCGGCGGCGACGCCAAAGCGTACCATGTCTTCGAGGCTGGCGTTTTCCGCCAGACGCAAGGTCATGGCGCCCACCATGCTGTCGCCGGCGCCGACGGTGCTCTGGCTTTTCATTGGCGGCGGCACCACCTGAACGCTGCCGCTGGCGTCAACCCCTAACGCCCCCTGCGGACCGAGGGAGACCACCACCCGGCGCACTTTACCGGACTGGATCAACGACTGAGCGGCAAGGCGGACGTCATCAGGCTGGCTCAGATCGCGCTGCACGAGGGCGCTGAGCTCTTTCTGGTTTGGCTTCACTAATTCAATATTGCCGACGTCCAGCGCGGCGGCCAGCGCATCGCCGGAGCTGTCGATAATGCAACGCAGGCCTTGCTGTTGCGCATTTTTAACCAGCTGCATCAGATTTTCGACGCTGATACCTGGCGGCAGGCTGCCGCTGATCACCAGCAGTGAGCCGGGGTCGATGGTCAGGACTTTTTCTTCCAGGCGGCGGAATTCATCGTCTGTCAGCGCGGCGCCGGGCATCACAAAGCGATACTGTTCGCCGCTGGCGGCCACGTGAACGTGCAGGTTCTGTCGCGTCCAGTCGCGGGTTTCGACGGTCTCGATCGGCACCTGCTCATCGGCCAGCAAGGCGGCAAGGTGCTCGCCGGTGGCGCCGCCAATCGGGAAAATGGCGGTGGCTTTGCCGCCGAGAAAGGTCACGGCGCGGGCGACGTTGATCCCGCCGCCGCCGGGTTCAAATACCGGCGCGTTGCAGCGGAGTTTCCCTTCCGGGTAGATCTGCGGGGTCTGGGTGGCGCTATCCAGCGAGGGGGCCAGCGTGAGCGTATAAATTTTGGTCATTCCTTCTCCTCCTTAATACGGCGACTGTGCTTTATTTAAGCATGGCACGATGATTCAGGGAGGGAAAGTGCTGTCCCTGAGAGATTTGCAAAGAAGCCTGTATTTTCATTATGAAATAAAGATTGTTTCCGGAGCTGTCTTATTCAAAAAACGAAAGAGTAAGTGATTGCTATGTTATTCGTGCTTTTTTATAATTTGCTACCTTTCTTAGGACCTGCACTCCGCGATCCTCGCGAAAGTTTCCGGGACCCACAGGTCTCTTTTATGTTGTACGGACGCTAAATTCAATGAGCCGGCATGGTTAGGCCTGTTCATCATTTGTACTGTCCTAAAAAATGTATTTTAGAGAGTTATAATGAAGCTTTTAAAGACAGTACCCGCAGCGGTCATGCTGGCGGGGGGGCTTTTTGCGTCTGTTGGCGCAATGGCCGATGATTCTGTATTTACCGTCATGGATGACCCTTCCGCTGCCAAAAAACCGTTCGAAGGGGTGGTCAACGCAGGTTACCTGGCGCAGTCCGGCAACACCAAGAACTCCTCAATGACGGCTGATTCCACCCTGACCTGGTATGGCAACACCACCGCCTGGTCGCTGTGGGGCAACGCCAGCAACACCTCGTCCAACGATGAGCGCTCCTCAGAGAAATATGCAGTCGGTGGTCGTAGTCGCTATAACCTGACCGATATGAACTACGTCTTTGGGCAGGGCAGTTGGCTAACCGACCGTTATAACGGCTATCAGCAGCGCGATGTCCTGACGGCGGGCTATGGTCGTCAAATCCTCAACGGACCGGTGCACAGCCTGCGGTTTGAATTTGGTCCTGGCGTCCGCTATGACGAATACACCGACGGGGATACCGACACTCAACCGCTGGGCTACGCCTCCGGAACCTGGGCTTGGCAGATGACCGATAACGCCAAATTTACCCAAGGGGTATCGGTATTTGGCGCCGAGGACACCACGGTCAACTCAGAGAGTGCGTTAAACGTGGCGATTAACGCCCACTTTGCGTTGAAAGTGGCGTACAACGTCACCTGGAACTCGGAGCCGCCGGCGTCTGCGCCGGAGCATACCGATCGCCGGACCTCGCTCTCCCTCGGGTATAAAATGTAATATTTTCAGGCCGGGTTTCCCGGCCTGATCGTTTTAGATTTAGCAATAAGTGACATTATTTTTTCTGGCAATTCGTTTTAGTTTTTATAAAAAGAAACTGGCCTCCATTTTTTCTCCATTATTCTCCATTTGCTGACAAATATTCATTCTATTTGACACGAAAAGCTAAATATTCGACGGACAAATATGTGATCTGGATCTATACTAACAGCCACTGACCGAATGGAGACATTGTTCGGTCCGTCTTCCGTAATAAGAGAATAAACATCATGAAAAAAAGCCAATTTACCATCGCAGCCCTGGCGCTGTGCGTGCTTTCCTTTGGCGCATCGGCCGCCACGCCAGTTCCGCCGTCGGGTAACCAGGACCATACGCAGGTAGGTATCGCCAAAGCTACCGACGTTGAGGCCGGATCGAATATTGCCCCCGGTTCCCGTAGCACCGGACAATCCATGAGCGATGCCTTTAATGTGCATACGCTGGTGGCAGGCGAGTGGTCTTAATATCGCAGGCTACTGCTTCACGGGCAGTCTATTAAGCCGGGTAAAGTGGTACCGGTTTAACGACCCGCGCTAAACATCACGCAGGCAATATCAACGCGTCTCTTTTAGTTTGCCCGCATAATATCGTCCGGCTTCGCTGGTGATTATTATCGCCCCTTCCTGGCGGATATTCTGCTTTTATCCGCGCCGCTCTTGTTTTCTCCGCATTCCGCCATCATTTATGCTATTGCGGCTTTAATCACGTACCAATGATGTGTAAACTACTCCCCGGTGTTATCAGCAGGCGGCAGCAGGCGGGAACGATCGCTCCGGTCGTGCTCCTCTTTTCGCAGAGTGAAGCGGGAACTGTGCCTTAACCTGGTGATAATTATGATTATATTGTTTTGTATGTGCTCTTTCGTGTGGGGCACCACTGCAAATAAGGACATAAAATGCCTGTAATTACGCTTCCTGATGGCAGCCAACGCCATTTTGATCACGCCGTCAGCCCGATGGACGTCGCGCTGGATATCGGCCCAGGCCTGGCGAAAGCCACCATCGCCGGGCGGGTAAACGGTGAACTGGTAGACGCCTGCGACCCGATCGAAACCGATTCCACCCTCTCTATTATCACGGCTAAAGATGAAGAAGGGCTGGAGATCATTCGTCACTCCTGCGCGCACCTGTTAGGCCATGCTATCAAACAGCTGTGGCCCAACACCAAAATGGCTATCGGTCCGGTTGTTGATAATGGCTTCTACTATGACGTAGACCTCGACCACACCCTGACTCAGGAAGATATCGACGCGCTCGAAAAACGTATGCATGAGCTCGCCGAGAAAAACTACGATGTCATCAAGAAGAAAGTGAGCTGGCACGAAGCGCGTGAAACCTTCGTGAAGCGCGGCGAAAGCTATAAAGTTTCTATTCTTGACGAAAACATTGCTCATGATGACAAGCCTGGCCTGTATCATCATGAAGAATATATCGATATGTGCCGCGGTCCGCACGTGCCGAACATGCGTTTCTGCCATCACTTCAAGCTGATGAAAACCGCAGGCGCGTACTGGCGCGGCGACAGCAACAACAAGATGCTGCAGCGCATTTATGGTACCGCGTGGGCCGATAAGAAAGCCCTGAACGCCTACCTGCAGCGCCTGGAAGAGGCCGCGAAGCGCGACCACCGTAAAATCGGCAAGCAGCTCGACCTGTACCACATGCAGGAAGAAGCGCCGGGTATGGTCTTCTGGCATAACGACGGCTGGACTATCTTCCGTGAACTGGAAACCTTCGTGCGCTCCAAGCTCAAAGAGTACCAGTACCAGGAAGTGAAAGGTCCGTTCATGATGGACCGCGTGCTGTGGGAAAAAACCGGCCACTGGGACAACTACAAAGATGCGATGTTCACCACCTCTTCTGAGAACCGTGAATACTGCATTAAGCCGATGAACTGCCCGGGCCACGTGCAGATCTTCAACCAGGGGCTGAAATCCTACCGTGACCTGCCGCTGCGTATGGCGGAGTTTGGTAGCTGCCACCGTAACGAACCATCAGGCGCGTTGCACGGTCTGATGCGCGTTCGCGGCTTTACCCAGGATGATGCGCATATCTTCTGTACTGAAGATCAGGTTCGCGATGAAGTGAACGCCTGTATTCGTATGGTTTATGATATGTACAGCACCTTTGGCTTCGAGAAGATCGTTGTCAAACTGTCGACTCGCCCGGAAAAACGTATCGGCAGCGACGAGACCTGGGATCGCGCGGAAGCGGATCTGGCGGTGGCGCTGGAAGAAAATAATATCCCATTTGAATATCAACTGGGTGAAGGGGCGTTCTACGGCCCGAAAATTGAATTTACCCTGTATGACTGCCTCGATCGTGCATGGCAGTGCGGTACGGTACAGCTGGACTTCTCTCTGCCGCAGCGTTTAAGCGCCTCCTATGTGGGCGAAAACAACGAGCGTCAGGTGCCGGTCATGATCCACCGTGCGATTCTCGGTTCTCTGGAGCGCTTCATTGGCATCCTGACCGAAGAGTTCGCTGGCTTCTTCCCAACCTGGATTGCGCCAGTGCAGGTGGTGGTCATGAATATCACCGATTCTCAGGCTGAATACGTTAACGAATTGACGCGTAAACTACAAAATGCGGGCATTCGTGTAAAAGCAGACTTGAGAAATGAGAAGATTGGCTTTAAAATCCGCGAGCACACTTTACGTCGTGTCCCGTATATGTTGGTCTGTGGCGACAAAGAAGTCGAAGCCGGCAAAGTGGCCGTGCGCACCCGTCGCGGGAAAGACCTCGGCAGCATGGACGTAAATGAAGTGATCGAGAAGCTGCAACAAGAGATTCGCAGCCGCAGTCTTCAACAACTGGAGGAATAAGGTATTAAAGGCGGAAAACGAGTTCAAACGGCACGTCCGAATCGTATCAATGGCGAGATTCGCGCCCAGGAAGTTCGCTTAACAGGTCTGGAAGGTGAGCAGCTGGGTATTGTGAGTCTGAGAGAAGCTATCGAAAAGGCTGAAGAGGCTGGAGTAGATTTAGTTGAAATCAGCCCTAACGCCGAGCCGCCAGTTTGTCGTATCATGGACTACGGCAAGTTCCTTTATGAAAAGAGTAAGTCTTCTAAGGAACAGAAGAAGAAGCAGAAAGTTATCCAGGTTAAGGAAATTAAATTCCGCCCTGGTACTGATGAAGGTGACTATCAGGTAAAACTCCGCAGCCTGATTCGCTTTCTCGAAGATGGCGATAAGGCCAAGATCACGCTGCGTTTCCGCGGTCGTGAGATGGCCCACCAGCAGATCGGTATGGAAGTGCTTAACCGCGTGAAAGACGATCTGGTTGAACTGGCAGTAGTCGAATCCTTCCCAACGAAGATCGAAGGCCGCCAGATGATCATGGTGCTCGCTCCTAAGAAGAAACAGTAAGGCCATCAAGAAACATTTCCGGTGGGCTTCGGCTCACTGGTTTTGTTCGCCTTTGTTTCGTTTATTAACAATGCGAAGTGGAAGTTATTAAAATGCCAAAAATTAAGACCGTACGCGGTGCTGCTAAGCGCTTCAAAAAAACCGGTAAAGGTGGTTTTAAGCACAAGCACGCTAACCTGCGTCACATTCTGACTAAAAAAGCTACCAAGCGTAAACGTCACCTGCGTCCGAAAGCCATGGTTTCCAAAGGCGATCTGGGCCTGGTTATCGCGTGCCTGCCGTACGCATAAGTCGTTAACGTTTAACTTTTTTAACTTAGAATAGATACAGGAGAGCACACATGGCTCGCGTAAAACGTGGTGTAATTGCACGTGCACGTCACAAGAAAATTTTGAAACAAGCTAAAGGCTACTACGGTGCGCGTTCTCGCGTATACCGCGTTGCCTTCCAGGCTGTTATCAAAGCTGGTCAGTACGCTTACCGTGACCGTCGTCAACGTAAACGTCAGTTCCGTCAACTGTGGATTGCACGTATCAACGCAGCAGCACGTCAGAACGGTATTTCTTACAGCAAATTCATCAATGGCCTGAAAAAAGCCTCTGTTGAAATCGACCGTAAGATCCTGGCTGACATCGCCGTATTCGACAAAGTAGCGTTCACCGCTCTGGTCGAAAAAGCGAAAGCAGCTCTGGCATAAGCCAGTTGAAAGAGGGAGCTTGTCTCCCTCTTTTCGTTTCAACACCATCAATACATTGACTTTTATCGGCGCAGGCTTTTCAATACAGGTCTGACGTTTCTTACCAGACAAGGTAATGCAAGCATGAATGCTGCTATTTTCCGCTTCTTTTTTTACTTTAGCACCTGAACTCAGGAGGCTAGCGCGTGAAAGAAGAAACGGAAAACAGCGCCAGAAAGCCTCCCCTGTGGAGGCTTTTTTCGTATATGGATTCGGAATATTAATTTCACTATAACCGGTGTCTGCACCGACATAATGAGGAAAACCATGTCACATCTCGCAGAGCTGGTTGCCAGTGCCAAGGCAGCCATTAACGAGGCATCAGATGTTGCTGCGCTGGACAACGTCCGCGTGGAATACCTGGGTAAGAAAGGGCATCTGACCCTGCAAATGACCACCCTGCGTGAGTTGCCGCCGGAAGAGCGTCCGGCAGCCGGTGCGGTCATCAACGAAGCGAAAGAGCAGGTACAGCAGGCGCTGAATGCGCGCAAAGCCGAACTGGAAGGGGCGGCGCTGAATGCTCGTCTGGCTGCAGAGACCATCGACGTCTCGCTGCCGGGTCGCCGCATTGAAAATGGCGGCCTGCATCCGGTCACCCGCACCATCGACCGTATTGAAAGTTTCTTCGGTGAGCTCGGCTTTACCGTGGCGACGGGCCCGGAAATCGAAGATGATTACCACAACTTCGATGCGCTGAATATCCCGGGTCACCATCCGGCGCGCGCTGACCACGACACTTTCTGGTTCGATGCCACTCGCCTGCTGCGCACCCAGACCTCCGGCGTGCAGATCCGCACCATGGAAAACCAGCAGCCGCCGATCCGTATTATCGCGCCGGGACGCGTCTATCGTAACGACTACGATCAGACCCACACCCCGATGTTCCACCAGATGGAAGGTCTGATCGTTGATAAAAACATCAGCTTCACCAACCTGAAAGGAACCCTGCACGATTTCCTGAACAACTTCTTTGAAGAAGATCTGCAGGTACGCTTCCGTCCGTCTTACTTCCCCTTCACCGAACCGTCCGCGGAAGTCGACGTGATGGGTAAAAACGGCAAATGGCTGGAAGTGCTGGGCTGCGGGATGGTGCACCCGAACGTGCTGCGCAACGTGGGTATCGATCCGGAAGTGTATTCCGGCTTCGCCTTTGGCATGGGCATGGAGCGTCTGACCATGCTGCGCTATGGCGTCACCGATCTGCGCGCGTTCTTCGAAAACGATCTGCGTTTCCTCAAACAGTTTAAATAAGGGCAGGACAGAACAATGAAATTCAGTGAACTGTGGTTACGCGAGTGGGTTAACCCGGCGATCGACAGCGAAGCGCTTTCCGATCAGATCACCATGGCGGGCCTTGAAGTGGACGGCGTTGAGCCGGTTGCCGGCAGCTTCAACGGCGTCGTTGTTGGTGAAGTCGTGGAGTGCGGTCAGCACCCGAACGCTGACAAACTGCGCGTCACTAAAGTCAACGTCGGCGGCGAACGCCTACTGGACATCGTCTGCGGCGCGCCAAACTGCCGTCAGGGGCTGAAAGTCGCCGTGGCGACCATCGGCGCCGTGCTGCCGGGCGATTTTAAAATCAAGGCTGCGAAGCTGCGCGGCGAACCGTCAGAGGGGATGCTGTGCTCCTTCTCCGAGCTGGGCATTTCCGACGATCATAGCGGAATTATCGAGCTGCCGGCGGATGCGCCGATCGGTACCGATATTCGCGAATACCTTAAGCTAGACGATAACACCATCGAGATCAGCGTCACCCCGAACCGCGCCGACTGCCTGGGCATCATCGGCGTCGCGCGCGACGTGGCCGTGCTGAACAAGGCGCCGCTGAACGCGCCGGAAATCACCCCGGTTGCCGCCACCATTGACGATGTGCTGCCGATTCAGGTTGACGCCCCGCAGGCGTGCCCGCGCTATCTGGGCCGCGTGGTGAAAGGCATCAACGTCAAAGCGCCGACGCCGCTGTGGATGAAAGAGAAACTGCGCCGCTGCGGGATCCGCTCCATCGACGCGGTGGTTGACGTGACCAACTATGTGCTGCTTGAGCTGGGCCAGCCGATGCACGCCTTTGACCGCGACCGTATCGAAGGCGGGATCGTGGTGCGCATGGCGAAAGAGGGCGAAACCCTGGTCCTGCTTGATGGCTCCGAAGCGAAGCTCGACAGCGATACCCTGGTCATTGCTGACCACAACAAAGCGCTGGCAATGGGCGGGATCTTCGGCGGGGAGCACTCCGGCGTTAACGACGAAACCCAGAACGTGCTGCTGGAGTGTGCCTTCTTCAGCCCGCTGTCTATCACCGGCCGCGCGCGCCGTCACGGCCTGCACACCGATGCCTCTCATCGCTATGAGCGCGGCGTCGATCCGGCCCTGCAGTATAAAGCGCTGGAGCGCGCCACGCGTCTGCTGATCGACCTCTGCGGCGGCGAAGCCGGCCCGGTGATCGACGTGACCAACGAAGAGACTCTGCCAAAACGCGCCACCATCACTCTGCGTCGTAGCAAACTGGATCGCCTGATTGGCCACCATATCGACGACGCGCAGGTCACCGACATTCTGCAGCGCCTCGGCTGCGAAGTGACGGTGGGCGAAGGCGAATGGCAGGCGGTGGCCCCGAGCTGGCGTTTCGACATGGAGATCGAAGAGGATCTGGTCGAGGAAGTGGCTCGCGTTTATGGCTACAACAACATTCCTGATGAGCCGGTGCAGGCGGGTCTGATCATGGGTACCCACCGTGAAGCCGATCTGTCGCTGAAGCGCGTGAAAACGCTGCTGAATGACAAAGGCTATCAGGAAGTGATCACCTACAGCTTCGTCGACCCGAAAGTCCAGCAGCTGATCCACGCCGGTGAAGAGGCGCTGATCCTGCCAAGCCCGATCTCCAGCGAAATGTCGGCGATGCGCCTGTCGCTGTGGACTGGCCTGCTGGGGACCGTGGTCTACAACCAGAACCGTCAGCAGAGCCGGGTACGCATCTTTGAGAGTGGTCTGCGCTTTGTGCCGGACACCAATGCGCCGCTGGGCATTCGTCAGGATGTGATGCTGGCCGGGGCCATCTGCGGCAACCGCTACGAAGAGCACTGGACACTGGCGAAAGAGACGGTCGATTTCTATGATCTGAAAGGCGATCTGGAAGCCGTTCTGGATTTAACCGGAAAATTAGCGGATATCGAATTCCGTGCTGAAGCGACCACCGCGCTGCATCCGGGGCAATCCGCAGCGATTTATCTTAAAGGTGAACGCATTGGTTTCATTGGGGTTGTTCATCCTGAGCTGGAACGTAAACTGGATCTGAACGGTCGCACTCTGGTGTTTGAACTGGAGTGGAACAAGCTCGCAGACCGCGTGGTGCCTCAGGCGCGCGATATTTCCCGCTTCCCGGCGAACCGTCGCGACATCGCGGTGCTGGTCGCGGAAAACGTGGCTGCCGCCGATGTTTTAGCCGAATGTAAGAAAGTTGGCGTAAATCAGGTAGTTGGCGTAAACTTATTTGACGTGTACCGTGGTAAAGGTGTGGCGGAAGGGTATAAGAGCCTTGCGATTAGCCTGATCCTGCAGGATACCAGCCGTACACTCGAAGAAGAGGAGATTGCCGCTACCGTTGCCAGATGTGTAGAGGCATTAAAAGAGCGATTCCAGGCATCATTGAGGGATTGAACCTATGGCGCTTACAAAAGCTGAAATGTCAGAATATCTGTTTGATAAGCTTGGGCTTAGCAAGCGGGATGCCAAAGAACTGGTCGAGTTGTTTTTCGAAGAGATCCGTCGTGCTCTGGAAAACGGAGAACAGGTCAAACTCTCCGGGTTCGGCAACTTCGATTTGCGGGATAAAAACCAACGCCCGGGACGTAACCCGAAGACGGGGGAGGATATTCCCATTACAGCCCGGCGCGTGGTGACCTTCAGACCCGGTCAGAAGCTGAAAAGCCGTGTCGAAAACGCGTCGCCTAAAGACAAATAATCTGAACTAATTAAAAAGGCCGCATTGCGGCCTTTTTCTTTTCTGTCGACTCTTACGCTTTAACGGCAGTGAGCATGATCTCCACCAGGATTTCTGGTCGCGCCATCTCCGCCTGCACGGCCGCTCGCGCCGGGCTATGGCCGTCCGGCATCCACTCCACCCACGCCTCATTGAACGCAGCAAAGTCACGTTCGATATTTTTCAGCCAGATCTGCGCGGAGAGAATGTGCCGCTTATCGCTCCCGGACTCCGCCAGCAGGGCGTCGATCTTCTCCAGCACTTCGCGGGTCTGCAAGGTGATCTCCTCCTCGTTGCTTTTCGGCGTCTGTCCGGAGAGGAACAGCAGATTGCCATACTCAACGCTGGCGGAAAGACGAGGTTGTGGATGATTGCGAATAATTGTCATGCGGTTTGTTTCCATGTGAGACCTTCTAAAGAAATGTCTGGCATCTGATTGTCGATTAACGCGCCCAGCACCACCGCGCTGCCGGCGGCGAGGGTAAAGCCGAGGCTTCCCTGGCCGAGGTTCATCCACAGGTTGGGGTAGCCGGCGCGTCCCAGCAGCGGTGGGCCGGCTGGCGTTGAGGGGCGCATGCCGGTCCAGGCTTCGGCCTTGTCCAACCCCTCGAGTTCGGGAAAGCTACGGGCGACGATGCTCTTCAGCGCCTGAATGCGGCTTTCGCGCAGTTCGTCGCCGTCGTAGCCGATGTCCACCATCGCTGCGATGCGCAACTGCTGGCCAAGGCGGGCATAGACAATTTTGTGCCCATAGTCGGTAACGCTGATGTCCGGCGCAATGCCCGTCTGTTGGGGATAGGGAAGGGTCAGGCTATACCCCTTCAGGGCGCAGAGCGGCACGCGAACGCCCAGATGTCCCAGCAGCGGGCCGCTGCCGTTTCCGGCGGCGACGACATACTCATCGCCGGTGATGCTCCCGCGGCTGGTCTCCAGGGCGCTGACGCGTCCGCCGCGCTTAGTGAGCCGCAGCACCTCACAGTGGGTCAGCAGGCTGAAGCGGCTGCTGGCGGTGAGCTTGTCGAGCAGCGCAAGGCAAAACTGATGGCAATCCGCCGTTTCATCCCCCGGCGAATAAATGCCGCCCTGTAGCGAAGGGCTGATATGTTTTAGCGCCGGCTCCAGCCGCAGGCAGGCTTCAGCATTCAGCACCTGCTGATATTGAGGATCTATCCCTCTTGCCGCTTTAGTAAAATCGTATTCCCGGCGATGGATAATTAATTTTCCGCTGCGTCGCCAGTGAAAATCGGCAAGCCTATCCTCTTCCCGCCACGACTGCATAACCTGCCGGCTGAGCAGCGACAGACGCAATATATGGTCGCCGTTTATTTTATTGGTCTGGCTATTACAGGCGCGCAGGAACTGCAGCAGCCAGCGCCACTGCTGAAAAGAGATATTGAGACGCATATTGAGCGGCGAATCGGCTTTACCCATCCATTTCATCCCCTGCAGGGGAACGCCGCTGTCGGCAAGAGGAGCGACGTAGCGGTAACTTAATTGTCCACCGTTGGCAAAACTGGTGGCGCTGGCCGGTTCGCCATTGCGCTCCAGTAATTGCACCTGATGGCCGCGCTTAATCAGTTCCCAGGCCGTGGCCAGACCGACCACGCCGCCGCCGATAATGACAATGCGTTTGTTCATAACCCGATATATCCACCGCTGATCAATTTATCGGGTTATGTCAAAGCATTTACCCCAGCGGCGCAATTGACTTTTTATGGTCAGGGTATAACCGCAGGTTAATCTCCTTGAGCTGCTGGCGCAGGCGCTGGCAGAGAAAATCGACGAACTTTTGCGCCATCGGGCTCAGGGAAACGTCGGCCCGCCGTAACAGGCAGAGGTTAATCGCGATCGGCGGCGTAATGGGATGGATCATCTCGGGAGAAAGGTTGTGCTGGGCGGAAAAGATATCGGTAATGCTGCAGCCCATGCCGCGCTTCACGAACTCGGTGGCCATATAGTAGGTCTGGACGTTTAGCCGGGTAGTGGAAAAGTCGCGACGGGTGGCGATGGCGGCGGAGAGCGAGTGCGGCCCCGGCGAGATCCACCGCTGCTGGTCGATCTCGCTGATGTCCACCGCACCCTGACGATAATGACGGTCGATATATACCAGCGGCACTTCGGCAATCAGGGTGGTAAGGATCTCTCCCTGCTGCACCGGCTGCAGCGTCAGCGCTAAATCTATCTCGCGTAAATCCAGTTTTCTAACCAGCGTCTCGGTGTGTTCTGTGGTGAGCGTCATTACCAGGTTGCTGTTTTGTTGATAAAAATCGGTCACCAGCTCCGGTACCAGGCTTAACCCCAGGCTCGGCAGGCAGCCTAAGGTGATTTTAGCGCGCGGATCGCGGGCCAGGTTATCGGCCAGCAGGCGCAGGTTATCGAGGTCCTGATAAATAGTCTGCGCTTTTTCGAAAAGTGTGATCGCCTCGCTGGTCGGCAGCAGCTTGCCGCGCACCCGCTGAAAGAGGGTAAAGCCCAGCTTCAGCTCGGCGCTTTTTAACGCTTTGCTGGCCGCTGGCTGGGAGATATTGAGCGATTCCGCAGCCCGCGACAGAGAGCCGCAGGTCATGACGGCATAGAAGATTTCCAGATGACGCAGTTTCATGAACAGTTAACTCAGGGTTATAGCCTACCGATAAAAAGTCATTTTCTACTAACACTAAGTTAACATAAATTTAATCACCAATCAGCGCATTGGTTACATATTGTGCTGCTGGCCCCGCCTGATGGCGGAATAAAACGCTCTCAGAATCGTTTCCTTTGTACCCCACCAGACCCTCAGGCCGCGGCCAATAATGAAAAAGAGGGAGGATATTTTCTGAGCAGGCCCCAATACACCACCTGACCTTTACGGTCGGATTGATTGGCATTAAGGAGTGTTATGAGTGACTCAACGCTCGCAGGCAATACGCCTGTCAGACGAAATATCACGCGAAAAAACGTTATTACCGGTCTGTTATTGCTGCTGTTCGTGTTGATTGCGCTGTGGTGCCACGGTCGACCGGGCAGCGAGCTTGGCCTGCTGGGATTTACGCCGCTGGTGGCGTTAGCGATATTATCGCTGATCGGCGTCGATATTGTGCTGGCGGTCATCTCCTCGATTATTATCGCCATGATCATGACCTCAACCGGTCTGCCGGAAATGGGCGTGATGTTGGCGAAATCCACCGGGTCATTTATTGCCACCGTCGGGCTTATCATTATGCTCGGCGCCGGCGTGGGGGAGGTAGCCACCCGCACCGGCGCGGCGGTTGAGCTGGTGAAATTCGTGGTCCACCGTATTGGGCTGTCGAGCCAGACGCGGGTCAAGTTCGGCATTGTGGTGTCATCGATTTTAATTTGCGGTTCGCTGGGCACCATGGCCGGTGGCAACGCGATTATTGTCGCAGTGATTATCCCCGTAGCGGCGGCGGTACGCTTAACGCCGCCGACGGTGGCCGCGCTGATGATGACCGCCGGTTCCGTTGGACTCTTTACCGGGCCTTTCACCCCCAGCACCGTGACGATCCTCAGCCTTGGCGGACTGAGCTATCCGGATTATCTGCTGTATGTCGGCCTGCCGATGAGCGCCGTCACCCTGTTAGCCGGTTGGATCATGGCGGGACGGATCCAGAAGATGACCGAAGGCAAACTGTGCTATGAGGTCGATCTCTCGGAAAAGCCGCAAGAGGAACTTAACGCCGCGCAGCAGCGCCGGCGTAAATTAAGCGCGCTGGCTTTCGCCGCGACCATCATCGTGATGGCGGTAGTTGGAGTGGTGATTAAAGCCGGCTTTAGCTTTGCAATTATCGTCATGCTGCTGGTGGCGCTGATGACCGGGCTGGTGGGCGGCCTGCGGCCGACGCAGATCCTGCAGGCCCTCTATCACGGCTGCGGTCGTCTGGTGTGGATGTTTATTCTCTACTGGCTGTACAACCCGATCCTTGAGCTGATGGATGGCCTGCACGCCTATCAGGGGCTGCTGGAGTATACCCAGCCGTTGCTGGAGGGGATCTCCCCGGCCTGGCTGTGCTTTAGCATCTTCGCGTTCAATATTATCGGCCATGTGCCTGGCGCGGCGGTGGCCCAGATGACCTTTACTCATAAAATCTTTGGCCCAATGCTGATGGCCGCCGGCGTGCCGCCGCAGGGGACCACCGCGGTGCTGCTGGCCTCGTCTCAGGTGGACTGGTTCGGGCCGTTCCCCTCATCGGACATGTTCGGCCAGATGGGGCTGGCACAGTCTACTCATCTGAAATACATGCTCTATAACGGCTGGGCAATCGTGGTGGCGAACATCATTCTCTTCGCGCTGCTGTTTCAGATCCTGGTGTAAAGCGGGATGGTCGACGCGGGGGAGCCTCCTCCGCGTCGACGTTTGGCTGTGAGGTTTTCCTTTTCTCACCGCGACAGCCACCGTAAAATCAGCCTCTTGTTCCCAGTACGTAATGGAATCTATGCTGACTCTCGCCCATCTCCAACAGCGCCGCAGCCGGCGTTGGCTCTTTGGTTTAACGCTGTTGCTGCTGGTCACCCTGCTGATCAGTCTGTGCGCGGGGGATCAATGGATCCCGCCCGGCGAGTGGTTCAGTGCCAAGGGGCAGCTGTTTATCTGGCAGATCCGCCTGCCTCGGACCCTGGCGGTGTTGCTGGTGGGGGCGGCGCTGGCGCTCTCCGGGGCGATAATGCAGGCGCTGTTTGAAAATCCGCTGGCGGAACCGGGTCTGCTGGGCGTCTCCAACGGCGCGGGCGTCGGGCTGATTGCCGCCGTCCTGTTGGGCAAAGGCCTGTTACCAGGCTGGGCGCTTGGGCTGTGCGCGATCCTCGGCGCGCTGCTGATCACCTTTATTCTGCTGCGTTTCGCCCGCCGCCATCTTTCCACCAGCCGTCTGCTGCTGGCGGGGGTGGCGCTTGGCATCATCTGCAGCGCCCTGATGACCTGGGCGGTGTACTTCTCCACCTCTTTTGACCTGCGGCAGCTGATGTACTGGATGATGGGCGGGTTTGGCGGCGTCGACTGGCAGCAGCTGTGGCTGATGATAGCCCTCCTGCCGGTGCTCTGCTGGGTCTGTCTGCAGTCACAACCCCTGAATTTACTGGCGCTGGGCGAAGTCTCCGCCCGTCAGCTCGGGCTGCCGCTGTGGCTGTGGCGCAAGCTGCTGGTGGTGGCGACCGGCTGGATGGTCGGCGTGAGCGTGGCGCTGGCGGGGGCGATTGGCTTTATCGGCCTGGTGATCCCGCACATTCTGCGGCTATGCGGCTTGAGCGATCACCGGGTGTTGCTCCCGGCCTGCATGCTGGCGGGGGCAAGCGCTTTGCTGGGGGCGGATATTATCGCCCGGCTGGCGCTTTCCGCCGCTGAGCTGCCGATTGGCGTGGTGACGGCGACGCTGGGCGCGCCGGTCTTTATCTGGTTGCTGCTGCGCTCGCGGTGACGGGGATAGCGCGACGCCGTCTGCAGGGACGGCGCCGGCTCGGGCTTACCAGCCTTTGATCGCGTCGCCTTTGTAGACTTCCTTCGCTTTTTCCGCGACTTCACTGGTCTGGAAGGCGGCTTTCAGTTCCTGAATTTTCTTGCTGTCCTTGTTATCCTCGCGGGCGACGATCGCATTCACGTAAGGGGAATCCGGTCCCTCCATGAACAGGCCGTCGCGGGCGGCCGACAGGCCAGCCTGGGCGGAGAAGTTGGTGTTAATGATTGACAGGCTGACGTTCGGGTCATCCAGAGTACGAGTCAGCTGCGGGGTATCCACCTCCACAATTTTCAGCTGTTTTGGGTTGTCGATGATATCCAGCGTGGTGGGTAAATAGCCGACGCCCGGTTTCAGCTTGAGCAGTCCCTGCGCCTGCAGCAGCAGCAGGCTGCGGCCCAGGGTGGTGGTTTCATTAGAGATGGTCACTGTCGCCCCCTCAGGGAGCTCGCTGATATTTTTGATACGATGTGAATAGGCGGCGATAGGGAAGACAAAGGTTTTACCCACCACCGCGAATTTATAGCCGCGCTCCTTCGACTGCGCCTCAAGGTAAGGCAGGGTCTGGAAGGCGTTGGCATCCACATCTTTGTTGTTCAGCGCTTCGTTAGGCAGCACGTAATCATTGAAGGAGACCACTTCGACGTCGAGGTGATATTTATCCTTCGCTACCTGCTCCACTACTTTCCAGATGGCTTCGTCCGGCCCGGTATTGATAGCGACTTTCACTTTATTATCTTCATCCGGAGAGCAGGCGCTCAGCAGGGCGACAGAGGCGGCGATTAACGCCAGGCTAAACAACTTCTTCATCAATAAAACTCTCTTAAATTAACAAGTAACAAAACCATATTACATTCATGGAACACTGTACACGGAAATGGTTGCCTGCCCAATTGAGAGGATTTCATGTTGCCGACGGGCAGCGAAGCGCTGTTACATCATGCGACAACTCGCGGGGATTGGCAGTAGAATGGCGGGCGCTGAATCCGCTACAGTAGATAGGGATCACCTTCACCGGAAACCGGTTTATCCATTGAGGACAGGCTATGCAACATGACATTCTGAATACCGAAGTGACGACCATTGATGGCGAGAAAACCACCCTGGCATCCTTTGCCGGCAAGGTACTGCTGATCGTCAATGTGGCCTCCAAATGCGGCCTGACGCCGCAGTACGAGCAACTGGAGGACCTGCAAAAGCAGTTTGCCGGCGAGGGCTTCAGCGTCCTGGGCTTCCCCTGCAACCAGTTCCTCGGCCAGGAGCCGGGCAGTGAAGAAGAGATTAAGACCTTCTGCAGCACCACCTACGGCGTCACCTTCCCGCTGTTCAGCAAGATTGACGTCAACGGCGAACATCGCGCGCCGCTCTATCAAAAGCTGGTTGCCGCCGCGCCGAAGGCGGTGGCCCCGGAAGGCAGCGGTTTTTATGAGCGGATGGCCAGCAAGGGCCGGGCGCCGCTGTACGTGGACGACATTCTGTGGAATTTCGAAAAATTCCTCGTCGATCGCCAGGGCAACGTCATTCAGCGCTTCTCTCCGGACATGACGCCGGACGATCCGCAGCTGGTGGCGGCGATTAAAGGAGCGCTGGCGAAATAATGTCGTTTCTGATGCAGCTACAGGATGTAGAAGCGGCGGGGCGTTTGGCCCCGTTTTCTGCGGCCTTTCGCGCCGGGGAGATCGTCCACCTGGTGGGGCCTAACGGCGCAGGGAAGAGCACGCTGCTGGCCCGCATGGCGGGACTGTCCGACGGCCCCGGTACGATTCATTTTAACGGACGACGGCTTGACGAGTGGCCGGCGACGGAGCTGGCGCGCCGTCGCGGATATCTGTGTCAACACCAGACTCCGCCGTTCGCCATGCCGGTGTGGCACTACCTGGCGCTGCATATGCAGCAGCAGGGTGATAGCGCCCGTCTGAGCGATATCGCGGCCCGGCTTGGTCTGGACAATAAGCTGGGCCGTCCGGTCAATCAGCTGTCGGGCGGCGAGTGGCAGCGCGTGCGGCTGGCGGCAGTGATCCTGCAGATCGATCCCTTAAGCAATCCCATGGGTCAACTGCTGCTGCTGGATGAGCCGATGAACAGTCTGGATGTGGCCCAGCAGGCGGCGCTGGATCGGCTGTTACGCGAGCTAAGCGCGGCGGGAATTGCGGTGGTGATGAGCAGTCACGATCTCAACCACACTTTGCGCCATGCCGGACAGAGCTGGCTGCTCTGCCAGGGGGAAGCCATCGCCTGCGGGGAGACCGCCGAGGTGCTGAATGAGGAAAATTTAACCGCCGCCTATGCGATCCCGTTCCAGCGCGTGGAGGTGGCCGGTCATATTATGCTCATCGCGTCACAGTAGCACGCAGTTATCTTGTCACTATATTGATAAACAAGCTAAATTATTGCGATAAAGAGACTAGGGACAGAGGGATCATCTGAAATGCGCTTCTGGTTCATGTTGGCAGCGGTGTTAATTTTAGCCGGCTGCAGCAGCCATCGGGCACCGCCGCCGAATCCTCGGCTGGCTGACTCCATTACGGTGGTGGCGAATCTGAACGAGCAGCTGCGCAGCTGGCGCGGCGCACCGTATCGCTACGGCGGCATGACGCCGCGCGGCGTCGACTGCTCCGGCTTTGTGGTGCGCACGTTTCGCGATAAATTTGCCCTCCAGCTGCCGCGCGAAACCCGCGAGCAGGCGGAAATCGGTACCCGGATTGATAAGCGCGATCTGCTGCCTGGCGATCTGGTGTTCTTCAAAACCGGCTCAGGCGAAAGCGGCCTGCACGTCGGCATCTACGATACCGATAACCAGTTTATACATGCCTCCACCAGTCAGGGCGTCACCCGTTCCTCGCTGGATAACGTCTACTGGAACAAAAAGTTCTGGCAGGCGCGGCGTATCTGACGTCATTCAGCGGCCTGAGGGAAGCGAGCGCTTCCCTTTTTTATGCCGATAACCCTGCACTCCGCCCGTGTTAATCCGCTGTTCCAGGCACTACACTGGAGAGAGGAGGAACCATGACCCTTTCTTTTACCACCCACTGGCGGGATGAACTGCCGGACTTTTACACTTCCCTGTCACCAACGCCGCTGGATAACGCCCGACTCATCTGGCGCAACGCCCCGCTGGCGCAACAGCTGGGCGTCCCTGACGCGCTGTTTGCGCCTGAAAGCGGGGCCGGCGTCTGGGGCGGGGAAGCGCTGCTCCCGGGCATGTCCCCGCTGGCGCAGGTATACAGCGGCCATCAGTTTGGCGCCTGGGCCGGCCAGCTGGGCGACGGCCGCGGGATCCTGCTCGGCGAGCAGCAGCTGGCGGATGGCCGTCGTTACGACTGGCATCTGAAAGGCGCCGGCCTGACCCCCTATTCGCGGATGGGAGACGGCCGCGCCGTGCTGCGCTCGACGATCCGGGAGAGTCTGGCGTCAGAGGCGATGAACGCCCTGGGGATCCCGACGACGCGCGCCCTGGCGATGGTGACCAGCGATACGCCGGTCTACCGCGAGCGCGTGGAGCCTGGCGCGATGCTGATGCGGGTGGCCGAGAGCCATGTCCGCTTTGGCCATTTCGAACATTTTTACTATCGTCGCGAGCCGCAGAAGGTCCAGCAGCTGGCCGACTATGTCATTCGCCACCACTGGCCGCAGCTGCAGGATGAGGCGGACAAGTACCTGTTATGGTTCCGTGACGTTGTCACGCGTACCGCGCAGACCATCGCCAGCTGGCAAACCGTGGGCTTTGCCCATGGGGTGATGAATACCGACAACATGTCGATTCTCGGTTTGACCATCGACTACGGCCCGTATGGCTTCCTTGACGATTTTCAGCCGGACTTCATCTGCAACCATTCCGACTATCAGGGGCGCTACAGTTTTGAAAACCAGCCGGCGGTGGGGCTGTGGAATCTGCAGCGTCTGGCCCAGTCGCTGTCGCCGTTTATCAGCGCCGAAGCGCTGAATGCGACGCTGGATGAGTATCAGCACGCCTTGCTGACCGCCTATGGCCAGCGGATGCGCGACAAGCTTGGCCTGTTCAGCCAGCAGAAAGGGGATAACGAACTGCTCGACGGTCTGTTTGCCCTGATGATCCGCGAGAGAAGCGACTATACCCGAACGTTCCGCCTGCTGAGCCACAGCGAACAGCTCAGCGCCGCCTCGCCGCTGCGCGACGAGTTTATCGACCGTGCAGCTTTCGACAGCTGGTTCGCCGGATATCGCGCGCGGCTGCGTGATGAACAGGTGGGGGATGCCCAGCGCCAGCAGCGGATGCAGGGGGTCAACCCGGCGCTGGTATTACGTAACTGGCTGGCGCAGCGGGCCATCGAGCAGGCTGAGGCTGGCGATATGGGGGAGCTGGAGCGTCTGCATGCCGCGCTGGCCGATCCCTTCACCGATCGCGAGGACGACTACGTCCGCCGGCCGCCGGACTGGGGGAAACGTCTGGAAGTCAGCTGCTCGAGCTAACTCGCCTCGCCCCGCGCACCGCGGGGCGACTATTTGGTCAGGATTAACTTCCCGGCGTGGGTCTGGCGCAGCAGATAGCGCTGGCCGCCATGCTCAATGACTACCCGGCCTTCGCTGCCTAACAGAACCCGACTGCTGATCTGTCTGTCCGTCGCCACGGGATAGGGGGCATTGTCTTTTGGTTTTTCAGCTGTGGCAGTGTTATCCATACGCGTCATAGCTCTCAAAATAAAAATCAAAGCAACAATGATAATCATTATCAATAATGTTGTTTTTGACGGCAAGCGTTATTTCTCGTGTTACCGAATTTGGTAGGGAATGTCAGAAGGGGGGCGCCCACCGCATGCGCGGCGGGCGGAGCGGTCACAGACGGGTGGCCGTGGCGGCCGCCAGCTCACTCAATAAACGTTCGCTGTCTTCCCAGCTCAGGCAGGGATCGGTGATCGACTGGCCCCAGGCCAGCGGCTGGCCGGGAACCACTTTCTGGGTCCCTTCCTGCAGGAAGCTCTCCGCCATAATGCCGGCGATGGCGGTAGAGCCCGCGCGAATTTGCTGACAGATATCGGCGCACACCTCCAGCTGACGGCGATGCTGCTTCTGGCAGTTGCCATGGCTGAAGTCGACCACCAGCTGCTCCGGCAGATCGAATTCCCGCAGCGCCTCGCCGGCGGCGGCGATGTCCTCGGCGTGATAGTTCGGCCGTTTGCCGCCGCGCATAATGATATGCCCGAACGGGTTGCCGCTGGTCTGGTAAATCGTCATCTGCCCCTGCTTGTCCGGGGAGAGGAACATATGGCTGGCGCGGGAGGCGCGGATGGCGTCCACGGCGATGCGCGTATTGCCGTCGGTGCCGTTTTTAAACCCGACCGGGCAGGAGAGCGCCGAAGCCATTTCACGGTGGATCTGACTTTCAGTGGTGCGCGCCCCGATGGCTCCCCAGCTGATGAGATCGGCGATAAACTGACCGGTCACCATATCGAGAAACTCGGTGGCCGTCGGCACCCCCAGCTCATTGACCTGCAGCAGCAGGCGCCGTGCCAGCTCAATCCCGTGGTTGACCCGGTAGCTGCCGTTGAGATCCGGATCGGAGATTAAGCCTTTCCAGCCCACCACAGTACGGGGTTTTTCAAAGTAGGTGCGCATCACGATCTCCAGCTGCGGCTGGTAGCGCTCGCGCATGGTCTGCAGGCGGCGGGCATACTCCATCGCCGCGTCGGTGTCGTGAATGGAGCAGGGGCCGATAATCACCAGCAGGCGGCGGTCTTCGCCGTTGAGGATTTTTTCAATTCGGCGACGGGAGGCCGAGACGTGGGCGGCCACGTCGGCCGTAACGGGATGGCGCTGGGCCAGCTCCGCGGGCGTTACCAGGCTTTCAATGCGCGCGGTACGCAATTCGTCTGTTTTATTCATTGGGGTCTCAAAAATCTGTTTCTTCGCCAGCGAAAATGCCGGGAAGTGATGCGCATCACGATAAACCAATCCCTGCTTATTGCAAGAGCAGGGCATGATCCTGTATAGGCCACGGGTGATAGCATAAACAAATTTTTAATAATGTACTAGTGTATTAGTACATCCTGCGATTCAGCCCCATGATGTCCATGATTTTTGTCGCTATTTCCTCAACGGAATAGTTGGTGCTGTTCAGGCAGGGGATTTTATTCTTGCGATACAGCGCCTCCACTTCGGTCACTTCCATCCGACACTGGCGCAGCGAGGCGTAGCGGCTGTTCTCCCGGCGCTCCTCGCGGATCGCCGCCAGACGTTCCGGATTGATGGTCAGGCCGAACATCTTATGCTGCAGGGGTTTCAGCGAGGCCGGCAGAACCAGATTGTCCATATCGTCGGCGATAAACGGATAGTTGGCGGCGCGAATGCCGTACTGCATGGCGAGGTACAGACTGGTGGGCGTCTTGCCGCAGCGCGACACGCCGAGGAGGATCACCTGCGCCTGGTCAAGGTTGCGCAGCGAGATGCCATCGTCATGGGCGAGGGTGTAATCGATGGCGGCGATACGCGCATCGTATTTGATCAGGTTCCCGGGGTTCAGGCCGTGGGTGCGGTGCGCCACCGGGGTCGGGTCGAGGTTGAGCTCCTGCTGCAGCGGGGCCACCAGCGCCTGAACGATATCCTGACAAAAGCCCTCGCTTTGCAGAATGATATCGCGGATCTCCGGAATGACGATGGAATAGAACACCAGCGGGCGGATGCCCGTTTGCTGATAAATCGCGTCAATCTGCTCTTTCACCGCCCGCGCACGGCTGATATTTTCCACAAACGGCAGGGTCACGCTGCTGATGGCGACCGGGAATTGCGACATGACGGCATGTCCCAGCACCTCCGCCGTAATGGCGGTACCGTCAGAAATATAAAATACGTGGCGATCTACAGCACTTTCCATTTTGACCATCCGGTATAATGAGTTTAATTGCCTGAAAGCGGATATTAAATTTAAGCATATCCCTGTTTGATTTGTCTCTTGTTAAAATTGAAACACTATTTTTGTTTTTTATGAAAAGGGTGGTTCATTTTCTTTTTTTTGCCGTTATTTCCAGCGTTTCTCGTCATAATTCCTAAAAATCATCAAGTTATCTATATCAGAGGAACAGTCCGAAAAAAGAAAAAATAATTTGCTTGAACGATTCACCGTTTTTTTCAGCACCATAAATATGTCAGGATAATCTTGCAGTCGATCGTGAAATTTTTTTCACTGGTATTAAATCACAAAAGGATTGTCTCGATGTCCAACAATGGCTCGTCACCGCTGGTGCTTTGGTATAACCAACTCGGCATGAATGATGTAGACAGAGTTGGGGGCAAAAATGCCTCCCTTGGTGAAATGATTACGAATCTGTCCGGTATGGGTGTTTCCGTACCTAACGGGTTTGCCACCACCGCTGATGCTTTCAACCAGTTCCTGGACCAAAGCGGTGTTAACCAGCGCATCTATGCGCTGCTGGATGAAACCGACATTGACGACGTTTCCGCATTAGCGAAAGCGGGCGCGCAGATCCGACAGTGGATCATCGATACCCCCTTCCAGAGCGAACTGGAAAACGCGATTCGCGATGCTTATGACCTGCTGTCCGCCGATGACGCCGAGGCCTCATTCGCCGTGCGCTCTTCCGCCACCGCGGAAGATATGCCGGACGCCTCCTTCGCCGGGCAGCAAGAGACATTCCTCAACGTGCAGGGCTTTGACGCCGTGCTCGTTGCCGTGAAGCACGTATTTGCTTCACTGTTTAACGATCGCGCGATCTCCTATCGCGTGCATCAGGGTTACGATCATCGCGGCGTGGCGCTCTCCGCCGGGGTGCAGAGGATGGTCCGCTCCGATCTGGCCTCCTCCGGCGTCATGTTCTCCATCGATACCGAATCCGGCTTTGACCAGGTGGTGTTTATCACCTCGGCGTGGGGTCTGGGCGAGATGGTGGTGCAGGGCGCGGTGAACCCGGACGAATTCTACGTCCACAAACCGACGCTGGCCGCTGGCCGCCCGGCGATCGTGCGCCGCACCATGGGCTC
The DNA here is from genome assembly GCF_040062325.1 of Klebsiella sp. GG_Kp175. Taxonomy (NCBI): domain Bacteria; kingdom Pseudomonadati; phylum Pseudomonadota; class Gammaproteobacteria; order Enterobacterales; family Enterobacteriaceae; genus Klebsiella; species Klebsiella sp. GG_Kp175. The sequence continues at coordinate 191,346 of NZ_JBEAFX010000012.1, read as the reverse complement.
GAAAAAGATCCGCATGGTTTACGCGCCGACCCAGGAGCACGGCAAGCAGGTGCGTATCGAAGATGTGCCGCAGGCGCAGCGCGATATCTTCTCGTTAACCAACGAGGAGGTGCAGGAGCTGGCGAAGCAGGCGGTGCAGATCGAGAAGCACTACGGCCGTCCGATGGATATCGAGTGGGCGAAAGATGGCCACACCGGTAAGCTGTTTATCGTCCAGGCGCGTCCGGAAACCGTGCGTTCCCGCGGCCAGGTGATGGAGCGTTATACCCTCCACGCTCAGGGGCAGATCATCGCCGAAGGGCGCGCCATCGGCCATCGCATTGGCGCCGGTCCGGTGAAGGTGATCCACGATATCAGCGAGATGAACCGCATTGAGCCGGGCGACGTGCTGGTTACCGATATGACCGACCCGGACTGGGAACCGATCATGAAGAAAGCCTCGGCGATCGTCACCAACCGCGGCGGCCGTACCTGCCACGCGGCTATCATCGCCCGTGAGCTGGGTATTCCGGCGGTGGTCGGCTGCGGCGATGCCACCGATCGCATTCAGGAAAACCAGAACGTGACCGTCTCCTGCGCCGAAGGCGATACCGGCTATGTCTACGCCGAGCTGCTCGACTTCAGCGTCAAGAGCTCCAGCGTCGGCGACATGCCGGATCTGCCGCTGAAGGTGATGATGAACGTCGGCAACCCGGATCGCGCCTTCGACTTCGCCTGCCTGCCGAACGAAGGCGTGGGTCTGGCGCGGCTGGAGTTTATCATCAACCGCATGATTGGCGTGCACCCGCGCGCGCTGCTGGAGTTTGACGACCAGGAGCCGGGCCTGCAGAACGAAATCCGCGAGCTGATGAAAGGCTACGATTCGCCGAGAGAGTTCTACGTTGGCCGCCTGACCGAAGGGATCGCCACCCTCGGTGCCGCTTTCTATCCGAAACGGGTGATCGTGCGTCTGTCGGACTTCAAGTCGAACGAATACGCCAACCTGGTAGGCGGCGAGCGCTATGAGCCGGAAGAAGAGAACCCGATGCTCGGCTTCCGCGGTGCCGGACGCTACGTTTCCGAAAGCTTCCGCGACTGCTTCGCGCTGGAATGTGAAGCCATGAAGCGCGTGCGTAACGACATGGGGCTGACCAACGTTGAAGTGATGGTGCCGTTCGTCCGTACCGTTGCCCAGGCGAAAGCGGTGGTCGAAGAGCTGGAGCGTCAGGGGCTGAAGCGCGGCGAGAACGGGCTGAAGATCATCATGATGTGCGAGATCCCGTCGAACGCATTGCTGGCGGAGCAGTTCCTCGAATACTTCGACGGCTTCTCCATCGGTTCGAACGACATGACCCAGCTGGCGCTCGGTCTGGACCGCGACTCCGGCGTGGTCTCTGAGCTGTTTGATGAACGCAACGACGCGGTGAAAGCCCTGCTGTCGATGGCGATCCGCGCCGCGAAGCAGCAGGGTAAATACGTCGGCATCTGCGGCCAGGGGCCGTCTGACCATGAAGATTTTGCCGCCTGGCTGATGGAGGAGGGGATCGATAGCCTGTCCCTCAACCCGGACACCGTGGTGCAAACCTGGTTAGGTCTGGCGGAACTGAATAAATAAGTTCGCCCTGACAACACCGATCCCCGGCAGCGATGCCGGGGATTTTTTTTGCCTGTGTCAGAGCGCCAGGTGTCGTGAGCGCAGGACAAAAAAAAGCCCATCGTGGGAGATGGGCAAAGACTACACACAGCAATTCGTTGTTTCACTCAGGGGATTTCCATGCTTATAAATCAAGGTGTTGATTTATAACCGTGAGCTAATAGTAGGCAGCGGGGCCTTTGCCGTCGATCAGATTCCTCTCAATAGTTAAATTGTTGTGAAGGTCCGGGAGGTGAAACGCGGGTGAGGGGCCTACAAGTCTGGCGTTGAGCCGGCGATCAATAAATTTTGCTTAACAATTGTGCTGGCGGGGAAACAGGCGGGTCTCCCCGCCTGACAATGCATTACTTGCGCCCGGCCTCCAGCTCGCTGAGCTCTTCGAGCACGACGTCGGGGTCTTTCGGCGGCGGCGGCACTTCGTGCACCCAGGCGTCATACAGGCGCCAGGAGACGGCCAGCAGCACCGGACCGATAAACAGACCGATCATGCCGAAGGCGATCAGGCCGCCAATGACGCCGGTAAGAATGAGGATCATCGGCAGGTCGGCGCCCATGCGGATAAGCACCGGGCGGATAACGTTGTCCATGGTGCCGACCACGCAGCTCCACACCAGCAGCACGGTGCCCCAGGTGGTGTCCCCGCTCCAGTAAAGCCAGATAATCGACGGCACCAGAACCAGCAAAGGCCCGAGCTGGACCAGACAGGTAAAGATCATCACCACGGTCAGCAGAGCGGCGTAGGGCACGCCGGAGATGGCAAGGCCGATACCGCCCAGCACCGCCTGGGTGAGGGCTGTCACCACCACGCCCAGCGCCACGGCGCGCACGGCCTGGCCGGCCAGCAGCACGGCGGCGTCACCGCGTTTAGCCGCCAGGCGCGTGGCGAAATAGCGGAAACCGTAGGCCACCTGCTCACCGCGCCAGTAGAGCAACGCGCTGAACAGCAGCATCAAACCGCAGTAGACCAGAAGCTTGCCGATGTGCGCCGCCTGACCGACAAACCAGCTGGTAGTGGTGCCAATATAGGGGCGAACCTTGGCCATAATCGCCGAGCCGCCCATATCCAGCAGGCCATGCCAGGCGGAGTAGAGCTTATCGCCCACCAGCGGCACGCTGTTGAGCCAGGTGAAATCCGGCAGCGTCACATTTCCGCTGCTGATGAGTTTGATCAGCGGAACGCTGTTATCCACCAGGCTGTTGACCAGCAGAGCGATAGGAATAACGAATAGCAAAAACAGCAGCAGGGTCATCGCCAGCACCGCCAGCATCCGTTTGCCGAACAGCACACGCTGCAGACGCAGCAGCACCGGCCAGGTGGCGATCACCACGGTGCCGGCCCAGGCGAAGGACAGAATAAACGGCTGCACAACCCACAGGCAGGATATGATAATCAGGGCCAGGAACAGCACCGACAGCAGTATTTGCGGTATGTCCCGAGGCTGATGGGGGTTAATCATAGATAAATTTTACCTTTCCAGTCGCGCCAAAAAGCTGGCGCCGCGTAAATCCATGTACTGATAATAATATCAATAATTTTGCCGGGCTGATTTTGCACAGAAAACACGTGGGCGCATATGAAAAAAATGTGATAAAAAGTTGAATGCGCTACGCAAACGTTTAGTTAGCACCAACACAATATTTTCAAACACAACATAGTCAGGCAGGGTCAAGTGTGATGATCCCACAAATTTCTCAGGCGCCAGGGGTAGTTCAGCTGGTGCTGAATTTTTTGCAGGTACTGGAGCAACAGGGTTTTACCGGCGATACCGCCACCAGCTATGCCGACAGGCTGACGATGGCCACCGACAACAGCGTCTATCAGCTGCTGCCGGATGCGGTCCTTTTTCCACGTTCCACGGCAGACGTCGCGCTACTGGCGCGCGTCGCTGCCGAACCACGCTTTAAATCGCTGATCTTCACCCCGCGCGGCGGCGGCACCGGCACTAACGGCCAGGCGCTGAACGGCGGAATTATCGTCGATATGTCCCGCTATATGAACCGCATTATCGAAATCAACCCCGAAGAGGGTTGGGTGCGCGTTGAAGCCGGAGTCATCAAAGATCAGCTGAATCAGTTTCTCAAGCCCTATGGCTATTTCTTTTCCCCGGAGCTCTCCACCAGCAACCGCGCTACCCTGGGCGGGATGATTAACACCGACGCGTCCGGACAGGGATCGCTGGTGTACGGTAAGACGTCGGATCACGTGCTTGGCCTGCGGGCGGTGCTGATGGGCGGTGATATCCTCGATACCCAGGCGGTGCCGGTGGCGCTGGCGGAGACGCTGGGCAATACGCCCTCGACGATCGGCCGGATCTACAACACGGTCTACCAGCGCTGCAAGGCGCAGCGCGAGCTGATCATGGATAAGTTTCCCAAACTCAACCGCTTCCTCACCGGATACGATCTGCGCCACGTCTTTAACGATGAGATGAGCGAGTTCGACCTGACCCGAATTTTAACCGGTTCGGAAGGGACGCTGGCGTTTATCACCGAAGCGCGGCTGGATATTACCCGCCTGCCGAAGGTGCGCCGGCTGGTCAACGTCAAATATGACTCCTTTGACTCTGCGCTGCGTAATGCACCCTTTATGGTGGAAGCCAAGGCCCTGTCGGTGGAGACCGTCGACTCTAAGGTCCTCAATCTGGCGCGCGAGGATATCGTCTGGCACTCGGTGAACGAACTGATCACCGACGTACCGGATAAAGAGATGCTCGGGCTGAATATCGTCGAATTCGCCGGGAATGACGCGGCGCTGATTGACCAGCAGGTCACCACCCTGTGCCAGCGGCTGGACGAGCTGATGGCCCTCAGCGAGGCGGGAGTCATCGGCTGGCAGGTTTGTCACGATCTTGATGGCGTGGAGCGCATCTATGCCATGCGCAAGAAGGCGGTAGGCCTGTTGGGTAATGCTAAAGGTGCCGCCAAGCCGATCCCCTTTGCCGAGGATACCTGTGTCCCGCCCGAACACCTGGCGGATTATATCGTCGAGTTCCGCGCGCTGCTCGACAGCCACGGCCTGAGCTACGGCATGTTTGGCCACGTCGACGCCGGGGTGCTGCATGTGCGCCCGGCGCTGGACATGTGCGATCCGCAGCAGGAGGTGCTGATGAAGCAGATCTCCGACGATGTGGTGGCGCTGACGGCGAAGTATGGCGGCCTGCTGTGGGGGGAACATGGCAAAGGTTTCCGCGCAGAGTACAGCCCGGCCTTCTTTGGCGAGGCGCTGTACGGCGAACTTAGGAAGATCAAAGCGGTCTTCGATCCCGATAACCGCCTGAACCCAGGGAAAATCTGTCCTCCGGAAGGAGTCGACGCGCCGATGATGAAAGTCGACGCGGTGAAGCGTGGCACCTGGGATCGGCAGATCCCCATCGCGGTGCGCAGCAGCTGGCGCGGGGCGATGGAGTGTAATGGCAACGGGTTGTGCTTCAACTTTGACGTAAAAAGTCCGATGTGTCCGTCGATGAAAGTCAGCAACCAGCGCATCCACTCGCCGAAAGGGCGGGCGACGCTGGTCCGCGAATGGCTGCGCCTGCTGGCGGATCGCGGCGTCGATCCCAATCAGCTGGAGAAGGCGCTGCCGGAGCAGGGCGTTAGCCTGCGCTCGCTGGTGGCGCGCACCCGTAACAGCTGGCATGCGCGCAAAGGGGAATATGACTTCTCGCACGAGGTCAAAGAGGCGATGTCCGGCTGTCTGGCCTGCAAAGCCTGTTCGACCCAGTGCCCGATCAAAATCGATGTCCCGGAGTTCCGCTCGCGCTTCCTGCAACTGTATCACAGCCGCTATCTGCGTCCGGTGCGGGATCATCTGGTGGCGTCGGTGGAGTCCTATGCGCCGCTGATGGCCCAGGCGCCGAAGACCTTTAACTTCTTCATTAACCAGCCGTGGCTGAAAAAGCTGTCGGAGAAGCATATCGGGATGGTCGATCTGCCGCTGCTCTCGGCGCCGTCGCTGAAGCAGCAGATGGCCGGCCACCGCTCCGCCAATATGACCCTTGAGCAGCTCGAAGCGCTGAGCGACGAGCAGAAGGCGAAGATGGTGCTGGTGGTGCAGGATCCCTTCACCAGCTATTACGACGCTCAGGTGGTGGCTGACTTTATCCGTCTGGTCGAGGCCTTAGGCTATCAGCCGGTGCTCCTGCCGTTCTCGCCGAACGGCAAGGCGCAGCATATTAAAGGATTCCTGACCCGCTTCGCGCGCACCGCGCAGAAAACGGCAGACTTCCTTAACCGCGTGGCGCAGCTGGGTATGCCGCTGGTCGGCGTCGATCCGGCGCTGGTGCTTTGCTACCGCGATGAATATAAGCAAACGCTCGGCGACAAGCGCGGCGATTTCCAGGTCATGCTGGTGCATGAGTGGTTGCCGAAGGCCCTGCCGACCGACGCCCGTCCCGATCTCGGCGGCGAGCCCTGGTACCTGTTCGGTCATTGTACGGAAGTGACCGCGCTGCCGGCGGCGACAAAGCAGTGGGCAGAGATTTTTGCCCACTTCGGCGCGAAGCTGGAAAACGTCAGCGTTGGGTGCTGCGGGATGGCAGGCACCTATGGTCATGAAGTGAAAAACCATGCCAACTCGCTGGCCATTTACGCGCTCTCCTGGCAGCAGGCGATGCAGCGGCTGCCGCGTAACCGCTGTCTGGTGACGGGCTACTCCTGCCGCAGCCAGGTGAAGCGCATTGAAGGCAGCGGCGTTCGCCACCCGCTGCAGGCGTTACTGGAGATAATCGGATGATTTGGAAACGTCAGACCACGCTGGAGCAGCTCAACCGGCTCGGTGAGGGAAACATGGTAGGGCTGTTGGATATTCGCTTTGAGACGTTTACCGACGATACGCTGGAGGCCACCATGCCGGTGGATGGCCGCACCCAGCAGCCGTTTGGTCTGCTGCACGGCGGGGCGTCGGTGGTGCTGGCGGAGACGCTGGGGTCGGTGGCGGGTTATCTGTGCAGCGAAGGCGAACAGAAGGTGGTGGGGCTGGAGGTTAACGCCAACCACATCCGTTCAGCGCGTGGGGGCCGGGTGCGGGGCGTGTGCAAAGCGCTGCACGTCGGGACTCGCCATCAGGTCTGGCAAATTGAAATCTTCGACGAACAGTCGCGATTGTGCTGTTCATCGCGGCTAACCACCGCGGTAATATAAACCGTAAGGGGGAGGCGAATAGCCTCCCTTTTTTCAAGGTAATAAGCGGCAAAGGGCCTGGCAGCGCGAGAGATGGCGTGAGAACACTACCGCGCAGCGGCAAGAAATTATCTAATAAATAGATTATTACCGATCCAATCTCGTTATATATGCTACTCTTTTCAATACGAAATGCATAAAGGTAACAAGAGGACGGTTAACCATGGGTATTCTTTCCTGGATCATTTTTGGACTTATTGCCGGTATTTTAGCCAAGTGGATTATGCCGGGGAAAGACGGCGGCGGGTTTATTGTAACCATTATTCTGGGGATCATCGGCGCCGTGGTCGGCGGCTGGATCAGTACCTTCTTTGGTTTTGGCAAAGTCGACGGGTTTAATTTCGGCAGCTTCGTGGTGGCGGTAATCGGTGCGCTGGTTGTGCTGTTTATCTACCGTAAAGTGCGCAGCTAATTCTCTGCATTCTGTTTTATTCAAGTTAACAAAAGCTGCCGCGATAAGCGGCAGCTTTTTTATTATCGCAGGACTCAGGCAGCGTACCCACGCCAGGGCTATTGCCCGTCGGCATCCTCCGCAACCGGCACCACCTCCACGTGAACTTCGTAGTGCTTCGCCTGACCGGTCGGGATCAGGGCGGTTAGTTTGTTAATGGTTTCCGCCGGCGTATCGGTCGCGACCGTTGCTGAAAACAGCACCGGCTTGCGCGGCGGAAACGGTGGCGGGAACGGCGGCAGGGGACCATGACCCATCTCCAGTGGAGGACGGCCGCCGTTGTCGACAGCGGGCGTCGGAGCGTCGGTTTTATCAGCCGCAAAAGCGCTGGCGGCGGCCACGGCAGCAATAGCGAACAGCGCAAAGAGAGCTTTTTTCATCTGGTTATCCTCGATAAGCAAGTGCATAAAGAGTAGAGGGCGGCGGCAGGCGGGACAATGCCGTGCGGCGCGAATCCTCTGAATCTCCTTTATTCCTCGCGAATGTGAAGGTCAGATGAGAGCGGGTGTCATTGTGTTCGGGAGCCTCTTAATTCAGCAGCACGCTCATAATCAGCAGCACGGCCATGCACATCGACATAATACTGATATCAACAATCATTCTTTACGACAAAAGCTCCAGCAAACGGGTACGGCGGCCAGGTCACAGCACGTATTATAGTGGTTAAAGATTGTACCCTGCATGCATTCCCTGGACAAACGATTATTAGCCTGGCGTTGCCTGAACTGCCGCGCCTGACCATGGCGTCATGATGATACCCCGAACCGCACCTTGCGCTTAGCGGAGCAACATGAGGATAGCTCATGTTGCAATGAATTTAAGTCGCTTTCCCTCCATCACCGACTCTGGCAAAAATAGACCCATTAACGAATCAACAACATTTACCGGTTGAAGCGCGCCAGGTCTGACTCTGCGTCGCCAGTGGAGAGTACTCCGCTTATTCCGCTTTATGCCCGACACCAGGATGGACAATCGCCATGAATAACGAATTTACCTATACGATTAAGCGCAGCCGGTTTGATGAAAATTATAACCCTGCGGAAAATACGCGTATTACCACCAATTTTGCCAATTTGGCGAGAGGGGAGAGCCGTCAGGACAATCTGCGCAATACGTTAAACATGATGAATAACCGGTTTAATACCCTGGCGCACTGGGATAATCCCTACAACGATCGCTATGCGGTGGAACTGGATATTATTTCTGTCGAGATGAATATTGCTGATGCCGCCAGTTTTCCGGTGATAGAGATCCTGCAAACGCATATTGTCGATAAAAAAACCGGTGAGCGCCATGCCGGTATCGTCGGCAATAACTTCTCTTCCTGGGTACGGGATTATGATTTTAGCGTGCTGCTGCTGGAGCATAATAAAGACCAGAGCCGCTTCAGCGTGCCCGAAAACTTTGGCGAGCTGCACGGCAATATCTTTAAGGATTTCGTGCAATCCAGCGCCTATAAGACCAGTTTCAGCAAGGCGCCGGTGATTTGTCTGAGCGTATCCAGCAAAGATGTTTATCGTCGCACCGGTAACGAACATCCGGTTCTCGGTATTGAATATGCCCAGGAAGGCGTCTCGCTGACCGAGCGCTATTTCAGCAAAATGGGGCTGCAGGTGCGCTATTTTATGCCGAAACACAGCGTCGCGCCGTTGGCCTTCTATTTTTCCGGCGATCTGCTCAGCGATTACACCAGCCTGGAGCTGATCGCGACCATCAGCACGATGGAGACGTTTCAAAAAATATATCGCCCGGAGATTTACAACGCGAATTCCGCGGCGGGGCAATACTATCAGCCCAATCTCAATCACCTGGATCATTCTGTCACCAAAATTGTGTATGACCGGGAAGAGCGCAGCCTGTTGGCGATAGAGCAGGGTAAATTTACACAACAACATTTTATCGACCCGCACAAGACGTTGCTTGAGCAATGGTCTGCTAACTTCGCGCGTTGCTAAACCAATATAAAAGGCTACTTATTATGAAAACATGGCTTCCGACCTCCACCGCTGGCAGTTTACCGAAACCTTCCTGGCTGGCGCAGCCAGAGACCTTGTGGTCGCCCTGGAAACTGTCCAGCGAAGAATTACTGGCCGGCAAGCGCGACGCCCTGCGTTTGTCCCTCGACGACCAGCTGCGGGCCGGGATCGATATTGTCAGCGACGGCGAGCAAACGCGGCAGCACTTTGTCACCACCTTTATTGAACACCTCAGCGGCGTTGATTTTGCCAAACGCGAGATCGTGAAAATTCGTAACCGCTATGAGGCCAGTGTTCCAACCGTGGTGGGCGCCGTAGAGCGCCAGAAACCGGTCTTCGTTGAGGACGCGCGCTATCTGCGTCAGCTCACCAGTCAGCCGATAAAATGGGCGCTGCCGGGCCCAATGACCATGATCGACACACTGTATGACAACCACTATAAAAGCCGGGAAAAGCTGGCCTGGGAGTTCGCCAAAATCCTCAATCAGGAAGCGAAAGAGTTAGAGGCCGCCGGGGTCGATATTATTCAGTTCGATGAGCCGGCCTTCAACGTCTTCTTCGATGAGGTGAACGACTGGGGGATCGCCGCGCTGGAACGAGCCACTGAAGGGCTGAAGTGCGAGACGGCAGTGCATATCTGCTACGGCTACGGCATCAAGGCCAATACCGACTGGAAAAAAACGCTGGGCTCAGAGTGGCGTCAGTATGAGGAGGCCTTCCCGCAGCTGCAGAAATCGTCCCTCGATATTATCTCTCTCGAGTGCCACAACTCGCGGGTGCCGATGGATCTGCTGGAGTTGATCCGCGGTAAAAAGGTGATGGTCGGGGCGATCGATGTCGCCAGCCATGCGATTGAAACTCCGGAAGAGGTGGCTGCTACCCTGCGCAAGGCGCTGGCGTTCGTCGATGCCGACAAGCTCTACCCCTCCACCAACTGCGGTATGGCGCCGCTGCCGCGCCAGGTCGCGACCGGCAAACTGCACGCCTTAAGCGCCGGTGCCGAGATCGTTCGCCGCAAGCTGGCGGTAAAATAAGGCGGACTGGCTTTCGTGCGCTTCTCCCGGTTAACCTCCTGAGCGGGCCGTTACCCGCTCAGCGTCAGGTTGCCGCCAGCGGGCGGCAGATCGCCCGCAGGGCCACGGCACTGCACAACGGAAACAGCGCCAGCAGAAGCCAGGGATAGACCGCCTGCGGCGAGGGGGTGAGCGCCTGGTCAAGCAAATGGCCGAGCAGCAAATTCCCGGCTAACACCGCGCACCCACCCGCAGTGGCGAGCGCCCCGTAGTGGGCGCCCAGCGTCGACTCCTCGGCAAACAGCGGGATCAGATCCTTGGCTGAGGGCACCAGCAGCATCTGGCCGAGGGTGAGCAGTGTGACAAAGCAGGCCGACGGCAATAATCGCAGCCAGCCGGCGGCGGGCGGCGAGGCGGCGAATAACGCCACGCTGACGAAGGAAGCCGACAGCAGCAGAAAGCCCACCGGCAGAATGCGCACGGCGCCAATACGTCGTGCGAAGCGGGCGAGGGGAAGCTGCAGGGTGATAATCAACAGCGAGGCCAGCATAAAAAGCGGCGCCAGATCCTGCTCACGGCCGCCTGCGCGTTGGATCTCCACCGGCAGGGCGAGGTACAGCTGGTTGTAGCTCAACAGCCATGAACTGTAGGCGAGAATAAACGCGACAAAGCGCGGCTGGCGCAAAGGGGTCCACCACGGAACCCGGCTGCGCGTTTGTGTCCGCTGCCCGTCGGCGGGCAGACAGAAAAAGAGCACCAGCAGCGCCAGAAGAAATAGCCCCGCACCGGCGAGGGCGATATGCCGAAAGCCGATCCCGCTCAGCAGCCCCCCGGCCACCGGGCCGATAACCGCCCCCAGCTCACCGCACACCGCAAACAGCGCAAACCACTCGGCGCGGCTGCGTTTTCCGTTGGCCTGGCTGTGGGTACCGGTCCGCGCCAGCAGGGCCTCGATCGACGGGGAGAACAGCGCCCCGCCGACGCCCGTCAGGCAGGCGCCGAGGATAATCGGCTCCAGCGTTGTGCCGCACGCCAGCAGCAGATAGCCGGCGACGCGAACCACGCAGCCGGCGAGGATGATCGCCTTAGCGCCGTAGCGGTCGGCCAGCGTCCCGCCGATGATAAACATACCCTGCTGAGAGAAGGTGCGCAGCCCGAGGATCAGGCCGATAAGCCCGCCGGAAAGCAGCATCTCGTCGCGCAGGAAGAGGGCAAGGAAAGGGACGACCGCATAAAAGCCAATATTAAAAACGAACTGGCTTCCCAGTAAAACGGGAGGCCAGAGGGTCGCCGCAGGGCGCAGGGGGAAGAGAGGCATACTCGCCCAACCTAAACGATGAAATGAATGTGCTTTTTACCGTGGTACGGGGAGATCTCGATTTTGGTTTTCACCCGGAAAACGTCCCACAGCAGCGCTTCGGACAAAATCTCCTCCGGCGTCCCGTTGGCGAGGATCTGCCCCTGCTGCATCACGATCAGCGAATCGCAGAACATCGCGGCATGGTTAAGATCGTGAATGGCCACAATGCTGGTCACCGGCAGCTCGCTGATCAACTGCATCAGCTGCATCTGATGGTGAATATCCAGATGGTTGGTAGGTTCATCCAGCAGGATCTCACTCGGGTTCTGCGCCAGTGCGCGGGCGATATGCACCCGCTGCCGCTCGCCGCCGGAGAGGCTCAGCCACCCCTGGTCGCTTTTCTCCAGCATCGCCACCCGCTGCAGCGCGGCGGTGACCGCCTCGTCATCCTGAGCGCTCCAGTTGGAGAACGGCGAGTGGTGCGGAATACGTCCCAGCCGCACGACGTCGCGCACCCGCATATTGGCCTCGGTCATGCCGTGTTGCTCGACGAACGCCACCCGGCGGGCGAGCTGCTTTTTCGCCATCCGGGCGATGTCGTGGCCGTCGAGGGTGACGCGACCCGCATCCGGGCGGCGCAGGCCCGCCAGAACCCGCAGCAGCGAGGATTTGCCGCAGCCGTTGGGGCCCAGCAGACCCACCGTTTCGCCGCGCGACACCCGCAGCGAGACATTATTGACGATGACCTTTTTGCCTGCCTTCCAGGTGATATTTTCAGCGCAAATACTCATCACTTATTCCTTGAGCGGTAGATAATCACGGCAAAGAAAGGCACCCCAACCAGGGCGGTCACCACTCCGACCGGCAGACTCTGCGGGGCAATCAGCAGGCGCGAGGCAATGTCCGCCAGCACCATCAGGATCGCCCCCGCCAGCGCGCTGGCGATCAGCAACGTCCGGTGCAGCGGGCCAAAGAAGAAGCGTATCACGTGCGGCACCACCAGGCCGACAAAGCCGATCGAGCCGGCCATGCTGACGATGGTGGCAGTGATCACCGCCGCGGTGGTGAAGAGGATCAGGCGCACGCGCGGCACGGCAATGCCCAGCGAAGCGGCGGCATCGTCGCCGAAGGTGAACGCGTCCAGCGCCCGGGCATACCACAGGCAGACCGCCAGGCCCGCGAGGACCACCACCAGAACCAGCTGGAATTCGGGCCAGCGGACGCCGCTGAAGCTGCCCAGCAGCCAGAACATCACATCGCGCGCCTGCTGCGCGCTGGCGGAGGTGCTGATGGTGTAGGCCGTGAGGGCGTTAAATAACTGCGAGGCGGCGACGCCCGCCAGGATGGTGCGTTCATTGCCGCCGCGCGCGCCGTTGGTCAGAAAGGCAACAAAGGCGAAGGCGGCGAAGGCTCCGGCAAACGCCCCGACGGAGAGGGAGATCGCCCCGGCGCCAAGGCCCAGCACCACAATCGATACCGCGCCGGTGGAGGCCCCGGCGGAGACGCCGAGGACGTAAGGTTCCGCGAGGGCGTTCTTGAGCAGGCTTTGCAGCACGGCGCCGCAGATAGCGAGGCCGGCGCCGCAGCAGGCGGCGACCAGCGCGCGGCTGAGGCGGAAATCCCAGATAACGCTCTCGGAGATACGATTGAGAGGCACCGCGGTTAAGCCGGTTTTATTGCTGATAGCGTAAAAGACGTTCTGCAGCGGGATGGGCAGTTCGCCGACGCTGACGCCCACCGCAATCACCAGCGCCAGCACGCACACGGCGACGACACACCAGCCGGTGAGCAGCATGCTGCGGCGCGTCTGCAGTACGGCGGCGCTCATCAGTTAAGCCCCATTTTTCTCAGCTGTTCGCCCACCTGCTCCGCGCCGTAAAGGGTGCGGATGGTCGGATTCATCGCCTGGCCGTCCATCACCACGATATGGCCTTTTTTCACCGCCTCCAGCTGGCTGACGGCGGGATCGCTTTTGAGGAATTTAATCTTCTCCTCGGCCTTATCCAGCGCCCAGCGGTTACGATCCAGGCTCGAGACCACGATCACATCCGGGTTGGCGGCAATGATGCTCTCCCAGCTCACCGTGGGCCACTCGGTCTCGGAGGTTATCGCATTATGACCGCCCAGCACGTTGGCGATAAAGCCGGAGGCGCTGTTTTTACCGCCGACATAGGCATCGGCCGATGGCGAGGCGCTGGAGAACCAGAAGACGAAGGAGAGATCTTTTTTGCTTTTACCGAACTCCTGACGCAGGTCGGCTTCACGTTTTTTGAAATCGGCGATCAGCGCCTGGCCACGATCTTCGACGTTGAAAATGCGGGCGAAATCGCTAATTTCCTGATACAGCCAGGTCATGTCCCACAGCTTCTGCCGGCTGCCGTACATATCGCCGGTAGCCTTTTTGGTGGCGCACATCCCCGGCGACACGTAGCTGTTCACGCCAACGGTGGCAAGATCTTCACGCCTGGCGACTTTGCTTTCCGGCCCCAGCAGCAGCGGCAACTGGGCGGGAACGAAATCGGGATTTTGCGCCAGCACGGATTCCAGACTCGGGATTTCCACCGTCAGGGTTTTAATCTTCGCGTTTTGCTCAGCCAGCTGCGGTAATACCGTAGTCGGCCAGAAGGCGCTGGCCACCACCTGCTTTTGCAGCCCAAGCAGCAGCAGGATTTCGACCGTATTTTGCCCCAGCGCGACCACGCGCTCCGGCGGCCGGGTAAATGTCTCCTGATAGCCACAGTTTTCAATCGTCAGGGGGTAGGTTGTTGCCAGCCCGGAACTGACGGCGGTGAACATCAAGCCTAACGCGCAGAGGACCTTCTTCATTAAACGCTATCCTTGTAAACAGGCGAGTAAATGACCAGTAAATGGGAGGAATGCAAATGAAACTCATTATTGGGGCGGGGTTTTATACAATGCCGTATTTACAGTGTCAATGAGTGACTATTTCAGCAGGGAAGGGATTACCCGCGAGGCGGGTGGGTCAGCGCGCCAGAGGGCCGCGAATATACGTCTGCAACCCCTCGGCGAGGAAATTAAATACCCGCTTACAGGCGGGGCTATGGCGCAGGTCCTCATGCATCACCAGCCAGGTATCGAGATACAGAGAAAAGTCGGCCGCCAGCACTCGCTGCAGGGGAATAATGCCGTCGGCGAGGGGCACCTGGCAGATGCCGATCCCTGCCCCGGCGCGGATCAGGTTCAGCTGGGCGAGGTCGCTATCGGTGCGCATCGCGAAGGCCTCGCGCTGAAAACGGGGATAGCGCTCAAGAGCCCGGCGAACGAGGGGCGTGGCGCTGTCGAAACCAATCAGCGCGTGGCCGTCAAGCTCCTCAGGCGTAGCGGGCCGACCCTGGCGGGTCAGATAGGCATCGGTAGCATGCAGCCCAAGCTCGATCCTGCCGAGACGCCGCGCGATAAGCTGCTCCTGCTGCGGAGCGACCATCCGCACTGCGATGTCCGCCTCCCGGTGAAGCAGATCCTGAAACCGATTGGAGAGCATTAATTCGATGACGATACTCGGGCACGCTTGCCTGAGCCGGGCAATCAGCGGCGGCAGCACCTCAGCGCCGACCACCTCGCTGGCGGCCACCCGCACCACGCCACGCAGATCGGTGCTGTCGCGACTAAAGTTAGCCGCCGTGCGTTCCAGCGCCCGGGCGGTGTTGGCCATTGTCTCAGCGTGCGCCTGCAGCGCCAGCGCCGCGTCGGTCGCCAGCAGGCCGGTTTGCGAGCGGGTAAATAAGGCCTGGCCGAGGGCGGCCTCCAGGCCGGCGATATGGCGACCCGCCGTCGGCTGAGTGATGTTCAGGGTGCGCGATGCGCCCGATAAAGAGCCTTCCTGCAGGACGGCGAGAAAGGTTCGGTACCACTCCCAGGGAATAGAGGTATTCATACAAAAATGTATAGCCGCTCGATGATGGTATGCAATTTCATTTGATATGAGCCGCAGGTAGGCTGTCAAGCATCCATTAGCGAACGGGGAAAGACGATGAACAGCAGCGGCAAAGTCCTGATTTTGGGAGCAAGCGGGGGCATAGGCGGGGAAGTGGCGCGTCGGCTGGCGGCGGACAACTGGCAGGTTCGGGCGCTGAAGCGCGGCGTTCAGCTTCGTGCGCCCGAAGAGGGCATGCAATGGATTGTCGGGGACGCGCTGGATGCCGGGCAGGTGGCGGCGGCGGCTGCCGGTTGCGACGTGATCGTCCATGCGGTCAATCCGCCGGGCTACCGGCACTGGCGGCAGCAGGTATTACCTATGCTGCGCAACACCCTGCAGGCCGCCGCCCAGCAGCGGGCGTTAGTTGTCCTGCCCGGCACGGTCTACAACTATGGACCGGATGCCTTTCCGCTGATTGACGAAGCGGCCGCGCAACGGCCGGTGACCCGCAAAGGCGCCATCCGGGTGGAAATGGAGCAGGCGCTGGAGGATTACGTACAGCGCGGCGGCAGGGCGTTGATTGTCCGGGCGGGCGATTATTTTGGTCCGCGCGCCGGAAATAACTGGTTTTCCCAGGGGCTGGTCAAGCCAGGTCAGCTTCCCCGGACTATCAGCCTACCAGGGGCGATCGGCGTGGGGCATCAGTGGGCCTGGCTGCCCGACGTTGCCGCCACCATCGCCGCGCTGCTGGCCCGCAGGCATGAGCTTGAGCCGTTTGCCCGCTTTCATATGCAGGGCCACTGGGACCCGGACGGCAGCGAAATGAGCCAGGCGATCCAGCGGGTGGTCGCCCGCTATGGCGGCAGGGCGGTAGTGAAGTCCTTTCCCTGGTGGCTGGTGAAGCTGGCGGCGCCCTTCAACGCCACCCTGCGCGAAATGGTCGAGATGCACTATCTCTGGCGTCTACCGGTACGCCTGCGCAACGATAAGCTGGTGGCTTTTTTAGGCGCGGAGCCGCATACCCCACTCGATCGTGCCGTGCATCTGACGCTGCAAGGCCTGGGCTGTCTGCCCGCCGGCGCGATTAACCATGAGGCGCGTGAGGCATAACGCGGCGAGAGAGGTGAGCAGGGTGGGGCGTTATTGTGACCAAATCATGATAACGTCACTCGTTGTCAAACGATAGCGATCGCATTAAGCTAAACGGATGACGAAAATTACCCCCACCCCAGCAAGCCGTGGCCCCGTTGACCACAGCGTTCGGGACCAGATTCTTGACGCGGCCATGGCGCACTTCAGTCGCTATGGCTATGAAAAGACCACGGTCACCGATCTCGCCAAAGCAATAGGCTTTTCCAAAGCCTATATCTACAAGTTTTTTGACTCCAAGCAGGCGATTGGCGAGGCAATCTGCGCCAGCCGGCTGGAGAAGATCATGGTGGCCGTCAGCGAGGCCATCGCCGATGCACCCTCCGCCAGCGAGAAGCTGCGCCGCCTGTTCCGGGCGCTGACCGAGGCCGGCAGTGAACTGTTTTTCGAGGATCGCAAACTGTACGATATCGCCGCCGTCGCGGCGCGCGATAAATGGCCCTCAACGGAGCAGTATGCCGGTCATCTGCAGCAGCTGATTGGTCAAATCCTGGTCGAAGGCCGCCAGGCGGGTGAGTTCGAGCGCAAAACCCCGCTGGATGAGGCGACCCTGGCGGTCTATATGGTGATGTGTCCTTTCATCAACCCGGTGCAGCTGCAATACAATCTCGACACCGCGCCCACCGCGGCGGTGCTGCTTGCCTCCCTGATCCTGAGAAGTCTCTCCCCCTGATTTGTGACCATTGACTTTATTGGTCACTAGTCTGAGAATGCAGTCACCAACCGGTCTTTTCATTAAGGTGACCCATGCTCAGGCCCAACGCCGTCCATCTTGCCGTCTGCCTCCTGCCGCTGGCCCTCACGGGCTGCGGCGAACCTGCCGATCATGACGATCCCCGCACCCGGCCGCCGCTGGTGCGGGTGGCGACCGTCGAGCGCGCGGAGGCCAGCTCGCGGGCCTTTACCGGCGTGGTGGTCGCTCGTACCCAAAGCGATCTCGGCTTCCGGGTATCGGGAAAAATCCTTGCCCGGCTGGTGGAGACCGGGCAGAGCGTCCGGCGCGGTCAACTGCTGCTGCGCCTGGATCCGGCTGATCTAACCTTGCAGGCGCAGTCCCAACAGCGGGCGGTCGACGCCGCGCGGGCGCGAGCCAAAAAGGCGGCCAACGATCTGGCCCGCTATCGCGGCCTGGTGGCCAGCGGCGCCGTCTCGGCGGCGGAGTTCGACCAGATCAACGCGACGGCAGAGGCGGCGAGAGCCGACCTCAGCGCGGCCCAGGCGCAGGCAAACGTGGCGCAAAACGCCACCAACTATGCCGGACTGCTGGCGGATGCCGACGGCGTGGTGGTGGAAACGCTCGCCGAGCCGGGACAGGTGGTCAGCGCCGGGCAGGTGGTGATCCGCCTGGCGCGGGCAGGGCAGCGCGAAGCGCGGGTGCAGCTTCCGGAGACGCTGCGCCCAGCGGTCGGCAGCGAGGCGCTGGCGACACGCTATGGCAGCGAATCTCAGCCGGTCACCGCGACCCTGCGGCTGCTTTCGGACGCGGCTGACGCCGCCACCCGCACCTTTGAAGCGCGCTATGTGCTGAACGGCGCGCTGGCGAATGCGCCGCTGGGGTCAACCGTGACCCTGCGTATCAGCAGCGACCAGGGGCCAGGCGAGGTGCTGGAGGTGCCCCTGGCGTCGGTCTACGATCCGGGCAACGGCCCTGGCGTCTGGCGCATTGCATCGCGCCCGGCCACCGTCTCCTGGCAACCGGTGACGGTGATCGGCCTGAATGATGAAACGGCGCGGGTGACCGGCCCGCTGAAGCCCGGGGAGCCCATCGTCGCCCTGGGCGCCCATCTTCTGCACCAGGGCGAGACGGTGCGGCTGGCGGAACGACGCGAGCATGATGCCGACGGGAGTCAGCCATGAGCGGCGGGCGTTTTAATCTCTCCGCGCTGGCCGTCCGCGAGCGGTCGGTAACCCTGTTTTTAATTATCCTTATCTCGGTCGCCGGTCTGGTGGCCTTCTTCGGGCTCGGGCGGGCGGAAGATCCGCCCTTCACGGTCAAGCAAATGACGGTCATCACCGTCTGGCCGGGTGCCACCGCGCAGGAGATGCAGGATCAGGTCGCCGAGCCGCTGGAAAAACGGCTCCAGGAGCTGAAGTGGTACGATCGCACCGAGACCTATACCCGTCCCGGGATGGCGTTAATCACCTTATCGCTGCAGGATCAGACGCCGCCTTCCGAGGTGCCGGAGCAGTTTTATCAGGCGCGCAAAAAGCTCGGGGATGAGGCGAATAACCTGCCTGCCGGCGTCTCCGGCCCGATGATGAATGACGAATTCGCCGATGTCACCTTTGCCCTCTTTGCCCTGAAAGCGCGGGGAGAGCCGCCGCGGCAGCTGGTGCGTGACGCTGAAGCCCTGCGCCAGCAGCTGCTGCATGTACCTGGGGTGAAAAAAGTGAATATTCTCGGCGAACAGGCGGAGCGCATTTATCTCTCCTTTTCTCATGACCGTCTCGCTACCCTGGGGCTCTCGCCGGAGGCGATTTTTGCCGCGCTGAACAATCAGAATGTGCTGACCGCCGCCGGGGCCATTGAGACCCGTGGCGGGCAGATCTTTATCCGCCTCGACGGGGCGTTCGACCGCCTGCAGCAGATCCGCGACACGCCGATTATTGCCGGGGGCAGAACGCTGAAACTCGCCGATGTCGCCACGGTTGAGCGGGGGTATGAAGATCCTGCTACCTTCCTGATCCGCAATCAGGGGGAACCGGCGCTGCTGCTGGGGGTGGTGATGCGCGAGGGCTGGAATGGTCTGGCGCTGGGGAAAGCGCTGGACGCCGAAACGGACAGCATCAATCAGAGCCTGCCGCTCGGCATGTCGTTGGCCAAAGTGACCGATCAGTCGGTGAATATCAGCGCGGCGGTCGATGAGTTCATGATCAAATTTTTTGTCGCTCTGTTGGTGGTGATGGCGGTGTGCTTTGTCAGCATGGGCTGGCGCGTGGGTGTGGTGGTCGCGGCGGCGGTGCCGCTCACCCTGGCCGTGGTGTTTGTGGTGATGGCCGCCACCGGTAAAAACTTCGACCGCATCACCCTCGGCTCGCTGATCCTCGCCCTGGGGCTGCTGGTGGATGATGCCATTATCGCCATTGAAATGATGGTGGTCAAAATGGAGGAGGGGTATGACCGCCTCAAAGCCTCCGCCTATGCCTGGAGCCACACCGCGGCGCCCATGCTGGCCGGCACCCTGGTGACGGCCGTGGGTTTTATGCCCAACGGGTTTGCGCAATCCACCGCCGGGGAGTATGCCAGCAACGTGTTCTGGATCGTCGGTATCGCGCTGATTGCCTCCTGGATCGTGGCGGTGATTTTTACCCCCTGGCTGGGCGTACACCTGTTACCGGAGAGGAAGTCCGCGGCGGCAGGCCACGCCGCGCTGTATGACACCCCGCGCTATCAGCGCTTCCGCCGGCTGCTGACCCGGGTTATCGCCGGCAAATGGCGCGTGGCCGCCGGGGTGGTGGTGCTGTTTATGGTGGCGTTACTGGGAATGAGCGTGGTGAAAAAGCAGTTTTTCCCCACCTCCGATCGCCCGGAGGTGCTGGTTGAGGTGCAGATGCCTTACGGGTCGTCGATTATTCAGACCAGCGCCGCGACGGCGAATATTGAGCGCTGGCTGCAGCAGCAGCCGGAGGCGAAGATTGTCACCAGCTATATCGGCCAGGGCGCGCCGCGCTTTTACCTGGCGATGGCTCCGGAATTGCCCGATCCCTCATTTGCCAAGCTGGTGGTATTGACCGACGGTCCGGCCTCGCGCGAGGCGCTTAAGCTGCGGCTGCGGGAGGCGGTGGCCAATGGCCTTGCGCCGCAGGCGCGGGTGCGCGTCACGCAGTTGGTCTTTGGCCCTTATTCGCCTTATCCAGTCGCCTGGCGGGTGATGGGGCCCGATCCGCACACCCTGCGCGACATCGCCGATCGGGTGAAAGCCGTGCTGCAGGCCAGTCCGCTGATGCGCACCGTCAATAGCGACTGGGGGTCGCGGGTACCGGTGATGCATTTCAGCCTCAATCAGGACCGGCTGCAGGCGAGTGGGCTCAGCTCCCAGGCCGTCGCCCAGCAGCTGCAGTTCCTGCTGTCAGGGATCCCCATCACCACCGTCCGGGAGGATATTCGCGCGGTGCAGGTCATCGGCCGCGCGGCGGGCGATATCCGTCTGGACCCGGCGAAAATCGCCGACTTCACTCTCGTAGGCAGCGGCGGGCAGCGGGTTCCTTTGTCGCAGATCGGTGAAGTCGACGTCAGGATGGAAGAACCCCTGCTCCGTCGTCGCGACCGCACGCCGACCATTACCGTCCGGGGAGATGTCGCAGATAACCTGCAGCCGCCGGATGTCTCCAGCGCGCTGATGAAGCCGCTGCAGCCCATTATCGACTCCCTGCCGCCGGGGTATCGCATCGAGACGGCGGGGTCGATCGAGGAGTCAGGCAAAGCCACCCGGGCAATGGTACCGTTATTTCCGATCATGATCGCCCTCACGCTGCTGATCATTATCCTGCAGGTACGTTCCCTGTCGGCGATGGTCATGGTTTTCCTGACCGCGCCGCTGGGGCTGATTGGCGTGGTGCCGACGCTGCTGTTGTTCAATCAGCCGTTTGGCATCAATGCCCTAGTGGGCCTGATCGCCCTGTCAGGGATCCTGATGCGAAATACGCTGATCCTGATTGGTCAAATCCACCATAACCAGCAGGCGGGGCTCGATCCGTTCCACGCGGTGGTGGAGGCGACGGTGCAGCGAGCCCGTCCGGTTCTGCTGACCGCGCTGGCGGCGATCCTGGCGTTCATTCCGCTGACGCATTCGGTTTTCTGGGGGACGCTCGCCTATACGCTGATTGGCGGGACGCTGGGGGGAACCATCATGACCCTTATCTTCCTGCCGGCCATGTATGCGATCTGGTTCCGCATCTGCCCCGAGCGACCGGCTGACGCAGCGCAACGTCCGGCGCTGGACCCTCAGGGGTAATTCCCCCTTGCCGGACCGGGCCAGGACACGCGGTCAGGCCCGGCCCCGGGCTGCGTCAGGCAGATAAGGATACCGGGACCGCACGGCTGCGCTGTTGATCTTTTTCCAGCCGGTCGAGGCAATCGAGGCTGATGGCGGAGGGCGAGGTGGCGCCGGTGAGGGTCATGGTGACCTTCATATCCTCGGCAAATAAGCGCAGCAGGTGTGCCACCCCCGCTTCGCCTGCGGCGGCGAGGGCATAAATATAGGCCCGACCAAGCAGGACTCCCTTCGCGCCGAGAGCCAGCAGGCGAATAACGTCCACGCCGGAGCGCACTCCGGAGTCGGCAAGGACCGTCAGATCGTCGCCGACCGCATCCGCCACCCGCGGCAGCGCCCGGGCGGTGGGGATGGCGCCATCGAGCTGTCTGCCGCCGTGATTGGAGACCACAATGCCATCGGCGCCCAGCCGCACGGCATTGCGCGCATCGTCGGCATCGAGGATCCCTTTGATGATCAGCTTTCCTGGCCAGCTGTCGCGGATCCACTCCAGATCGTGCCAGGCGATGGACGGGTCGAAGTTGTTGCTGATGAACCCCATATAGTCATCCATGGTCATTTTGTGGCCGGTATAGGCTTCGATGTTACCGAACGACAGGGGTCTGCCCGCCAGGCCGACGTTCATTGCCCAGCGCGGGTGGGTGCAGGCCTGAAGATACTGTCGCAAGGTGGCGTGCGGCCCGGACATCCCTGAACGGTTATCGCGATACCGTGAGCCGGGGATCGGCATATCGACAGTGAATACCAGGGTTTTCATGCCGGCAGCCCAGGCGCGTTCCAGGGCATTACGCATATAGCCGCGATCTTTCAGTACGTACAGCTGGGACCAGAGCGCGCCGCTGGCGTGGCTCGCCACCTCCTCAATGGAGCAGACCGACACGGTGGACAGAGTGTAAGGGATCCCGGCGTGGGAGGCGGCGCGGGCCGCCTGGACTTCGCCGCGGCGGGCGTACATTCCGGTGGCCCCGACCGGCCCCAGCGCCACGGGCATCGCCCATGGGGCATCAAGGATGGTGGTGGCCAGCGTCGGCTCACCCGCTCCGCACAGCACGCGCTGGCGAAGGGCTACCGAGGCGAGCTCGGCGGCATTAGCGTTCATGGTATTTTCCGCCACCGCGCCACCGTCAATATAGTCAAAAAGGAAACGTGGCAGACGGCGACGAGCGGCTTCGCGATAATCGCTGGGGGCTGAAACAATCATGATTATATCCTTATGTCTTTTAACCTAAGTGGATGTTCTGCAGGCAAAAAAACTATAGGCTTCTAAAAGGCGGTGGGGAAATGAAATATTAGCATCCAAGCCATTCCCTAACGGAATAAACTGGATTTGTCGCTTAAATGGTTATTTCTTTTTTTTGCCTTGGGCACGCGCGTTATTTTTATTTATTTCCGCAAAGCGTGAATTCGGGCCAAATAAAAGACCCGATGTGGTGCGACAGCGTTTTGCGCTATCGCCATAGCAAGGAAGCGTGGTCAGCTCGGCGCCTGCGTTTTCCGGGAGGTGTAAAGAAGGTGATTTTGAAATTGAGCAGATGCTATCTTTTGCTAGCCTTTCTGAGGAGGACAGACGGAGCGACACCATGAAAGATAAAGATGAACAAACGGCATTGATTGGCATGGCTATCGGCGCGGCGGTCATTAGCTTAGTGGCGACCCAAAAGCAGATTAATCAGGGGAGTATCGTGGATGAGCTGGTGCGGCTGGGCAGACAGAAGGGGGATGGGGTGGAGGATGAAGTTTTTGTCCAGGCCGCCCGCCTGGTGAGAAAAGGAACTTAGCCAACCGATAGCCTTCCTGGCTACCCGCTTTATCGCGGTTTATCTCCCCCCGATCGCGGCCACGTCCCCCGCCAGGCCGCGACCGCCCCTGCCGAAAGCGTTGCGCCTTGACGCTTTCTGTTTACGCTTTCTCATTCCGCAGGCCAGCGCCTGTTCAGCGCGCATGGCTGCTCAGTGACGCCGTCACTTTTTTGGTTTCTACGACAAGGTTAATCAGGAAGGTGGTCTGCTGCTATCGCATAAATCGGTATTTTCGATACATCTTTGCCATTGCGTGCGGTGATAGAACGATATCAGAATTAAATATTATAAATCATATGATTAGGTTCAACTTGCGCACCCTGATAATCCCCGGGCAAGGGTCTATGCTTATAAAAAGCGCTAATTGGGGCAATACCCCTGCTGGAGAAGGGTTGAAGTGATAATCATTATCACTAACATGGCGGTATGCCTTGATGGCGCCAACCTGGAGGTCTATCGATGGAAGTACAAGCAGGAACCTTTAATCCCGCCGATTTCAGCTGGCAGGGACTGACCATGACGCCGGCCGCTGCCGCGCATATTCGCGATCTGATGCGCAAGCAACCGGATAAAAAGGGGCTACGGCTGGGTATTAAAACCAGCGGCTGCGCCGGTTTTGGCTATGTGCTCGAAATGATTGCCGAGCCGGCGCCCGACGATCTGCTCTTTGAATCTGAAGGGGCGAAGCTGTACGCGCCGCTGCAGGCGATGCCGTTCATTGACGGTACGGAGCTGGATTACGTCCGGGAAGGATTAAATGAAATCTTTAAATTTCATAACCCGAAAGCGCAGCACGAATGCGGCTGCGGCGAAAGTTTTGGGGTGCAGGCGGAGTAACTATGTCGCGTAATACTGAAGCAACAGACGATGTCAAAACCTGGACCGGCGGCCCGCTCAATTATAAAGAGGGCTTTTTCACTCGCCTGCAGACCGATGAGCTGGCCAAAGGCATTAATGAAGAAGTGGTTCGCGCAATCTCCGCCCGCCGCAATGAGCCGCAGTGGATGCTGGAGTTCCGGCTCAATGCCTACCGGGCGTGGCTGGAGATGGAAGAGCCGCACTGGCTGAAGGCGCATTACGATAAGCTGAATTATCAGGATTACAGCTACTATTCCGCCCCCTCCTGCGGCAACTGCGATGAGACCTGCGCCTCCGAGCCCGGCGCGGTGCAGCAGACCGGGGCCAACACCTTTCTGACCAGCGAGGTGGAAGAAGCCTTTAACCAGCTGGGCGTACCGGTGCGCGAAGGGCGCGAGGTGGCGGTGGACGCGATATTCGACTCGGTGTCGGTGGCGACCACCTACCGTGAAAAGCTGGCGGAGCAGGGGATCATCTTCTGCTCTTTCGGCGAGGCGATCCACGACCATCCGGAACTGGTGAAAAAGTATCTGGGGACCGTGGTGCCGGGCAATGACAACTTCTTTGCCGCGCTGAACGCCGCGGTGGCTTCGGATGGCACCTTTATCTATGTGCCGAAGGGCGTCCGCTGTCCGATGGAGCTATCGACCTATTTCCGCATCAACGCCGAAAAGACCGGCCAGTTTGAACGCACCATTCTGGTGGCCGATGAAGGCAGCTATGTCAGCTACATCGAGGGCTGCTCGGCGCCAGTGCGCGACAGCTATCAACTGCACGCCGCGGTGGTGGAGGTCATCATCCATAAAGACGCGGAAGTGAAATACTCCACGGTGCAGAACTGGTTCCCGGGGGACAACAACACCGGAGGGATCCTCAACTTTGTCACCAAGCGCGCTCTGTGCGAAGGGGAGAACAGCAAAATGTCATGGACCCAGTCGGAAACCGGCTCGGCCATCACCTGGAAATACCCCAGCTGCATCCTGCGCGGCGATAACTCGATCGGCGAATTCTTTTCGGTGGCGCTGACCAGCGGCCATCAGCAGGCGGACACCGGCACGAAAATGATCCATATCGGCAAGAACACCCGCTCGACCATCATCTCGAAAGGGATCTCCGCCGGACACAGCCAGAATAGCTATCGCGGGCTGGTCAAAATCATGCCGACCGCCACCAATGCCCGCAACTATACCCAGTGCGATTCAATGCTGATCGGCCCGGACTGTGGGGCGCATACCTTCCCCTATGTCGAATGCCGCAACAACAGCGCTCAGCTGGAACACGAAGCGACCACCTCGCGGATCGGTGAGGACCAGCTGTTCTACTGCCTGCAGCGCGGGATCAGCGAAGACGATGCCATCTCGATGATCGTCAACGGCTTCTGTAAAGACGTCTTCTCCGAACTGCCGCTGGAGTTCGCCGTAGAGGCGCAAAAATTGCTGGCCATTAGCCTTGAGCATAGCGTCGGCTGATAATTAAGGAAAAAAGATGTTAAGTATTCAAGATTTACATGTCGCCGTCGAAGATAAAGCGATCCTGCGCGGGTTGAACCTTGAGGTGCGTCCGGGGGAGGTCCACGCCATAATGGGGCCAAACGGCTCGGGGAAAAGTACGCTTTCGGCCACCCTGGCCGGGCGCGAAGATTACGAGGTCACCGGCGGCAGCGTCGAATTTAAGGGCAAAAACCTGCTGGAGCTCGCCCCGGAAGATCGCGCCGGGGAAGGCATCTTTATGGCCTTCCAGTATCCGGTGGAGATCCCCGGCGTCAGCAACCAGTTCTTCCTGCAGACTGCGCTAAATGCCGTACGCAGCTATCGCGGCCAGGAGCCGCTGGATCGCTTCGATTTCCAGGACCTGATGGAAGAGAAAATTAAGCTGCTGCAGATGCCGGAAGATCTGCTGACCCGTTCGGTGAACGTGGGTTTCTCCGGCGGCGAGAAAAAGCGCAACGACATTCTGCAGATGGCGGTGCTTGAGCCGGAGCTGTGCATTCTCGATGAATCGGATTCCGGGCTGGACATCGATGCTCTGAAAATCGTCTCCCAGGGCGTGAACGCGCTGCGCGACGGCAAACGCGCCTTCATCATCGTCACCCACTATCAGCGCATCCTTGACTATATCAAGCCGGACTATGTCCATGTGCTCTATCAGGGGCGGATTGTGAAGTCGGGGGATTTCACCCTCGTCAAACAGCTGGAGGAGCAGGGCTATGGCTGGCTTACCGAACAGCAGTAACGCGCTGCAGCAGTGGCACCATCTGTTTGAAGCGCAGGGCGACCAGCGTACGCCGGAGGCCAGCCAGCATCTGCAGCAGCTGTTGCGCCTGGGGCTGCCGACGCGCAAGCAGGAGGACTGGAAATACACCCCGCTGGACGCGCTACTTAACGGCCGCTTCGTCGCCGAGGAGGGGGCGTCGCTCAGCGCCGAACAGCGTGACGCGCTGGCGCTGCCGCTGGACGCCTGGCGTCTGGTGTTTATCGACGGCCGCTATCATCCTGAGCTGAGCGACGATCTCGCCGCCAGCGGCGTGGAGCTTAGCGTTGATAACCAGCGCCAGCATCTGCCGGATGCCCTGCAGCCGGAAGTGTTTCTCCATCTGACCGAAAGCCTGGCGCAGTCGGTGACCCGCCTTCGCGTGCCGCGCAACCGTCGCCTGGATAAGCCGCTGCTGCTGATGCATATCACCCGCGGCCTGGCCGGCGATGCGCTGAATACCGCCCACTATCGTCACCATCTGACGCTGGAGAGCGGGGCGGAGGCGACGATTGTCGAGCATTACCTCAGTTTCGATGAGCAACCGCACTTCACCGGCGGGCGGCTGACCATGACGGTGGCGGACAACGCACGCCTGCAGCACATCAAGCTGGCGTTCGAGAACGCGCATAGCTACCACTTCGCCCATAACGACCTGCAGCTGGGCCGCGACGCCTCGGCCTTCAGCAGCAGTTTCCTGCTCGGCGGCCAGGTGCTGCGTCACCACACCAGCACGCGTCTGGGCGGCGAAAATAGCGACCTACGCCTTAATTCGCTGGCGATGCCGGTAAAAAATGAGGTCTGCGACAGCCGCACCTGGCTGGATCACCAGGTGGGGTACTGCACCAGCCGCCAGCTGCACAAAACCATCGTCAGCGATAAGGGCCGGGCGGTGTTTAACGGGCTGATCAACGTCGCGCCGCACGCGCTGAAAACCGACGGGCAGATGACCAACAACAATCTGCTGCTCGGGCGGCTGGCGGAAGTCGACACCAAACCGCAGCTGGAGATTTACGCCGATGACGTGAAATGCAGCCACGGGGCGACGGTCGGGCGCATAGACGAAGAACAGCTGTTCTATCTGCGCTCGCGCGGAATTGAACATCAGGCGGCGCAGCAGATGATCCTCTACGCCTTCGCCGCCGAGCTTACCGAAGCTATCCGCAGCGACGCGCTCAGAGAGCAGGTGCTGGCGCGAATTGGAGAGCGTTTGCCGGGAGGCACAGCATGACATTTTCAGTAGAACGGGTTCGCGCCGATTTTCCGGTGCTGAGCCGGGAGGTCAACGGCCAGCCGCTGGTCTATCTTGACAGCGCCGCCAGCGCCCAGAAACCGGAGGCGGTGATCGGCGCCGAAGCGGAATTCTATCGTCACGGCTACGCGGCGGTGCATCGTGGGATCCATACCCTCAGCGCGGAAGCCACCGCGCGGATGGAAGCGGTGCGCCAGCAGGCGGCCACTTTCCTTAACGCCGGATCGGCGGAGGAGCTGGTATTCGTGCGCGGCACCACCGAGGGCATCAACCTGGTGGCCAACAGCTGGGGAAATGCCAACGTCGGCGCTGGGGATAACATCATCATCAGCGAGATGGAGCACCACGCCAACATCGTACCGTGGCAGATGCTCTGCGCCAGGGTGGGGGCTGAGCTGCGGGTGATTCCCCTCAACCCGGACGGCACCCTGCAGCTGGACGTGGTTCCCGGGCTGTTTGACCAGCGTACCCGCTTGCTGGCGATCACCGAAGTCTCCAACGTGCTGGGCACCGAAAACCCGCTGTCGGCGCTGATTGCCCTTGCGCATCAGCATGGCGCGAAGGTACTGGTGGACGGCGCTCAGGCGGTGATGCACCACCCGGTGGACGTTCAGGCGCTGGGTTGTGATTTTTATGTCTTCTCCGCCCACAAATTGTATGGTCCGACCGGGATCGGCGTGCTCTACGCCCGGGCCGAGCTGCTGCAGACCATGGCGCCTTGGGAAGGGGGCGGGTCGATGATCGCCACCGTCAGCCTGACGGAGGGCACCACCTGGAACCAGGCGCCGTGGCGCTTTGAGGCCGGCACGCCGAATACCGGCGGGATCATTGGCCTCGGCGCCGCGCTGAGCTACGTCAGCCAACTGGGACTGACGCAGATCGCCGAATACGAGCAGACGCTCATGCGCTACGCGCTGGAGGCCCTGCGCGCGGTGCCGGACCTGATCCTCTACGGTCCGGCGCAGCGCAAAGGGGTGATTGCCTTTAACCTCGGCCAGCATCACGCCTATGACGTCGGCAGCTTCCTCGATAACTACGGGATCGCCGTGCGGACCGGGCACCACTGCGCCATGCCGTTGATGGCCCGCTATCAGGTACCGGCCATGTGTCGGGCGTCGCTGGCCATGTACAATACCACGGAAGAGGTGGACCGCCTGGTGGCCGGCCTCCAGCGGATCCACAAACTATTAGGGTAAAGGACGTGACGATGACGGCATTACCGGACAAAGATAAACTGTTGCGCAATTTTAGCCGTTGCGCCAACTGGGAAGAGAAGTATCTCTATATCATTGAGCTGGGCCAGCGGCTGGCGCCGCTGAGCGACGCGGAGCACAGCCCGCAGAATATTATTCAGGGCTGTCAAAGCCAGGTATGGATCGTGATGGCGCAGGATCCTTCCGGCGTTGTCACCCTGCGCGGCGACAGCGATGCGGCGATTGTCAAAGGGCTGATTGCGGTGGTGTTTATCCTTTATGACCGGATGACCGCCCAGGACATCGTCGAGTTCGACGTCCGCCCGTGGTTTGAAAAAATGGCTCTCACCCAGCATCTTACCCCCTCCCGCTCGCAGGGCCTCGAAGCCATGATCCGCGCGATACGCGCGAAAGCCGCAAATATTAGCTAGAATAAACAGGTAGATTTCATTCTGTTACGTCCGGCAGGGCGCTGACCCTGCCGCCGTTCAGTCTCCTGGCGTTTTATCAGCGAAAGAAGGAATCTCAGTATGAAACGCAAAACGATGATCACCTTAGCCCTTCTCAGCGCCCTTGGCGCCTCCCCGGCCGCCTGGGCCGTCGACTACCCTCTGCCTCCGGCTAACAGCCGGCTGATTGGCCAGAACCAGTACTGGACGGTTCAGGAGAGCGATCGCAACCTGCAGGCGATTGCCCGCCATTTCGATACCGCGGCGATGCTGATCCTCGAAGCCAACGATACCATTGCGCCGGTGCAGCCGAAGCCCGGGACCCAGGTGCTGATCCCTTCGCAGATGCTGCTGCCTGACGCGCCGCGGGAGGGGATTGTCGTCAACCTCGCGGAGCTGCGGCTGTACTACTTCCCGCCGGGAGAGAATCAGGTCCAGGTTTATCCCCTGGGCATCGGCCAGTTAGGACTGGAAACCCCGGAGATGACCACCCGCGTCGGGCAGAAGATCCCTAACCCGACCTGGACACCCACCGCCGGCATCCGTGCGCGCTCGCTGGAGAAAGGGGTGACGCTGCCGGCGGTGGTGCCGGCCGGGCCGAATAACCCGCTGGGTCGCTATGCGCTGCGTCTGGCCTACGGTAACGGCGAATATCTCATCCACGGGACTAACGCCCCGGACAGCGTTGGGCTGCGCGTCAGCTCGGGCTGTATGCGGATGAACGCTGATGACATCAAGGCGCTGTTCAGTCAGGTGAAAACCGGGACGCCGGTGCGGATCATCAATCAGCCGGTGAAGTTTGCCGTCGAACCGGATGGTAAACGCTACGTAGAGGTCCACAGGCCGCTGTCGCAGACGGAAGGGGAAAACACCCGGACCATCGCTTACACGCTGCCAGCGGCGTTTCACGCCTTCGCAGAGGATAAAGCGGTGGATGATCAGCAGTTGAAAAAAGCGATGTCGAGAAGGGCGGGCTATCCGGTGGTGGTATCGACGGGGGCGGGGAGCGCGGCGACGTCGCTGTCGGCGCAGAACAGTTCGTCTGATAACGGCCTGCTCACCCAGTAGCCGTCAGCGCGAGGGCAAAAAAAATGGCGCACTGAGTGCGCCATTTTTATTACCAGAACTCTTACTTACGGTAAGAGTGAGCCTGGTTGTCCAGACGCTGGTTAGCGCGAGCTGCGTCGTCTTTAGCAGCCTGAACGTCGGAACGCATTGCGTTCACGTCGTTGCTCAGCTGGTCAACTTTAGCGTTCAGAGTCTGAACGTCAGAAGACAGCTGATCGATTTTAGCATTGCTGGAGCAACCAGCCAGCAGAGTAGAACCCAGGATTACCGCGCCCAGTACCAGTTTAGTACGATTCATTATTAATACCCTCTAGATTGAGTTAATCTCCATGTAGCGTTACAAGTATTACACAAACTTTTTTGGGATGAGAATATTTTTTTTACCTGAACGCACTTATTTTTGATCGTTCGCTCAAAGAAGCATCGAATTGGTCAAAATCGCTGAAAAAGGCGAGTGAAAACAGCGCGCTTCCATCGGATTCATCTTAGATAATCTCTTATTAAATAGTAAATTCCGATTTGCATTTTTAATAGGAAGAGCTAGCCGATGAATAAAAAAAAAGCGCCCGAGAGGCGCTTTATTAAAAAAAACCAATTAACCTGTAAATTATTACAGCACGTGCACGGAAGCGGTATTAGTGGTGCCGCTCGGGACTAATGCGCCAGAGACCATCACCACCACGTCGCCTTTGCGCGCGAGGCCGCTCTTCAGCGCCAGATCTTTGCCCAGGTGATAGAAGTCATCAGTAGAGGCAATCTCTGTCACCAGCTGCGGCACAACGCCTTTGCTCAGCACCAGCTGGCGAGCGGTGGTTTCGTTGGTGGTCAGCGCCAGGATGGTGGCATCCGGGAAGTATTTGCGCACAGCGCGTGCGGATTTACCGCCCTGGGTGGCGACGACGATCAGCGGTGCTTCCAGTTTCTCAGCGGTTTCTACCGCGCCGCGGCACACCGCTTCGGTGATGCGCAGTTTACGGTTGTCGTTGTTGAAATCCAGACGGCTGGTCATGACGCGGTCGGTACGTTCGCAGATAGTCGCCATGATGGTGACCGCTTCCAGCGGGTATTTACCTTTCGCGGATTCGCCGGACAGCATCACCGCATCGGTGCCGTCGAGGATGGCGTTGGCCACATCGCCGGCTTCAGCGCGGGTCGGACGCGGGTTCTTGATCATGGAGTCCAGCATCTGGGTAGCGGTGATAACCACTTTGCGCGCGCGGATACATTTTTCGATGATCATTTTCTGCGCGAAGATAACTTCTTCAACCGGGATCTCAACGCCCATGTCGCCACGAGCAACCATGATGCCGTCAGAGGCTTCGAGGATTTCGTCGAAGTTGTTCAGGCCTTCCTGGTTTTCGATTTTGGAGATGATCTGGATGTTTTCGCCGCCGTGGGCTTTCAGGTGCTCACGGATCTCGACGACGTCGGAACGCTTACGGATGAAGGAGGCCGCGACGAAGTCCACGCCCTGTTCGCAACCGAAGATCAGATCCTGTTTGTCTTTTTCCGCCAGCGCCGGCAGGGCGATAGAGACGCCCGGCAGGTTCACGCCTTTGTTCTCGCCAAGGTCGCCGTTGTTCAGCACTTTACAGATAACTTTGTTGCCTTCGATAGCGGTCACTTCCATGCCGATCAGGCCATCGTCCACCAGAACGGTGTTGCCGACGCTCAGGTCAGAGGTGAAGCCTTCATAGGTTACCGCTACGATTTCGCTGTTGCCGATAACGGATTTATCGGTGGTGAAGGTGAAAGTCTGGCCCGCTTTCAGGGAGACGTCGTTGCCGCCTTCCAGCTTGATGGTACGAATTTCCGGTCCTTTGGTGTCCAGCAGAATAGCGGCTTTCTTACCGGTTTTGCTCATCACATTGCGCAGGTTCTGGATGCGCTGACCGTGTTCCGCATAGTCACCGTGAGAGAAGTTCAGACGCATCACGTTCATGCCGGCTTCCAGCATTTTGGTCAGCATCTCTTCAGATTCGGTTTTCGGACCGATGGTGCAAACAATTTTGGTCTTTTTCATGACAGTTTTAGTCTTTAAGTTGTGAAGGATATGGAATTCTCGCTCCGCGGGCGCACTGCCGGGGAGCCAAACCTGTATTACGAAAGTTGCTAAGCCACGCCCTAAGGATAGGTGACAACCCTGAAGCGTGCAGAAGAATGTGTGCTGGCGGTTCAGCCCATGAAATGTGGCAAGGTGTTATGCGTTTTATCATGCAGTCCAATGCGCTGAAACCATTCAAGAAAGAATCGAAGCGCATTATACGCTGCCGAAATCAAAAAGGAAAATAAAAACCTCGTTTCAAATTATGGACAAAACGCGTAACAAAACCGGCACGTTATGCATAAAACTACGCAACACAATATTTCATCAGGCGGCATGAAAAGGGGTGTAAGAAAGGGATTTTACTGACATCATGAGGCGCTAAAATACCCCATTGAGCCGTTAACGGTGGGATGATTTGCGTTGCCGGAAAAATCTATCAATAATGATTTGATTGATAATGAGAAAATGCGAGCCAGACTCAATGGGAAATAAAGCGAAAGACGACGAGCTGTACCAGGAAATGTGCCGCGTGGTGGGCAAAGTGGTGCTGGAGATGCGTGACCTTGGTCAGGAGCCGAAACACATTGTCATCGCCGGCGTGTTGCGCACCTCGCTGGCGAACAGCAAAATCCAGCGTTCACCGCTCACCGAGGAGGCGATGGCGAAGGTCATTCACGCCCTCTCCGGACACTGACGCCTTTTGCCGGCGGGTCAGGAAATCACAAAGCGGACCACCGCCCGGACGGCAATGTCGCAGTGGTGGGCCACCATCGCTTCATCGTCAATGGCGGGCAGCGGATCGTCAAGGTACAGACTGCTGAAGGTGTAGAAATTCGACACCTGATAAAAGCTGAAGCTGCTGATCAACCGGTGGACATCGCGCGCTTCCAGCCCCGCCTGAAAGACGCCCTGCTGTTGGCCGCGTTGCAAAATGTCTTCCAGAATCGACAGGGCGGTTCGATTCAGCGGCTTCAGATCCCCTGAGGTCTTCAGCCACTTGCCGCGCTGCATGTTCTCCATGCAAATCACCCGCATATAGTCCGCATGGGTGGCGTGATAGCGCACGCTCCAGCGCACCAGCCGCACCAGCGCCTCTACCGGCGGCACATTCTCCAGCCCCAACTGCTGCTCGGTTTCGCGGATCCGCGCATACACATGCTGCAGCACCTCCTGATAGAGCTGCTCTTTGCTTTTGAAGTAGTAGACCACCATGCGCTTGGTGGTCTGCGCCTCGGTGGCGATCTGCTCCATGCGGGCGCCTGACAGCCCGTGTTCGGCAAAGACGGCGATAGCGGCGCTGAAGATCCGCTCCTTCAGAGATTGTGCTTCATCATGAGCAACGACGGTCATGGCAACTCCTTTTTCTTGGGTGACAAAAAATACACATAATGATCACAATTTAGCAACCTGGTATGGCGCAAATGAACCAAATGATACATATTCAAGACTCACGTCAGCTATTGACCCGAGGACCTTATGCTGCGCTCTATCGCCACCGTTTCGATTTCCGGCACCCTGCCAGAGAAGCTGCACGCTATTGCGGCGGCGGGCTATCAGGGTGTGGAAATTTTCGAGAACGATCTGCTCTATTATACGGGGACGCCGGCGGAAATCCGCCAGCTGGCCGCCGATTTAGGGTTAAAAATCACGCTTTTTCAACCCTTTCGCGATTTTGAAGGTGCCAGCCGGGCGCAGTTTGCGGCCAATATGACCCGCGCCAGACGCAAATTTGCACTGATGCGCGAGCTGGGCTGCGACACGCTGCTGCTGTGCAGCAATGTGCAGCCGGACTGCTCGGCGGATAGCGAACTGCAGGTGGCGGACCTGCGGGCGCTGGCCACGCTGGCGGAAGAGGAGGGGATCGTAATCGGCTATGAGGCGCTGGCCTGGGGAACCCATGTGAACCGCTGGCAGCAGGCCTGGGAGCGGGTGCAGCAGGTGGACAGCCCGGCGCTTGGCCTGGTGCTCGACAGCTTCCATATCCTGGCCCGGGGCGACACCCTCGACGCACTGCCATCGGTGCCGGTGGAGAAAATCACCTTCGTTCAGCTCGCCGATGCGCCGTATATGAAAATGGATCTTCTGGAGTGGAGTCGCCATTTCCGCTGCTTCCCCGGGCAGGGGGAGCTGCCGCTGGAGGCGTTTGCCGAGCAGATCACCCGCTGCGGCTATCGCGGCCCCTGGTCGCTGGAGATCTTTAATGACGGTTTTCGCGCCTCGCCAAACGGCGCGACGGCCAAAGATGGTTATCGTTCGCTGCTGTGGCTGGAGGAGCAGACTCGTCGCCGGCTCCCGGCGTGCGATGCCGATCTGTTTTCACCGCCGCCGTTACCGAACTATCACGGGCTGGAGTTTATTGAATTCGCCGCCAGCGTCGCCGAGGCGCAGCGCCTGGGGCAGCATCTGCAGGCTTTGGGTTTTCAGCACGAGGGAAGCCACCGCTCCAAACAGGTCACGCTGTGGCGCAACGGCGGGGCGCGGATCGTGATTAACCATCAGCCCCACAGCTGGGCCGATCACTTTTATCAACGCCATGGGGTATCGCTCTGTGCGATGGCGCTGCGGGTCGACAGCAGTGCGCCGATTGTCGCTCGCGCCCGCGCGCTGGGGTATGCCACCTGGCAGGGCGACGCCGGGCCGAACGAGACGCCGATCCCGGCGATCTGCGCCCCTGACGGCAGCCTGGTCTATCTGATCGACGCCGGAGAGGCGATCTACGAGCGCGATTTTCTCCTGCGCGACGGTTTGACGGTGCGCGAAGATTACCTCGGTATCGACCATCTGGCGCTGGGGATGGAGGCAGACAGCCGCGACAACTGGGTGATGTTCTTCCGCACGGTGTTTGGCTTTACCCTTGAACATGAGCAGACGCTGCCGGACCCCTATGGACTGGTGCGCAGTCTGGCAGTGCGCAGCCCGCATGGCGATATCCGCCTGGCGCTGAATATCTCCCAGAGCCGGGCGACGCAGATCGCCCGATCGGTCGCCTGCTACCAGGGGGCAGGGCTGCAGCATGCCGCCTTTGCCTGCCGCGATCTGCCGGCCACCTGCGACCAGCTCGCCGCGGTTGCCGGCCATGCGCTGCCGATCCCGGCCAATTACTATGACGATCTGCTGGCGCGTTTTGGCGGCGAGTTGGACGTCGGGCAGCTCCAGCGGCGGCAGCTTCTCTACGACCGCGATCCGCAGGGCGGGGCGTTCCTGCACCTGTATACCCGGCCCTTCACCGCCGGGCGCTTCTTCTTTGAATTAACCGAACGACGGGCAGGCTACGCGCTCTATGGCGCGGCGAATGCGGCCGTCCGCCTGGCGGCGATGCAGTATTGTTAGCCTGAATCAAATGGTTCATTATGCCTGAAACACAATAACAACACCCTCTGTACCCGAGACAGGAACTGACTATGAGCTCATATAGCCCTAACCCGACGGCTGCCGCCCAGCCGGCCGTCACCGCGCGCCGCTCCCGGCGGCGCATCGGCATTCTTGCGCTGCTGGCCATCGGCACCATGATCAACTACCTCGACCGCACCGTGCTGGGGATCGCCGCCCCAAAGCTCACCGCTGAGCTGGAGATCGATCCAGCGATCATGGGGATACTTTTCTCCGCTTTCGCCTGGACCTACGCCCTGGCGCAAATCCCCGGCGGGCTGTTTCTTGACCGCTTTGGCAACAAAGTCACCTATTTTCTGTCGCTGACCCTGTGGTCGCTCTTTACCCTGTTCCACGGCATGGCGGTGGGGCTGAAAACGCTGCTGCTGTGCCGTTTCGGGCTTGGCGTCAGCGAAGCGCCGTGCTTTCCGGTCAATAGCCGGGTGGTCAGCGCCTGGTTCCCGCAGCAGGAGCGCGCGAAGGCCACGGCGGTGTACACCGTGGGGGAGTATCTTGGGCTGGCCTGCTTTGCCCCGCTGCTGTTCTGGATCATGGATGGCTTCGGCTGGCGGGTGCTGTTCGTCAGCGTCGGCGCGGTTGGCATTCTGTTTGCCCTGGTGTGGTGGCGCTGCTACCGCGAACCGCATGAAGATCCTCGTCTCAGCCAGCAGGAGCGTGAGCATATCGAAAACGGCGGCGGCCTGAGCGCCCCGACGGACCAGCAGGTGGCGTTCAGCTGGCCGCTGGTCCGCCAGCTGCTGAGCAAACGCCAGATCATCGGCGCCAGCATCGGTCAGTTTGCCGGCAATACCGTGCTGGTGTTCTTTCTCACCTGGTTCCCGACCTGGCTGGCCACCGAACGCCATATGCCGTGGCTGAAGGTTGGTTTCTTTTCCATCCTGCCGTTTGTCGCCGCCGCCGGTGGGGTGATGTTTGGCGGCTGGATCTCCGACAAGCTGCTCAAAGCCACCGGGTCGGCCAACCTGGGGCGTAAGCTGCCGATCGTCGCTGGCCTGCTGATGGCCAGCTGTATCATCTCCGCCAACTGGCTGCAGAGTGACCTGGCGGTGATCCTGGTGATGTCGTTTGCCTTTTTTGGCCAGGGGATGGTGGGCCTCGGCTGGACGCTGATCTCCGACATCGCCCCGAAGGGGCTGGGCGGACTTACCGGTGGCCTGTTCAACTTTTGCGCCAACCTCGCGGGGATCCTCACCCCGCTGGTGATCGGCTTTATCGTCGCCGGGTTCGGCAATTTCTTCTACGCGTTGATCTACATCGGCGGCGCCGCGCTGCTGGGTGTGGTGGCCTATCTGTTTATCCTCGGCGACGTCAAACGTATCGAGTTATCGCAGTAAACAAAGGAGCAAGGCATGGTGATTAGTGGGAATACGCGGCTGATAGCGCATCTTGGCTATCCGACCGCCAGTTTTAAGGCGCCGATGATCTACAATCCGTGGTTTGTCGACCAGCAGGTGGACGTGAAGGTGGTGCCGATGGGGGTCAAACCGGAGGACTATGCCGCGTTTATTCCGCCGCTGTTTACGATGACCAATATCATCGGCGCGCTGGTGACGATGCCACATAAAATCGCCACCTGCGAGCTGGTGCAGCGCCTGAGCCCGACGGCGGCTATCGCCGGCGCCTGTAACGCCATCCGTCGCGAGGCGGACGGCAGCCTCTCCGGGGACATGTTCGATGGTGACGGCTTTGTGCTGGGCCTGCGCCGCAAAGGATTTCATCCTGAGGGGACGCGGGCGCTGGTGGTCGGCAACGGCGGAGTGGGGTCGGCTATCGCCGCCTCTCTCGCGGCGGCAGGGGTTAGCGCTCTGACCCTGTACGATACCCGACCGGAGGTGGCGCACGCTCTCGCCGGACGGCTGCATCAGCACTATCCGCAGCTCGATATCACCCTGATGCAGCGCGATCCGGCCGGACACGAGCTGGTGGTTAACGCCACGCCGCTGGGGATGAAGGTCAGCGATCCGCTGCCGCTGGACGTGGACCGTCTGGCGCCTGGCACCTGGGTGGGGGAGGTGGTGATGACCCAGGAGTATACCCCGCTGCTGAGGGCCGCCCAGGCGCGACAGTGCCCCATCCAGCGCGGGACCGACATGCTGTTTGAAATGATCCCCGCCTATCTGCGCTTTTTCGACCTGCCGGTAGCCACCCCTGAACAGCTCCGGGCGCTGGCGGAAATTCGCTACTGACGTGGCGGCAAACCGGGTAATATAGCGCTATATTATCCGGTTTATAGCGACGATCTATAATGTCCACTCCTCTCACGCTGCTGGCGGCGGGAAGCCTGAAAAGCGCTTTTCTGCCGCTGGTGGCGTACTTTCAGCAGCAGACTGGCCTGGCGGTCGATGCGCAGTTTGGCCCTGCCGGCCTGCTGCGCGAGCGGATCGAGGCCGGGACCCCGTGCGCGGTTTTTGCTTCCGCCAACGCGGCGCACCCGCAGGCGCTGCTCCAGGCGGGTCTGGCGCAGGAATGCCAGGGATTTGCCGGCAACCAGTTGATGCTGACCGCCAGGCGGTCGCCGGACAACGATGGCCTGGACTGGCTGGCGCTGCTCAGCACGCCCCGCCTGCGGCTGGCAACCTCCACGCCGGGCTGCGATCCGTCAGGAGATTATACCTGGCAGCTGTTCGCCCGAATTGAGGCGCGCTATCCAGGGTTGGGCAACGCGATGGCCGGGCGGGCGCAGCCGCTGGTCGGCGGCAGAGACTCACTGAGCGTGCCGCCGGGAGAGATAGCCGGCGCGTGGCTCATTCGCCAGAATCTGGCGGATCTGTTTATCGGCTACGCGCACTATGCCCCCGCGCTGGCCTCCTGCGACGATCTGCGTACCCTGACCATCCCGGCAGCGTGGAATATTCGCTGCGATTACCAGTTGGCGCGCCTCAGTGCCGATCCCGCCGCGCTGGCCCTGTATCGCTTTATCCTCGGCGACGTTGGCCAGGGGTATCTCCGGCAGGCGGGTTTTATGCCGTTCAGCGACGCAGAGTAAACCCCGGCGCCAGCAGAGGGGACGCGGACGCGGGATGGTAGATCAGACGTACCGGCAGGCCGTATGCTTGCCGGAGGTGCGTTTCGCTCAGCACTTCGGCAGTCTCGCCCGCCAGCCACTGGCCCTCCGGCAGAAGCAGCAGCGTATGGCTGGCCACCTGTAGCGCATGATTCGGATCATGGGTGGTGAACAGGACGGTGCGCGCCTGGCGGTGAGCGAGGTCGTCGATCAGCTGGAGCACCACCTGCTGGTTACCGAGATCCAACGCCGAGCAGGGCTCATCCAGCAGGATATTCTGACTGGCGCTGACCAGCGCGCGGGCAATCAGCACCAGCTGCTGCTGGCCGCCGGAGAGCGCGTCGAAGTCATCCCCGGCCAGGGCGGCAATCCCCAGCTGCGCCAGCGCCTGCTCAACCCGCCGGGCATCCTCCTCGTCCGGCTGGGCAAAGAGATCCACGTGCCGGGCGCGGCCCATCAGCACCACATCGCTCACTCGCCAGCGGAAAGCGGGACGAAACGACTGCGGAACCAGGGCGACGCCGCCCTCGCACTGCGCCCGGCCGCTCAGCGGTGGCAGCACGCCGGTCAGGGTATCCAGCAGAGTACTTTTTCCCCGGCCATTGGCGCCCAGCACCGCCCAGATCTCGCCGGGACGGCAGGCCAGCGTGAGCGGGGCGAAGAGCGGCTGACGGTGGCCGTAACGTAGCGCTTCCAGCGACAATGAGCGGTTCATTGGAGCGTATTCCGGCGTCGGGATTGCACCAGCAACAAGGTAAACAGCGGCGCGCCGAGCAGGACTGTGATGATCCCGATCGGGATCTCCGCCTGCGTCAGCGTGCGCGCCATATCGTCCACCACCAGCATCAGGGCGGCGCCGAGCCAGAAGGCGGCGGGCAGCAGGCGACGATGGTCGGCGCCCACCAGCAGACGGGCGAGGTGCGGGACCACCAGTCCCATCCAGGCGATGCTGCCGCTGACCGCCACTTGCGCTGCCACCAGCACCGCGCAGCAGACCAGCACGGCGCGACGCAGCGCGGCCACCGGAACGCCAAGACTGCGGGCATCGCGCTCCTCCAGCGCCAACAGATTGATTCGCCAGCGCAGCTTCCACAACACCCCGGCGGCCACCGCCATGGGCAGGATCATGAGCAGTACCTTATGCCAGCTGGCGGTTGCGAAGCTGCCGAGCAGCCAGAAGACAATGTTCGGTAACGTCTCTTCGCTGTCGGCGAGGTACTGCATCAGGCTGACCAGCGCGGCGAAGAAGCCGCTGAGGATGATCCCGGACAGAATCAGCCCCAGCGTGCTGTCCCGCCCCTGCAGGGCGGCGAGGGCGTAAATCAGCCCCAGCGCGACGAGGCCAAAGAAAAAGGTCGAGGCCATCATCAGCAGGCCGCCGACGCCCAACAGGATCGCCAGCGTGCCGCCGAAGGCGGAGCCAGAGGTCACTCCGATGATGTGCGGGTCGACCAGCGGGTTCTGGAACACGCCCTGTAAGG
This sequence comes from Klebsiella sp. GG_Kp175, assembly GCF_040062325.1. Taxonomy (NCBI): domain Bacteria; kingdom Pseudomonadati; phylum Pseudomonadota; class Gammaproteobacteria; order Enterobacterales; family Enterobacteriaceae; genus Klebsiella; species Klebsiella sp. GG_Kp175. Next base: position 150,984 of record NZ_JBEAFX010000012.1, on the reverse strand, counting down.
TAGCGCCGCACAGCCCCAGCGCGCCCCCGGCCAGCAAAGCTATGACCACGCGCGGCAGGCGAACCGACCAGACGATCTGTCCGATCACCCCTTCGCCTGGTGGGAGATGGATCAGGGTGTGGCCAACGGCGCTCAGGCTTAACGGGAACTGGCCGAAACAGAGAGAGGCGACTGCGATCGCCAGCGTCGCCAGCGCCAGGCTGCCCTGCAACAGCCAGGGACGGTGGTTAGCGGGCATCTGGCGTCCACGCTACGCGGTAAAAGCGTTGATAGTAATCCCTGGCTTTACTGTCCACATCGATGTTCTGGTAACGCGAAGGGTAGAGTTTTTTCGCCATCCACAGCTCGCCCAGCGCCAGGGCCTCCGGCATCGGGTAACCCCAGGCTTTGGCGTACTCCGGCATCAGCCACACGCGGTGATGTTTCACCGCATCGATCGCCTGCCACTGCGGGTCGTTCTCTATCTGTTTGACCACCTGCGGATAACGGTCCTGGACGAAGATCACCTGCGGGTTCCACGCCAGCACCTGCTCCAGCGACACCTGACGGGCGCCTGTTACGCTGGCGGCCGCCACGTTCAGCGCCCCGGCGTGCGCCATCATCAGACCGGTGTATTTGCCGGCGCCGTAGGTATTCAGATCGGGGTTGGCCATATACACCCGCACCCGCTGGTTCTGGGGAATATCGGCCACCGGCGCATTGGCTTGCTTACGCGCCTCAAAGGTGTAGTGAATCAGCGCCTCGGCCTCGGGCTGGCGTTCGACGACCTCGCCGATAAGGCGGATCCCCTCTACCAGTCCGGCGTTATAGGCCTGCTCCTCGTCAGCCATGGTGGGGTTCATTTTACTTTTTTCCCCAGCGGCATCCTGGCGCAGCGAAATGGCCACCACCGGGATCCCGGCCTGTTGGATCCGCGCGATCATCGCCGGCGGCGCATAGTTGGCGACGAAAACCACCTGCGGACGCAGCGCCAGCAGGCTTTCAATATTGACCTGAGTGAGATCGCCCGGGGTCGCCAGTTGCCCGATCTCGGGCATAAAGCGGGCGAACTGCGGCCCGAGCTGTTTCTTCCAGCTGCTTAAGACGCCGACGATATCCTCAGCGGCATGCAGTTGCACCAGCAGGTTGAGCGTCTGATGCTGCAGAACCACGACGCGGGTGACGTGGTCGGGGAGGGTGACCTGGCGACCCAGCTGGTCGGTGACAGTGCGGTCGGCGAAGGCCTGACCGGTGAACAGGCTGGCGCTGAGCAGCGTCAGGCCCAGCAGTAAGGGGTGTTTTGGCATGATCTGGCCCGAATGGCGTGAAAAATTCGTTGTGTATTAAATTATATAACGACGCCGGGCGCAATGGTTGATCGCGTTTACCCTCACTACGATCAAGGCATTTCGTACCACACTTCTTGATCCTCCATGCGCGCCTCTATCTGGCCCGCCACCCTCTGCAGCGTAGAGAGATGCTTTTGCGCCGCCTGCTCAATGGTCATGGCGCTGGCGATATAGACCAGGTTGAGGCAGCCGATGACCCGCTGCTGGCTGCAGACCGGCACGGCGATAGAGGCGATTTTCTCCTCCTGCCGCCAGCCGCGGTAGTTTTCTCCATAGCCGTTCTGGCGGGTGCGGGCGAGGATTGCCGCCAGCCGTTCCGGTTCGCGGGCCAGCTGATACTCCGCCTCCGGACGGGCGGCCAGCATGCTGAGAATGGCGTCGCGCTCCGCGTCGGGAGCAAAGGCCAGCCACGTCAGACCGGAGGCGGTGAGCAGCAGCGGCAGTCGCCGTCCGACCATCGCCCGGTGAAACGACAGCCGACTGAAACGGTGGGTGGTTTCGCGCACCACCATGGCGTCGACGTCGAGGGTGGTGATGTCCGTCGGCCACTGTACTTCGCGCAGCAGCTCGCCGAGCAGCGGCGTGGCGAGGGCAGAAATCCAATGTTCGTCACGAAATCCGTCGCTCAGCTGGCGGACGTTAATGGTCAGACGAAAGCTGTCATCGGAGCGGCTGCGGCGGACAAAACCCTCCTCCTGTAGCGTCTCCAGCAGCCGGCGCACGGTGGTGCGATGCAGGCCGCTAAACTCCGCCAGCAGGCCCGGCGTCGCGCCGCCGTCGAATTTATTTAACAATTTTAATAACAATAAACCCCGGCTTAATCCGCGCACCGTTTTGTACGCTGTGGACCCATCGTCATGCATCAAACCCTCCTGAAAACGCTTTATAAACAGCGCTGTGCACCTGGTGCACATTCGATGATGTTTTCATTGTAGCCGAAAACCCCCGCCCTATACTCAGCCCATTATAAAAATACGTTTACACATGATTAACAAATGGCCTGCCGGTCTGGCCGTTTCCGAGTCGTGAGGTCGCTGAGAATGACAACATCTACACCCGATATTCAACCCGCCGTGCAGCATACCGCCCAGGTCGCCATCGCCGGCGCCGGTCCGGTAGGCCTGATGATGGCCAACTACCTTGGCCAGATGGGCATCAGCGTGCTGCTGGTGGAAAAACTCGACAAACTGATCGATTACCCGCGGGCCATCGGTATTGACGATGAATCGCTGCGGGCGATGCAGGCGGTGGGGCTGGTGGATGACGTGCTGCCGCACACCACGCCGTGGCACGCCATGCGCTTTCTGACCCCGAAGGGCCGCTGCTTTGCCGACATCCAGCCGATGACCGATGAGTTTGGCTGGTCGCGGCGCAACGCCTTTATCCAGCCGCAGGTGGATGCGGTGATGTATCACGGCCTGCAGCGTTTCCCACAGGTCCGTTGCCTCTTCTCCCGCGAGGTGGAAGCCTTTAGTCAGAGCAGTGACAGTGTCACGTTAAATATCAAAGGGCCGGACGGCGAGCGGGAGACGGTGCGCGCGGACTGGCTGGTGGCCTGCGACGGCGGCGCCAGCTTTATTCGCCGTACGCTGAACGTCCCCTTTGAAGGCAAGACCGCGCCGAATCAGTGGATCGTCATCGATATTGCCAACGACCCGCTGGCCACCCCGCACGTCTATCTGTGCTGCGACCCGGTGCGGCCCTATGTTTCCGCTGCGCTGCCACACGGCGTGCGCCGCTTTGAATTTATGGTGATGCCCGGGGAAACCGAAGCCCAGCTCAGCGAGCCGCACAATATGCGCCGCCTGCTGAGCAAAGTGCTACCGGACCCGGATCGCGTCGAACTGATCCGCCAGCGGGTCTACACCCATAACGCGCGCCTTGCCGAGCGCTTTCGCATTGACCGGGTGCTGCTGGCCGGCGACGCCGCGCACATCATGCCGGTCTGGCAGGGCCAGGGATACAACAGCGGCATGCGCGACGCCTTCAACCTGGCGTGGAAGCTGGCGCTGGTGGTCAACGGCAAAGCGGGAGAGGCGCTGCTTGACAGCTACCAGCAGGAGCGTCGCGACCACGCGAAGGCGATGATTGACCTGTCGGTGACCGCCGGCCACGTGCTGGCGCCGCCGAAGCGCTGGCAGGGGGCCGTGCGCGATGGCCTCTCGTGGCTGCTGAACTACCTGCCGCCGGTGAAACGTTACTTCCTCGAAATGCGCTTTAAGCCGATGCCGCAGTATCGCGACGGGGCGCTGCTGACCGATGGCGCAGGTAAATCCTCGCCGGTGGGCAAAATGTTTATTCAACCGCAGGTGACGCTGGAGAATGGCGAGAGCCTCCTGCTCGACGAGGTTATCGGGGCGAATTTCGCCATTATCGGCTGGGGCTGCAACCCGCAGTGGGGGCTCGACGCCGGTCAGATCGCTCGCTGGCGCGCGATAGGGGTGCGCTTTATTCAGGTGGTGCCGGAGGTGCAGATCCACCGCGAGCAGGATAACGCTCCGGGCACGCTGCGGGTGGGGGATAAGCAAAACCGACTGAAGAGCTGGTTTGCGCAACATCATACCGCCATCGCCGTGGTCAGGCCGGACCGCTTTGTCGCCGCCCTCGCTATCCCGCAAACCCTCGGCGCGCAGCTGACCGCCCTGGCGGAAAAAATGACCCTCGCAGCCGGGGATACCGCCCACGCTGAAGAGAAGGTGGCCTGATATGCATGCCTATCTGCACTGTCTGTCGCACACCCCGCTGGTGGGATTCGTTGACCCGGAGCAGGCGGTCCTTGATGAGGTCAACGGGGTGATTGCCGACGCCCGGCGGCGGATCGCTGAATTCGATCCCGAACTGGTGGTGCTCTTCGCCCCCGATCACTACAACGGTTTTTTCTATGACGTGATGCCGCCGTTCTGCCTCGGCGTCGGCGCCACCGCCATCGGCGACTTCGCCAGCGCCGCCGGCGACCTGCCGGTGCCCACCGAGCTGGCAGAAGCCTGCGCTCACGCCGTGCTCAACAGCGGTATCGACCTGGCGGTGTCGTACAACATGCAGGTGGACCATGGCTTCGCCCAGCCGCTGGAGTTTTTGCTGGGTGGGCTGGATCGCCTGCCGGTGCTGCCGGTGTTTATTAACGGCGTCGCCGCGCCGCTACCGGGTTTTCAACGCACCCGGCAGCTTGGCGAGGCGATGGGCCGCTTCCTCAACACCCTCAATAAGCGGGTGCTGATCCTCGGATCTGGCGGGCTGTCGCACCAGCCGCCTGTGCCGGAGCTGGCGAAGGCCGACGCCCATCTGCGCGACCGCCTGCTCGGCAGCGGCAAACAGCTGCCGCCGGACGAACGCGAGCTGCGCCAGCAGCGGGTGATCAGCGCCGCCCGCCGGTTTACCGAGGACCCGCGCTCGCTCCATCCCCTTAATCCGGTGTGGGACAACCGCTTTATGAGCCTGCTGGAGCAGGGGCGGCTGAGCGAACTGGACGCGCTCGGCAACGACGAGCTGTCGGCGATGGCCGGCAAATCGACGCACGAAATTAAGACCTGGGTGGCCGCCTTTGCCGCGCTATCCGCTTTTGGCCGCTGGCGTAGCGAAGGCCGCTATTACCGGCCGATCCCCGAGTGGATCGCCGGATTCGGCTCGCTGAGCGCCACCACCGAGATTTGATTAACCGGGAGACTAACATGAGCTATCAACCGCAAACCGAAGCCGCCACCAGCCGATTCCTCAACGTCGACGAAGGGGGCCGCACGCTGCGTATCCATATCAATGACTGCGGCGACGGGAAAGAGACCGTGGTGATGCTCCACGGCTCCGGGCCGGGGGCTACCGGCTGGGCCAACTTCAGCCGCAATATTGACCCGCTGGTCGAGGCGGGCTATCGCGTGCTGCTCCTCGACTGTCCGGGGTGGGGGAAGAGCGATTCGATCGTCAACAGCGGCTCGCGTTCGGATCTCAACGCCCGCATTTTGAAAAGCGTGGTCGATCAGCTGGGGATCGATAAAGTCCATCTGCTGGGCAACTCGATGGGCGGCCACAGCGCAGTGGCCTTCACCCTGAGCTGGCCGGAGCGGGTGGCTAAGCTGGTGCTGATGGGCGGGGGGACCGGCGGCATGAGCCTGTTCACGCCGATGCCGACGGAGGGCATCAAGCTGCTGAACGCCCTGTACCGCGAGCCGACCATTGAAAACCTGAAGAAGATGATGAGCATTTTCGTCTTTGACACCCGCGACCTCACTGACGCGCTGTTCGAGGCGCGGCTGAACAATATGCTGTCGCGCCGCGACCATCTGGACAACTTCGTCAAGAGCCTCGAAGCCAACCCGAAGCAGTTCCCTGACTTTGGTCCGCGGCTGGGCGAGATCGCTGCGCCAACACTGATCGTCTGGGGACGCAACGACCGCTTCGTGCCGATGGACGCCGGGCTGCGCCTGCTCGCCGGGATCGCCGGCGCTGAGCTGCATATTTACCGCGACTGCGGCCACTGGGCGCAGTGGGAACATGCCGACAGTTTTAATCAGCTGGTGCTCAATTTCCTCGCACGGGCTTAAGGAGTGATGATGACTTTTTCTCTTGACGCGCTGGCGCAGCAGCTGCGCGACGCCGAACGGACCGGCCAGGCGATCGCCCCGCTGCGCGATATCCTCGGCGTCGACAACGCCGACGCCGCCTACGCCATCCAGCGCCTGAACGTTCAGCACCACGTGGCCCATGGCCGGCGGGTGGTGGGCCGCAAGGTGGGCCTGACCCATCCCAAAGTGCAGCAGCAGCTGGGGGTCAACCAGCCGGATTTCGGCACCCTGTTTGCCGACATGTGCTACGGCGACAACGCCGACGTGCCGTTTGGCCGCGTGCTGCAGCCGAAGGTGGAGGCCGAGATCGCCCTGGTGCTGAAACATGATCTGCCCCATGCCGATACCACTTTTGATGAACTGTATCACGCCATCGAATGGGTGCTGCCGGCGCTGGAGGTGGTGGGCAGCCGGATTCGCGACTGGTCAATCGGCTTTGTCGACACTGTCGCCGATAACGCCTCCTGCGGCCTGTACGTCATCGGCGGCCCGGCGCAGCGCCCGGCGGGGCTGGATCTGAAGCAGTGCGCCATGCGGATGACCCGCAACCAGGAGCTGGTCTCCAGCGGCCGGGGCAGCGAGTGCCTGGGGCATCCGCTGAACGCCGCGGTCTGGCTGGCGCGCAAGATGGCCAGCCTCGGCGAACCGCTGCGGGCGGGGGATATTGTGCTCACCGGGGCGCTAGGCCCGATGGTGGCGATTAACGAGGGGGACAGCTTTGTCGCCCATATCGAAGGTATTGGCTCAGTCGCGGCACGCTTCGTCGCCGCCGGAGAAGAACATCGTGATGCGTAAACGTAAAGTCGCCATTATCGGCTCCGGAAATATCGGCACCGATTTAATGATTAAAATTCTGCGCCACGGCCAGCATCTTGAAATGGCGGTGATGGTCGGCATCGATCCACAGTCGGATGGTCTGGCCCGCGCCCGGCGCATGGGGGTAGCGACCACCCACGAAGGGGTAGGCGGCCTGATGCAGATGGCGGAGTTTGCCGATATCGACTTCGTCTTCGACGCCACCAGCGCCGGGGCGCACGTCAAAAACGATGCCGCGCTGCGCGAAGCGAAGCCGGGGATCCGCGTCATCGACCTGACGCCGGCGGCGATTGGCCCATACTGCGTGCCGGTGGTCAACCTCGCGGCCAACCTCCACCAGGGCAACGTCAATATGGTGACCTGCGGCGGCCAGGCGACCATCCCGATGGTCGCCGCGGTCTCGCGGGTGGCGAAAGTACATTACGCGGAGATCGTGGCCTCCATCGCCAGTCAATCCGCCGGGCCGGGCACGCGGGCGAATATCGACGAATTCACCGAAACCACCTCGCAGGCGATTGAAAAAGTCGGCGGCGCGGGCAAGGGCAAGGCGATTATCGTGCTCAACCCGGCGGAGCCGCCGCTAATGATGCGCGATACCGTGTATGTGCTGAGCGAGATGGCGTCCCAGGAGGCGATTGCCGCCTCGATCGCCGAGATGGCGGCGGTGCAGGCTTACGTGCCAGGCTACCGGCTGAAGCAGCAGGTGCAGTTTGAGGTTATCCCCGAGGATAATCCGGTCAACCTCCCCGGCGTGGGCCGTTTTTCCGGCCTGAAAACCGCGGTTTACCTCGAAGTGGAAGGGGCGGCGCACTATCTGCCGGCGTACGCCGGCAACCTCGATATTATGACCTCAGCGGCGCTGGCGACGGCGGAGCAAATGGCCGGGGCAATGAACAGCGCGGCGGGAGCGACAGCATGAACGGTAAAAAACTCTACATTTCGGATGTGACGCTGCGCGATGGTATGCACGCTATTCGTCACCAGTATTCCCTGGCGCAGATGCAGCAGATTGCCGGCGCGCTGGATAAGGCGGGGGTGGACTCCATCGAAGTGGCCCACGGCGATGGGCTGCAGGGATCCAGCTTCAACTACGGCTTTGGCGCCCACAGTGATATCGCCTGGATTGAAGCGGCGGCGGCGGTGGTCAGCCAGGCGAAAATCGCCACCTTGCTGCTGCCGGGCATCGGCACGCTGCACGACCTGAAAGCCGCGTATCAGGCCGGGGCGCGGGTGGTGCGGGTCGCCACCCACTGCAGCGAAGCGGACGTCGCGGCGCAGCATATTGCCTTTGCCCGCGAGCTGGGGATGGACACCGTCGGTTTTCTGATGATGAGCCATATGATCTCCCCGCAGGCGCTGGCGCAGCAGGCGCTGAAGATGGAATCCTATGGGGCGACCTGCATCTACGTGGTGGATTCCGGCGGGGCGATGAACATGAACGACATTCGCGACCGCTTCCGCGCGCTGAAGGCGGTGCTGAAGCCGGAGACCGCCACCGGGATGCATGCCCACCATAACCTGAGCCTCGGGGTGGCCAACTCTATCGCCGCGGTGGAAGAGGGCTGCGATCGCATAGACGCCAGCCTGGCCGGGATGGGGGCGGGGGCGGGCAATGCGCCGCTGGAGGTGTTTATTGCCGCCGCCGCACGCCGCAATCGCTGGGCTCCTACCGGCGCCGGACCCATTTTCCGGCGCCGAAGAGCTTTCAGTACTCGTGGATCATGCGTCATGCCTGAGGCGCGCTGGCGTTAGATCACCCGAAAACCGTGGGTGCCGTCGCGGGCCAGCTGATCCACCAGGCCGTACTCCCACTCCAGATAGGCCTGCATGGCCTCTGCGGAATTATCGGTCCCTTCGTACGGACGACGATAGCGGTCCCGGCGCTCGACGGCGAGGCCGTCGTCGCCATGGGCCAGCGGCAGACCGGCGGCGATCCACGCCAGCGTCCCGCCGCGCAATACCTGTACCGGCTTACCGGTTAAGGCCGCCACTTCGGGCACCGCGTAGCGGGCCAGCAGGCTGCTGCCGCAGGTCACCACGTAACGTTGCGCGGGAGGGATCGCTTCCAGGGCCTGGCGCAGCTGCGAGCGCGTCAGCCACCACGCGCCGGGGATATGGCGGGCGACAAAGTTGGCGCTGGTGGTAAAATCGAGCACCACCGTCCCGGGCTCCTCCAGCTGTTGCGCCAGCTGCGCCGGGCTTATCTCCTCCGCCGGCGGGGCGGGGGGCACTTCGGCGGCCGGCACCCCGCGCTCGCTCAGCTGGCTGGCCGACAGCGCGCTCAGCCGCGCCGTCTCCCAGCCCATCTGCGCCAGCCACGAGCCGGTCATCGCCGCCCGGACGCCATCGTCATCCAGTAACACTATCCGCGCTCCCCGCACGCTGGCGAAGTGATCGGTCTCCTGCACCAGCTGGCCGCCTGGCGCGCTCAGGCTGCCAGGATAGTGGCCCGCCGCGTACTCCTCGGGGCTGCGGACATCAAACAGGAAGGTGGTGCGGTCGCTCTGCTGCCGCCAGCGTTGTAGCGTCGCTTCATCGATGACTGCCACCCCGGCCCGTTCGGCGAGATGCGCCGCCTCGGCGGCCCGGACGCCAGAGGCGCGGGCGGAGGGGTCGTATTGCCGCTGCTGCTGGTGCGCCAGCGTCTGACCGGCCAGCGTCCAGCCGATAGTGCCATTGCGCAGGGCATGGACCGGGTTCGGCACTCCGGCGTTGATCAGCGACTGGGTGCCGATGATGCTGCGGGTGCGTCCGGCGCAGTTGACGATGATCGGCGTCTGCGGGGAGGGCGTCAGGCTCTCCACCCGCAGGACCAGCTCGCCGCCGGGCACGCTGATGCTGCCGGGGATGCTCATGGTCTGGTACTCATCGAAGCGCCGGGCGTCGACGATCACCACCTCCTGCCGGTTGTCGATGAGCGCCTGAACCTCCTGGGCGCTGAGCGACGGCGTGTGACGCACGCTTTCCACCAGCTCGCCAAAAGCTTTACTGGCAGAGTTGACGTCCTGAAACAGCTCGCCGCCGCTGCGGCGCCAGCCGGCGAGACCCTCGGCCAGCAGGGCCACATCCTGATAGCCCCAGGCCCGCAGCCGTTCGACGGCGATCTCCGCCAGCCCCTCGCCGTTGTCGTAGACGGTGAGCGGGGTGGTGAAGCGCGGTATCCGCCGGCGGACCTCCAGCTCCAGTTTGCTGAGCGGCAGATTGACGGCAAACAGTGGATGAGCGGTGGCGAAATCGGCCTCTTCACGGACGTCGATCAGCGCCAGTTCACGACGGTCGAGCAGCGCCTGACGGATCCCGGCGGCCTGGCGATAAGCGTAAGTGGACATAATGGTTATCCTTGGTGTTCGCGGGAGGAATCCCAGATATTGGGTAAATGGCGGTTGGAGTAGCCGGATATAAACGATTTTTGCTGGCCTTCCGGGGTATACACTGCGCGCTTCACCGCGCCGATGTTGCCGCCGTAAACATGTATGCTGATGGAGACGCGATCCGCCAGCGCATTGCTGACGCGATGAATGTCGCCATCGTCAGCGGAGACTTTCTCCACCTGACCTGCCTGCAGAAGCGTGGCGGCGCCCAGCGCGCGCGGTATGCCATCGGCATCCAGCTGGTAGCGTTGATTTTCCTCCGCGCCGCGCAGCATCCCAATGGCCCCCCACACCCGGTGGTCATGGATCGGCGTCGCCTGTCCCGGCCCCCAGACGAAGCTGACGATCGAGAAGCGCTCGCCGGAGTCGGCATGCAGCAGATACTGCTGGTAATGGTGTGGGTGCGGCAGGGTGTACTCTTCCGGCAGCCAGTCGTCGTGACGCACCAGCGCCGCCAGCCGCTGCGCCACGGCGTCAAGCAGCGGCGCGGTCGAGTGGTGTTCCCGGTGCAGACGGTCAACCTCATGAATAAAATGGCGTAATTTTTCCAGTCGTGGTGCAGTCATGTGCGCTTCCTGTCAGAGGGACTGGTCAAAACGCTAACAGAGGCGTTAATATTATTTAAATGCAATTTACGCATATATTAATATGCAAATTTCACATAAGGATCCTATGCGCATCGACGATATTGACGCTCTGCTGGCCACAGTGCAGTTTTCTTCCCTCAATCAGGCGGCGGATTATCTGGGGATCACCCAGTCGGCGATCACCCGGCGCCTGCAGCGTCTGGAGCAGGAGCTGAACGTCACGCTGTTAGCGCGTCAGACCCGCCCGCTGACCCTGACCGCCGCCGGTCAGCGGGTGTACGAGCAGTGCCTGAGCATTAAGCGCGAGACGAAAAAGCTCTACAGCCTGTTGGATCCGCAAGGCGAGCCGCGCGGCGCGCTGCGTCTCGGCGTACCGCAGAGTATCAGCGAGATCGCGCTGCCGGCGGCGCTGGCGGCGCTGAGCCAGCAGTTTTCCGCACTGTCCCCGCAGGTCACCTGCGGCTGGAGCGGAGAGCTGCAGCGCCGGCTGGAAAACGGCGAACTGGACGGGATGCTGGCGATGGGCCCCGCCCAGCAGACCCTCGCCGAGGGCTACAGCGGGCGTCTGCTGTGCCCCCTGGAGGTGGTGCCGATTGCCGCCCGGCGGCTGAATCTGCGGGCGTCGTCGCTGCGGGAGTGCGTCGAACAGGGCTGGATCCTTAACCCCGATGGCTGTGGCCTGCGCGCCGGGCTCATCCGCGAGCTGCAAAGCCAGGGCCTGCGCCTGAAGCTTAACGTCGAGAGCGCGGGCGCCCAGCTGCAGATGGCGCTGGTGGCGCAGGGACTGGGGCTGGGTCTGGTGCCGCGGGCGGCGCTGGCGGCCAGCCCGTGGCGGGACGAGATCGAGGTCGTCAACCTCAGCAATTTTCAGCCTGCGGTGTCGCTGTGGCTGATCCACGCTCAGTATCTGGCCAACCTGCAGTCGCCGCTGATCTTTTTCGCCAGCAAAGTGGTGCAGCAGCTGACAGTATCCGACTGAAAACACTACTCATTTTCTATTAATGCAAGCCTTGCATATTAAGATATGATAAAAATGCATTTTGTTCATTAACACACTCTGTATAGGGTAATGACCAGCGCCGCCGTCGCGGCCACTCCATTACCCTGACGCAAGGAGTTGTTCATGAGCATTCAGTTTCTTGGCATGATTGGCCACCGCCTCTCTTCCGAAACGATTGCCCCGGTGGGGCCGATCTTTGACCGCGACTATATTGTTCGCTTCGCGCAAACCCATGAAGCCGCCGGGTTCGATCGCCTGCTGGTGGGGCACTGGTCCGATCAACCCGACGGCTTTCTGGTAACCGCCCTGGCCGGACTGTCGACGCAGAAAATTCAGTACCTGCTGGCCCATCGCCCCGGTTTTGTATCGCCGACCCTCGCCGCGCGCAAATTCGCCACCCTTGAGCATCTGCTGGGGGGCCGGCTGGCGGTGCATATCATCAGCGGCGGCAATGACGCCGAGCAGCGCCGGGACGGCGATTACCTCGACCACGACCAGCGCTATGCCCGCACCGACGCCTTCCTCGACGTGGTGCGCCAGGTGTGGACCAGCGAGCAGCCTGTCGATATTCACAACGAGTTTTATCAGGCCGAACAGGCCTGGTCAGCTATTCGTCCGCTGCAAAAGCCGCATCTTCCCATCTACTTCGGCGGTTCGTCGGCAGCGGCCATCGCCGTCGCCGGCAAACACGCCGACGTCTTCGCCCTGTGGGGCGAGTCGCTGGCGCAAACCGGCGAGACCATCCAGCGCGTGCGCGCCGAAGCGGCGAAACACCAGCGTGACATCGGTTTCAGCGTCTCGTTCCGGCCGATTATCGCCGACAGCGAAGCCGAGGCCTGGGAGAAAGCCGAGCATATCCTGCATGTCGCCACCGAGCAGGCGGCGCAGCGCGGGGGCGGTTTCAAGGCCAAACCGGACAGCATCGGCGCCCAGCGGCTGCGGGCCACCGCCGCGCAGGGCAGAGTGGTGGACAAACGCCTGTGGACCGGCATCGCCCAGCTGGTGGGCGGCGGGCATAACTCTACCGCCCTGGTGGGCACCCCGGAGCAGGTGGCCGATGCGCTGCTCGATTACTACGACCTCGGGGTGCGCAACTTCCTGATCCGCGGATTCGACCCGCTGAACGATGCGGCAGACTACGGCCGGGCGCTGTTGCCGATCGCTCGTGAAAAAGCCGCGCGGCGTGCGGCGGCGGAGCGCGCATCGTGATCCATCCTGAGCGCGACGACTGGGCGCAGCAGCTGACGGCGGTACGCCAACAGATGGCGGAGCAGGCGGCCAGCCTCGACGCCAGCGGCGACTTTCCCTGGCGCAATATCGACCACCTGCGCGCGGGGGGCTGGTTAAGCCTCGCCGTGCCGCGTGCTTACGGCGGCGCGGGCGCCAGCCTGGCCCAGCTGCAGCAGGCCATCGCCGCCATCGCCTGGGGTGAGCCGGCGACGGCGCTGATCGTCTGCATGCAGTATCTGCACCATTTGCGGCTGGCGGAAAACGACGCCTGGCACGCGCCGCTGCGCCAGCAGGTTTTTCACGACGCCGTCGAACGCGGTGGCCTGATCAACAGCCTGCGCGTTGAGCCGGAGCTGGGTTCCCCGGCGCGCGGCGGCCTGCCGGACACCGTGGCGAGCCGCTGCGCGGACGGCTGGGACATCAACGGTCATAAAATCTATACCACCGGCATTGAAGGGCTACGCTGGCTGGCGGTATGGGCGAGAAGCGATGATAACCCGCCGCGGGTGGGCACCTGGCTGGTGCCTGGCGACAGCGCCGGGATTAGCGTGGTGAAAAGCTGGGATCACGCCGGGATGCGGGCCACCGGCAGCCATGAGGTGATTTTTCGCCACGTGCGGGTGGCGGCAGAGCACGCGGTGGATGTCTGGCCTGTCGATGCGCCACCCTCTGCCCAGGCGGAACCGTTGCGCCTGTTCGCCAACCGGCAGACGGCGCTGCTGGCGGCGATCTATGACAGCATCGCCCGCGCCGCTCACGACTGGCTGGTGAGGTGGCTGACGGGGCGAGTGCCCGCGGGCCTCGGCCATCCGCTTTCCCGCCTGCCGCGGGTGCAGGAGAAGGTCGGGCAGATCGCCGGGCTGCTGCTGGTGAACCGCAGCCTGCTGGAGCAGGCCGCCGCGCTGCGCTTTTCCGCCATCGAGGCCAATCTGGCGAAAGTCACCATTACCGACAACGCCATTCAGGCGGTGAATATCGCGCTCGAGTTGACCGGTAATCATGGCCTCAGCCGACAGAACCCGCTGGAACGCCACTACCGTAATGTGCTCTGCGGCCGGGTGCATACCCCGCAGAGCGACAGCGCCTGGCTGGCAGCCGGCCACTTCGTCTTTCAATCACAAGGATAATCACGATGCGTCTATCATTCTCAGGCCGGGTGGCGGCAGCGCTGATGCTGCTGGCGCTGGGCGGTTACGCGACGGCGCAGGAGCGGCTTACCCTGCGCATCGCCGATCAAAAAGGCGGCATGCGTTCGCAGCTGGAGGCGGCCAACGCCCTGCAAAACCTCCCCTATGACATTAAGTGGGCTGAATTCCCGGCCGCCGCGCCGCTGGCGGAAGCCCTTAACGCGGGCGCAGTGGACGCGGGGATCATCGGCGATGCGCCGCTGCTCTTCGCCCTGGCTAACGGCGCGCCGGTGAAAGCGATTGCCGTGGACAAAAGCAATCCGGCGGGGACCGCGGTGCTGGTTTCCCCCGGCAGCGCGATAAAAACCGCCGCCGGGTTAAAAGGCAAGCGCATTGCCACCGGCAAAGGGTCGATTGGTCATTTCGTGGCGCTGAAAGCGCTCGAGCAGGCGGGCATCTCGCCGAAGGAGGTGCAGTGGGTGTTCCTCGGCCCGGTGGACGCCAAAGTGGCGCTGCTTAACGGTTCGGTGGACGCCTGGGCGACCTGGGAGCCCTACACCACCCAAATGGTGAAGACCAACGAGGGGCAGAACCTGGTGAGCGGCAAAGGGCTGCTGCCGGGGAATACCTTCCTTGCGGCAACGGATTCCGCGCTTAACGATCCGCAAAAGCGCGCCGCGCTGCAGGATTATCTCCAGCGCCTGGCCGGCGCCGAGCGCTGGGCCTACGCCAATCTCGACAGCTACGGCAAAACGCTGGGGGAGATCATCCGCTTCCCGGCGGAGATCGCCCGCGCACAGTTTGCCAACCGCCAGTCGCAGTGGCAGCCGCTGGCAGAGGAAACCGTGACCCAGCAGCAGGCGACGGCGGACTTTTATCTCGCCAACGGCCTGATCCGTACCCGGCTGGACGTGAAGCCGACCTTTGACCCCAGCTTTAGCGTGCCCGCCGCGCCGGCCCACGCGGAGGTGACGCCATGAGCCGATCCGCTTTTTCCCGCCGCCGTTTTTTACAGCTTAGCGGCGGCCTGGCGCTGGCCGGGGTTTCTCTGCCGCTGTGGGCTCACGATATGGCGGAGATGGCCAGCGGTGATGCCCATCCGGCGCTGCGCCTGCCTCAGCCCTACAAGATCAAGCTGGCGATCAACAAAAGCGCGGTATGCCTCGCGCCGGTCGCCGTCGCCGAGCAGCAGAAGATTTTCAGTAAATATAACCTCGACGTTGAGTTTGTTAACTTCGGTAACTCCACCGATGTGCTGCTGGAGGCGATCGCCACCGGCAAGGCCGACGCCGGGGTGGGGATGGCGCTTCGCTGGCTGAAGGCGCTGGAGCAGGGTTTTGACGTCAAGCTCACCGCCGGGACCCACGGCGGCTGTCTGAACCTGCTGACGGCCAAAGACTCGCCGTTCGGCGGCCTCGAGAGCCTGAAGGGACAAACCATCGGCGTCACCGACATGGCCGGGCCGGATAAAAACTTCTTCGCCATTCTGCTTAAGCGCCACGGTATCGACCCGATCAGCGACGTGCAGTGGAAAGTCTACCCGGCGGATCTGCTCAGCGTGGCGCTGGACAAGCGCGAAATCGCCGCCATCAGCGGCAGCGAGCCGTTCAGCTATCGGCTGCTGGAGACCGGCAAGTATCAGCTTGTCGCCAGCAATATGACCGGAGATTATGCCAACCTCAGCTGCTGCGTGCTGGGGGTGAGCGGGAGCCTGGCGCGGGACCATAAACCGGCCGCCGCGGCGCTCACTCAGGCGATCCTTGAAGCGCACAGCTATGCCGCAGAACACCCGGAAAGCGTGGCGCAATCCTTCCTTGCCCATGCGCTCAATACCAATGAAGCGGAGGTGAGCGGTATTCTGCACGGGCAGGGGCACGGCCACCACGCGGTGGGTGAGGCGTTCGTGAAAGAGCTGACGCAGTACGCGGTCGACCTGCAGCGGGTGCAGGTGATCAAACCGGGCACCGATCCCCATCAGTTTGCGGAGAGTATCTATGCCAACGTCTTCGCTTGAGCAGGCTCTGGCGCGCCCCACCGGCCGCGCGCCGCTGTGGGGAGAAGGGCTGCTGGCCGCCGCGCTGTGGCTGCTGGGCGGTCTGTTTACTCTGACCTGGCCCGATGCCGGGCGGCGCTGGCCGTTTAGCGAGGGCTGGGCGCTGGCGCAGTTCACCTTCGGCGGCGGCTTGCTGCTGCTGGCGCTGAGCTATCGCTACTGGCGAGCGCGCGGCGCGCGCGTGCGGCATGCCGGCAAGTGGCTGGCGCTGCTGCCGGTGCTGTTCGCTGCCTGGGAAGGGCTGACCGCCAAGAGCGGCGTGCTGCCGGTGCCGTTTTTCGCGCCGCCGCAGGCGCTGATCGAGGTGCTGCATGATGACTGGCCGCGCCTGCTCGACAGCCTGTTGCACTCCCTGGGGCTGCTGGGGCTCGGCGTGCTGCTCGGCACCAGCAGCGGGTTCATCACCGGTCTGGCCATTGGCTGGTCGCAACGGATTGGCTACTGGCTCCATCCGGTGTTACGCCTGCTGGGGCCGGTGCCGTCTACCGCGCTGCTGCCGCTGTGCCTGTTTATCTTTCCGTCAAGCTTCGGCGCCAGCGTGTTTTTGATTGCGCTGAGCACCTGGTTCCCGGTCACGGTGCTGACCTGGTCCGGGGTCATTGGCATTGACAAGGCGTGGTACGACGTGGCGCGGACCCTCGGCGCCAGCCAGCGTTTCCTGATCCTGCGGGTGGCGATCCCCGCCGCGCTGCCGAACGTCTTTGTCGGCCTGTTTATGGGGCTTGGCGCGTCGTTTTCGGTGCTGATTGTGGCTGAAATGGTCGGGGTGAAGTCGGGGATCGGCTTTTACCTCCAGTGGGCCCAGGGCTGGGCGGCCTATCCCAATATGTACGCCGCGCTGCTGGTGATGGCCTTGCTGTGCTCCGGCCTGATTAGCGGATTATTTATGCTGCGCGATAAGCTGCTGAGCTGGCAGCGGGGAGGGATGCAATGGTAACCGCGACGTCAGGTTCGCAGACGATAGCGCGCGGCGCGGCGGTATCGATAAGCCATCTTCATCACGCGTTTACGCTCGGCAAACAGGCGGTGCCGGTGCTGGAGAATATCAGCCTGCAGCTGCGGCCGGGGGAAAGCGTGGCGCTGCTGGGTCCTTCCGGCTGCGGTAAATCCACCCTGCTGCGGCTGCTGGCCGGGCTGGAAGCGCCGCAGAGCGGACAGATGCAGTTCGACGGCGCGCCGCTCGGCGCTCCGGGGCCGGAGCGCATACTGGTGTTTCAGGATCCGACGCTCTATCCGTGGCTGACGGTGCGGCAGAACGTACTGCTGGGCCCGCAGGCGCAGGGCAAAAGGGGGCTGGAAGCAAAGGCCGACGCGCTGATTGACCGCATCGGGCTGCAGGCCTTCAGCGAGGCGTGGCCGCGGCAGCTGTCAGGGGGGATGGCGCAGCGCGCCGCGCTGGCGCGCGCGTTGTTGAACGAGCCGCGCCTGCTGCTGCTCGACGAACCGCTGGGCAAGCTGGACTCGCTGACCCGCATCAGTATGCAGCGGGAGCTGATCGCCCTCTGGCAGCAGCAGGGTTATACCAGCCTGCTGGTGACCCACGATATCGAAGAGGCGCTGCTGCTGTGCGAGCGGGTGCTGGTGATGTCGCCGCGTCCGGGGCGGATTATCGCCGAGTTCGCCTTGCCGCTGGCCTTTCCCCGCCATCGCGATAACCCGCAGCTGCTGCAGCATCGTCAGGATATATTGCGCATCCTCGGCCAGGAGGAGGACTGGTAAGCTGAACGCAATGCCCGGTGGCGGCTGCGCCTTACCGGGCCTACGAACTCCACAGGAAGGGGAAGGACCGCAGGCCATGCTGTTGTAGGCCGGTGCAAGCGCAGCGCCGCCCGGCAATGGGCATCCGGCGCCGGGCGCCTGTTTTGTCCGATGGCGGCTGCGCCTTACCGGGCCTACGAACTCCACAGGAAGGGGAAGGTCCGTAGGCCGGTGCAAGCGCAGCGCCGCCCGGCAATCGACGTCCGGCGCCAGTGTAAGGGTTAAAAATCCATCTTCACCGTGAACTGCACCTCGCGCGGATCGCCAATCTGGTTACCGAGGTTATTGGTGCCGATGGAAGAGGTGTAATAGGTCTTATCAAACAGGTTCTTCACGTTCACCTGCAGCGTCACCGGATACTGCAGCTTCATCTTATAGGCGGCGAACACATCCGCCACCGCATAGCCCTGCAGATAATAATCCGCGCCGTTGGTGCCGGAGCGCTTGCTGACCGCATGACCGCCGCCGCCGACGGTCAGGGTATTGCTGTTATAGACGTTATGAATGTCATAGGTCAGGAACAGCGAGCCGGTATGTTTCGGTACGTTTGGCAGCGGTTTCCCGGCGTAATCCGGATCTTCCAGCACTTTGGCGTCGGTGTAGCCGTAGCTGGCGATCACGCTGAGGTTATCGGTGATGGACCCGGCCAGGTCCACTTCCACGCCCTGGGAACGCACCTTGCCCGCGGTTTTCGCCACCGTCTCATCACCAATACTCTCGGTGTACAGCACGTTGCGCTTATGGATATCAAACAGCGCGATATTGGCGGTAATGCCCTCCAGCAGGTCGAATTTGGCGCCCACTTCGTAGGCGGTGGACTCTTCCGGCGGCAGCTCGCCGATATAGCTGGCGATCGACGACTGCGGCATAAACGACTGGGCGACGTTGGCGAACAGCGACACGTTCGGCGTCACTTTGTAGACCAGGCCGGCTTTCGGCGTCCATTTCTCATCGCGGCTGTCGGTATTGACGTTAAACGGTCGGCCTTTACCGGCGTACTGGGTGTAATACTGGTAGCGCACGCCGGCGACGGCGATCCAGTTGTCGGTGAGGTACAGCGCGTCCTGCACGTAAGCGGCATAGCTCTCCTGCTGGATCCGCTGATCGCTGTCGGACGCGGAGACGGTATTGCAGGTGTCCAGGGTGCCGTAGACCGGATGATAGATGTTAAAGCCTTTCACGTTCTTGCAGCGCAGCATATCGGTGCGCAGCAGATCGTAATTCTCATAGGCGACGCCGGTCAGCAGTTCGTTATAAAAGCCACCCACCACCACGTTGCCCTGCAGGTCGGCGCGGGTCGAGTGCATCTTCTGCGTGGAGCCATGGGTACCGTCAACCCGGCGGGTGAGGTTGCCGGTCGCCGAATCATAGGCCATCACCCGCGCCTGGTTATCGTTATAGTGATCCTGGCTGTAGCTGTAATCGAAGCGCGCGGTCCAGGCGTCGTTAAGGCGATACTCGGCGTTGAGCTGGGCGAGGTCGGAATAGCCATCGGTAATATTAAAGGCTTCATCGAAGCGGGTTTTGCGATCGGCGTTCACCGCATGCCCGGTATTGAGATCGAAGATAGTGCCGCGGTCGAAGGGGGCGCTGTAGTCGCGGTGCGAATAGGACGCGGTCACCGTCGCCCGGTCGCCAAACCAGGTCAGGGAAGGGGCGATAAAGCGGCTTTTGTTTTTACCAAAGTTGCGCCAGTAATCCTCATTCTGATATTCGCCGATCAGCCGGTACGCCAGATTCGTGCCTTCGATGGGGCCGGTGACGTCGACGCTGCCGGTGCCGCCGCCAAAGCTGGTGGACGTCCCGGAAACCGAACCGGAGAACTGCCGCTCCGGACGTTTGGTGATGACGTTGATCAGCCCGCCGGGGTCGAGAATACCGTACAGCGTCGAGGCGGGTCCCTTCAGGACTTCCACCCGTTCGGTGGCGGCGTTAAAGCTGCGCGGCAGCACGGTGCGCAGGCCGTTGGTCATGATCGAGCCGTCGCGGTTAGCGCCGAAGCCGCGGCGGGTAAAAGCGTCCTGGGTGCCGCCAAGGGTGTTGGTCTGCACCACGTTGGCCACGTTATACAGCGCCTCATCGAGCGAGGTGGCGTGCTGATCTTCGAGAACCCGATCGCTGACGGTATTCACCACCTGCGGAATATCCAGCAGCGGCATTGAGGTCAACGTCGCGGTAGAGGAGCTGAGCGGTTGATAGCCGCTGGTGGCGCTCTGCCGGGCGTCGTTGGCCACCACGGTGATGGTCTCTTCCGCATCGTTGTTATCTTTCGCCGCGTGATTTTCCGCGGCCATTAATCCCGGTGAGGCTAAAAAAAGAAGCGAAAAAAGCGCCCGCCCTTGCAACGAGGTGAAGGCGACATGGGGTTGAGTCATTATCTTTTTCTCGTGAACGAATCTGCCTTTGCGGTCAGATAAAGCCAATAAAATCATTGCCCTGAATAATAAAAACACGTGGTTTAGCGTCTGAACGCGCCTTTATATGTGTAATTGAGAATCATTCAACCATGAAGGAATGTAGTAGTAAACGTTATGCAAGATAAAATTTCAGCGGCGAGGAACAGGACGTTTTAAACGCCTCAAGTAGGGAGCGTTATGCACTTATCTCTTTGATATTGTTTTATTAAAATTATGTTGCGTTGGCGCAGCCTCGCTGTAGTCAGCGTCTCCGCAGGAAGACGATGGCGACTATTGACTACTACATTCATCCCCGTCATGATCAAAAGAGAATGAGATTTATTTTGATTTGACTGCAGAATGTCCAGCCATCGCCTGGAACGCTGCGGCGCAGGAGCGAGTTATGCCACAGCGGGTGACACCTGCAGAGCAGGGGATCGTACTGGATGCCCTGTCAGCCGGCTACGGCCAGACCCTGATCGTTGACGACATCAACCTGACCATCCCCAGCGGCAAAATGACGGTGCTGGCAGGGGCGAACGGCTCCGGCAAATCAACGCTGTTGTCGACTATCGCCAGGATGCTGAAGCCGCTCGGCGGCTGCGTGCGTCTGGACGGGCAAGCCATTCATCAGATGCCGACGAAGGCCGTCTCGCGCCAGCTCGGCATCCTGCCTCAATCGCCGCTGACCCCGGAAGGGTTAACGGTTTTCGAGCTGGTCTCGCGTGGGCGCTATCCGTGGCAGGGTCTGATGCGCCAGTGGTCAGACGCCGATGAGCTGGCGGTGGAGGAGGCGCTGCGCTTAACGGGCACCCGCGAGTTCGCTCATCTGCCGGTGGACAGCCTCTCCGGCGGCCAGCGTCAGCGCTGCTGGATCGCCATGGCGCTGGCGCAGCAAACGGCCACCATTCTGCTCGATGAGCCGACCACCTGGCTCGACCTGCGCTATCAGGTCGATATTCTCGAGCTGCTCCAGACCCTGACCCGCGAACATGGCCGCACGGTGGTGACGGTGCTCCATGACCTCAACTTTGCCGTGAACTACGCCGATCTGCTGGTGTTTCTCAAACAGGGGCGCATCGCCGGTACGATTAGCGACAACGAAGTCTGTAGCCCTGAGCTGATTAAACGCGTGTTTGACGTTGACGTGCAGATGTCGATTAACCCGCAAACCGGCAAACCCTTCTTTATGCCGTTTCGCGCCCGCCAGGCGGCGGCGCAATGAGCGTGACTATCCTGCTTTCCGCGCGGCGGCGCGCCCGTCCCCGACTGGCGCTGCTCCTGCTTACGCTGCTGCTTATCGCCGGTTCGCTGGTGCATCTTGGCCTGGGCGCCCGCTGGATCGCCCCGCAGACGGTGCTGCAGGCGCTGCTGGAGTACAATCCGCGCAATTTCGAGCAGCGGATTATCGTCGAACTGCGCCTGGTGCGGCTGGCGGCGGCGCTGCTGACCGGCGCGGCGCTCGGCGTCGCCGGGCTGCTGCTGCAGACGGTGATCCGCAACCCGCTGGGCGAGCCGCATATCCTCGGCCTTAACGCCGGCGCGTCGCTGGCAGTGGTGGCGACCTCCGCGCTGGGGCTCTCTCTCGGCGCTTTCCCCGCCGCGCGGCCGCTGACCGCCGCCTGCGGCGCGGCGCTGCTGTTCGGCGGGGTGATGGTGCTGGCCTCTGCCGGTCGCGGCGGAGCGACGCCGCTGCGCATCACGCTGTGCGGGGTAGCGCTGTCGGCGTTTGCGTCGGCGGTGACGGCGGCGATATTAATTCTCGATGAACAAACGCTGCTGGCGATGCGCACCTGGCTGGCGGGCGATCTGGCCGGGCTGAACTGGAGCACGCTGTGGACGGCGCTGGTCCCGGCGCTGATCGGCCTTGGCGTCGCGCTGTTCCTTGCCCCGCGCCTTAACGTGCTGGCTCTGGGGGATAAGGTGGCGCTGGGCCTCGGCGTGAACCTCGTCCAGACGCGGCTGCTGGGCCTGCTGGCGATTGCGCTGCTCTGCGGCGCGGCGGTGGCGGTGGCCGGACCGATCGGCTTCGTCGGGCTGGTGGTGCCGCACGTGGTGCGCCGTCTGGTGACGGAAGATATCCGCCTGGCGCTGCCCCTGGCGGCGCCGGTAGGGGCGCTGGTGCTGCTCCTGGCGGATATCGCCGCCCGGACGCTGGTCGCGCCGCAGGAGCTGGCCACCGGGGCGATGACCGCCCTGGTGGGCGCACCGCTGTTTATCTTTATCGCCGCGAGGTTTTTTAAATGACGCGCGCCGTTCACCGGGCCGGTTTTCGGCCGCTGCTTTTCGCTTCCCGCCAGCTGCTGCTGCGCCCGGCGGCGCTGAAAATTGCCGCCTTTATGCTGCTGATGCTGCTGGCGCTCGGGCTGTACAGCCTCAGCCGCGGCAGCTATCCGCTGCCCGCATCGACGCTGGCGCAGGCCCTGCTGGCGCCACAGGAGATGGGCGAGCAGCCGCGCTTTATTCTGTTTGATATTCGCCTGCCGCGGATCCTGATGGCGCTGCTGTGCGGGGCCATGCTGGGGCTGGCCGGCGCGGCGATGCAGAGTATCACCCGCAACGGGCTGGCCGACCCGGGGCTGATCGGCGTTAAAGAGGGGGCCAGCATCGTGGTCCTGGCGCTGGTGCTGTTTTTCCCGGCGGTAGGCCTGGTCTGGCGGCCGCTGGCGGGGATGGTCGGTGGCGTGGCGGTGGCCCTGCTGGTCCTGACGCTGGCCCGCGACTGCTCGCGGCCGCGCTTTATTTTAATTGGCATCGGCGTCTCCTGGACCCTGGCGGCGGCGGTCGGCATCTTTATGACCACCGCCGACGTACGCGACGTGCAGACGGCGATGATCTGGCTGGCGGGCAGCCTGCAGGCCGCCACCTGGCCGCTGCTGGCGGTGGCCTTTTGCTGGGCGCTGCCCGGGGCCATCATCCTGTTCTGTACCGCCCGGGCGGCGGACGCGACGCTGCTGGGCGACCGAACCGCCATCGGCCTCGGGGTGCGTCTGCAGCAGTTGACTCTGCTGCGCTTTTTCGCCCCGGTGCTGCTGACCTCGGCCAGCGTCTCCTGCGTCGGCAGCCTGGGCTTTGTGGGCCTGATGGCGCCGCATATGGCGCGTTTCGTGCTGCGCGGCGGCCAGGTCTCGCTGCTGAGCGGCAGCGCCCTGATTGGCGCCTTGCTGGTGCTGGCGACCGATACCCTTGGCCGGTTGGCGTTTGCGCCGCTGCAGATCCCGGCGGGGATTGTGATTGCCCTGGTGGGCTGCCCGTTCTTTGTTGTCTTGCTCTGGCGTCGCCGTGATGCCCTTTAATCAGGAAGGTATTATGCGTTGGTTCGTCTCATTGCTGCTGTTGCTGACGGGGGCCGTCAGCGCCGCCGACCCACATACTCAAACTTTTACCGATGATTTAGGCCGCACGGTCACCGTCCCGCTGCATCCGCAGCGCATTGTTTCGATGCACGATCTCGATATTACTATTCCGCTGATTGAGCTCGGGGTGCCACCGATCGCCAGCCACGGCCGCACGCGCCCGGACGGCAGCCACTATCTGCGCTCCAGCGCCCAGCTCACCGGTGTCGATTTCGATAACAGCGATATCCGCTTTATTGGCACCGCCGATATCGATCTGGAAGCGGTGGCTGCCGTCAGGCCGGATCTGATCATCACCGAGCCCAGTCGCCACGTGTCGGTGGAGCAGCTGGAGAAGATTGCCCCGACGGTGAGTATCGACCATCTGCAGGGCAGCGCCCCGGATATTTACCGCAAGCTGGCCCAGCTGACCAGCACCCAGCCGCGGCTGGCGATCCTTGAGCGCCGTTATCAGGAACAAATCAAGCAGCTGAAAGCGATGGTCAACCCTTCTCAGTACACCGTCTCGGTGATCCAGGCGAACAATGGCAAGGTCACGGTGCATCATTCGTATCATGCCCTGGGCCGGGTGCTGCGCGACGCCGGGTTCCGCTTTCCGCCGCTGATTGAGCGGATCCCCGACGGCCAGCGCATTGACGTCAGCGCGGAACAGCTGCCGGAGCTGGACGCCGATTTTGTCTTCGCCACCTGGCGGTCGGATACCGGCGGCAAGCCGCAGGATGAGCTGCAGGCGATGGAAGCGGTGATGCCCGGCTGGTGCGACTTTATGCGCGCCTGCCGCACCGGGCACTATATTTTGCTGCCGCGGGAGGAGGTGATCTCCAACTCCTACGCCGCGCTCTCCCTGATGGTGGCCCAGGTGCAGTCGCATATTGCCGGCAGGCCGCTCCCGGCGGAGGCCAAATGAAAAGCGCGATAAAAAAAGAGAAGGGGCGGGTCGACCTGTTCGGCGAACGCTATCGCGCCCGGGCGCATCAGCTCTCTCCCCGACTGCGGGCCGTGGTCAGCTATATCAACGACAACCGCGAGGTGGTGCTGGAGCAGACGGCGATGGAGATCGCCGCTGCGACCCAGACCTCCGACGCCACGGTGGTGCGCGCCATCCAGGCGCTGGGCTTCGCCGGGCTGCGCGAGCTTAAGCAGACCATGGAGCGCTGGTTCGGCACCTCGGTCACCTCGGCGGAAAAGATGCGCTCCACGGTCACCGCGCTCTCCAGCGACGTCAATTCCAGTATTGATTTTGTGCTGGAAGGCCATCAACGGGTTTGCGAGGTCCTGTCGCGGGCCGACAACCGCGCGGCGGTGGCTCAGGCGGTGGCATTGCTCAGCGACGCACGCCAGGTGGGGATCTTCGGTATCGGCGCCTCGGGGATCCTCGCCGAATACACCGCCCGGCTGTTCAGCCGCATTGGCCTGCCGGCGTATGTGATGAACCGCACGGGTTTCAGCCTCGCCGAGCAGCTCATCGGCCTGCAGCGCGGCGATGTGCTGATCATGATGGGGCAAAAATCGCCCCATCGTGAGGGGATGACCACCCTGCGCGAGGCGAAGCGCTTGGGTATTCCGACCATCCTGCTGACCCAGGCGGTGGACTCGCGCTTCAGCCAGGAGGCGCAGGTGGTGATTGACGTCCCGCGCGGCGGGGACAGTAGCCGGATGCCGCTGCACGGCACGGTGCTGGTCTGTCTGGAGATGATTGTTCTGTCGGTGGCCTCCACCACGCCACAAAAAACGGTGAAATCCCTGAAGCGAATCAACGACCTGCACCGGGCCATTGGTAAATCCGGCGGTAAACGCGGCAGTTGATAAGATAATTCACCAGCGGGAAGGTTTCCGGTTGCATATAAAAGTCAGTGTGTGTATTTTTATGCAAAATAAATGCATAAAAAGGAAATCTCATGGTCAAGAATTTGCTCAAAGCGTGTTTCATGATGGCCGCGCTGACGGCAGCCGGACAGGCGGCTGCGGAAACCTATACCGTCGGCTCCGGCGGCACCTACCGGCCGTTTGAATTTGAAAACAGCCAGAAACAGCTGGAAGGTTTCGACATCGACATCATTAAAGCCATCGCCAAAGCCGAAGGCTTTGACGTCAAGCTGGTCAATACCCCATGGGAAGGCATCTTCGCCACGCTGAACACCGGCGACCGCGACATCATCATCTCCGGGATCACCATCACCGATAAACGCAAACAGATGGTCGATTTCTCCGCGCCGTACTTCCCGGCCGAGCAGTCGATCGTCGTCGCCCAGGACTCGAAGGTGGATTCGCTGGCGGCCCTGAAAAACGAGAAGGTCGGGGTGGTGAACTCCAGCACCGGCGATATCGTGGTTTCTGAGGTGCTGGGCAAGAACAGCACGGCGATCAAGCGCTTCGACAATACCCCGCTGATGCTCCAGGAACTGTTCGAGGACGGCGTCAGCGCCGCGGTGGGTGACGTCGGGGTGGTGAAGTACTACATCAAACAGCACCCGGAGAAGCAGTTCAAGCTGGTGCCGGATGCCAAATTCGAACGTCAATATTTCGGTATCGCGGTGGCGAAAGGCAACAGCGAACTGCTGGGCAAAATCAACGCCGGTCTGCAGAAGATCGTTGCCGACGGGACTTACGCCAAAATCTATAAAACCTGGTTCGACGACAACGTGCCGACGCTGCCAGCGCAATAAGCCACCTTTTTCAGTGACCACGGCTATCGCCCAGGCGATAGCCGTATTTTTTAGGGAAGGACTATGACGGGATTCCGTTGGGAGATCATCGAGGAGTACGGCCCGCTGTTTGTGGACGGCGCCCTGATGACGATTAAATGTACCATTATCTGCGTGATCCTCGGGACGCTGTGGGGGTTAACCCTCGGTCTCGGACGGATGGCGAAGGCCGAGCACGGGCCGTGGAAATATATTCTCCGCTACCTGGTGCAGTTTCCGGTGCGCTTTTACGTTAGCGCCTTCCGCGGTACGCCGCTGTTCGTGCAGATCATGGTGGTGCACTTTGCTCTGGTGCCGCTATTTATCAACCCGCGCGACGGCCTGCTGGTGACCAGCGGCCTGATGAGCGCCGACTTTGCCCGCGAGCTGCGCGCCAGCTACGGGGCGTTCCTCTCCTGCATCGTGGCGATCACCCTTAACGCCGGGGCCTATGTGTCGGAGATTTTCCGCGCCGGCATCCAGTCGATCGACAAAGGGCAGATGGAGGCCTCCCGCGCGCTGGGCATGCCGTGGTGGAAAACCATGCGCAAGGTGATCCTGCCCCAGGCGTTTCGCCGCATTCTGCCGCCGCTGGGCAACAACGCCATCGCCATTGTTAAAGACTCGTCGCTGGCCTCGGCGATTGGCCTGGCCGATCTGGCCTACGCCGCGCGCACCGTTTCCGGCGCCTACGCCACCTACTGGGAACCCTACCTGACCATCTCCCTGGTCTACTGGGTGATCACCTTCCTGCTGGCGCAGCTGGTTAACCGTCTGGAAAAGAGGTTTGGCAAAAGTGATTCACATTAATAACTTACATAAGCGCTTCGGCGACAGCCACGTGCTGCGCGGCATCAGCTGCGATATTAAACCGCAGGAAGTGGTGTGCATCATCGGCCCGTCCGGCTCGGGGAAAAGTACCTTCCTGCGCTGCATGAATGCCCTGGAGACGGTCAGCGAAGGCGAGGTGGTGGTCAACGGCTTTGCCGCTCACGACCGCACTACCGACCTCAACAAGATGCGCGAAAGCGTTGGCATGGTGTTCCAGCGCTTTAACCTGTTCCCGCATATGACGGTGCTGGAAAACCTGATTATGGCGCCGATGAATCTGCGCAATATGCCGCGCCAGCAGGCGGTCGACCTGGCGGAAGCCTTGCTGGCGAAGGTGGGCTTAAGCGATAAGCGCGACGCCTGGCCCTCGAGCCTGTCCGGCGGCCAGCAGCAGCGGGTAGCCATCGCCCGCGCGCTGGCGATGAAGCCGTCGATTATGCTGTTTGATGAGCCCACTTCGGCGCTGGATCCGGAGCTGGTGGGCGACGTGCTGGAGGTAATGAAAAACCTCGCCAGCGAGGGGATGACCATGGTGATCGTGACACACGAAATGGGCTTTGCCCGCGAAGTGGCCGACCGGGTGATCTTCATCGACCAGGGCGTGATTCAGGAAGAGGGCAAGCCGGGGCAGATCTTTAGCGCGCCGAGCAACCCACGCACCGCCGCGTTCCTCAGCAAGGTGCTGTAAACCGAGCGGGCTGGCGCCAGGCCAGCCCGCTGAGTGTTGTCAAATATATTGATGATGTTTTTCATCATCAGTATAAACATTGACTGAACTCATATATCCCGCGATAACCCCTTTGTTAATCTCCGGGTATCGCTTTGGGCTTCTCCAGGAATATAACGTTGGAAATCTTTTTTTAACCCACTGAAAAATATCTACTAACTATTTTTCATACGCCAAAAATCATGGTCCGTTAATGACGGACTCGGTTTCGTATGGGTTAAAAAAGGTACGTTATGACAGTTACATGGACGGTCACGCCCGTGGGGTATCAGCACATTGCCAAACGCTGCCCCGCCTGCAATGTAAAACGCGACTTCGCACCTTCCGGCGCCATCCGGGTGAATTCGCAAAAGAAGCTGCTGGATATCTGGAGCATCTATAAATGTACGCACTGCGATTACACGTGGAATATCGCCCTGTTTTCCAGGCTGCATGTCAGCAAGATAAACCGTAAACTGCTTCAGCGCTTGATGCAGAACGATGCAGCTATGGTCCACTATTACGCCGCTGACCTCGCGACCCTGAAGCGCAACCGCGCCGAGCCGTCGGGGCAACCTGATTTTCGTATTCATGAGCAATGGTCGGTGACGCTGATGGCGTGCCCGCGGATAACGGTGCGCGTCAGAGTCAGTCGGCCATTTCGCATCAGCCTGCTATCAATACTGAAAAAACAGCTCAAGCTGAGTACGGCTGAAATCCGGTGGTTGGTCGCGACAGGGCATATCGAGGGTATTTCACTAAAACAGCTCAAGACGAAAAAGCTGAAGGCGATGGAATATCATTTTCAGCTGGCGGCGGAAACGCTGTATGCGCGACGCCGGATTACGTTATCACTTCGCGGTAGATAACTCGTCGGGGAGAGAAGTCGTAGCGCTTTAACCGCGGTTTTTCGTTATTCTCAATGAAATCAGGACGGCGAAGTCGGCCGTCCTGAATGACGCATTACTGCCTGAAAAAGGCACTTCCTCAGCAGCCATTCAAGCTGCCGACGCATAATAAACAAACGCCAGTTTATTGCCGTCGGGATCGCGGACGTAGGCGCTGTGAAAGCCGTTGCCATATTGTGGGCGGTGACCGGGAGCGCCTTCGTCACGTCCGCCGAGTTGCAGGGCGAGGGCATGCAGTTCCGCAATATGTTCGACGGAGCGGGCGTTAAGCGCCACCATCGTTCCATTGCCCACCCCGGCAGGCTGCTGGTCAAAAGGAACGCCCACGCACAGCCCACAGGTGTGGTTGCCGTTGAAGGTGCCCCAGGACGCCCCCTGTTCGTTACGGCCGGCTTTGACGTGTCCCAGCAGCGCCATTAACGGGTCATAGAACTTGATGGCGCGTGGCAGGTCATTGGTTCCCAACATGATGTATGAAAACATAGTGTCCTCCTGTTGCGGGCAAAAAGGTGTCTTTCGCCCGCTTACTGCGTGAAGCTGATCGCAACAGACCCGGCGCTGCGCTCAGCCTCGCCATGGTAGACCGCCTCAATATTATTCCCCTGCGGATCCAGCACAAAAGCGGCATAGTAACCAGGATGATAGTGTCGTTCGCCAGGCGCGCCGTTATCGCGGCCGCCATGGGTCAGCGCCGCATGGTAAAAAGCGTCCACCCTGTCACGATCTCTGGCCTGGAACGCCAGGTGGTGGCGTCCTGTCAGTTTCCCGGCAGCCTCCGGGCTGTGGCGTGAGGCCACCACCAGTTCGTCGGCCAGCAAGTAGTCATTAGCGGTGGTAATAACCGGGATCTCCAGCGCCGACAGTACGGCAGTATAGAAGTCTTTGCTTGCCTCAAAGTCTTCGACAACCAGCAGGATATGATCGATCAATCTGCCACGATGTAACGTCATGCTTTCCATGGAATTTCCTCTCGGCAGGGGGCCGGCAATGATTATAGCAGTGAGCCAGCAAGAACAGGATTCCCTCAGGTAAGGGCCATAAAAAAAGGGCTGGCGCCAGGCCAGCCCGTCAGGACTACTGCGCGGACTCCGTCGCTTCGTCCATGTCGTCTTCCTGCTCGCTGGCGAGCAGGGTTTTCTCGTTTTTGCACAGACACTGGATCAGCAGGAACAGCACGCCGCTGGCCACCAGGGTGGCGATCAGGCCATCGTAGCCGGTGATGCCGATCAGCATGCCGCTGACTACCGGCCCGGCGACGCTGCCGGCGGACCAGAAAAAGCCGAACAGGGCGTTAATCATAATCAGCTTCTGTCCGCTGAAGGTTTTCCCCGCTCGCACCAGCGACAGGGTATAAAGCGCCCCCGCCGCGGCGCCCAGCAGCAGGCAAATGGCCATCAGCTGAATGCGCGAACCGAGCATCAGCGGCAGGGCCAGCAGCGACAGGCTGAAGACCACCGCGCAGGCCAGATGCACGCGGCGAATGCCGACCCGGTCGGCCAGCCAGCCGAGCGGGGTCTGGAACATCGCATCCCCGGTAAGTACCACGGTCACCAGCAGCACCGCCATTCCTTCATTAAGCCCTTTATCCATACCGTACAGTGGCAGCAGGGCGAGGATGCTGGCGTCGAAGAAAGCGAAGCAGAAGACCCCGGAGGCCAGTACCGGCAGGAAGGCGCCGAGGCTGCGCCAGCTGGCGCGCTCCCCAAGGCTTTCGCGGGTGCCGGTGGGCAGATGTCGCAGCATCAGCAGGCAGACGGCAGTGACCGCGACGATCGCCATCAGCGCCGAAGCCTGCCAGGCGGGGCCGACGGAGATCAGCAGCGGCCCGGCCAGCTGGCAGCCGGTAAAGGCCGAGGCGTAGATACCGGTGAGGGTGGCGCGCTGGTTGCCTGCCGCGCCGCCGGTGATCCAGCTTTCACCGAGGACGATAATGACCCCGGAGGCCAGGCCGGTCAGCAGGCGCGGCAGCAGAAGCAGCGTCATATCGGTGGTCATGCATGAGGCGATGGTCGCCAGCGCCAGCAGGATCAAACTGCCGCTCAGCAGCACGCCCATCTCAACGCGCCGGCACAGCGCAGGAGAGAGGAAAGAGGAGATCATCATGCCGGCGGGCGGCAGGGCGGCCAGCAGGCCGACATACAGCGGCGCGATCTGCTGCTGCGCCAGCTCAAGACTGATTAACGGCACCGTATAGCCGGTGATAAATCCCACGAGCGACGCGGCCATGATCATCGCCAGCGTGGGAGCAAGACGATTCTGGTCTGGGTTAAACATTTTATTTCCGATGACGGAGAGGTCAGTAGTGGATCCTTCGGCAAATTGCCGTCCTGAGCTGCATAATAATTAATCGCCTGGCCGTTGTCACCGTTGAAATCACTACCAAAAAAGGACCGCCGGGCGACGGCAGGCCTGTACGCCGTGCCGCCGCCGCATTTCGTGACGTTGTCAGCGTGTTAACGACAGGATATAACGGAGGGAGCGGCAGCGACCCGACGCCGGTGAGCGAGGGGTAAAAACGCAACGCATGACCAAATTATTCAGCATTACGCTATGCAGGAAAGGAGTAATACATGGCCGTATCGCCGTCACTGATCGCCGAAGCCACAGGCTGGCGACGTGAGTTTCACGCCGCGCCTGAGCTCGGATATCAGGAGCAGGAGACCTCGCGCCGCGTCGCCGAGCTGCTGGCCTCGTTTGGCCTGCAGGTTCATCGCGGGCTGGCCGGCACCGGCGTCGTGGCGACGCTGGAAAACGGCCCCGGGCCGGTCATCGGCCTGCGCGCCGATATGGACGCCCTGCCGATCACCGAGCTGGGGAGCGTCAGCTACCGTTCGCGCCGCGCCGGGGTCATGCACGCCTGCGGCCACGATGGCCACACCGCGATGCTGCTGGCGGCCGCCGCCCATCTGGCGCAGACCCGTCAGTTCAGCGGCACCGTCCACTTTGTTTTCCAGCCGGCGGAAGAGAACCTCGGCGGCGCGCGCAAAATGGTGGAAGAGGGGTTGTTCGAGCGCTTCCCGATGGACGCCATCTACGCGCTGCATAACTGGCCGGGGATCCCGCTTGGCGAAGTGGCGCTCAGCGATGGCGCGATGATGGCCTCCCTCGACGCCTTCGAGATCACCCTGCGCGGAAAGAGCTGTCATGCGGCGATGCCGGAGAGCGGGGCCGATCCGATCGTCGCGGCGGCGCAGCTGATTATGGCGCTGCAGACCATTCCTTCCCGCCGCCTGTCGCCGCAGGATTCCGCGGTGGTCAGTATCACCCAGATAAACGGCGGCGAGGCGATCAACGTCCTGCCGGACACCGTGGTGCTGCGCGGTACCTTCCGCTGCCTGAGCAATCGCGTTCGCGCCCGCGTGCGGGAGCTTATCGAAAGCTATGTGGCGACCCAGCCACAGGTGTCCGATGTGCAGGGCGAGATTAGCTGGTTTCCGGGGTATCCGGTGACCAAAAACCATGCGCCCCAGGCGCAGCTGCTGCGCGAGGTGGCGGTCGCCACCCTTGGCGCGGAGGCGGTGCGCTGGAACCAGGCGCCGTCGATGGCCTCAGAGGATTTCGCCTGCATGCTGGAGGCCTGTCCGGGGGCCTATTTCTGGATCGGCACCGATGGCGAAACGCCGTCGAAGCCGCTGCATAACGCCAGCTATGACTTTAACGATGCGCTGATTAGCCACGGGGTGGCGATGTGGGTGGCGCTGGTGGAGAAACAGCTGCCGGCGGCGTAACCCACCGGCAGCGGCAGCAGGGAGCGCGCGCTCCCTGAGGTCAGACGTCGGCGGCGGCTTTCAGTCGCGCCTTCATGTCGCTGTAGGCCGTCCAGGCATAGCGCTCCGCCCACTGCTGGTCGGCTATCGCTTCCACTTTCACCGCACAGTATTTGGTTTCCGGCGTTTTGGAGATCGGATCGAGGTTATCCTGGGTCAGCTCATTGCAGGCGCCCACCCACCACTGATAGGTCATATAGACCGCGCCCGGGTTGATGCGATCGCTGAGGTCGGCGCGGGTGATCACCTTCCCGCGCCGGGAGCTGACCCACACCAGCTGTTTGTCAGCGATCCCCAGTCGTTGCGCATCCAACGGATTCATCTGCACCCGTCCCGGCTCGTCGGCCAGCGACTGCAGCGCGGCGCAGTTGCCGGTCATTGAGCGGCAGGAGTAATGCCCCACCTCCCGCACGGTGCAGAGCACCAGCGGCCACTCGTCATCCGGGCGCTCCGCCGGCGCGCGCCAGGCGGTGGCGAACAGCTGTCCTTTGCCCGATGGGGTATCGAAGCGGTTGTCTTTATACAGCCACGGCGTGCCGGGGTGGTCGAGGGTCGGGCATGGCCACTGGACATGGCCCATATCGCCCATTTTCTCCCAGGTCACGCCGTAGAACAGCGGGCAGAGTTCGCGCATCTCGTCCCAGATCTGCTGGTTGTTCTCATAGTGCATCGGATAACCCATTTCGCTGGCCAGCAGGCTAATGATCTCCCAGTCGCGCTTCACATTCCCCGCCGGAGGGATCGCCTGTTCAAACCGCTGGAACCCACGGTCGGCGCAGGTGAATACGCCGCCGTGCTCGCCCCAGGAGGTGGCCGGCAGCAGGACATCGGCAATTTCCGCCGTTTTGGTCATGAAGATGTCCTGCACCACCACAAAGTCCAGCGCCTCGATGCCTTTGCGCACCAGGCCGAGGTCGGCTTCAGTCTGCAGCGGATCTTCACCCATGATGTAGTAGGCTTTGATCTCGCCAGTCAGCGCTTTATGCGGCACCTCGGTGATGCGGGTGCCGACCTGGTCGTCCATCAGCGCCGGGTCGATGCCCCAGGCGGCGGCGAATTTCGCCCGCACGGCGGGGTCGGTGACCTCCTGATAGCCGGGGAACAGGTTCGGCAGCACGCCCATATCGCAGGCGCCCTGCACATTGTTTTGTCCACGAACCGGGCCCACGCCGACGTTGGGCCGTCCCAGGTTGCCGGTGAGCAGCGCCAGGCTTGCCAGGCCGCGCACCACGTCCACCGCCTGGCCAAACTGGGTGACCCCCATGCCCCACATAATGGTGGCGGATGGGGCGGCGGCGAACATGCGCATCGCCTCCCGGATTTCCCGCGCGCTGACCCCGACAATCCCTTCCACCGCTTCCGGGGCGTAATCCTTCACCGCCTCGCGGTAAGCATCCAGCCCTTCGGTATAGCGTTCGACATAGGTTTTGTTGTACAGCTCCTCCTCCAGCAGCACATAGCCGAAGGCATTTACCAGCGCCATGTTGCTGCCGTTGTTGAGCTGCAGATGACGATCGGCAATGCGCGCGGTTTCAATGCGCCGCGGATCGCAGACGATGATTTTGGCACCGTTTTCCCGGGCCTTGATTACCCGGCGGGCGACGATGGGATGGGAGTCGGCGCAGTTGTAGCCAAAGACCAGCAGGCACTTCGAGTTTTCGATGTCGCTGATCGAGTTGCTCATCGCCCCGTTGCCCAGCGCCTGCTGTAGCCCGGCGACGGAGGGGCCGTGGCAGACGCGGGCGCAGCAGTCGACGTTATTGGTGTTCAGCACCGCGCGGGCGAACTTTTGCATCACATAGTTGGTTTCGTTGCCGGTGCCGCGCGAGGAGCCGGTGGTCATGATGGCGCGCGGGCCATGCTTCTCTTTGATCTCCCTGAGCTTGCTGGCGGTATAGCGAATCGCCTCCTGCCAGCTGACCGGCGTGAAGGCGCCGCCTTTCTGGTAGCGGATCATCGGTTGTTTAAGACGGGGCGTCAGGAGCTGCGTATCGTTAAGAAAATCCCAGCCGTAGTAGCCTTTCAGGCACAGCTGGTTCTGGTTGGTGACGCCGTCGGCGGCCTCCGCGCGAATGATTTTATTGTTGTCGACAACCAGTTTAAGTTTGCAACCCGCCCCGCAGTAGGGGCACACGCTCGTGATTTTTTTCATCAGTAACAGACCTGTTAACAGTGAACAGAGGATCGCTGTCGCGCCGGGCCCGACGGGCAACGATCGCGGTATCGCCTGGTGGTGATGCGGACGCAGGCCCGCTGCGCTATGCAGGTCTCGTGCCAGATTTTAATGTGTTGATTTATAATGAAAAATTTCAGATGGATGATGACAGGAGCGTGACCTCGTCACTAATGACGATGACGCAGAGCGCCGACGTCAGACGCTCTGCGGGGGAAAACGCCGCTACGCGAGAGGGCGGCAGCGGGTGATATGCGACTCGCTCAGGCCGACGTCGCGTGCGGCGGCGCAGATTGCCTGCCAGCTGCCCGCATCCAGCGGGATCCCCTCGGCCAGGCGCGCTTCGCGGTTGGCGGCTTCCCATTCGCCGGGGGCCAGCACCGGGGCATCGGCATCGTGCGGCGACTGTTTACACCATGCGATAAAGGCCTCCGTCTGCGCCTGGCTGTCCGGGGCATCGAACGCGTCCGGGCGCAGGATCACGGTGGTCATGCAGTTAAAGATGGCGTCGACGCTGGTCTGCAGGCTTTCCTGATGGGTGGTTTGCCCCCCGGAGAGCGCGCCGCCGAGCACTTCGCACAGCGTCGCCAGGGCATAGCCTTTGTGCTGGGCGAAGGTGAGCAGGGCGCCCAGCGGCGAGGTTTGCATCACCGCCGGATCGGTGGTGGGCAACCCCTCGGCGTCGATCAGGCAGCCGGGGGCCACGGCTTCCCCTTTGTGCCAGGCGACGCGGGTTTTTCCAAAGGCGATGGCGCTGGTGGCGTAGTCCAGCAGCAGCGGCGGATGGCCCTCTCGCGGAAACACCACGCACAGGGGGTTGGTGCCGAAGCGACTGTCTTTTCCGCGGAACGGAGCGACCATCGGGTCGCCGATTACGCTGACGAAGTGAATGGAGATCAGTCCGGCGGCGGCGCACTGCTCGGCCCAGTAGCCGATGCGCCCGACGTGATGCGCATTGCGCAGGGCGATAGCCGCCATGCCGTGCTGCTTCGCCTTTTCGATACCTAACTGCATCGCTTCGTGGGCGACTACCTGGCCGAAGCCGGCGTTGCCGTCGAGGGTGACCACGGCGCCGGCATCTTTGGTGACCGTGGCGTGGCGGTTGAGCTGCAGAAAACCGCCGGCATGGGATTTCACATAGCTTGGGATCATCCCGACGCCATGGGAGTCATGCCCGGCCAGGTTGGCGGCGATCAGGTGGTCGGCGACCAGCGTCGCTTCTTCTGAGCGGCTGCCGAGATGGGTAAACAGTGAGACGACAAACTGATGCAGATCCGTCGCCAGAAAGCGGTGTCCTGTTGGCACTGATTCTCTCCTGTAGTCTGTTGTTATTTTGTTATGTTTGCCGTTTTATGCTGCGCCGCCCGGCGCAGAAGGTCAAGGGCGGGGGCTCCGGGCGTCACGCCACTGCGCCAGCGTCTGCGTTATACGCCAGACGATAAAAAACCGGTCCGCGATCGCGTTTTAATTAACGTCATAAACACCACATTTTTAAATTCTGCCACTGTCACAAAAGCCAGAAAAAAGCCAGCCCCGGCGTTGCAAGGGCAGCTGATACCACTATATGTTAAATTTGTGTTTATTAATTGATGATTAAAGGTTGGTATCATGTATAAGAAAATAAGTGGTTTAGTGGTTTCACTGACGGCCGTTTTCGCCTGTGCCGCCTGGGCGGAGGTGCCTGCGGGCTATCCGGCGGATTATCAAAAAACGGTTGATGCCGCCGTCAAAGAGGGCAAGGTGGTGATCTATTCCACAACCGATACCAAAGCCGCCGGGCCGTTAATTAAAGGATTCGAAGCGCAATATCCGGGCGTCAAAGTCGAATATAACGACATGAACAGCACCGAGCTGTATAACCGCTATATCAGCGAGCAGGCCGCCGGGGGCGGCAGCGGGGACGTGGTGTGGAGCTCATCGATGGATACGGCGCTGAAATTAGCCACCGAATACGCGGAACAATATGCCTCGCCGGAGGTGAAGCAATTGCCCGACTGGGCGGTGTGGCAGCAGAAAGCCTATGGCACCACCTACGAGCCGGTGGTATTTATCTATAACAAACGGCTGATCCCGCAGAATGAGGTTCCGGA
The DNA here is from genome assembly GCF_040062325.1 of Klebsiella sp. GG_Kp175. Classification (NCBI taxonomy): domain Bacteria; kingdom Pseudomonadati; phylum Pseudomonadota; class Gammaproteobacteria; order Enterobacterales; family Enterobacteriaceae; genus Klebsiella; species Klebsiella sp. GG_Kp175. Next base: position 114,247 of record NZ_JBEAFX010000012.1, on the reverse strand, counting down.
TTCGCATACCGCGCTGGCAAAATTGATCGCCAGCCAGGCCGATAAATTTAAAGGCAAAGTCACCACCTACGATATCGAAAAATCGGGCCTCGGCTTTATGCTGGCGGTGCAGGACAGCCAGGCCGATGCGAACTATTTTACCGACCTGGCGAATATCGCCAAAGGCGGCCTGACGGTGCAGTCTTCCACCGGCACGATGATGGAGCGCGTCTCCTCTGGCGAAAACCTGATCGGCTATAACATCCTTGGCTCCTATGCGGAAGCGCGGGCGAAAAACGATCCCTCTTTAGGCATTGCCTATCCGAAAGATTACGTGCTGGTGCTCTCCCGCGTCTCGTTTATTAGCCAGGAGAGCGAACATCCCAATGCGGCAAAATTGTGGCTGGACTATGTCCTGTCGGAAAAAGGCCAGCAGATCCTCGCCAGTCAGGCGGATATTCCCTCTATTCGTCGCGATATTGAAGGCAAAAATGATATCGACGGCATGACCGCGCTGCTGGGCAAAGCGTTAAAACCGATCCCGGTCAACGAAACGCTGCTGGATTATTTACAGCCGCAAAAACGTCTGCAGTTTATTAAACAATGGCGCAGCGCCGCCGCGAAATAATCCTCCCCCGGGGCATCGCCGATGCCCCTTATTCACACCCGGCGGGTTTATTCACCTGACCAAAGGGATGAACCATGAATGTATTACGCAGAAAGTGGCAGGGGCTGCCGCGCGGCGTGGTGGTGTGCATCACGGCGCTGGTGATTTATGTCCCGCTGTTATTTATTGTGGTGCAGAGTTTTCTCTCCGCGCCGTTCTTTTCCCGCTCCAAATCCTGGAGCCTGGAAGCCTTCGCCTTTATTTTTACCGACCCGGATTTTTATCTGGCGTTAAGGTCAGGCTTTATTCTGGCCTTTGGCCTGGTGATTATCGCCATTCCACTGGGCGGTATTTTGGCCTTTCTGATGGTACGCACCGATTTACCCGGCCGGCGTTTCATTGAGCCGCTGATCCTGGTGCCGATCTTCGTCTCGCCGATGGTGCTGGGCTTTGGCTACGTGGTGGCCGCCGGGCCGGTAGGCTTCTTTTCCCAGTGGGCGCAGCAGCTGATCGGCTTTGTGCCGTGGAATATCTACTCGATGTTCAGCATTGTGGTCATCGCCGGCTTAACCCACGTGCCGCACGCCTATCTTTATATCTCTTCGGCGCTGCGCAGCGTCGGTTCCGACGTGGAAGAGGCGGCGCGCACCGTCGGCGCCACGCCGCTGCAGGTGATGACCTCGGTGAGTCTGCCGATGGTGCGGCCGTCCATTCTTTACGCCTGCGTGCTGCTCTTTTTCCTCGGTCTGGAAGTCTTCGGTCTGATGCTGGTGCTGGGCGACCCCGAGGGCAACATGGTGCTGGCGACCTATCTCTACAAGCTGACCAATAAGCTCGGCACCCCCTCCTACCATCTGATGGCGGCGGTGGCGGTGGTGCTGATCTGCATCACCATCCCGCTGGTGATGCTCCAGCGGCGGCTGATGCGCACCGCCAACCGCTTTGTCACCATGAAGGGCAAGGCGTCGCAGGCGCGGGCGCTGCCGCTGGGCAAATGGCGCTGGGTGGCCGGGGCGGTGGTAGTGGCCTGGCTGACGGTGACCATCGGCGTGCCGCTGCTCGGCGTGGCGCTGCGCGCTTTTATCTCCAACTGGGGAGTCGGCGTGTCGCTGTGGGATGAGCTGTCGCTGACGACGTTCCACAATATCTGGCAGCAGCCCAACCTGCTGCGGGCGATCGTCAACTCGATGGCTATCGGCATCGTCGGCGGCGCGCTGGCGGTGATCTGCTATCTGTTTGTCGGTATCGCCATGCACCGCAAAGCGGACAACGTCACCCGCTTTCTTGATTACAGCGTACTGGTCCCGCGCGCGGTCCCGGGGCTGCTGGCCGGTCTGGCCTTCCTGTGGGTGTTCCTGTTTGTGCCGATGTGGCTCGATCAGTCGCTGAAGCACGGCTGGCTCTCAGTGCTGCCGGTGGCCGACTGGCTGCGGGAGCACCTTATCGTGCAGCTGCGCGCGCTGCGCAACACCATCTTCAGCGTCTGGTTGGCCTACACCGTGGTATGGATGGCTTACGGCCTGCGGCTCATCTCTTCGACGCTGCTGCAGGTGGGCCCGGAGCTGGAGGAGGCGGCGCGCAGCACCGGCGCCTCGCGGGGGCAGATCACCCGCCACGTCACCGTCCCGCTGTCGCGCTATGGGCTGATTGGCTCCTGGCTGCTGATGTTCCTGATCTTTGAGCGCGAATATTCCACCGGCGTCTATCTGCTGTCGCCGGGTACCGAAACCATCGGCTCGATGCTGGTGTCGCTGTGGGCGGCGGGGGCCATCGATATCGTCGCGGCGCTCTCCTTTATCAATATTCTGCTGGTGGTGATTGGCCTTGGCATCGCCCTGCGCTTTGGAGTGAAATTACATGATTGAGTTATCGGTAGAAAATCTGCATCTCACCTATGGCGACAACCCGGTGCTGAAAGGGGTGTCGATGACGCTCGGCCGGGGAGAGGTGGTGTCGCTGCTGGGGCCGTCGGGAAGCGGCAAAACCACGCTGCTGCGGGCGGTGGCCGGGCTGGAGAAGCCGACGAGCGGACGGATCGCCATCGGCAACCGCACGGTGTACGACGGCACGCCGCGCAGCGAAATACCGGCCGAAGAGCGTAACCTCGGGCTGGTGTTCCAGTCCTATGCCCTGTGGCCGCACAAAACGGTGTTCGACAACGTGGCCTATCCGCTGAAGCTGCGTAAAGTCGCCGCCGGGGAGATGAAAGAGCGGGTGCAGCGCGTGCTGGATCAGCTGGGGCTTGGGCACCTTGGCAACCGCCATCCGCACCAGCTCTCCGGCGGCCAGCAGCAGCGGGTGGCCATCGGCCGGGCGCTGGTCTACAACCCGCCGGTGATCCTGCTGGATGAGCCGCTATCCAACCTTGACGCCAAGCTGCGCGAAGAGGCGCGGGTGTTTCTGCGCGAGCTGATCGTCAAGCTGGGCCTGTCGGCGCTGATGGTCACCCACGATCAGAATGAAGCGATGGCCATCTCGGATCGTATTCTTCTGCTGAACAATGGCGTCATCGAGCAGCAGGGGACGCCGCAGGAGATGTACGGCAGCCCGGCGACGTTGTTCGCCGCCGAGTTTATGGGCAGCAATAACCGCCTGCACGGCAAGGTAATGGCGCTGGAGAACGGCAGGGCGCGGATCGAAGGCGCCAGCTGGAGCCTGTGGGGGCGAGCGGGCGAGGGGGTTAGCATCGGCGAGCCGGCGACGGCGGTGATCCGCGTCGAGCGCCTGCGTCTGGACGGCGCGGCGCAGGATAACAGTCTCCAGCTACCGCTGCTGACCAGCATGTACCTCGGCGACCGCTGGGAGTACCTGTTCCGCACCGAAGGCGACGATTTCCCGCTGCGCGCCTACGGAACGGCGCTGCGCGATGCCGAACACTGTCATCTGACGCTCCCGGCGGAGGATGTGTGGGTTTTTCCGCAGCGGTAACCGCTGGTTAAGACGCCAGATGGCACACAGCTTCAATATTGTGCCCGTCTGGCGCAATCACAAAGGCGGCGTAGTAACTGGCGTGGTAGTTTGGTCGTAACCCCGGCGCGCCGTTGTCCTTTCCTCCGGCGGCCAGCGCCGCCTGCCAGAAGGCGTCGACCTGTTCGCGGCTGTCGGCGCGAAAGGCAATGTGCAGCGGCGCCGGTTTTTCCGTACTTTGATAGAGGCATAGAGAGACATCGCCGCTGCCGGCCAGCTCTGCGCCGTAGGTCGGCTCGCCTTCGCCGACCAGCGTTACGCCAAGCGGGGCAAGGGCTTGTAAAAAGAACGCTTTGCTCGCGGCATAATCACTGACGCCGAATTTCACATGATCGAACATATCTTCTCTTCTCCTGCGGATGGGATATCGCCAGCCGAACGCGTTAGCCGGGAAATAGATGCAAAATAGTTAACAACGGTTATTAACTTTTTTAACAGCTCAAAATGTTTAATTATTCCTAATACGAGTATTTACAGACGTTTAATCTGCCATGTACCATAAACAAAAAATAACATTTGTGATACAAGTCACTCTTTTTTGGCGCATGGGTAAGCTCAGCGCGGTGTGAACGCCGCCGGTTTACCGCCTCAAGGTTATGGCAGCACCCTTCTCACGATGACATTCCGGTGAATTTCTCTCCGATTTCCCGCGTTTCGTTGAGAATCGTCTACTATCCAAACGATAACCCTATAAATGATATCGCCTCTGGCGATGTTTTATCCGACTTGCCGGGCCGGGCCAGACGCTAAGCGGTTTAAAAGCGCAATGGTATCGGTTCCAGCACGACATTCACTGGTTTTGTCAGCGACAAAAACAGTAATTTTCAATGACAGGAATGTGATGATGTCGAGCGAGAAAACTAACAATTCCAGGCGTGATTTCCTGGTGAAGTCGATGGCGCTGATCCCGACGGTGGTGATCGGCGGCGCGGGAGCAGGGGCCATTGGCGTGGCCACCAGCGCGACCGCGCAGGCGGCCCCCGCTTCAGAGCCAGCCTCCGGGAACACGGCGGCGGCCAGCCACTGGAAGCCGCAGTTCTTCAACGACCGTGAGTGGGCGTTTATCAACGCCGCCGTCGCGCGCCTGATCCCAGCGGATGAACTTGGCCCCGGTGCCAAAGAGGCCGGCGTGCCGGAGTTTATCGACCGCCAGCTCAATACCCCTTACGCCACCGGATCCATCTGGTATATGCAGGGGCCCTTCAACCCCGATGTGCCGAAAGAGATGGGCTATCAGCTGCCGCTGGTGCCCAAACAGATCTATAACCTCGGGATCGCCGACGCCGAGGCGTGGTGTCAGGACAAGTATCACAAGACCTTCGCTGAACTGAGCAACGAGCAACAGGACGAGGCCCTCGGCCTGTGGGAATCCGGCAAAGCCGAGTTCAAACAGCTTCCGGCCTCGCTGTTCTTCACCTATCTGCTGCAGAACACCCGAGAAGGCTTCTTCAGCGACCCGATCCATGGCGGTAATAAAGGCATGGTCGGCTGGACGCTGATTAATTTTCCCGGCGCGCGCGCCGACTTTATGGACTGGGTTGAACGGGGCGAACGCTACCCCTTCCCGCCGGTATCAATTAATGGGGAGAGGGCGTAATCATGGCCACCGTATTGAAAAAAACCGATGTCGCGATCGTCGGCTTCGGCTGGGTTGGGGCGATCATGGCCAAAGAGCTGACCGAAGCCGGGCTCAACGTCGTGGCGCTGGAGCGTGGCCCGATGCGCGACACCTGGCCGGACGGCGCCTATCCGCAGGTGATTGATGAGCTGACCTACAACATCCGCCGCAAGCTGTTCCAGGATCTGTCGAAAAGCACCGTCACCATCCGCCATAACACCAGCCAGCAGGCGGTGCCGTATCGCCAGCTGGCGGCTTTCCTGCCGGGTACCGGCGTGGGTGGGGCCGGGCTGCACTGGTCCGGCGTCCATTTCCGCGTCGATCCCATCGAACTGCGGATGCGCAGCCACTATGAAGAGCGCTACGGCAAAAACTTCATTCCCCAGGATATGATCATCCAGGATTTCGGCGTCACCTACGACGAGCTGGAACCGTTCTTCGATAAAGCGGAGAAAGTGTTCGGCACCTCCGGGACCGCCTGGTCGATCAAAGGCAAGGTCGTCGGTAAAGGCCGCGGCGGCAACGCTTTCGCCCCGGACCGCTCAGACGACTTCCCGCTGCCGGCGCAGAAAAACACCTGGTCAGCGCAGCTGTTTGAAAAAGCGGCGCTCGAGGTGGGTTACCATCCCTACAACCTGCCGTCGGCCAACACCTCCGACTCCTATACCAACCCCTATGGCGCGCAGATGGGTCCGTGCAACTTCTGCGGTTTCTGCAGCGGCTACGCCTGCTACATGTACTCTAAAGCCTCGCCGAACGTGAACATCCTGCCGGCGCTGCGCCAGGAAAAACGCTTTGAGCTGCGGACCAACGCCAACGTGCTGAAGGTCAACCTGACCGACGACAAATCCCGCGCCACCGGCGTGACCTACGTCGACGGCCAGGGGCGCGAAATGGAGCAGCCGGCGGACCTGGTGATCATCGGCGCCTTCCAGTTCCATAACGTGCACCTGATGCTGCTCTCCGGGATCGGTAAACCGTACAATCCGGAGACCGGCGAAGGGGTGGTGGGGCGTAACTTCGCCTACCAGAACATGACCACCATCAAGGCCATTTTCGACAAAGACACTTATACCAACCCGTTTATCGGCGCGGGCGGCAACGGCGTCGGCGTCGACGACTTCAACGCCGACAACTTCGACCACGGCGCGGCCGGCTTTGTCGGCGGTTCGCCGTTCTGGGTCAACCAGGCCGGGACCAAGCCCATCTCCGGTTTCCCGGTACCGCCGGGCACCCCGGCGTGGGGCAGCAAGTGGAAAGCGGCGGTGGCCGATACCTACACCCATCACCTGTCGATGGATGCCCACGGCGCGCACCAGTCCTATCGGCAGAACTACCTCGATCTTGATCCGAACTACAAAAACGTCTTTGGCCAGCCGCTGCTGCGCATGACCTTCGACTGGCAGGAAAACGACATCAAGATGGCGCAGTTTATGTTCGATAAGATGGCGCCGATCGCCAAAGCGATGAAGCCGAAATATATCCTCGGCAGCCCGAAAAACGCCAACAGCCACTTTGATACCACCACCTACCAGACCACCCATATGAACGGCGGGGCGGTGATGGGGGAGGATCCGAAAACCAGCGCCGTTAACCGTTATCTGCAAAGCTGGGACGTGCATAACGTCTTCGTCATCGGCGCCTCCGCTTTCCCGCAGGGGCTGGGCTATAACCCAACCGGCACGGTGGCCGCGCTGGCCTACTGGTCAGCGAAGGCGATCCGCGAGCAGTATCTGAAAAATCCGGGTCCCCTGGTGCAGGCATAAAGGAAGGCAGATGATGAAAATGCAATGGTTATCGGCCCTGGTGCTTGGGGCATTGAGCTGCGCGGCCTTCGCCGAAGAGGCGCCTGTGGACAGCAATCTGATTAAGCAAGGGGAGTATCTGGCGCGGGCGGGGGACTGTGTCGCCTGCCACACCAACGGCAAAGCGGGCAAACCTTTCGCCGGCGGTCTGCCGATGGAGACGCCGATCGGCACCATCTACTCCACCAATATCACGCCGGATAAAGAACACGGCATTGGCGGGTACACCTTCGAAGAGTTCGACGACGCGGTGCGCAAGGGCGTGCGGAAAGATGGTTCCACACTCTATCCGGCGATGCCGTATCCCTCGTTCGCACGGATCAGCGAAGCGGACATGCGCGCCATGTACGCCTACTTTATGCACGGCGTGGAGCCGGTGAATGTCGCCAACAAGGACACCGACATCCCGTGGCCGCTGTCGATGCGCTGGCCGCTGGCGTTCTGGCGCGGCATCTTCGCGCCGACGCCGAGCGACTTTGTCGCCAACACGCAGGTTGACCCGGTGCTGGAGCGCGGCCGCTATCTGGTGGAAGGCCTGGGCCACTGCGGCGCCTGTCATACCCCGCGTAGCCTGACGATGCAGGAAAAAGCGCTCAGCGAAAGCGAAGGCGATGATTACCTGGCGGGCAGCAATGCGCCGATTGACGGCTGGGTTGCCTCCAGCCTGCGCGGCGAAAACCGCGACGGTCTGGGGACCTGGAGCGAAGCCGAGCTGGCCGAGTTCCTGAAAACCGGACGTAACGATAAATCGGTGGTCTTCGGCGGCATGAGCGATGTGGTGGAGCACAGTCTGCAGTATCTTTCTGATGACGACATCACCGCCATCGCCCGCTATCTGAAGTCGCTCCCGCCGCGCGGAGGCAAACAGACCCCAGCCCCGGTGGAAGACAGCGTGGCGAAAGATCTGTGGAAGGGTAACGACAGCAAAACCGGCGCCGCGCTGTACGTCGATAACTGCGCCGCCTGCCACCGCACCGACGGCGTAGGCTATAAACGCGCCTTCCCGTCGCTGAAGGGCAATCCGGTGGTGCAGACCGAAGATGCCACTTCTCTTATCCATATCGTTCTGACCGGGAGCACCACGCCGGCGGTGAAAGACGCGGTCTCCAACCTGACCATGCCATCGTTCGGCTGGCGTCTGGACGACCAGCAGGTGGCGGATGTGGTCAACTTCATCCGCACCAGCTGGGGCAACAACGCGCCGGCGGTCAGCGCCAGCGATGTGGCGAAGGTGCGTAAGGAGACCGCGGCGCACGATGAGAAGGCGTTAGGCAACGCTGATATCTCGAAGCTGCCGGGGGCCGGACAGTAACCGTCAGGGTTGCGTCGCCCACGCGGCGCAACCCATACTTAGCCAGGACGTAAAATACTGTCTGAATCAAGGAGTTTGCCTTCATGCTGCATGCAGAGCGACTGACCTGCATCGTTGACGATCGACCGCTGTTTGCGGCGCTGACGCTGTCCCTCGCTGCCGGCGAGCTGCTGCAGGTCGCCGGTGATAACGGCGCGGGGAAAACCTCGCTGCTGCGGATCCTTTGCGGCCTGGCGCGCCCGGAAAGCGGGGTGGTGAGCTGGCAGGGCCAGCCGCTGGCGAAGGTCCGGGAGTCATTTCACCGTCAGCTGCTGTGGCTGGGCCATAAATCCGGCGTCAACGCGGCGCTGACCGCCGATGAAAACCTGCGTTTCTTCTTTCCGGCCAGCCGCCTTCAGCAGCGGGAACGCGCCCTCGCTGCCGTCGGCCTGGCGGGCTATGAAGATCTCCCCTTGAGCCAGCTCTCCGCCGGGCAGCAGCGTCGGGTGGCGCTCACCCGCCTGTGGTTAACCGACGCGCCGCTGTGGATCCTCGATGAGCCGTTCACCGCCCTCGACGCCACGGCGATGGAAACCCTGACCCGTCGCCTGGAACAGCACGCCCGGCAGGGGGGATGCGCCATCCTCACCACCCACCAGCCGCTGCGGCCGCTGGGCTGTCCGTTGCGCACCCTGCGCCTCGGCGGCGAGGCTGGAGGCGGGCAATGATGCGTGCGCTGTTGGCCCGGGAACTGCGCCTGGCGTGGCGCAGCGGGGCGGAGATCCTCAATCCCCTCTGGTTCTTTCTGATCGTCATCACCCTGTTTCCGTTCGGCGTAGGCGCCGCGCCGCAGCTGCTGGCGCAGATTGCGCCGGGCGTGGTGTGGGTCGCCGCGCTGCTGGCGGCGCTGCTGGTGATGGATCGGTTGTTTCGCGACGACTGGCAGGACGGTTCCCTGGAGCAACTGATGCTCCTGCCGACGCCGCTGGTGGCGGTGGTGCTGGTGAAGGTGGTTGCCCACTGGATGATGAGCGGCCTGCCGCTGCTGATCGTCTCGCCGCTGGCGGCGCTGCTGCTGGGGATGAGTCTGCATGACGCCGGCGTGCTGGCGCTGACCTTGCTGCTCGGCACCCCGACGCTCAGTTTTCTCGGCGCGGTGGGGGTTGGCCTGACGGTCGGCCTGAAGCGCGGCGGCGTCCTGCTGAGCCTGCTGGTGTTGCCGCTGGCGGTGCCGCTGCTGATTTTCGCCACCGCGGCCTGCCAGGCCGCCGTCGCCGGGCTCCCGGTCGGCGGCTATCTGGCGATGCTGGCGGCGTTCTTAACCGCCAGCGCCACCCTGTGTCCGTTCGCCACCGCCGCCGCGCTGCGGCTGACCGTGCAATAATTCGCTGCGCCTGCGGGCGCGGCCATCATAACCGTGTGAGTAAGCGTCTATGTGGAAAGCGTTACATCAACTGGCGATCCCCGAGCGGCTGTACCGCCTGTGCGGATGCTGGATCCCCTGGCTGGCGGCGTTGAGCGCGCTGTTGCTGGTCATCGGTCTGGGGTGGGGATTTGGCTTCGCCCCGGCGGACTATCAGCAGGGGGAAAGCTACCGGATCATGTATCTTCATGTCCCGGCGGCGATGTGGTCGATGGGGCTGTACCTGGCGATGGCCGTCGCGGCCTTCATCGGGGTGGTCTGGCAGATCAAAATGGCCGACCTGGCGATCGCCGCCCTGGCACCGGTGGGGGCGGTCTGCACCCTGGTGGCGCTGGTCAGCGGCGCGGCGTGGGGCAAGCCAATGTGGGGGACCTGGTGGATCTGGGACGCCCGCCTGACCTCGGAGCTGGTGCTGCTGTTTCTGTATGCCGGGATCATCGCCCTGTGGCACGCCTTTGACGACCGGCGGCTGGCCGGGCGCGCGGCGGGGATCCTCGTGCTGGTCGGGGTGGTCAATCTGCCCATCATTCATTACTCGGTCTACTGGTGGAATACCCTGCACCAGGGTTCGACCAACCTGCAGCAAACCATCGACCCGAGCATGCGTCTGCCGCTGCGGATCTGTATCTTTGCTTTCCTCGCGCTGTCGGTCACCCTGACCCTGATGCGCCTGCGTAACCTGATACTCCAGCTGGAGCGTCGTCGACCGTGGGTGGTGGCGCTGGCTAACAAAGGAGCCGTCCGATGAGCCCCGCTTTTTCTTCGTTCGCCGCCTTCCTGAATATGGGCGGCTATGCCCAGTACGTCTGGCTGGCGGTGGCGGTGGCCGTCGCCGCATTTGGCCTGCTGACGGTGCACACCCTGTGGGCGCGGCGGGCGCTATTCCATGAAGTGCGACGCCAGCAGGCGCGCGAGCGGCGGATCGCTGCTGCCCGCGAACATGACAAGGAGGCCGCGGATGCAAGCGCGTCGTAAAACCCGGCTGTATATCGTGCTGGCGGTGCTCGCCGGACTTGGGCTCACCGTCAGCCTGACGCTGTACGCCCTGAGCAGCAATATCGATCTGTTCTACACCCCGGGGGAAATTATCTACGGCAAAACGGAAACCCGGGCGCTACCCCATACCGGGCAGCGCCTTCGGGTGGGAGGCTACGTTCAGCCGGGCTCCCTGCAGCGCGACCCGCAAACTCTCGACGTGCGCTTTAAGCTGTATGACGCCCGCGGGGTGGTGGACGTTAGCTATAAGGGCATTCTGCCGGACCTGTTCCGTGAGGGGCAGGGCGTGGTGGCCCAGGGCGTGCTGGACGGCGAGCGGCATATTACCGCCCAGCAGGTGCTGGCCAAACATGATGAAAATTACACCCCGCCGGAGGTGAAAAACGCCATGACGCCGGAGAAAACGGGGGCGCAGCCATGATGCCGGAGCTGGGCAACTTTTTACTGTGTCTGGCGGCGGGGCTGGCGCTGCTCCTGAGCGTCTATCCCCTGTGGGGCGCGGCGCGGCAGGACCGGCGGCTGATGGCCCTTGCCCGGCCGCTGGCCTGCGGGCTGTTCGCCTGTATCGGCGGCGCCTTCCTGCTGCTGGTGCACGCCTTCGTGGTCAACGACTTTACCGTCCGCTACGTGGCGGAAAACTCCAACAGCGCGCTGCCGGTGTGGTATCGGGTGGCGGCGACCTGGGGGGCGCATGAGGGCTCGCTGCTGCTGTGGGTTCTGCTGCTCAGCGTCTGGACCTTCGCCGTCGCCCTCTTCAGCCGCCGGATGCCGCTCGACGCCGTCGCCCGGGTGCTGGCGGTGATGGGGATGATCGCCTTGGGGTTCCTGCTGTTTATCCTCTTTACCTCCAACCCGTTCAGCCGCGGCCTGCCGCAGTACCCCATTGATGGCCGCGACCTCAATCCGCTGCTGCAGGATATCGGCATGATTTTCCATCCGCCGATCCTCTATATGGGGTACGTCGGCTTCTCGGTGGCTTTCGCCTTCGCCATCGCCTCGCTGCTGGCGGGCCGGCTGGATACTGCCTGGGCGCGCTGGTCGCGTCCCTGGACCCAGGCGGCATGGATGTTCCTCACCCTCGGCATCGTGCTGGGCTCGGCGTGGGCCTATTACGAACTGGGCTGGGGCGGCTGGTGGTTCTGGGACCCGGTGGAAAACGCCTCGTTTATGCCGTGGCTGGTTGGAACCGCGCTGCTGCACTCCCTGGCGGTGACCGAGAAGCGGGGCAGCTTCCGCGCCTGGACGGTGCTGCTGGCCATCGCCGCCTTCTCCCTGTGCCTGCTGGGCACCTTCCTGGTGCGCTCCGGGGTGCTGGTCTCGGTGCATGCCTTCGCCTCGGATCCATCGCGCGGGCTGTTTATCCTGGCGTTGCTGATTGTCGCCATCGGCGGGTCGCTGCTGCTGTACGCCCTGAAGGGCGGCCGGGTGCGGGCGCGGGTGGAACATACCCTGTGGTCGCGCGAGTCGTTCCTGCTTGGCAACAATATTTTGCTGATGGCCGCGATGCTGGTGGTGCTCCTCGGGACGCTGTTGCCGCTGGTGCATAAGGAGCTGGGCCTCGGCAGCATCTCCATCGGCGAGCCGTTCTTCAATACCATGTTCACCGCCCTGATGGCGCCGTTTGCGCTGCTGCTGGGGCTGGGACCGCTGATCCGCTGGCGGCGCGATGACATCGCCAGGCAGATTAAGCGCCTGATTATCGCTCTGCTGGTGACGTTGTCACTTTCTCTGGCGCTGCCGTGGCTGCTACAGGACCGTATCACCGCCATGGCGGTCATTGGCCTGATGATGGCCCTGTGGGTGCTGATCTTCGCCCTGCTGGAGGTTCACGAACGGGCCACTCATCGCCACGGCTTCTGGCGCGGCCTGCGGACGCTGACCCGCAGCCAGTGGGGGATGGTGCTCGGTCACGTCGGCGTGGCGGTGACCGTTATCGGCATCACTTTTAGCCAGAACTACAGCGTGGAGCGCGATGTACGGATGCGCCCCGGCGACAGTATCGATATCCATCGCTATCACTTTGTGTTTAACGGCGTGCGCAATATCGTCGGCCCCAACTGGACCGGCGGCGAAGGCATTATCGCCGTGACCCATAGCGGACGCCCGGAAGCGACGCTGTATGCCGAGAAACGCTTTTACACCGCCAGCCGGATGATGATGACCGAGGCGGCGATCAGCGGCGGGCTGACCCGCGATCTGTACGCCGCGCTGGGGGAAGAGCTGAGCGACGGCAGCTGGGCGGTACGTCTGTACTACAAACCGTTCGTTCGCTGGATCTGGTACGGCGGGGTGCTGATGGCCCTCGGCGGTCTGTGCTGCATGCTCGACCCGCGCTATCGGATGCGTAAGAAGCTGCAGGAGGCCTCATGAACCGGAAGCTGCTGTTTATCCCGCTGGCGCTGTTTCTGGCGCTGGCCGCTGCGCTGTTCTGGCAGCTGATGCGCAACGCCGATGGCGACGACCCGACGACCCTCGAGTCGGCGCTGATCGGCAAACCGCTGCCGGAGTTTCGCCTTGAAGCGCTGAATACCCCCGGTCAGACGCTGGACCGGCGGACGCTGATTGACGGCAAGCCGCTGCTGCTCAACGTCTGGGCCACCTGGTGCCCAACCTGTCGCGCCGAGCATCAGTTTCTCAACGGCCTGGCGCAGCAGGGCGTGCGGGTGGTGGGGATGAACTACAAAGACGATCGGCAGAAGGCGATGAGCTGGCTGCAGCGCCTGGGTAATCCGTACAGGCTGAGCCTGTACGACGGCAACGGCATGCTCGGCCTGGATCTGGGGGTTTATGGCGCGCCGGAAACGTTTCTTATCGACGGTCAGGGCATCATCCGCTGGCGGCACGCCGGCGACCTGAACGAACGGGTGTGGCGCGAGGAGCTCCAGCCGCTGTGGAATCAATACAACCGGGGGGCGGGCTGATGAGAGGGGTAATGGGCATCCTGCTGGCGCTGATGCTGACCGGCCAGGCGTGGGCCGCCATCGATACCTGGCAGTTTAAGGATGAGGCCCAGGAGCAGGCCTTTCGCGAGATCACCTCCCAGCTGCGCTGCCCGAAATGCCAGAACAACAGCATCGCCGACTCGAACGCGATGATTGCCGCCGATATGCGGCAGAAGGTGTACGAACTGATGCAGCAGGGGAAAACGAAAGGGCAGATCGTTGACTATATGGTGGCCCGCTACGGCAATTTTGTCAGCTACGAGCCGCCGCTGACCGCGGGCACGGTGCTGCTGTGGCTGGGGCCGGGGCTGTTCGTCCTGGCGGGCGCCGGGATGATTATCGCCCGCGCGCGTCGTCGCGACATCCCTGACGCGGCGCTCAGCGCTGAAGAGCGCCAGCGGCTGGCGGAATTATTAAAAGAAGGAAAAGAACGATGAGCCTGTTGGTGGTTATCGCCGGGCTGTTGCTGGCTGGCGCGCTGGGACTGCTTTATTACCCATGGACGGGCAACGGGGCGGTGGACCGCGATACCCTCAACCGCGCCCTGTATCAGTCGCGCCTGCAGGAGCTGACGCAGGAGCGCGGCGAGGACAACCCGGCGCTGGTCGTCGAGCTGCAGCGCACGCTGCTGACCGATATCCCGCCCCAGGCACAGCCTGGCGAACGGCCGCTAAGCCGCTGGGCGCTGCTTCCGGGCGCGCTGCTGCTGGTGGTTCTGAGTCTGGGCCTGTATCTGAAAACCAGCGATATTGGCCAGGTGCTGCTCTGGCAGCAGGCGGAGCGGCATTATCCTGCGCTGCTGCAGCAGGTTAAGGACCCGACCGCGCCGCCGCTGCGTATGGATGAGCTGGCGGAGCTGCGGCTTGGCCTGCGCAGCCATCTGCAGAATACTCCGCACGACCTCGCCGGCTGGCAGTTGCTTGGGCGGCTGGGTCTGCTGTTGAACGATGGCAAGACGGCGATCGGCGCCTTTGGCCGGGCGCATGCGCTGGCGGCGGACGACCCGGCGGCGGCTTTCGATTATGCCAGCGCGCTGGTGCGGGCGGGGGATAGCGGTCAGGTCCGGATGGGCGAGCTGCTGCTGCGTGACCTGCATCAGCGACAGCCGACCAGCCTGCCGGTGCTGGAGATGCTGGCCCTGAGCGCGGTGCGTAATGAAGATTACCCCGAAGCCGTGGCGGCCCTGCAGGCGTTGCTGGCCCGGCTGCCGGAAGGGGATGCGCGGCGCGAGGCGATCGTCCGCCAGCTGGCGCAGGCGCAGCAGCAGGCGCAGTAACTGACCGGCGGCGCTGAACGTGGGGTCTGCCGCGAGGGCGGTACGGACAGCCCTGGTTTTGTAGGCCGGGTCAGGCGCAGCCGCCCCCCGGCACAAAATCGGCTCCGTGCCCGCTGTCCTTGCCCGGCGGCGCTACGCTTGCGCGGGCCTACGAAGGGCGCGAATAGAGCGCCAAATCGCGGGCAGCCTTTGTAGGCCGGGTAAGCGAAGCGCCACCCGGCAACATGTTGAGCTCGGAGCCTGATATCTTCCCGGCGGCGCTGCGTTAGCGTGGGCCCGGGGATATGAGCTGACGGGAGGTCTTTGTAGGCCGGGTAAGGCGCAGCCGCCACCCGGCAACATGGCGGCCACGGTGCGATATCTTGCCCGGCGGCGGGGGAGACTGTTATCGGTTTTACAGGTTCTCAGCCCGGGCAAAGCGTTTATCACGCGTGACTTCAGCGTAGTTTGCGCTCCAGGTTAATCGTCTGCGTTATGCCTGGCATGGCGCAGGGAGCGCACAGGGGGCGGCCAGTCGCCGCCGCTCCCTGTACCCCCGGGCTCCGGCCAGCAAAATCGCCACTGCGTGGTCCCTTCGACTTATCCCTGCAGGCTTCGGGTCGGGCCGAGGCAGCGTCCGTGCAAAACACGGCCCTCAGCCCGCATCCATGCGGGCTGCCCCGGCCTTCCGGGAATGTCTCAGCGATTTTGAGGCCGCCAGCACCGGCAGTTTCAGCAAGGCTGGTGAATAAATTAACGACAGGTCGCACGAACTGTAGGCCGGGTAAGGCGTAGCCGCCACCCGGCACAAAATCGGCTCCGTGCCCGCTGTCCTTGTCCGGCGGCGCTACGCTTGCGCGGGCCTACGAAGGGCGCGAATAGAGCGCCAAATCGTGGGCAGGGTAAGGTGTAGCTGTCACCCGGCAAAAATACGGCACAAGAGCGGCCCAACAGCGTAGCCGGGATAAGGTGCCATACGCCGCCATCCGGGATTTTCTCTGCTGTCGCTATGCTCAGCCGCTTCCGTGTTGCTATTGCAGAACTTCATGTTTGCTGGTGACCAGGAACAGACCATACCCTGATGAAGTCAGTCAGGATATTTGCCGGATAAACGCCCAATAATTTACGTAGCCGGGAGCCATTCAACAATAGTTCTTGCCAACTCCCTGGGCTGTTCGAGCGGAATCATATGGCCGCAATCCCGAATAATTCTTAACGACGCAGAAGGTATGGCTTCGACCAACTCTTTTGCCTCCTTCATCGAACGGATGGCATCATCTTCACTGGCTATAACCAATGTTGGACAGCATATTGTTGCAGAAGGTATACCTTGTCTGGATAAGGATGATTGCGTGATGAAGGCTTCAAATCCCAGAGAGTATCCCATTTTCTGGATAGCTGAAATCATATCCTGATTTGATGTGTTGAGAGGGTGGAGTGACCGGGCAATAGCATAGCTGCTCAGCCCCTTAAACGTTGTGGGGGACAATGACTGCACATTTTTCCGCTTTGCTTCAGCCTCTAACGGCGTATCTTCCCGTAAGGAACTGGCAATAAGCACTAAGGACTCTACACGTTCAGGGAATTCTGCTGCCAGTTGTCGGGCAATATACCCTCCCATCGAAAAACCTATCAAAGAAAACTTCTCAGGCAGAAAAGTAATCAGATGCTGCACTACATCATGAATGGTTCGTCCTTCAGTTACAGATGCATGATGAACAATACAGTTTGACGGCAGGTATCTTTCAAATTCATGCCACAGCATTTCATTCAGCATAAACCCGGGAATTAAAACGATTTTACGCGGCTTTAAACTCATATGTCTCGCTTAAATGTATCAGTGTATTTATTGGGTTTGACAGGTCAAAAATATCTTATTAACTGCGACAATATCAAATCCCAGCCCTGGATAGGCGCTGTCTATTTCCACAGAGTCCCTTAACGTTTCTAACGTCCTCCCAGGCTTCCTCCACCATCAACAGGCAGTACTACGCCAGTAATAAAACTCGCGTCTGATGATAAAAGAAAGGCTATTGCTGAAGCCACTTCAGCAGGAGAACCAAGTCTGCCCATAGGTATTGTCGATAAAATGCGTTGTTCTGCTTCACTTCCAACAGGTCGTGTTCTATGAAAAAGCTCTGTCTCTATTGGCCCGGGAGCAATCGCGTTTGCGGTGATCCCGAATTGAGCAAGCTCTAAGGCCCAGGTTCGTGTACAACCTACCAGAGCACTTTTGGCCGCTGCGTAAGCTGTTCTGTCAGTCGCACCGAAAATAGCACGGCTACATACATTCACAATTCTTCCCCAGCCTCTGCTCTTCATGTTGCTAACCAGCGCTTGTGTTATCTGAACTGCCACCCGTACATTGATATCCATAACATTCAGGAACGTTTGAATATCAATGTTTCCCAATTGTTGAGGTAAGGCCACACCTACATTATTTACGATGCCGTGAATTTCATGATTTTCGGTAATTTTTAATAAAACTACGCGAGTTTCATCAGCACTACTCAGGTCGGCCGTATATAAAACCCCCGGAAAGCCGGCATCAACATGACGGGCAATACCCACAACAAGGTGACCCTGTCCTGATAATTTGTCACTGAGCGCTCTTCCTATCCCTCTGGTTGCGCCAGTAATAAGAAAAGTACGATAAGGTTCCATAGTAGAATCCTCTGTCTCATTAGGAGGGATGCGAATCAGATGATTACTGAAATCCCATTTTTGTGTTCACCGTCTATCAGACTAGCAGAATAATGACCAACTTCCGCTCCTCGCTGATGGCGGACCTCTGGCTCTGCTGGTTTGTCCGCTTGATGCCAGGAGCGGAAAGCGCTGACATCACAAGGTACCACTCAACGCGGCGCAAGCCAGTCAGTTAGCGAGTTTTTGTAGGCCGGGTAAGGCGCAGCCGCCACCCGGCAAAAATACGGCACAAGAGCGGCCCCATAGCGTAGCCGGGATAAGGTCTCACGCATCGCTCTCCGGGATTCTCCCTGCGGGCGCTATGCTCAGCCGCTTCCGTGTTAATCTCTAGGTGTCGCAGGAATGACTGAAGAATCTCCCCCTTAGCATCAGCAGCAAGCTGCCGCTAAGCCCGCGGAGAACACCCTCTTAACGTTGCAAGCGCTGGAGATCCCGAGCACCGAAGTTAAAAAGGATTAGCTAAAGGTCTTCAGCGCGGGACGCGAATAAATGCTAATCACTTGAGGGGGTTAGCTCGGCCATGTTCCCTGGCGAACCGGATAGTGCTGCTGACAGCTGGCATAAGAATCGTTGATTTAGTCGCTCAGCGCCCACTTGTCCTGATAGCGAAACGTCATCGGGAATGGATGTAGTACGAAACGCCTGGTCAGGAGGTCAACGTGATTGCTACTGAAGACGCGGTATTCAGTGATCATCTCAGCTGGTAACCTGTCACTCGCGCCATTGGTAACGTGAAGATTCATGATTAATTTTGGAGTTCGGACGATTTATGAAAGCTATCAGACTATTCACTCTGATTCTGCCATTGTTCCTGGCACTCTGCGCCGGCACACAGGTCAGCGCCAGCACACCTTCAGGCAGCATTTCCTCTGCAAACACATCAATTACCACTCGTGATAAGAACGGAAACCTACTGCCGAGTTTCCTGCGGCTTCAGTACGATGTGGATTCAGATGGCAGAGTTCAGAATGTAAAGATACTTGAATCGACAACGACTCCGGAGTTGGAACATCAAATCATTGATAAAATGATGAAAAAATGGCGTTTTGAAAAGGGGAAACCAGGAAAAGCGCAAAGATTAGTCGTCAAGATCCAACCCAAATCAGACGGCGGTCCCGCAAATAAGCAGTAAGAACTTATAATGACAAGTTCCCTGAAGCATCGTCTACGTCGTTAAAGTCCCCTGAGTGCCAGGAGCGGACTCTACCTAATCAATAGAGGGTTCGTTTCACCGGAATGCTTACACTCAAACCCAAAAAAGCCCCCGCGCGAAAGCAGGGGCAAGCCATGTCAGAGCTTATTATTTATTAGTTAAACACCATCCCGCCGTCGATCAGCAATGACTGACCGGTCATATAATCAGAATCCGGGCTGGCAAGATAGGAGACGCAGGCGGCGACATCTTCCGGCTCGGATAGCCTACCGAGGGTGATGCGTTTGGCGAACTCGGCGGTACCGTAGCCCAGCGGTTTACCGGCGGCTTCTGACACCTGGCGGTCAATTTCGGCCCACATCGGCGTTTTGACGATCCCCGGGCAGTAGCCGTTGACTGTGATGCCCAGCGGCGCGAGGTCGCGAGCGGCGGTCTGGGTTAAGCCGCGCACCGCGAATTTACTGGAGCTATACACCGCCAGCTCCGGGTTGCCGACGTGGCCGGCCTGGGAACAGGCGTTGATGATTTTCCCGCCGTGCCCCTCTTTCTTAAAGGCTTCGACCGCCGCCTGAATGCCCCAGATCACCCCTTTGACGTTGATGTTGTAGACTTTGTCGACAATTTCCGGGGTAATGGACTCGATCGGCGTGGACGGCGCTACGCCGGCGTTATTGACGATGACGTCGAAGCCGCCCAGCGTTTTGCGTGCCTGTTCAACGGCGGCAAATACCTGGTCGCGGTCAGAAACATCCACTTTCACCGCCATGGCGCGGCCGCCGGCCTGGTTGATTTCCGAGGCGACCGCTTTGGCGGTGGCATCGTTATAATCGGCAATGGCCACGGCAAATCCATCCTTCACCAGACGAAGGGCGATAGCTTTACCAATCCCCTGGCCGGCGCCGGTAACAAGTGCGACTTTTTTCATTTTCCTTTCCTTATTGTGATGACTTACAGAATCTGACTCAGATGCAGCTGGCCCATCAGCAGCGGGTTATCACGATAATCCACCGGAATGGCCACCACCGCC
The DNA here is from genome assembly GCF_040062325.1 of Klebsiella sp. GG_Kp175. Taxonomy (NCBI): domain Bacteria; kingdom Pseudomonadati; phylum Pseudomonadota; class Gammaproteobacteria; order Enterobacterales; family Enterobacteriaceae; genus Klebsiella; species Klebsiella sp. GG_Kp175. Next base: position 94,478 of record NZ_JBEAFX010000012.1, on the reverse strand, counting down.
GGGCCGTCGACGTCCATCGCCGCGCGCAGGGTCGGCTCCAGCGCCTCGGCGCTTTCCACGGCAAACCCTTTGGCGCCGAAGGACTCGGCATAGGCTTTAAAATCCATCGGCCCGAACTCGACGCCGGACAGGCGCTGATATTTTTTCTCTTCCTGGATGGCCACCATGTTGTAGCCGTTATCGACCCAGATCAGGTGCAGCACGTTGGCTTTCAGGCGGACGGCGGTCTCCAGCTCCATGCTCGACTGCAGGAAGCCGCCGTCGCCGGAGACGGAGACCACTTTGCGCTCAGGATTGACCAGCCAGGCGCCGATGGCCCAGGGCAGGGCGACGCCCATGGTCTGCTGGCCGTTGGAGATCATCACCTGACGGGCGCGGAAGCTGTACAGGTAGCGGGCAATCCAGATATGGAAGCTGCCCATGTCCACGGTCAGCGTGACGTCGCTGTTGACGATATCCTGCATGGCGCGAACGATGCGCAGCGGATGCAGAGCAAACTGATTCAGCTGCGCGCCGCGGCGGTCCAGCAGTTCGCGCTGGTGCTGGCGGTCGCGGAGGATCTCCGCCGCCTGCGGGGAGAGCACCAGCCGGCGATCGATATTTTGCGCCAGCTTGTTGAGGGTGCCGGCGATATCGCCCACCAGCTCGACGTCCGGGGTGTAGTTGCGCTCTTCATAGGCGGGCAGGACGTCGATATGCACCAGCGTCGCGTTGCCGCTGTTCCACATCGCCGGTTCATATTCCACCGGGCTGTAGCCGATGCAGATCACCAGGTCGGCGAGCTGCAGCAGACGGTCCCCGGCCTGGTTGTTAAACAGCCCGACCCGGCCGGCGAAGCGAGAGAAGTTATCCTGATTCACCGCCCCGGCGGCCTGATAGGTGCTGGTGACCGGAATATGGCTGGCCTCCAGCAAACGGCGCAGCGCCGCGCTGTTCTCCGGCTGGCTGGCCATCAGGCCGAGCAGGAAGATCGGGTTTTTCGCCTGAGCGATAAGCTTCGCCACCTGGTCGATGGCGGCATCCGGCGCGGCGCCCATCTGCGGGGCCCCGCTGGCCGGCAGTACTTTGCCGCTGACCGGGCCATCGACCACATCCTGCGGCAGGCTGACGAAAGCGCTGCCCGGGCGGCCCTGCTCGGCGGCGCGGAAGGCGTTGGAGACCACTTCCGCCAGCGCGTCCGGCGCGGTCACCTCGACGGCGTATTTCGTCACCGGGCTGAACATCGCCACCGTATCCATACTCTGGTGGACCTGTTTGGCTTTATCGGCGCGTTTCACCGCGCCGCCCAGGGCCACCACCGGGTCGCCTTCGCTGTTGGCGGTGGCCATACCGGTGATCAGGTTGGAGCAGCCCGGGCCGGAGGTGACCAGCGCCACGCCGGCTTTACCGGTAATGCGCCCGACGGCGGCGGCCATAAACGCGGCGTTGGCTTCGTGGCGTACCGGAATAATGCGAATGGAGGAATCCAGCAGTGAGTCGAATACCTTGTCGATTTTGGCGCCAGGGATGCCGAACACCTGACGTACCCCCTGGGCTTCCAGCTGGCTGACGACGAGATCGGCGCCGTGCGCCCACTGGCGTACCGGATACTGTTTGTCCATGTGACCCCCTTAACTTTCTACGGAACGGATGGCGGCATCGAGATTATCGGGATGCAGATTGGCCTGCAGGAACGCGCTGTCGGCGGGCAGGTCGATCATCAGCTTGTGAATTTCGCCGAAGGTCAACACTCCGTGGTCGAGCTGGTAATCCAGCAGGTGACCGCCGCCTTTGCGGTCATCGGTAATAAAGTGCTCGTGATACCCGGCGACGTTGATCCCCTGCATATGCTGCGGGGTACGGAAGCCGACCAGTACCCCTTCGCGCTGGTTAAAGCGGAACACCGGCTGATCGTCGAGGACGTCGGTCATCGCCCGGTACGGCGGCGTCTGGCGCGGTACGGTGCGGGTATGGGCATGGCGGAAATGGCCATCGATGCGCAGGGCGCAGAACAGGTTGTCAGAGGGAATTTGCTGGTCGATCACCTCGTGCAGCTGCTGGCGGCTCACCGGGTGGTCGAAAGTTTTCCGGTACTGCGGCTGGAACCAGGTCATCACCGCGAACGGCGTTTTCTGCTCCGGCTGGGCTTTGCGCGCGCTGCCGTCGGCCCGCAGCTGATAGACCTGACTGCTGAAGGCGATCAGCTCCCCGTCCAGCTCATTAAAGGTGCCGAGACCGAAATCGCCGTGCTTCAGCAGGTCGGCGATGGTGGTGCTCCCTTCGTAAACCCCGCTTAGCAGGGCGCTCATGAGCGATGTCTGATAGAGCACGCTCTCGGGATGCTGCGCGGAAAACGCCCGCAGGGTTTCGCATAGACTCTCTTCGCAGGTGCATTCAGCAGAATGATTCATATACCACTTCCTCGTTCAACAAATATAAGAAAGGTTAAATAAATGTTGACCCGATTCAGCTCACAGTTCCAATATAGAAACCATGCTGGTTTGAGACGTTTTCGATATGGAACTTCGTTATCTTCGCTATTTTGTCGCCGTCGCCAGGACGCGGCACTTCACCCAGGCCGCCAAGGAACTGGGTATTTCACAGCCTCCGTTAAGTCAGCAAATTCAGCGGCTTGAGCGCGAGGTGGGGACCCCGCTGTTTCGGCGTTTGACCCGCGGTGTGGAGCTCACCGAGGCCGGTGAGTCGTTCTATGAGGATGCCCGTCAGATCCTCGCCATGAGCGATGCGGCGCTGGAGAAGGCCAAGGGCATTGCCCGCGGGATGAACGGCAGCCTGTCGCTAGGCATTACCAGTTCTGATGCTTTCCACCCGCAAATCTTCACGCTGCTGCACCGTTTTCAGCTCGACCACCCCGGGGTGACCCTGCACCAGATGGAAGACAACATGGCCAATCTGATGACCGCCCTGAGCGAGGCCGAGCTGGATATTGCCTTCGTCCGTCTGCCGTGCGAGAGCAGTAAGGCTTTTAATCTGCGGATTATCGATGAGGAGCCGATGGTTATCGCGCTGCCGCGCGATAACCCGCTGGCGACGCAGCCGACCCTGGCCCTGGAGCAGCTGCGCGACGTGGCGCCGATCCTCTTCCCGCGGGAAGTGGCTCCGGGGCTGTATGAGCTGGTGTACAACAGCTGCCTGCGCGCCGGCATCGATATGGAGCGCGCCTGGCAGTCGTCGCAGATTTCGTCGTCGCTGAGCATGGTCAATGCCGGGTTCGGCTTCGCGCTGGTCCCGCAGTCAATGACCTGCATCCAGCAGCCGAACGTCAGCTATCACCCGCTCAGCGGGGCGCCGCTGAAGACCGATATCGCCATCGCCTGGCGGCGCTTCGAGCGCTCGCGCACGGTGAAACGCTTTCTGGCGATGTTCTGATCTTCGCGACGCCTGCGGCTTACTGCGCCACCCAGCCGCCGTCCATGTTCCACGCCGCGCCGCGCACCTGGGCGGCGGCGTCGCTGCACAGAAACAGCGCCATTTCGCCCAGTTGCTGCGGGGTGACAAACTCCCCGGAGGGCTGCTTTTCCGCCAGCAGCTGGGCGCTGGCCTGCTCCGGGTCGACCCCCTCGGCGATGCGCTTATCGATCTGCTGCTGCACCAGCGGAGTCAGCACCCAGCCGGGGCAGATGGCGTTGCAGGTGATGCCGCTGCGCGCGGTTTCCAGGGCCACGGTTTTGGTCAGGCCGACCACCGCGTGCTTGGCGGCGACATAGGCCGATTTCTCTTTCGACGCCACCAGGCCATGCACTGAGGCAATGTTGATGATGCGCCCCCAGTTGCGCTGGCGCATGCCCGGCAGCGCCAGGCGAGTGGTGTGGAAGACGCTGGAGAGATTGATCGCGATGATGTCGTTCCATTTGTCCACCGGGAACTGCTCCACCGGGGCCACGTGCTGGATGCCGGCGTTATTGATCACGATATCGACGCCGCCGAAGGTGCTTTCGGCATAGCGCATCATCGCCTCGATCTGCCCGACGTCGCGCAGGTCGGCGTCATGATAGCCGGGGATCTTGCCCAGCGCGGCGACTTCAGCCCGGGCGTGGCTGCTGTCGCCGAAGCCATTGAGCACCAGCTGGGCGCCTGCCTGCGCCAGCACTTTGGCGATCCCTAAGCCGATGCCGCTGGTGGAGCCGGTGACCAGCGCTGTTTTACCGTTTAAATTCATCATATTTCTCCTTCAGTCGGGTCTCAGACAATGCCGGTCACATAGAACGTGGCAATGACAAACAGTACCGCGAGGCTTTTGATCACCGTGATGGCGAAAATGCCGCCATAGGCCTGGCGATGGCTCAGGCCGGTGATCGCCAGCAGGGTGATCACCGCCCCGTTATGCGGCAGGGTATCCATGCCGCCGCTGGCCATGGCGGCGACGCGGTGCAGGACCTCCAGCGGAATATTGGCGGCGTGGGCGGCGGCGACAAAGGTCTCGGACATCGCCGCCAGGGCGATGCTCATTCCCCCGGAGGCCGAGCCGGTGATCCCGGCCAGCACCGTGACGCTGATCGCCTCGTTTAACAGCGGATTGGGAATAGCCGCGAGGGCTTTCGACAGCACCAGGAAACCCGGCAGGGCGGCGATAACCGCGCCGAAGCCATACTCAGAGGCGGTGTTCATCGCCGCGAGAATAGCCCCGCCCACCGCCGTCCGGCTTCCTTCTGCCAGCCGGCCGCGAATATTGCGGTAGCCGCAGACCAGTACCAGCACAATGCCGGAGAGCAGCGCCGCCTGTACCGCCCAGATGGCGGTGATTTTCCCCACCTCGGTGACCACAGGCTTCGCCAGACCCGGGAGGGTGAGCTCATGGCTGGCACCGTACCACTGCGGGATCCAGTGGGTAAACAGCAGATTCAGCACCCCCACCAGCAGCAGCGGGGCGATAGCGATCAGCGGATGCGGCAGGTTGATATCATCCGGGGTCTCCGGCTCATTTTGCAGGTCGGTCCCATAGCCTTCGCCGCTGGCCTGCGCTTTGCGGCGCTGGCGCTCCAGCCACAGCAAACCGAAGAGGATAATGAACAGCGAGCCGATAAGCCCCAGCCACGGGGCCGCCCAGGCGTTGGTGCCGAAGAAGCTGGTGGGAATAATATTCTGGATCTGCGGCGTGCCGGGCAGGGCGTCCATGGTAAACGAGAAGGCCCCGAGGGCGACGGTGGCTGGGATCAGCCGTTTGGGGATCCCGCTCTGGCGAAACAGCTCGGCGGCGAAAGGGTAGACGGCAAAGGCCACCACAAACAGCGATACCCCGCCGTAGGTCAGCAGGGCGCACACCAGCACGATCACCGGGATCGCATGGCGGCGTCCAAGGATGCGGATGGCGGCGGCGACAATCGACCGCGAGAATCCCGACAGCTCAATCAGCTTGCCGAATACCGCGCCCAGCAGAAACACCGGGAAATAGAGCTTCACAAAGCCGACCATTTTTTCCATAAACAGGCCGGTAAAGGCCGGGCCGACCGCGCCCGGGTCGGTGAGCAGCACCGCGCCGAGGGCGGCGATCGGCGCAAAGAGGATCACGCTGTATCCACGGTAGGCTGCCAGCATCAGTAATGCCAGCGCGGCCAGGGCTATTATCACACTCATCACGACGTCTCACTCTCATTGTTATTGTAGGGGTACAGAACGCGATACTAGGGCTTCAGGGCGAAGCGCAGCTGGTGTTCCCGGCGCGACTGGATGCGCTGGCGCCGGGCCTCGTCCCAGCGGTAAAAGCCTTGCCCGCTGCGGGCGCCGGTGTCGCCTCGCGCTACTTTCTCCGCCACCAGCGACATCATCTCGGTGCCGCTGGCCAGCTCCGGCAGCAAGTGCTGGCAGATATCCTGGACCGTCGCCAGGCCGGTCATGTCCGCTGCCTCCAGCGGGCCGACCATCGCATAGCGGCGGCCCAGCGAGGCGCGCATCACCTGGTCCACCACCTCCGGGGACGCGATGCCGCTGTGGACGATATGCAGCGCTTCGCGCAGCAGGGCGAACTGCAGCCGGTTGCCGACAAAGCCCGGCGCGGCGCGGTTGAGCACCACCGCTTCCAGCGCGCAGGCGGCGCAAAAGTCGCTCACCTGGCGCGCCAGATGAGGCAGGGTGGCGCTCCCGGGCACCACTTCCACCAGCGGGATCAGGTGCGGCGGATGCCAGAAATGGGCGATCAGTAGCCGTTCCGGGAGGCGCATGCCCTGCGCCAGTTGATCCGGCGGCAGGCCGCTGGTGTTGCTGGCGATAATCGCCTCGTCGGCGATCAGCGTTTCCAGTTCGGCATACAGGGCGTGCTTCAGCCCCAGCCGTTCGGGGATCGCTTCAATCAGCAGCGTGGCGTCCGCCAGCGCTTGCAGCGCCGGGGTAGGGGTTAAACGGCTCAGCACGGCGTCGCGGTCGGCGGGAGCCTGCTGACCGCTCGCCTCCAGCTCGCGCAGGATCGCCTCGGCTACTGTGGGTATCTCGGCGAGACGTTGCGGATCGGTGTCATACAGGCGGACGGCGTGACCGTGACGGGCGAAATGGCAGGCAATGCCGACGCCCATCAGTCCGGCGCCGAGTACCGCCAGGCGTGGTGTAAACATAGTGGCTCCTGTTAACGTTGAAGGGTCATGGCGATGCCCTGTCCGCCGCCGACGCACAGGGTGGCCAGCCCTTTGCTGGCGCCCCGGCGCTGCATCTCATGCACCAGACTGACGAGGATCCGGCAGCCGGAGGCGCCGATGGGATGGCCCAGGGCGATGGCGCCGCCGTTAACGTTGACCTTCTCGCTGTCCCATTCGAGCAGCTGGCCGACGGCCAGCGCCTGGACGGCAAAGGCCTCGTTGGCTTCGATCAGATCCACCTCGTCCAGCGTCCAGCCGGCGCGCTGCAGCGCCTGGCGGCAGGCGCTCACCGGGCCGATGCCCATCACCGACGGGTCGACCCCGGCGACCGCCGCGCTGACAATGCGCGCCAGCACCGGCAGCCCAAGCTCGTGCGCTTTATCGACGCTCATCAGCAGGACCGCCGCAGCGCCGTCGTTCAGCGATGAGGCATTCCCGGCGGTGACGCTGCCGTCAGCCGGGCGAAACGCCGGGCGCAGCTGGGCCAGCTGCTGCTCGCTGGTCTCCGGGCGCGGTTGCTCATCGTCGGTCACGACACGCGGCGGCTTTTTGCCCTGCGGGACGCTGACCGGGACGATCTCCTGGCGAAAGCGTCCGGCGGCGATAGCGGCCGCCGCTTTGCGCTGGGAGCTGGCGGCGAAGGCGTCCTGGCGCTCGCGGCTGATGTCGAAGGCGTCGGCAAGGTTCTCGGCGGTAATGCCCATGTGGTAGTCGTTAAAAGCGTCCCACAGGCCGTCCTGGATCATGCTGTCCTGCAGGCTGGCATGGCCGAAACGCAGGCCGTCGCGGGCGCCATTCATCAGATAGGGAGCATTGCTCATGCTCTCCTGGCCGCCGGCGATAACGATCTCGGCGTCGCCGCAGCGGATCGCCTGCACCGCCTGCTGAACCGCTTTCAGCCCTGAGCCGCACACCAGATTGACGGTGACCGCTGGAGTGTCCACCGGCAGGCCGGCCCGCAGCGCGGTCTGGCGCGCCGGGTTCTGCCCGCAGCCGGCGGTGAGCACCTGGCCGAAAATCAGTTCATCGACCGCTGCGGCGGGCAGCTGGCAGCGTTCAAGCAGGCTGCGCACCACTGCCGCGCCGAGGTCGACGGCGGAAAGCGGGGCGAAGGCCCCGCGAAAGCTGCCGACCGGGGTGCGTACGGCAGCAACTATGGCAATATCGGTCATGGTCTCTCCTTAGCTGAAGCGCATTTCGCGCACGTCGTCGGCGACGATCAGCCGTCCCGCCGTTTTACGCATCACCTCGTCGGGGCTGACCCCCGGGGCCACTTCGCGCAGGACAAACGCCCCGTCGACAATGTCCAGCAGGGCCAGGTCGGTGAGCACCCGGCGAATGCAGCCCACGCCGGTGAGCGGCAGGGTGCACTGCGGCAGCAGTTTGGATTCGCCGTTCTTTGAGGCGTGGGTCATCACCACGATGATGTTCTGCGCGCCGGCCACCAGGTCCATGGCGCCGCCCATCCCCTTGACCATTTTTCCGGGGATCATCCACGAGGCGATATTCCCTGCGACGTCGACCTCAAAGGCGCCAAGAACCGTAAGATCGACGTGGCCGCCGCGGATCATGGCGAACGACTGGGCCGAATCGAAGATCGCCGCCCCGGTTTGCGCGGTGACGGTCTGTTTGCCGGCGTTGATCATGTCGGCGTCGAGAGTTTGCTCATCGGGAAACTCGCCCATCCCCAGCAGGCCGTTCTCCGACTGGAGCATCACTTCAATGCCGGCGGGAATGTAATTGGCCACCAGCGTCGGGATACCGATCCCGAGGTTGACGTAGTCGCCGTCGCGCAGCTCCTGGGCGACGCGCATCGCCATTTGTTCGCGGGTTAACATCTCAGTGCCCTCCGGCGCGCAGGGTGCGCTGTTCAATGCGTTTTTCGAATTGCCCGACGATCAGCCGGTCGACATAGATCCCCGGGGTGTGAATGGCGGAGGGCGGCAGTTCGCCCGGCGGCACAATCTCTTCCACCTCCACCACCGTAATGCGCCCGGCGGTGGCCATCAGCGGGTTGAAATTCTGTGCGGTATGGCGATAAACCACATTGCCGTACCAGTCAGCCTTCCAGCCCTTCACGAGGGCGAAATCGCCGCGAATAGCTTGTTCAAGAATGTAATTTTTACCGTCGAACTGGCGCACCTCTTTGCCTTCGGCGACCGGCGTGCCATAGCCGGTGGCGGTGTAAAAGCCGGGGATCCCGGCGCCGCCGGCGCGGATTTTTTCCGCCAGCGTTCCCTGCGGGGTGAGCTCTACCGCCAGCTCGCCGCTCAGCACCAGCTGTTCAAACAGCGCGTTTTCCCCGACGTAAGAGGCCACTACCTTGCTGACCTGGCGCGACTCCAACAGCATGCCGAGACCGAAGCCATCGACGCCGCAGTTGTTGGAAACCACCGTCAGCCCCTTCACCTGGCGACGCTTCACCTCGGCGATCAAATTCTCGGGTATACCGCACAGGCCGAAGCCGCCGGCGAGCAGCGTCATGCCGTCCGTTAACCCTTCCAGCGCCGCTTCGTAGCTGGCGACGCGTTTATCCAGTCCTGCCATCTTGTCTCTCCTGCCTTGCGATACCCTTATCATTGGCGCGGGCGACTGATTTGATAATTTTGAATTTGTGACTCACTCATTTGGAAATTTAATTAATTTCCTGTTAACTAATTTCTTTCAATTAGTTAACAGGATGAAAAATGAGAATGAGTGTCAAACAGTTACGCGCGTTTTTAGCGGTAGCTCACACTCTCAATTTCGCCCACGCCAGCGAAAGGCTGAATCTGTCGCAGCCAGCGCTCAGCCTGACCATCAAAGGGTTGGAGGAGGCGCTGGGGGGCGCGCTGCTGCAGCGCAGCACCCGCAAAGTGACCCTCACCCAGGAGGGGGAACTCTTTCTGCCGATGGCCCGTCAACTGCTGGCCGACTGGGATAACGTTGAGGAGGCGATGCGCCAGAGCTTTACCCTGCAGCGCGGCAAAATCTCGGTCGCCGCGATGCCGTCGTTCGCCGCCAACGTTCTGCCGGAGGCGCTGAAAGCCTTCCGCGACCGCTATGCCGGGGTGAACGTCACGGTGCATGATGTGATCAATGAGCAGGTAATCGAGATGGTGCGTGAGGGGCGGGTAGAGATGGGCATCGCTTTCGAGCCATCGCCCAACCACAACCTGCTGTTTACCCCGCTGGCGGTGGACCGCTTCGTGGCGATCGTTCCCCGGCAATCGCCGCTGGCGAAGAAAAAAAAGCTCACCTGGCAGGAGCTGTTAACTCTTGACTTTATCACCCTCCAGCGTCCCTCGGCGGTGCGCCTGATGCTGGAGGAGGCGCTGGCGCGCAGCGGGCGTCAGCTGGAAGTGGCGCTGGAGAGCCACCAACTGGTGACGGTGGGGAGGATGGTAGCCAGCGGTCTGGGAGGCAGCGCGGTGCCGGCGCTATGCAAAACGCAGATGACCTCGCTGGGGGCAGTGTGCATTCCGCTCAGCGATCCGCCGATTGAAAAGTGCGTTGGGGCGATCCATGCCGGACATCTGCCGCTGTCGAAGGCGGCGCAGGCGCTGCTGGATACGTTGAAAGGGTATTTACCCACCTGAGGGGGCGTGGGGAAAAAAACCGGCCCGCAGGCCGGTTTGATAATCAGATTTTGCAGGCGTCGCCGCAATCGTCATCGGCAACGATCGCCTGGGCTTTTTTGTCCGCTTCTTCCAGACGCTCCGCGTTGCGCTCTTCCGCTTCATCCAGGCCGCTGAAGACCAGGTTGTCGAGATCAATTTCCATAAGTTACCTATCGTTGCTGGTTTTGAATCAGCGTCAAGTATAGGGCATAACCGCCTGCGGAGGTAACCGCTCTTCGCGCCGAACGCACAGAGCGTTAAGTCCGCCGGCAGCAGATAAAACCCACCATAAATAACCGTTGACAGGATGGCGTTAGCTTTAAATATCTCCACCAGAATAATTTCCTGCCTAAATATTAAATGAAAGGACAACGAAGGTGTAATTAAGCATTGACGAATGGCTTTTATGTTAATATGGCCGCGATTATGGATGAATCTATGGATCTTAATCAATGGAACATACTGTTACAGGCGCCATCAAAGAATGGCGTAAACATAATAAAGTGATCGGTCAGGTCAAAATAAGCTATAAAAAATTCTTACGAAAATGCAGAGAGCTCTCGCTCGCAGGAGGTAAATACAGAGAATATCAAGGACTTTGCGCCAAATATCAGTGCGCACGATTGACCGCCGTGACCCAGGGACTGGTGCCTTTCGAGGATAAACCCTTTAAGGCCTATCTTAATAAACGGATGTCAAAACGGCGCAAGCTGGATATTGCCCACGGTTCGCTGAATTTTATCGAGAAAACGTTTCAGCCCGATGTGCTGCCGCAGCTCTATAACGTGGCGGATTTTGGCCGGACGATGTTTGCTATTCCTCTGAAAAATGGCGAAAAGCTTGACGTTAAGCTGCTGGCATCGCCGTTTCAGGAGGAGGGTGAGCTGATGCTGCAGCTGTTTCTCGGCGACCGGCGCGTTTATAGCGTCTGTTTTTCCTGTACCGACGATGGCCGCGCTTATATCGGCGGAATACAGGGCGGGAAAGATATCACCAATGATGAGGTGAAGGTGCTGACCAAAGAGCTGCATGGCGCGCGGCCGAAAAATATCATCATGAGCGTGCTGTATGGTTTCCTGCGTTATTTCGGCATCACTACGGTCTACGCGATCGATTCCGATTACCACGTGAAAAGCGATCTGGTGAAAGCCAGTTATTCATCGCTGTGGCTGGAAATGGGCGGAGAGAAACAGGCTCGCGGCTGGTATAAACTGCCGGCGCAGGAGATCAAAAAAAGTCTTGAAGAGGTAAAAAGTAAACACCGCAGCCAGTTTATTAAGCGCGAAGGTGTCAAAGAGCTGATTCAGCTCGAAATGGCGAACGCTCTGCGGCAAATAACCTTGAATCCGCAGATGAATTAACGCCTTTCCCACGTCAGGCAGGCAGCAGGGGGCTGTTGTCCGCCTGACGATATCCTTTCTTTACTGGCCGCTCTCGCCGATCGGCGGCGACACCGAGTTGGTGAGCAGCGGGGCGCTGCGCCACCACACTATCAGCGCGACCAGCGCGATAACGCTCAGCACGCCGAAGGCGGTAGCAAAAGAGTAGCGCCCGGCGATAGCGCCGGTTAACGCCGGACTCATCGCCGCCCCGGCGCCCTGCATTAGCATCACCACGCTTTGTCCGGCGTTAACGTGCCCGCTGCCGCGCAGCAGCGAGACGATAAAGCTGGGCACCGCCACCCCCAAAATCCCTGCCGCCAGACCATCAAGAATTTGCACCGGGACCATCATCGCCGGGGCGTCGCTGGCGGCCGCCAGCGCCGCGCGGATGGGCATGATCAGCAGCGCCAGCAGAATGCATCGCCAGTAACCATATTTGTCGATGCTGCCGGCGACCCGGATGGCCACCGGGATCATTACCACCTGCGAAATAATCACCGTGGCGGCGGCAAACAGCCCCGGATTGAGGTGTCCCGGCGCGGCGGCGATCCGCATGCTGAGCATCGGCAACAGCGCGGCGTTGGCGAGATGGAACAGCATCAGGGTCACGCCGGCGATCAGCAGCGGCGTATGGCGGAACAGGATGGCAAACCCAGGCACAGCGGGCGTGACGGCCGACTCGAGGCCGCGGGCGGCGTCATCGTCAATATCGCTGCTGCGGATTGCCAGCAGGGCGATCAGGGTAAACAGGGTGGTACAGGCCATCAGGATGAAAATGCCGCCGATGCCCCAGTACCAGGCGATGGCCCCGGCAATCAGCGCAGTGAAGAAATTCCCCGCATGGTTGAAGGCTTCGTTTTTTCCCATCTGAGCGCTAAAGCCGCGCTGTCGGGTCAGCCCAAGAGTGATCCCGGCGATTAACGGTCCGACAAAGGCCGCGCAGATCCCGCTGGCAACCTGTGAAAGAGCCACCACGCTGGTCTTCTGACTGAACCAGAGCAGGAGGGTGGTCAGGGTGATCGCCAGGCAGACCCCGGCCAGCAGCACGCGCTTATGCCGCGAGGTGTCGGTGATGAAGCCCGCGGGCAGGGTCGCCAGCAGGCCGGCCACGCCGCCGACGGTCATCAACAGGCCGATGTCCTCCGCCTGCCAGTGACGCTGGGTGAGAAAGATCCCCAGAAACGGGCCGAGGCCGTCGCGAACGTCGGCGATAAAGAAGCTGGTCAAACATAAAGCCCGCAGTGAACGAAGCGACATTTTCTTCCTTTAGCATGAACGATCCGCGGATCAGCGGCGGACCAGGGCGGTCATGGCGTGCGCCACGAATAATAGCCGGGATCGGACCCGGCAGAGAGCCTCATTCTTTATCGCACCGTTCGATGAAACCAAAATGTCACCCAGTCGTCGGGTAACGTGGCAATGCAACATACCTGCTCGTCGCGGCTTCCGCCAGAGGCCTATGAAAGTTCTGTATCAGGGCAACCGCGCCGCTCTCAGCGTTCGTCTGCCTTAACGATCTGCAGCGCGGCGGGATTCGCCACGCTGCCGCTGGCGGTGACGAACCCGGGATGGACGGCCTCGCCGCTGGCGCTGTCCACCAGCGCAATATGCGGCGTGCTGTGCAGCACCTGCTGGTGGCCCCATTCCATCAGGGCGAACAGCACCAGCGCCAGGCTACGGCTTTTTTCGGTGAGAACATATTCATAGCGCTCGCGAGCCCCCGCTTCCCGATAGGGGACTTTGCGAAGCAAGCCCATTTCGGTCATGGTTTTCAACCGGATGGTGAGCGTCTGGCGGGTAATATGGGTATGCGCCTGCATCGTTTCAAAGCGCGTCACGCCGTAAAACGCCTCGCGGAGGATCAGCAGCACCCAGCGGTCGCCCAGTATTTTGGCTCCTTCCGCCAGGCCGCACAGCTCAGGATCGAGGTAGGGCAATGATTTATTTTTTGACATCGTGAGATTGGCCTTCTACTCTGAGTTTGAAATTTAGACTTAGATGCTAAGGAGCATAGCGTGCCATTTGTTAACGTGCAAACCATTAAAGGGATCATGACCGCGGAACAGAAAAGTGAGCTGCTGCGGCGGATGACCGATCTGCTGGTGGAGATTGAGGGGCAGGGCGATCCGCAGTTCCGCCAGTCGGTGTGGATCCGCATTGATGAACATGACCCGGAGCAGTGGAGCCTGGGGGGCGTCCAGCCGACGGAAGCGATGATTGCGGCTAAATTCGCCGCGGCGCGGCGCGACTGATCCCGTGAAAAAAGCGGGCTGCGAAGCCCGGCCCGGCTATCTGGCGCAGAAGAGGGCCAGGTCGCCGGGTGATATTGCTATTCACTATGGTGCAAAAGCGTATTTTGCAGCTAAGGTAACGGTCAGGGAACCCAACAAACAGGGCGCGATGCCAGACGACCCGCCTGGCGCCACTCTCAAACTGGTGAAAACAACGGATGTCTAGCGAACAGATGCTGCCGCTGGCGGCGCAGAACAACAATATCATCCGCCTGGCCGTCGCTCAGGCGCTGGCCGGCGCCAACTCGGTGGTGTTCTACGCCACCGGCGCTATCGTCGGCAATACTATCGCCCCCAGCCCGTCGCTGGCCACGCTGCCTATCACGCTGTTTGTGCTGGGGATGGCGGCCTCGATTCTGCCTTTCGGCGCGCTGGCGCGTAAGCGGGGCCGCAAAGCCGCGTTTATGGCCGGTACCGGCGCCGGGGTGGTTACCGGTCTGGCGGCCGCTCTGGCGGTGGTGCTGGGCTCTTTTCTGCTGTTTTGTTTCGCCGCGATGCTTGGCGGCGCCTATGCCGCGGTGGCGCTCAGTTTTCGCTTTGCCGCCGCCGACGGCGTCGCTCCGGAACGTCGCGCCCGCGCGCTGTCGCTGGTGATGGGCGGCGGCGTGGCCGCCGGGATCATTGGCCCGATGCTGGTCACCGGCACCATGCACCTCTGGCCGACTCATACCTTCGCCTTCACCTTCCTCGCTCAGGCGCTGGTGGCGGCGCTCGCCGCCATTCTGCTGGCAGGCGTGACGCCAGCAGAGCCCGCGGCGGCCAGCGTTCGCGGAGGGCGGCCGCTGCGCGAGATTGTCCGCCAGCCGGGCTTTGCCACCACGGTGTTCAGCGGCGCGGTGGCCTATATGGTAATGAATTTTCTGATGACCGCCGCGCCGCTCTCCATGCATATGCACGGCCTTTCCCAGCAGGCCGCCAACCTCGGGATCCAGTGGCATGTGATGGCGATGTACGGTCCGGGATTTGTCACCGGCCGGCTGATCCAGCGCTTCGGCGCAGCGCGCATGGCGGCGGCGGGATTGCTGATCACCGGCGCCTCGGTGGCGGTCGGTCTCAGCGGCGTCGGGGTGTATCATTACTGGCTGTCGCTGATTTTGCTCGGCATCGGCTGGAACTTTGGCTTCACCGGCGCCTCGGCGAAAATCATCGATTTCCACCGCCCGGAAGAGAAGACCCAGGTTCAGTCGCTCAACGATTTTCTGGTCTTCGGCGTGATGATCGTGGGTTCGTTTTCGTCCGGCGTTCTGCTCAACGCCTTCGGCTGGAACGCGGTGCTGTGGGGCTCCCTGGCGCCGGTGGGGCTGGCGCTGTTCACCCTGCTGCTGCGCCCGTTATCGCCGCCCCGCGCTTAGCGCCTGGCCTGCCGCTGCGCGGGCCCTCGTTTTGTGCTTTTTAGCTATGCATTGCTGAAATTCATCTTAACCTGCGCGCGAATAAACGTCACACACGCTACATGCTGTAGTAATCTCTACATCATGACAATGCATCTCTTGATCCTTAACCTGACGACGTCTCAAGCCACGCTGCGCATGCGTGTCTGGCGAACCCTGAAGCAGAGCGGGGCGGCGGTCCTGCGCGACGGGGTCTATCTGCTGCCCGACGTGCGCCAGGGCTATGACATTTTCCTCAGCACCTGCCAGGCGATCCGCGCGGAGGGCGGGGCCGGGTATGTGTTTACGATTGAGTCGGCGGAAGAGGAGGCGCTCAGGCCGCTATTCGATCGTCGCGAACAGTATGATGCGCTGTTGCAGGATCTGCTGGTGCTGCAGGAGACGTTATCCGCCGACGGACTGGCGGCTCAGCTCAAACAGCTGCGTAAAATTCAGCGTGACTACCAGCGGATCGCGGCTATCGATTTTTTCCCGGGGGCCGCCCGGGAGCAGGCCGCTGAGCGACTGGCCACCCTCGAGCAGGCGATTAATCAGCGGCTATCGCCGGACGAGCCGCAGGCGGTTGCGGGCGAACTGAGCCTTCTGGATAGAGAGGCCTTTCGCGGCCGTTTGTGGGCCACCCGCCGACGCCCGTGGGTCGATCGTCTGGCCAGCGCCTGGCTAATTCAGCGCTTTATCGACCCTGAGGCGCGATTCCTGTGGCTGGCCGCGCCTGAGGACTGTCCGGCGACGGCGGTTGGTTTTGATTATGACGGGGCGCCGTTCAGCCATGTTGGCACGCGGGTGACCTTCGAAGTTCTGGTCCGGCGCTTTGCTCTGGAGGCCGCTATCCCCGACGCTCTGGGCCGGCTGATCCACTTCCTGGACGTCGGTGGGGTATCCACCCCGGAGGCGGCGGGGGGGGAAAGCATTCTTGCAGGGCTGCGGGAAACCATTACGGACGATGACCAACTGCTGGCGGCAGCCTGCTCGCTGTTCGACGGCTTACTGAAGTCCTGTGAAATGAGGTCTGGTAATCATGAGCAAAACGGTCGTTCTTCCGCAGACTGACAGCCCTTCCATCGTCGCTTCCGTCTCCTTCTGGCAGGCATTTCGCTTCTGGCTGAAGCTCGGCTTTATCAGCTTCGGCGGGCCTGCCGGGCAGATCGCCATGATGCACCAGGAGCTGGTGGATAACCGACGCTGGATCTCGGAAGGGCGATTCCTGCACGCGCTCAACTTTTGTATGGTCCTGCCGGGCCCGGAGGCCCAGCAGCTGGCGACCTATATCGGCTGGCTGATGCATAAAACCTGGGGAGGCATCATCGCCGGGGTGCTGTTTATTTTGCCCTCGCTGGTGTTGCTCATCGCGCTGGCGTGGATCTACCTCGTCTGGGGAGATGTCGCGGTGGTGGCGGGGATTTTTTATGGCATCAAACCCGCCGTGGCGGCGATCGTGCTGCAGGCGGCGCACCGCATCGGCTCGCGGGCGCTGAAAAATGGCGCCTACTGGGCCATTGCCGCCGCAGCCTTTGTCGCTATTTTTGCGCTGAACGTACCTTTTCCGCTGATCGTCCTGACCGCGGCGATCGTCGGGTTTATCGGCGGACGGGTGGCGCCGGCGACCTTCGGCAAAGCCGACGCCCATCGCGCGCAGAGTCAGCCTGGCGGGGCAGCCATTATTGATGACGCGACGCCGATCCCAGCCCACGCCCTGTTCAGCTGGCGGCGCACTGCCCGGGTGCTGATCGCCGGGATACTGCTGTGGCTGGTGCCGATGGCCACCCTGGCGCTAATGCTGGGCTGGGCGCACCCGCTGACCCAGATGAGCTGGTTCTTTACCAAAGCCGCGTTGATGACTTTCGGCGGGGCGTATGCCGTCTTGCCTTACGTTTACCAGGGGGCGGTGACACACTATGGCTGGCTGAGCGCAGGGCAGATGATGGACGGCCTCGCCCTGGGGGAATCCACCCCCGGACCGTTGATCATGGTGGTGACCTTTGTCGGGTTTGTCGGCGGCTACACCGAAGCGGTGTTGGGCGTTGATGATGTGCTGCTGGGGGGCATCGCGGCGGCGTGCCTGGTGACATGGTTTACCTTTTTACCCTCGTTTATCTTTATTCTCGCCGGCGGGCCGTTTATTGAAACCACGCATAATAAAGTGGGATTTACCGCGCCGTTGACCGCCATTACCGCCGCGGTGGTGGGCGTTATCCTGAATCTGGCGCTGTTTTTTATCTGGCATAGCGTCTGGGGGCCATCCGGTTTCGACCCATGGTCTGCGGCCATTGCTCTCGCCGCCGCCGGGCTGCTGTTTCGCTATAAGTGGAAGCTGACCTGGGTACTGGCCGCCGCCGCCGCGGTAGGGCTTATCGTCCATATGGCGGGACTGTCCGGCGCAGGGTGAGGTCGGCGTTGGGCTGAAAAGGCGGGAGGCAGGGACGGTATGGGGAAAGGGGCCGATGCCTGGTGAAACAGTCGTCGGCCGGAAGGTGTGGTAATAGCAATGTCTCTATTTCTCAAAGCATCTATAAGACTTCGCGTTACCAAAAGCGAGCTGCGTAATTAAAATGCTTCATTTGATGTTCATCAACATATGAGCTAGTTTCATCGGTGACTACAGGATTTGTGGAGACGGTGTTACCTGATATATATAACGGGATGCCTGCCTTATTTTTACCTGTGTAAATCCCGGCGTGATCTCCTGGCTTTTTGCCGTTAGACTGGGCGGGATAATCTACTCTTAAAACAATATCGCCAACGGCAATGTCGGAAATATTTATTATTTTTCCGTGCGCTAATGACTCCTGATAGAATTTCGCTACGCTGGCGGTTTTAGGCAGGCCGGGAATACCAGCCTGACAACTACACCAGTAGACGAAAGCCATACACCATGGCGAGCCGGAGGGGCTACCCACGTAGTCGAGATAGGTATTTACCATCGGGCCAGAGTTGCTGTTAAGTGGTTCCTCTTTAACATTAAGCTGACTTCTTGCTGCGTTTATTAAGTCATTACCATTAGGCATGTTCTTATCCTAATCAGGTAGATTGTTAAATTGTGGATGGCAGAGAATGATTTTTTCGAGTTTCGCTCCTTATCTGGCTGAACTTTTCTGTTTTTATCTTTGAAGTATTTATTTGTTCTTGAAGTATCTATTTAATTTTGTAAGGGGAAGGCTTGTCTGATAAGCGGAAGTAATATCTCGCCTGATTTTTTTGTAATTATGCCAATCAAAATTAATAAGAAATTGATAAGCGGTTTCTGCGCCAAGTCTAAACAATTTAAGTTTGTTGGCATCGCACATACTGAAGTCTAACCAGCCAATGTCTCCAGTGTCTATGAATGATACTAGCTTATTGTAATCAGGGTTTTTTTTAATGAAATCGTAATTCATGGCATGTCTGGCGGTGTTGAACGATTGAGCAAATATATCAAGGGTGCTATTAATTTCATGACTGTGATCGTCAAGTTGCAGTTTGACACCAAATGTGGGTCTTGCTGGAATTTTTGTGGGGTTGTGAAAAACATCAATCGGAAAGTTTGACATGATGCCGCCATCAACAAAACAAGCGATAGGTGGCGGAAATCGAGTGGCTAATCTGCTTTGAAAACTAATGCCGGTATATTTTTGCCATTTCAATTGTAGATTATTATCCATATGAGGTATTTTTACCGTGTAGGGCTGAAAAACAAAAGGGATAGACATAGAGCAGCGGCAGAACACCGCGGGATTTACATCGTTCGGTTTTTCCCAGTATAGTTCTGCCATGACAGGAAGTTCAACTTTATATTCGGTGGCTAAATCTGCTGTTATCAGGCATAAATAGTCATGATTTACATCCAGTTCATCAAGGGATTGTTTACCTTCAAGTTGGGATGGTTTATCAATGCTGGTGCTTCTAAGCTTCCATCCGTATGGAGTCGTCGCCATTCTTTTTCTAAGATCGTTGACTGTATAAATATTAAAAGATGATAGCTGTTTTTTAAGCCAGGACTCAAATTCATCGCCTCTATTCAGTCCTTGCATTATTTTTAAGTTGTCCGTTGTCGTAAGAAACCTTAAAAATGCACTAAAATATTTAAACCCTGACTTGTTTTTAGAGTTCATTAAGCCTGTGGCAGTATCCATAAATTTCTTTGGGTCATAATCTCCGTCCTTTTTCCCATCAATAAATGTATTTATTGGCATGTTGGCGATCATATCTATTAGGCGTTCGCTTTTTTCTTTTTCAGGTACATCTATTGCAGATAATAACAAGGCGGCAATTGAACCGGCTGACGTGCCTGCGATACCAATGAATCTTATCCCTGCTTGCTCTAAAATATATATGTAACCTACAAGGGCTAATCCGAGGACGCCGCCACCCTCCATTACCAGATCAACGTATTGATGGCCATTTTCATCAATAGTGTCACTGAATTCTTTATTGGACAGGGCGGTGGCTTTATTTTTTATTTCTTCAACTTCTTTTAGGTAGCTATTCACGGATAATGACATTTTAATTTCCTTAGCAACGGATCTGATCATTGTTGATCATACAAGGGAATTTATTGGCCGTTATCAGAAGACCTCTTTTTTGCTCAAAGAGAAAATTGAGAAAATGCTGTGAACAATTTTTAACGGCCGTCTCGTCAACTACAGAAAAGTATAACGGAGGAAACAGAGACACCACTCATTCATATGAATGAGTGACGTAAAAAAACTCGCCGTGCGGGCAGGGGGAAGAGAGACGGGCCCGCTCCGCGTTAGCCCGCACGCGGAGCGGGGGCGATCAGATCGCGGGGCTTTCGCGGGTGGCCCGCGCCAGCGGGTTGCTGTCCAGTTCCAGCTGGTCGCGCAGCGCCCAGCCGCGCAGCTTGCCGGGGTTAAGCAATCCCGCCGGGTCGAGAGATTGTTTAACCGCCACCACGTCAGGGCGAATAACCCCCTGTTTGCCGTCCTCAACCTGCAGCACGTGGGGATTGTTAATTTTGACGTCGTTATCGCGAAATATCTGCATGATCGCGTTGAGACGTTCGGGCGTGGTATAGCGCACCAGCTGCAGACCGCTGGCGGTGAGGTTGCCTTCGATATCGCGCAGAAATTCAATATGGGAGATCACCTCCCCGGCGAAATGCTGCTCCATCTGTAAAATTTGCTGCGGATAGCGCAGCGGATCAAACGCCGTCTGTAGATAGGTCAGCGTATTGTCCACCTTGAGCGCATGCAGGGTGGTGTGGTTCCAGCAGTATTCCATTAACGAGGCGTTTTGCGTCCGGGCCTCGTCGCTGGTCTGACGGATGGCGTTGCTCCCGCGATGGCGCGGTAACAGACTGGCGCAGAGTCCTTCGCTCTCCTCGGCGATCAGGCTGATAACCGCATGCTGGCCGGCGCGGTAACGATCTTTCAGGTGGCTAAAATAATCGGCGATCGGCGTGGCCAGCAGCGCCACCTGGCGCTTCACCAGCCCCGGGGAGCGGACGCAGGCGTTGGCATAGTTCAGCGCATCGGCGAAATCGTCAAACACGTCCAGGCGTTCTATCCACTGGTGCGCGGGAGCCAGCGCCAGCTCAACCTCGAGAATGATGCCGTTGGTGCCGTAGGCGTGATGCAGCAGCAGCGCTTCGGGAGCCGGGACGGTCAGTACGCGAGGGACCGGCTCGACGGTCATCACTTTGACGCTGAGCACATTGCCGGGCGCCGCCAGCGGCCCATAGTTGATGGAGCCGATGCCGCCGAACCCGCCGCCGTAGAGGCCGCCCAGGCTCGCCAGGCGATAGGTCGACGGCATACAGCGCAGCTCCCAGCCCGTCGGGCGGGCGGCGGTTTCGATGTCCGCCAGGCGAATGCCGGCCTGGGCTCTCACCGTGCCGTTGCCGAGAGCGACGATCTGGTTGAGCCCGGTCATATCCACCAGCATCCCGCCTTCGAGGGGGACCAGTTGGCCATAGTTGCCGGTGGCGCTTCCGCGCAGGGTCAGCGGCAGCTGGTGCTGCGCGCAGGCGGCGACCAGTTGCCGCAGTTCCTCTTCATCGCGCGGACGAACCACCGCGTCCGCCTGTTTTCCCGCCAGCTGCTCGGTGAGCACCGGACTGAACCAGTGAAAATCGCGGGAAAGCCGTTTGAGTTTCGCCGGCTGCAGGGTCCACTCCAGCGCCGGGAGTGCCTGCTGGATCGCCGCTATCGCTTGTTGACGCTGTTCATCAGTCATCATTCTTTTTCCTGTTCGTCAGCAGAACATTAATGAGATTGCACGGCTTCGCTTTCATGCCAGGCGCTGAGCGCCCGACGCGAGACCCAGGACATCACGCCGAACAGCGCGATCCCGGCGAGAGAGATCAGCAGCAGCGCGGCAAACATCAGCGGGATATCCAGCTGATAGCCGGCCTGCAGGATCTGATAGGCCAGCCCGGTACTGGTCCCGCCAGTGCCGGCGACAAACTCCGCCACCACCGCGCCAATCAGCGACAGCCCGCTGGAAATACGCAGCGCGCCGAAGAAATAGGGCAGCGCCGAGGGGATACGCAGTCGCACCAGCGTTTGCCAGCGGCTGGCGTGATTGAGGCGGAAATAGCTCAGCAGGCCGGGAGAGACGCTGCGCAGTCCCTGGGTGGTATTGGAGATGATGGGGAAGACCGCCATCAGGGTGGCGCACACCACCAGCGAGA
Organism: Klebsiella sp. GG_Kp175; assembly: GCF_040062325.1. NCBI lineage: Bacteria > Pseudomonadati > Pseudomonadota > Gammaproteobacteria > Enterobacterales > Enterobacteriaceae > Klebsiella > Klebsiella sp. GG_Kp175. The sequence continues at coordinate 72,621 of NZ_JBEAFX010000012.1, read as the reverse complement.
GGGTGGCGTCCTTCACCCAGATGATAATCAGCGGGGCGATGGCAACGATCGGCGTCACCTGCAAAAACACGATGTAGGGAAACAGGGCGGTTTCCACAAACCGGTTCTGCACCAGGATAAACGCCACGGCGGCGCCGATGACAATCGACAGCAGAAACGAGATCAGGGTGATCTTAAGGGTGAACAGCAGCGCCAGCAGCAGCGGCGTGAGATGCGTCCACAGGCTGTCCAGCATCACCAGCGGCGACGGCACCAGAAAGGCCGGGATGCGGAAATAGCTTACCGCGCCCTGCCACAGGAGCACCACCGCCACCGCGACGAGGGTCGGATAGAGAATTTTGAGAAAACGCGGATGCTGGATCCACGGCGTTGCGGTTGTGGTTTTCATATTATGGCTCCATACCAGACTGGCTGGCCTGCAACAGACTGTCCTGCAGCTGACGGGCATACAGGGAAAAGGCCGGACTGACGCGGAACGCCTCGCTGCGCGGGAACGGCTCCCGGATGGCGATATCTTCCACCACCCGTCCGGGACGGGCCGCCATCATGATCACCCGCTGCGAGAGAAACACCGCTTCGTGGATCGAGTGGGTGACGAAGACCACCGTCAGGTTCTGCTCCTGCCACAGACGCAGCAGATCGCTGTCGAGCTTGTTGCGCGTAATTTCATCCAGCGCGCCGAAGGGCTCATCCATCAGCAGCAGCTTTGGCCGGGTGACCAGACCGCGGGCGATGGAGACGCGCATTTGCATGCCGCCGGAGAGTTCGCGCGGCAGGACGTCGGCGAACTTGCCCAGCCCCACCAGTTCAAGGACTTCACTCACCCGGGTATTACCTTCCGCGCGCGGCACGCCGGCCAGATCCAGCGGCAGCCTGACGTTATTGCGCACGCTGCTCCACGGCATCAGGGTGGCTTCCTGGAAGACGAACGAGAGCGGATGCTGGGCCTTTTCCCGGCTGTCGCGCCGCCACAGCATCAGCTTGCCGTCGCTGGGCTCCACCAGGCCGGCGACCATCTTCAGCAGCGTACTTTTACCGCAGCCGGACGGACCGAGCAGGGTAATGAACTCCCCCTGATTGATGGTCAGGTTGACGGGCAGCAGCGCCCGGGTGCCGTTGCTGTAGATCTTCTCCGCCGACAGCACCTCAATGGCCGGCGTGGCGGAGGCGGGCGTAAAGCGGGTGTCGCTCATCACGGTCAGTTTCGGGGCGGTATTCATGGCATCACTCCGGCGTCTTTGACCATCTCCAGGGTGTAAGTCTGCTCAAACGGCACCTTGCTGGCGTCGATCAGTTTGTTTTTCACCAGCATGTCCCAGGTTTTTTTCAGCCGCGGCTCGGTGATGATGCCGATGCCGCCGGTCTTAGCATCGCCGCCGGTCACCAGCTGGTAGTGCTTCATCTGGGCAATGCCAAAGGCGATCTGCTCGGCGCCCATTTGTGGATTCGCTTTGCCGATCAGGTTGTTGCCGGGGGTGGGATTCTGCAGGTAGCTTTTCCAGCCCTCCATGGAGGCTTTGACGAAGGCCGCCACCGCCGCCGGACGTTTGCGGATGGTGTCCGCCATACAGATGATCGAGTTGCCGTAGGGCGGGTAGCCCCAGTCGCTGAGAGGATAGACATAGAACGGCTGCCCGCCTTTGGCGACGGAGAACGGCTCGGAGGTGACGTAGCCCTGCTGCACCAGATTTTTGTCGGCGAGGAACGGCTGGACGTTAAAGGTATAGGGGCGCACTTTGCTGCCAGCCAGACCCAGCTCGCTCTTCGCCCACGGCCAGAAGGAGGTATAGGCCTCGGTGGCGAGCAGGAAGGTTTTGTCTTTAAGCTCAGCCGGGTTGCTTACTTTGTTATGGGTGATAAACACCGTCGGCGAGTGCTGGAACACGGTGGCGACGGTTACCGCATGCACCCCCGCCTGCCAGGTCTCCAGCGCCTGGCCGTTGTCGCCAAGGGTGCAGTCCGCCTGACCGGCCGCCATCAGCTGCATAACGTTGATCTGCGGGCCGCCCATTTTAATTTCGACATCGAGACCGGTGTGTTGGTACAGCCCGGTGGCCTGGGCCTGGTAAAACCCGCCGTGCTCCGCCTGGGCATACCAGTTGGTGAGAAACGTAAACTTCTCCGCCGCGAAGGAGGAGGCTGAGGTGGCGAGGGCGGTCACGGTCAGCAGGGTTAAAACTGGCGTCGATCTGGTATTCATCAGGGCTCCTTGGAATCAGCAGCGATAGAGGGGGGGAGGGACTGGACAAAGCCGTGCCAGTGCTGTTTGCCCCAGGTCGGTTCGCGACGTTCGACCCAGGCCATGCGGTGGATCTCGATGATTGCCTGCGCCCAGCTGGCGGCGAGGGAGTCGAGCAGCCCTTCGCCCTGCTCCCGCGTCGCCGGGGTCGGGTCGCCAATCACCCCGCTGGGGCCAAAGTCATACGCTGCCCATGCCGCCGCCGGGCGGCCTTTCGACAGGGTCGGGCAGGGGAATTCCGGCGGGAAGTTGGCGACCGCCCGCTCCATATGAACGCACTCCGGCGCCAGCGCCAGCATCAGCGCCGTTTCGCTATGGCCGGCGTGCATCGCCATCCGCTGTTCATGCGGGCTGAGAAACTGTTTTTCGCAGTTGGGCACGTTGAACACATCGTGCGGGATGGCGATGAAATCCCCGTGGCGCAGGCGCATTTCCCGGCAGGCGATCTGCAGGATCTGCGGCTGGCCGCCGTGGCCGTTGATCATCAGCAGCTTGCGAAAACCGGCCCGATAGAGAGATTCGGCGATCTCCAGCAGGGTATGCAGCAGCGTATCGCCGCTGAGGGTCAGGGTGCCGGGAAAATGCAGATGCTCCTCTGACTTACCGTAGACGATCGGCGGGATGGCGTAGGCCGGGATCGCCGCCGGTAGCCTGGCGAGGGCATGGCCCGCCACGCCGGAAGATATCACGCTGTCCACCGAGCAGGGCAGATGCGGGCCATGCTGTTCGATCGCCCCGGTGGGGAGGACGATAACCGTATTGCTTTTATCCGGCAGGGCGGCCACGTCCGTCCAGCTCAGGAAAGGGAGAAAGCGCGCTGCAGGAATGTAACCGTTAATCATCGCGGTGCCTCGAGTGAATTGGCTGGGGTAACCAGACGGTTGCTTCGACTTCAATCAATACCGTGGCGTCGGGCAGCATTTCGCTGACCTGCACCACGGTGGAAACGGGCGGCTGGCCGGGATAAAACAGCTTCCTGACCCGGCTGTAATAGGGAAAATGGTCAAGGTTGCGAAAGTACTGCACCAGCTTGATAACGTCGCTCATCTGCCCTCCCGCGGACTCCACGGTGCGGCGGATGCTTTCCAGGACGTACCAGCTCTGGGCGAGGATCGGCCCCTGTTTCGCATCGGTTGAAAATTCGCCGGTCGCCCCCAGCAGCTCCCGCACCGGCTCAGGCACATCCTGAAAGCCATTGACGATGGTGCCGGTCAGGGGATTGACCGGAATAATGCCGGAGAGAAAGATAAAATCGCCGGCTCTGCGCCAGGCGGCATACCGCGCCAGCGGCGCCCCCGCGCCTGCTTCAAGACTCATGTGCTATCTCCTCCTGCCACACTCGCCGGTGGGTTAACCTGCCGTGGTTAACCACCAGACGGGCGGCGCTGTTTAAAGGCCAGGTAAAGCGGTCGCTACCCGGGAAAATCACCACGCTGGCCGCCGCCCCGACGGCAAAGGGCACCGCGTCTGCCGGCGAACCGGTTAGCGCCGCGCGATCGCAGATCAGCCGCGACTGCCGGTCGAACGGGTCGCTAAGCTGGGCGCTGAACAGGCCGCAGGCCAGGGTGTCCAGCGGGTCGTAGCTTCCCGCCGGACAAAAAGCGTCCTGCACGTTGTCGCACCCAAGCAGGGTGGCCACGCCGGCGGCCTGCGCCTCGTGCAGCAGGGTGATCCCCCGCTGGCGCGGCGTGCGGCCGAACGTCGCATCCTGCAGCAGCAGGTTGGTCATCGGCAGGGCGATAAGGGTGACGCCGTGCGCCGCCAGCTGACGCAGGATTTGCGCCGCCTGCGCGTCGCTGCCGGCGGCCAGCGCGCAGCCGTGGCTGCAGCAGATATGTCCGGGGAAAGGGTGGCGGGAGAGATGATCCGCCAACCAGGTCAGCCCCTGAGACACCTCGCTGAGCTCCTCATCGATATGCAAATCCAGATCCAGTTTCCAGCGGGCTGCGCTATGCAGCAGGTTTGCCATGGCGGCGGCGTCCCAGTTGGAGGAGTGGATGAAGCCGCCCAGTAGGCAGCGCTCCCCGCTGTTGGCGACCGCACGGGCAATGGCCTCGGCATCCGCCGGATCCTGAAACAGGGGCAGCGGGACCAGCGCCACCCGCTCCAGGGTGATGCCGCCGGTATCGAGGCGGGCGATCTCCTGCCAGGCGTCCGGCGCGTCGGCGGTAAACCAGTCGATATGGCTGCGCAAATGGGTCACGCCATTCGCTGCCGCCCGGGCCAGCGCGGCGGACGCCCGACGTTGAATATCCGCCCCGGTCCAGTGTCGGCGATCCTCATGCATGGCGTGGATCGCCGGCAGCAGCCCGGCCTGCGCCGGACGGCAGCGTTCAATGGTAAAGGTTTTATCCAGATGGGCATGGGGTTCCACCAGACCGGGGAGCGTCAGGGCCCCCGCCAGGTCCCACAGGCCGGGAGTCGGCTGGTCGGTTGGGGTCAATGCGGCGATCCGGCCATCGCGAAAGACCAGGTCCGCCAGCAGCGGTTCACCGTTGGCCTGCGTCGGCCAGCCGTCGGGCAGCGCCCAGGCCGGGAGTCGGGCGCGGCTGATACCGGTGAGCGGCGCGCAAGAGGAGGAGAATGTCATCGTCAGTCTCCTCACAGATCCAAAACCAGACCCGGCGATTTCGCCCGCGAACAGCAGAGCGTGATCTGGTCGTTGCCAGCTTTCTCTTCCGCCGTCAGCACGCTGTCCCGGTGCTCGGGGATCCCGTCGAGGACCCCGGTAATACATGACCCGCACATTCCCTGTTCGCAGGAGAGCATGACCTCCACCCCGGCGTGCTGTAATACCTGAGCAATGGTTTGATCCGCGGCGACCTGCAGACGCTGCCCGCTGGAGGCCAGCTCAATATAAAAAGCGTTTTTCGCCGCAGTATTATTTTCCGCCGCGGGAGTGAAGCGCTCGAATACAAATTGCGACGGCGACCAGCGATATTCATCCATGACCGACCGCAGTCGCTGAATAAAGCCCTCCGGGCCGCAGGCCACCACCGCGGTATCAGGATCGGGCGCGGTTAAGCATGGGGGGATCTGCTGGCGAAACGACTCGCCTTCCTCGCTGCAGTGAATCGCCACCGTGCCGCTCGCGGCCAGCTGAGCCAGGCGCGGGGAGAAGGCGGTCTGGCGCGAGCTGGCGACATAATAATGCAGCTCCAGCTCACCCTTTCTGGCGGCAATCGCGTCAGCCATCGCCAGCAACGGCGTGATGCCGATACCGCCGGCAAACAGCAGGTAGCGCCCGGCTTGCGGCAGGGGGAAATGGTTGCGCGGCTGCGAAATGGAGAGCCGATCGCCGGCTTTGAGCTGCTGGTGCAAATAGCGTGAGCCGCCGGTGGAGGTGTCAGTCAGTCTGACGCAAATTTCATAAGTATTACTGCGGTCAGGCGTGCCGCACAGGGAATACTGCCGGGAGCCGACGCCGGGAATAATAATATCGATATGCGCCCCGGCGGAGTAGGCCGGTAATATTTCCCCGGCCGCTGCCTGCAATATTAAAGACAGATTTCCCTCGCCGTTAGGCCGTATTTCCCCGACCGAGACCGAAATAAAATCGTGGCTGTGCATTACCGTTTACTCTCCCTCATTCCGCTGTCTGCAGGGCGGCCAGGGTCGGCGAAGAGATAACTCCCCTTCGCGGTGAACTGTCCGGCGTGCAAGAAAATGGGTGAAACGATCGTTTCTCCGCTATGAATGCTACGGTATTGTGATAAAACTGTTGCGTCCAGAGCTTTGATTCGCACAACCCGTTGCAAAAAAGAGAGCACCCAAACGATGTTTGCCTTCTCCCGATTTCTGCTCTATTTCACTGAAGTGGCCCGTCAGGGGTCTTTTCGTAAAGCGTCAGAGGCGCTGCATGTCTCTGCGTCCTCTATCGACCGTCAGATTTTGCGCGTGGAACAGGAGCTGGCGATGCCGCTCTTCGAGCGCCATCCCACCGGGCTGCGGCTGACCGCCGCCGGGGAGCTGCTGCTGCATGCGGCCAATAACTGGAAAAAGGACTTTACCCGGGTCTGTGAGCAGCTGGATGACCTGCGCGGACTGCGGCGCGGGCATGTGCGCATCGCCACCATCGATGCCATTAACCGGCATTTCTTTTCGACGATGCTCAAAGAGGTGCATAAACATTATCCCAACATCTCTTTTACATTGACCACCATCAACAATATCCACATCCAGCAGGCGCTGATCTCCGGCGAGGCGGATTTCGGCATCATGCTCAATCCGCAGACCTCCCGTGAACTGCAGGTGAGGGCGTTTGCCGAAATGAATATGGGGATCGTGGTGCCGACCGGCCATCCGCTGGCCAGCCGCAGCGCTGTGCGCTTTAGCCAGTGCATCGACTACCCGTTTATCCTGCCCTCCGCCCCATTGATGATCAGCGAACCGGTAGAGGCGCTGGTGAACATCAGCGGCAACGAGGTGAAGGAGGTGGCGGTGTCGAATAACATCCACATGATCCGCACCCTGATTAAAGAGCAGATGGGTATCGGCATCCTGTGCCGGCTGGATATTCTCGATGAGATCGAGTCCGGCCAGCTGGCGTTTGTGCCGCTTACCGATCCGCAGCTTAAGCCTTTCACGCTGGCGCTGTGCGTCTCGCCCGCCCGCCAGCTTTCACTTGCCGCCTCGATGATGTTGAACCAGCTGGAGATGCTCTTCAGCCAGCTGTGAGAGACCGGCAGGCACTAAAATCATTCATTAGCGCACCATAATGGTGCGTTTTTTGTGTGCATGAATCAAAGGTTGCATGCCCCAGGGCGGCGGCGCAGGCGATTTTGCGCGGCCGCGCGCGGGCGATAAAATCTGGCATTGTTTTTGTATAGCTAAGTGTGAGTAGAAGCGGTCAGTACGGGTTATCCATACGGGACATTGCTCAGTCACCATGTCGCGGTTCAATGTTGACCGGGATGGGAGGCTGAGCCACATTCGCTCGCTCCCCCTCCCGGCGTAAAGAGGAGAGGGATAATGAAAACAGGCGCACGCCTTCCCCGGGGTTTACGCTGGCTGGGCCTGATGGCCCTCGGCGGTGTCTCGCTGGCCGTTCAGGCCGAGGAGAAAATCGTTCTGCTGACCTCCTGGTACGCTCAGGCGGAGCAGGGGGGTTATTATCAGGCTCAGGCCACTGGGCTGTACAAAAAATATGGTCTCGACGTCGAGATCCGCTCCGGTGGCCCCCAGGTCAACGGCATGCAGTTGCTGTTGTCGAAGCGGGCCGATGTGATCATCGGTTACGATCTGCAGCTGCTGGAAGGCATTCAGCGCGGCTTCCAGGCGAAAGCCATTGCCGCTCCCTTTCAGTACGATCCCCAGGGGCTGCTGACCCACGCCGATGTCACCTCCCTGCAGGGGCTGAAAGATAAAACCATTCTGGTCTCCAGCTCCGGTCAGGCGACATGGTGGCCGTGGCTGAAGGCACAATACCAGCTGAGCGACGCTCAGGTTCGCCCCTACACCTTCAATATTCAACCCTTTGTCGTCGACGACGCTGTCGCCCAGCAGGCTTATGTCAGCTCCGAGGTGTTCCAGGTGCAGAAGGCTGGGGTGAAGGCGAACTTCTTCCTCTTTTCTGAGCATGGTTACCCTCCCTATGGCGGCATTCTTATCGCCCGCCCGGACACCATCGCCGAGCGTAAAGCGGCGATGGCGAAGTTTGTCCGCGCCTCAATGGAGGGCTGGGTGAGCTATCTCAAGGATCCGGCGCCGGGCAATGCGCTGATTAAGCAGGACAATCCGAAAATGACCGACGATCTGCTCGCCTGGGGCGTGACCCAGATCCGTGAGCATCATCTGATCGACGGCGGGGATGCCGCCAGCCAGGGCTGGGGGACGATGACCGACGCGCGCTGGCAGAAGACCCGCGATTTTATGGTCAGCGCCGGTCTGCTGGCGGCGGCCACCGACTGGAAACAGGCCTACACCACCGAATTTGTTCAGGCCATGCAGGTTAAACCCTGAGGAGCGACGCCATGTCATTAATGATTAAAAATGCCCATGCCATCCTCAGCGGTCTGCCCGGAGAGGCGGCGCGGCTGGCCGGGCCAGATATTCGCATCCGCGACGGCAAGATTGCGGCCATCGGCAGCCTGACGCCGCTGCCGGAAGAGCGACAGATCGATGCCCGCGACTGTGTGATCTATCCGGCATGGGTGAACACGCACCACCATCTTTTTCAGTCGCTGCTGAAGGGCGAGCCGCAGGGGCTGAACCAGAGCCTGACGGCCTGGCTGAGCGCCACGCCGTACCGCTTTCGCGCGGCTTTCGATGAGCATACTTTTCGTCTGGCGGTGCGCATTGGCCTGGTGGAGCTTCTGCGCTCGGGCTGCGCCAGCGTGGCGGATCACAACTACCTGTACTGGCCAGATATGCCTTTCGATACCTCGGAGATTGTCTTCAGCGAAGGGGAAGCGCTGGGGATGCGCATCGTTCTGTGCCGGGGTGGGGCGACCCAGGGGCGGGCGGTGGAACAGGATCTGCCGGTGGCGCTGCGTCCGGAAACCTTCGACGGCTATATGGCGGATATCGAACGGCTGGTCAGCCGCTATCACGACCCCCGGCCCGATTCTCTGCGCCGGGTGGTGATGGCGCCCACTACCGTCCTGCACTCCGCGCCGGGCGCCCAGCTGCGGGAGATGGCGAAGCTGGCCCGCCAGCTGGGGATCCGGCTGCACAGCCATTTATCGGAAACCGTCGATTATCTTGACGCCGCGCGGCAGAAATTCGCCATGACGCCGGTGCAGTTCTGCGCGGAGCATGACTGGCTGGGAAATGACGTGTGGTTTGCCCATCTGGTGAAGCTGCTGCCGGAGGAGATTGCCCTGCTGGGCCGCACCGGAACCGGCATCGCCCATTGCCCGCAAAGCAACGGTCGGCTGGGCAGCGGCATCGCCGATCTGCTGGCGCTGGAGCAGGCCGGGGTCCCGGTCTCGCTGGGGGTGGATGGCGCTGCCTCCAATGAGGCGGCGGATATGCAAAGCGAAGCCCACGCCGCATGGCTGCTGCAGCGCGCGCGCAAGGGGATGCTGGCGCAGCCGCGCTACGCCGGAGGCACCTTCGAGGGCGGGGCCGATGCGGCCACGGTGGAGGATGTGGTGCGCTGGGGCAGCGCCGGCGGGGCGCAGATCCTCGGCTTAGCGCAGAGCGGCACTCTGCAGGTCGGGATGCAGGCGGACCTCGCCATTTACCGGCTGGACGATCCGCGCTACTTCGGCCTGCACGATATGGCCATTGGCCCGGTGGCCTGCGGCGGGCGCGCCGCGCTGAAGGCGCTGCTGCTCAATGGCCGACCCATCGTGGAAGATGACGCCATTCCCGGTCTCGACCTTGACGCGATGCGCCACGACGCGCTGGCGGCCGTCCGTACCCTCCAACAGCGCGCCGCTGTTTAACTGATAACAGGATAATGACGATGAACGCAACCACCCAGAATCAACGCTATGCCTTACAGGAACTGGAAAAAGAGGCGCTGATGGGCGCCGAGGGCGAAGAGACCTTCACCCGCGAAGTGCGCTGTATCGACCTGTCGAACTTTGCCGAAAGAAAACATGATATTGCCGAACAACTGTGGGAGGCGGCGGTGGAGATCGGCTTCTTCCAGGTCAGCCACCATGGTATTCCGCTGGCGGAGATCCGCCAGGCGTTCAGCACGACCGAGGCGTTTTTCAACCTGCCCGACGAGGTGAAGCGCCAGTATCCGCTGGCCGGCAACGCCGGCTGGGAGAGCAAGGCGCAGGTTCGGCCGTCGACCCGCACGCCGGATCAAAAAGAGTCCTATCAGATAACCCGCCCGCTGATGGATGGGCGCTGGCCCAGCGATCGGGAGCTGCCAGGCTTCCGACAGACGATGCTCGGGTTTGAATCGCAGTGCTGGCAGCTGGGGATGAAGATCCTCTCCTGCTTTGCGTTAAAGCTCGGTTTTCCGGAATCGTTTTTCACCACCGCGCACGATCCGCAGCGTGACACCTATCAGAGCACCTTGCGCATGCTGCACTACTATGCAACCGAGCAGTCGCAGCAGGGAATGTGGCGGGCCGGCGCGCATACCGATTTTGACTGTCTGACGCTGCTGTTCCAGCGCCCCGGTCAGGGCGGCCTGCAGGTTTGTCCCGGCAAGGACCGCGAAAGCCAGCAGTGGACCAGCATTGAGCCGCGCGAAGAGGTCATCACCTGCAATATCGGCGATATGCTAATGCGCTGGAGCGACGACCAGTTGCCGTCTAACTTCCACCGGGTGAGAAACCCGCTGCCCCACGAATATCAGGGGCCGCGCTACAGCCTGGCGTTTTTCTGCCAGGCCAATAAAGATGTCGAGATCCTCGGGCCGCAGAGAAAGTACCCGCCCATCAGCGCCGAGGATTATCTGCAGCAGCGGATCCAGGCCAATTTTGCCAAAGGGTAAGATGCTCCCTTGAGTGGTATGTCCTGCCGCCGGCTTTCGCTGGCCGCGCGGCAGGACATCCGGCGCTGAGCTTTTCAGGGGGTAGGGCTTGCCGATACGGGTGGCAAGGGTATCTCTGCCGCAGCCATAAAATCGATAAAACAGCGTATTCGCGGTGACAGGTAGCGGCTGGCGGGCCACAGGACCGAGAAATGCCCATCCTTGACGCAACAGCCGGGCAACACCTCCTGCAGTTGTCCCTCGTTGATGGCCTCGCGCACGACAAAATCAGGCACATAAGCGATGCCCATCCCCGCCGCGCTTAAGCGAATGGCGGCCTCAATGTTATTGACTGTCATAATGGCAGCGGCCCTGAAATCTCCCGTCAGCCGCATATCGCGCAGTTCCCAGGGCTGGATCAGCCCTGTCGCGGGGAAGCGAAAAAAAATGCACTTGTGCGCCGCTAATTCCGCTGGCGAGCCGGGAACGCCGTATTCCGCCAGATAGGCCGGACTGGCGCAGAGCACAAAACGAAAGCCCCCCAGCTTTCTGGCGATCAAGCGGGAGTCCGCTAGTTCGCCGCTGCGGATAGCGACATCAAATCCTTCATCGATCAGATTGACCAGCCGGTCACTAAAATCGAGATCCAGTTCAACCTGCGGATAAAGACGGCTAAAGGCGGTGAGGGCAGGGAGCAACAGGCGGTAGCCGATGACAGGCAGTGAAATCCTCAGTTTACCGGTGGGCTGTGAAAGACTGCTGGTCAGCTCAGACTCGGCCTCCTGGATCTGCTCCAGGATACTCTGGCAGCGGGTCAGAAACGCGGCCCCCTCCGCCGTCAGGCTGACGTTTCTGGTGCTGCGGTTGAACAGCCGGACCCCCAGTTTATGCTCAAGGCGGGCGACATTCTTACCCACCGCCGAGGCAGATATGCCCAGCAGCCTGGCGGCCTGAACAAAGCTTAGCATTTCGGCGGTGCGGACAAAGGACGTCAGCGAGGTGAGGCTGTCCATTGATTATAAACCTTATGTCTCTTAAGAAGATATTTTCAGTCTATTTATCGGCAAGAACATCCGCAATAGGATGGCGATAGTTTATTCATTCCTTGCCGACTGATGAGGGCCGCCCGATGTTACTCACCGCCAGAACACCTTCCCGATACGCCAGCGCCCTGGCGGCGCTTTCTGTCTTTATGGCGGCCTTGCTGCTGCCGTTAAGTTTTACCGGCGGCGTCATGACCACCCCCGCGATACAGCAGTCGCTGGGCGGCTCTCCCGCTGCGCTGTCGTGGCTGACCAATGGCTTTATGCTGACTTTCGGCAGCTTTTTGCTGGCCGCAGGGGTGACGGCGGATGCCATCGACAGAAAACGTATTTTTATCGCCGGCGCCGCGCTGTTTTGCCTGAGCAGCCTGCTGTTTTGTCTGACGCACAATCTCTTCCTGTCAGGCGTGCTGAGGGCGCTGCAAGGTCTGGCCGCGGCGATGATTTTAGCCAGCGGCAGTGCGGCGCTGGCCCAGCTGTATGATGGTGCTCAGCGGACGCGGGCATTCAGCATCCTGGGCACGGTGTTCGGCGCCGGCCTGGCGTTCGGCCCGCTGCTGATCGGCTTCATGACCGACGCGGTGGGTTGGCGCGGCGTATACGCCCTGTTTGCGCTGCTCTCGGCGATGGTACTGCTTATCGGTCTGGCGTATCTGCCGGCGGCAGAACAAAGCCAGCCGCGGACACCTGACAACCTCGGCTTAACCCTGTTTACGCTGGCTCTGATGCTGTTTACTGCATCGCTTATGGTCATTCCGGCCCGCGGCTTTTTATCGCTGACCACGCTGGCCTTGTTCATCGCGTCGGCGGGACTGTTCGTGGCGTTTGCCGTGCGCTGCCGGAGGGTGAGCAACCCGGTGCTGGAACTCTCCCTGCTGCGCCATCCGCGTTTTGTCGGCGTACTGTTGCTGCCTGTCGCCACCTGCTGTTGCTACGTGGTCCTGCTGATTGTTGTTCCACTGCATTTTATGGGCGGAGAGGGGATGAGTGAGTCGAAGAGCGCGCTGTATCTGATGGCGCTGACCGCGCCGATGCTGATTTTCCCATCCGTTGCGGTCCTGCTTACCCGCTGGTTTTCACCGGGGCGGGTATCCACGGGAGGGCTGATGATGGCCTCCGTCGGGTTGCTGTTGCTGGGGAATGCTTTTCACAGTAACCATCTTCCGCAACTGGTGCTGGCGTTGATCCTCTGTGGGGCGGGGGCGGCGCTTCCCTGGGGGTTGATGGACGGCCTGGCGATATCCGCTGTGCCGGTGGCGAAAGCCGGTATGGCGGCAGGCCTGTTCAACACCGTTCGCGTTGCCGGTGAGGGGATCGCCCTGGCGATAGTCTCCGCGGTATTAACGGCAAGCAATACCCTGACCCTGCAGAGTCGCGTTCACGGGTATGCCCCCGAGGTGATTCACCGCGCCGCAGGCTGGCTGGGAGCCGGCAATATGCCGCAGGCGGCTGCGCTTTTGCCTGACTTTTCCCTCCGGGCGCTGCGCGAGAGCTATGACTCTGCTTATACGCTACTGTTTAGCGGGCTGGCGGTCGTCACCCTGCTGTGCGCCCTGATGGTCTGGCGGACGCTATGCCGGAAGGGGAGCGATTTCCAAACCCGCAACAGCGGATCCTGAGCCCCCTTGATAGCGCATTGGCGTCACGCTCCCGGCAACCGCCTTTCCCGGTCCGCTCAGCGAACCGGGACTGTCATTGTTTCGCTGGCGGAACTATGCTGATCAGGGCGGCCACATGCGCCGCTCCGGCCGCGGAAACAGTGACTCACAGGTGGCGGTATGGCGAGTGATCCTGAACTGATTTATATCGAGATCCTGGAAACGGTGCTGATGGCCACCCTGGATCCCGATTTGTGGAAATCGGCATTGCAGAAACTGGCGTTCCTCACCGGCCATCAGTACGCGGCATTTCTGTTCTACGATAAAGGCAATGCGCACCTGTTGACCGATTCACTCCTGCTCGAGGAAAAAGTCTTTACCGCCTATCGCGACGTGTTTCTGGCCATCGATCCCGCCGAAAAAATATTGACCGCGTTACCGGTCGGGCAAATGTACCGGGACCGCGAGTATTTAGGCGATAAATTTATTGCCGGCAGCGTCTATTACAATGAGTTTCATCACCCCAACGATCTGAATAATCTTACCAGCGTCAAGCTGTGCACCCTCAATGGCTATGCCACCTATTTGTCACTGATGACGGCCAATACGGCGGCTTATCCACAGCCGGCGCAGTTTGAGCTGTTCAGGCGTTTGATCCCGGCGCTAAAAACCGCCTGCCAGCTTCACGCCCGATTTGAACAGCTGCGAGACACCATACAATACCAGAGCGCGGTGATGGACAACGGGATCTACCCTGTATGGCTGGTGGATCATGGCGGTAAAATTCTCTACGCCAGCGCGCATGCCGAACGCTACCTGCGCGCCAACGCCCGCCTCTCCTGGTATAACGGGGGCGATACGCTGTGCCTTGATACCGACAGCAAAAAACTGAAACGGGCTATCGAGCAGGCCACCCGGACGGCAGAGCCGCCGAGGGCAGGGGTGTGCTATACCGCCGGGCGTCAGCCGAAACCGATCCTCGTGATCCCGGCGGCCCGCCAGACCGGGATGGCCTGCGTGATTATTCCCGAGCCGTTTCTCACCGGCAGCGCCTTGATGGAACTGTTTAACGTCAAGCCTGCCGAAAATGCGGTGGCGGAGCTGCTGGTGCGGGGCATGACGCCGGATGAGTGCGCCTTACATCTGGGCGTATCTATCGCCACCATCAGAACCCACCTTAGCGCCCTGTACCGGAAAACCCACACCCGTAATCAGGCAGAACTGCTGCTGATCATCCGCGCGATTCACGGCTGATGGTCTCGCATCCTCAGGAATGATGGTCGCGCAGGAAAACGGTCAGCACATCTTTCGGCGGCACGCCGCCGCATTCGCCAATCATCCAGCCCACCGCGCCGCGGTGATAGGCGCCGTGAAAGAGCATGTGGTTCAGCATCTCCATCGCGGTCATATTGCCGTCGCCGCCGTCGACAAATTTGAAGGCGATACGTTCGTGGAAATCGGCGGGGGTCATGGCGCTGACGTAGTGAATGTATTCGTCCGTACAGGCGGTCATTGCCGTTTCCAGCGCATCAATGGTTGGCGTCTCGGGGGTATTCAGCGCGGTGTAACCGTGCGTCCTGCCGCGCAGATTCGCCCGGAAAATCATGTCAACGACATGGATATGGTTCATCAGCCTGAGGGTCAGGTGGCGTTTTTCGCCATGTACTGTTCCGTCTATCGTGCGGATCGCCTGTAAGGTGGCAAGGTCAATCCAGCGCTTGTACTTCAACAGCGTCACTACAGTGTCTTTGTCCATAGTCGGTCCCGGGTTGGTTGAGCCATTATCTTAGCGATGATGCCAGCGAGTTGTCACTCGCCAGCGCAAGGCACAAAAAAAGCCTCGCCGGGGCGAGGCTTTTCAATAAGCAGGTGAGTTAGTCAAACACACCGTTAATCACGGCGGTGACAATGGCAGTGCTCAGCGCTACCAGCACCAGGTCATCGCCGACCGCCCTCCATTCATAGCCCGGATAATAGGGCAGATCGTTAATCATAGAAGCTGGCAGGGTCTTTTTCGCGATACCCGGAGGGAGCGGTTTGCCGCGGGCGACATTTTTGGCGATACCCGGAGGCAGCGCCTGATAGCCGACCAGACCGTAGTTCACGGCCAGGGAGCGCGCCCGTGAGAAGCTAATATCGCTGTCGACGTGGTCCGGCTTGCCGTAGTTTTTGCGGTTGCCATGATCGGCGGTGGACTGACCTTTATTTTGTCCTTTATTACCATGGTCGCCGCTGTTACCGCTGTTACCATGATTGCCGCTATTGCCATGGTTACCACTGTTCCCGTGATTACCGCCGCCATTGCCATTGCCATTACCGTTACCCGGGTTGGCATAGGCCGGTGCCGCCATGACGGCGAGAGAAATAACCGCCGCCAGTGCTGTTTTAATAGTGCGACGCTTAAGCATGATCTTGCTTCCTTAATGTGGAGTACACGCTTAAAAAATAAGATAACGCTATGCCTCAGGCAATCTCATATAGTCTTATTTTTTTCCGGGATTTCACGGGAAGGTCATTAAGGAATAGCGGGAAGCGGGCGAGCAATTCCATTGCTGCGTTTTGACAGACGGGCGACCGCGCCCCGCTAAATTTGTCGCCGGCAGGATCGCTCCCGGGCGTGTCGCAAAAAAATGCCCGAAGCCATCGGGCAAAAATGAACAAAAATATTACGCTTCATTCATAACGCGTCTCACAAGACGGAGCGGATAGTAAATCCTGGCGCCGCTGCGCACAATCGACCGGTTGTTTAGAAATAAATAACCCCCGTCGGCCGCGCTCAGGACGCGACCCAATGGCAGGCCACTCGATGGCCAGGGGCCACCTCGCGCAGCGCCGGAGCTTCTCTGCGGCACCGATCGCCGGCCTGCGGGCAGCGAGATGAAAAGCGGCAGCCGGCGGGAGGATTGGTCGGATCCGGGATCTCGCCTTGCACCAGCGCCTGCGGTTCGCTGTGCGGGTCGAGGGTCGGCACCGCGGCTAGCAGAGCGCGGGTGTAGGGATGGAGGGGGCGGCTGAACAGCGCATCGCGGCTGGCGCTTTCCACCAGTTGCCCGAGATACATCACCGCCACATCGTCACATAAATGCTCCACCACCCCGAGGTCGTGGGAGATAAACAGAAACGTGACGCCGCGGTCGTCGCGCAGGTCGGAAAACAAATTGATGATCTGCGCCTGAATCGACACATCGAGGGCCGAGATGGGCTCATCGGCGACGATAAAATCCGGGTTGAGGATCAGCGCCCGGGCAATACCGATCCGCTGGCGCTGGCCGCCGGAAAACTGATGCGGGAAGCGGGCGTAGTGTTCCGGCGCCAGGCCGCAGATCTTCATCACGTCGATCACCCGGTCATAGAGCTCATCGCGGGTGCAGAGCTTGTGCTGCAGCATAGCTTCGCCTATCGCCTCGCCAATACGCAGCCGCGGGTTCAGCGAGCTGTAGGGATCCTGAAATACCAGCTGCATCCTCGGCCGTATGGCGCGCAGGGCAGGCGCGGTCAGGTCGGCCAGCTCCTGACCGTGAAATTTCACGCTGCCGGCGCTCTTCTCGTACAGGCCAAGCAGGGTTCGGCCGACGGTGGTTTTGCCGCTGCCGGACTCACCCACAAGGCCAAAAATAGTGCCCGGACGGATGTTAAAGCTGACGCCGTCCACCGCGCGAAGCTCGCCGGTCTGCTGGCCAAAGAGGCCGTCGCGCAGCGGAAAATACTTCTTCAATCCATCCACTTCAATAACATAGCGATCGCTCATGCTGTCGCCTCCGCAAATTCGCTATAAAAGCAGGCGGCCCGCTGGCGCTCGCCGAGCAGCGGCGGAATCGCCTCCCGGCAGCGCGGCGTCGCCCGTTCGCAGCGCCCGGCAAAAGCGCAGCCCGCCGGCAGGGCGGCCAGATCCGGTACCTGACCGGGAATCGAGTACAGTCGCCGACGCCGCTCGCCCGGCACCGGGCGGGAGGCGATGAGCCCCCGCGTATAAGGGTGCTGCGGATGGCGTAGCACCTCCGCCGTGGCGCCCTGTTCCACGATCCTCCCGGCATACATCACCACCACCTGTTCGGCCATCTGCGCGATCACCCCCAGGTCGTGGGTAATCAGCATCATCGCCATCTGGCTGGCCCGCGCCCGGTCCCGCAGCAGGCGCAGGATTTGCGCCTGCACGGTGACGTCCAGCGCGGTGGTCGGTTCGTCGGCAATCAGCAGTTTGGGCTGACAGCTCAGCGCCATGGCGATCATCACCCGCTGCAGCATGCCGCCGGATAGCTGGTGGGGGTAGCTGGCCATCAGGCTGTCGCCGCGCGCCAGGCCGACCTCGCTTAGCAGCCGGGTAGCCAGCTGCCAGGCGGCTTTCGGCGTGGCGCCGAGGTGGCGGATCGCTGGTTCGCACAGCTGTTCGCCGATGGTCAACACCGGGTTCAGGGCCGACATCGGTTCCTGAAAGATCATGGCCAGCTGGTGGCCGCGCAGGTCGGCCATCTGTCTGGGGTTCAGCCGCAGCAGATCGCGGTCCGCGAAACGAATTTCGCCGCCGTCGATGCGCGCTGCCTGCGACGGCAGGAGGCCCATCAGCGCCATGGCGGTGACGCTTTTGCCGCAGCCGGACTCGCCCACCACGCCAACGGTTTGCCCGGCCTGAATCGTGAAAGAGACGTCCTGCACCGCGCGCACGCGATGACGTTCGCCAGCGAAAGAGACGGAGAGATGATTAAAAGAGACTAACGGTAGGGTCATTTCAGCCTCGGTTTCATATTGGGATCCATGGCGTCGCGCAGGCCATCGCCCAGCACGTTAATGGCGATCACGGTGAGAAAGATGGCGATCCCAGGCGGCATCCACAGCCAGGGACGGCGCTGGAAATCAATCAGGCTATTGGCGGCATCCATCATATTGCCCCACGACGGCGTTGGCGGCACCACGCCGAGGCCGAGATAGCTCAGCGCGGATTCACTGAGAATGGCGTTGGCGACAGCCATGGTCGCCATCACCACCAGAATCGGAATGGTATTCGGCAGCAGGTGGCCAAACAGCCGGCGACGCGCCGACAGGCCCAGTACTTGGGTGGCCAGCATAAAATCGCGTTCGCGCAGGGAGAGACATTGCCCGCGCA
Source organism: Klebsiella sp. GG_Kp175 (assembly GCF_040062325.1). Taxonomy (NCBI): domain Bacteria; kingdom Pseudomonadati; phylum Pseudomonadota; class Gammaproteobacteria; order Enterobacterales; family Enterobacteriaceae; genus Klebsiella; species Klebsiella sp. GG_Kp175. The sequence goes on along the minus strand of NZ_JBEAFX010000012.1, from coordinate 54,260 downwards.
CCAGCCGCGCCAGTCGGGGCCACTCCAGCAGGCTGAGCATTACCACCACCATATAGATGCGCGAGTCCGGGGAAAAATCGAGCTCGGAAAGCATCGCCCCGGCAACAATCAACAGCGGCAATCCAGGGATGGTCATCACCAGGTCGGCCACGCGCATGATCACTCTGTCGGTTAACCCACCGACATAACCCGAGAGGGCGCCGAGCAGATAGCCGAGGAATACCGACATCACCATGGTCAGCAGGCCGATAATCAGCGAGATGCGCCCGGCCAGCAGCAGGCGGGTGTAGATATCGCGACCAAGGAAATCGGTCCCCAGCCAGTGTTCCGCGCCGGGCGGTTGGTTGATGCTCAAGGCGTCGGTGGCATCATCTTTCCACGGCGACCAGACGGGCCCCAGCACGCACCACACCGCCATTACGGCCAGCAGGATCAGGCAGAACATGGCTAGCCGGTTACGGCGCAGCTGTCGCCATCCCTGGCGCCAGGGAGAGGGGGTAATGTGCGCCAGCACCGGGATAGCCGCCTGCCGCTGGCGGCGACGGGAAGCAAAGTAAGACAGGATCATCATGACCTCACCCGAATACGCGGATCGGCCCAGGCGTACAGCACGTCGGCGAGCAAATTACCGACTATCGTCAGCACCGCCAGAAACAGAGTAAACCCCATCAGCACCGGATAGTCGCGGGCGGCCAGCGAGTCGATATGGATGTGGCCTGCCCCCGGCCAGTTGAATACCTTTTCGGTAATGATCGCCCCGGAGAACAGCCCCGGCAGCTCAAAGCCCAGCAGGGTGATGATCGGCAGCAGGGCGTTGCGCAACGCATGTTTAAGGATCACCGTGCGCTCATGTAATCCCTTGGCGCGGGCGGTACGGATAAAATCCATTTTCACCACGTCGAGCATACTGGCGCGCACATAGCGCGTCAGGCTGCCCGCCTGCAGCATCACCAGCGCCAGCACCGGCAGCGCCAGGTGGGCAGCCACTTGCAGCACATACTGCCAGCCGCTTTCGTCGCTGCCGGTATTGGTCATCCCGCCTACCGGCAGCCAGTGGAGATCGACGGCAAACCATTTAATCAGCAACAGGCAGAGGAAAAAGGTGGGGAATGACATGGCGGCAAACACCGCAACGCTCACCAGATGATCAAACCAGGAGCCAGGTCGCAGGGCCGACACCACGCCGACCGCCAGGCCAATGCCCCAGTAAAAGACCAGCGCGACGCTGGCCAGCAGAAAAGAGTTCCAGATGTACTGATTGAGCAGTTGGCTGACCGGGATCTGATACTGCAGCGAAAAACCTAAATCGCCGCGCAGAAGCTGTCCCAGCCAGTGGAGATAGCGGGTGAACAGCGGCTGGTCGAGGCCATAGATCGCCTTCAGCTCCGCAGCGCGGGCGGCGGTCAGGGTAATATTGCCATCGATAAAGTCGCCGGGGGTTTTGGCAAACAGCATAAAAATAATGAACGAGGCCAGCAGTAGCATCGGCAGCGTTTGCAGCAGGCGCCTCAGGATGAAATTTTTCATGACGATCTCGCATCAGCCGCCGGTTAACCCGGCGGCCAGGGGATTTACTTAACGATTTTCACATCCGGCAGGCTGCCGGTCAGGCCGTTGTAGATATCCGGTTTAAAGCCGGTGACGCGGGCGCTGCTGGCGGAAAGGATGTTGCGATAGCCGAGCAGGATCACCGGCGGATCGTCGGCCAGCACTTTATACAGCTGGTGATAGATCGGCTTGCGCTTTTCGATGTCGAGCACCGCGTTGCCGGCGTTAATCAGCTTATCGACCTCCGCGTTGTGGTAGCCGGACTCTTTAGCTTCGCTGCTGTAGAAATCCCATACCCCGTCGTGCGGGTCGTTGAGAGTGCTGGTGCTGAACGAGGCGAGATCGTAATTTCCGGCTTTGCGCTGCGCCATCAGAGCGTTGAAATCCACCACCTGCGGCTTAAGCAGCACGCCGATCTGCCGCCAGTTCTCTTTGGCGATGGGGATCAACGCATCGTTGAGCACCTTCTTGCTCACCAGCAGGGTCAGCTCCAGGCGCTGGCCCTCTTTGACGCGGATACCGTCGGCGCCAGCTTTCCAGCCGGCCTCATCCAGCAGCTTTTTCGCCTGCGCCGGATCGTAATGGTAAGGATTGACGCCTTCTGCGTTAAAGGCCCAGGAGATCGGGGCGATCGGCTCGATGGCGACTTTGCCGTACCCCTGATAGACCACGTCGATCAGCTTCTGCCGGTCCAGGCCGTAAATCAGCGCCTGGCGTACCCGCTTATCCTGCAGCGCCGGACGATGAACGTTGAATTCCACCTGGCTGTAGTCGCTGGAGCCGTAAAGATTAATGTTGGCGAAGCCGAGCATCTTCAGCTGTTCGATATCGTCAGGACGCGAGGTAAAGGCGTCGTAGTCGGTCTCCCCGGTCTGGAACAACTGGAAGTTGGTCGACGGATTGGTCACGCGATAGATAAAGCGCGGCGTTGGCGGCGTCCCACGGTAAAAATGGCTATTGGCATGGAAGCGAATTTCCTGACCGGGAATATAGGTATCGTACACGTAAGGGCCGTTGCCCAGCGGCTTGCCGTGCAGTGAGCGCAGATAGTCGAGATGTCCCCGTTGATATCCTTTGCCGTACCAGGCTTTCGACAGCACTGGCCCGCCAATTTTGGCCAGCGTGGTGGCGCCTGGCTGGGTGGTGGTCACCTGAAGAGTGAGCGGGTCGATGACCTTCAGGCCGCTGACGCTGTCAGCCTTGCCGGCTTTGTATTCTGCGCCGCCAGCGATATTGGCCAGGGTGATGTCGGTATCGCCATCATATTTGGGGTCGAGCAGGACCGTCAGGGTAAAGGCGACATCTTCCGCCGTCAGCGGTGAACCATCGCTGAAGGTCAGACCAGGGCGCAATTTAATGGTATAGACTTTACTGTCCGGGCTGACCGTCCAGCTCTCCGCCAGCCCCGGGACCAGCTTGCCCTGGCTGTCCCAGTCGATCAGGCGTGAAAAAATGACGTTCGTGACGTTCTCATCCCAGCCGTTGACGAAAAAGTAGGGGTTAAAGATCCCCTGCGGCTCGGAGATCCCGGCCACCACCGTGTCTTTACGCAGCTTGGCGCTGGCCGGGATCTGACTGGCGTCAGTGGCCGGGGTGATGCCTTCTTTCAGGAGACCCTCAGCAAAGACAGCAGAAGAAAATGCTACCACGCCGCCGAGCAGGGCCACTTTTAGCGCCAGGGCGAAGCGGGTTTTTTGGGTTTTTAATCCTTGTTGTAATCTGGACAAAAGTGCTACCTCATCAAGTGATTGCGTGGTGATTTACAATTCATGACGAAAGATAAGAGGCGCACTTCGCCCTGTCTAACACTGAAACGCTATGATTTATAACCAATTATCCTTAGCAAAGGATCGGAAATATAATTCCATTCTATGGCTATGGCGCAGTGGTTTCCGCTGCCTGAAGAGGGTGGGTCAAAATGCTGTCCGCGACCCAGCCATCCTGCACCAGCGCGCTGGCGGCCAGCGGCCCGCTCAGCCGGACCTGCAGCTGGCCGATGACCCGGCCCTGGATACGCTCGCAGTTGCTGTACAGCAGGCGGGCGTCGCCCCCCAGCAGGCTGGCGATATGCTGCAGATTGGGTTCGCGACCGCTGCTGCCGTCAAACCGTAAGGTCACGATCTGCTCGCCGTCGCGCAGCGATGGCCCGGCCTCCGGGCGGTCGGGGAGCTGCAGGCCGAGCATAGCTCGCGTCACCGGATGCTGCGGGTTGCCAAACACGCGCCAGACCTCCCCCTGTTCGACAATGCGTCCGCCTTCGAGCACGCTGACCCGATCGCAGAGGGTGCGAATAACCTCCATTTCGTGAGTGATCAGCACGATAGTCAGCCCCAGGCGCTGGTTAATCTCCTTCAGCAGGGTTAACACCGACAAGGTGTTTTCCGGATCCAGCGCCGAAGTTGCCTCATCGCACAGCAGAATTTCCGGTTGAGTGACCAGCGCCCGGGCGATGCCGGTTCGCTGTTTCTGGCCGCCGGAAAGGCGGGCAGGGTAGCTGTCGCGCAGGGCGCTGAGGCCCACCAGCTCAAGCATTTCCGTAACCCGCCGCTGACGTTCGCCGGCCGGGATGCCAGCCATCTTCAGCGGCAGCGCAATATTCTGCGCCACGGTTTTGGTGGCCATCAGGTTAAAGTGCTGAAAAATCATCGCCACCCGCCGACGCAGGTCGCGCAGCTGGCGCGGGGAGTAGCGAACGGTCGACTCGCCGTGGATGAACATCTCGCCGCTATCGGCACTTTCCAGGCGATTAAACAGGCGCAGCAGGGTGGATTTTCCGGCGCCGCTGCGGCCGATGATGCCGAAAATTTCGCCCTGACGGATGGTCAGGTCAATGTCCTGTAGCGCCTGCACGCCGTTAGGATAGGCTTTGCTGATACCAGCAAACTCAATATGGATCGGTGGGGCGGGGATATGCGTCACGATGATGCGCTCCGTTTGCCCGGGCAGCGGCTGTCGCCGCTGCCCGCGGTGATTAAAATCCGGGTAAAATTTTGCCCTGATAACGCGTCAGAATGAACTGACGAACGGCGTCCGAATGCAGCGCTTGCGCCAGTTTCTGAATGCCCGGGTCCTGAATATTGTCCGGACGCGCCACCAGATATTCGACGTACAGATCGCTGCCTTTTTCCACCAGCAACGCTTTATCGGTGTCGATACCGGCCTCCAGCGCATAGTTGGCAAAGATAAAGGCGAGGTCGACCTGCTTCACCGCCCGCGCCAGCATGGCGCCCTCCAGTTCGCGGATTTTAAAGTGATGCGGGTTGCTGGTGATGTCCTTCGTTGCCGATTGCGGATTGTGCGGATCCTTGAGGGTAATCAGCCCGGCGTTGCTTAACATCACCAGCGCGCGTCCGGTGTTCACCGGATCGTTAGGAATGGCGATCGTCGCCCCGTCCGGCACCGCGGTGAGACTCGTGTATTTGCTGGAGTAGGCGCCGAAAGGTTCGATATGCACCCCGACCACCGGAACAAGGTTGGTATGCCGGGTCTGGTTGTAGTTATCGAGAAACGGACGGTACTGGTAGTAGTTAGCGTCGAGGTGTTTCTCCGCCAGCTGCTGATTGGGCTGTATAAAATCGTTAAATACTTTGATCTGTAAATCGACGCCTTCCTTTGCCAACACGGGCTTCACAAACTCCAGGATTTCCGCATGCGGTACCGGCGTGGCGCCGACGATCAGCGTCTCGTTAGCCATTGCTGTGGTGGAGAAGAGGGCCAGAAGTCCGGCGGCGATAATGGATTTTTTCATGATAGTGATTCCTGAAACCTGGAAGGGTAAATTATTTGCGGCTGACGTAGCGCACCAGGCAGTCGCCGCTCATTTGCAGAAGCTGTACCAGCGCAATCAGCATCAGGACGGTGACCACCATCACGTCAGTCTGAAAGCGCTGATAACCAAAACGAATGGCCAGATCGCCCAGCCCACCGCCGCCAATCACCCCCGCCATCGAGGTGTAGTCGACCAGCAAAATGGCCGTCACGGTCACAGCGGCGATCAGCCCGGCCCGCGACTCCGGCAACAGCGTGTGCCAGATAAGCTGCCAGGTGCTGCCGCCCATCGACCAGCTGGCCTCCACCAGGCCGTGCTCCACCTCGCGCAGAGCGGTTTCCACCAGCCGGGCGAAGAACGGGGCGCAGCCGGCGACCAGCGGCGGAATGGTTCCTTCCACCCCCAGCGAGGTGCCGGTCAGCAACGTGGTCAACGGGATCATGACAATGAGTAAAATGATGAACGGCAGGGAGCGCAGCACGTTGACGCACAATGACAACAGGCGGTAAAGACGCGGGGCGTACAGCAAACGCGGCTCGCCGGTGAGATAGAGTACGATCCCCAGCGGAAGGCCCAGCAGCACGGTCCAGCCCAGCGACCAGGCCAGCATGGTGAGGGTATCGAGGGCGGCCTGGGCCACATCGCTCCAGTCGATTTGTGCGAAAAATGCCAGCAGACTCGTCATATCAGTTCCAGTCATGTCGTTGCGGACGAATACCGTTCAGAACCCAGTTTCCGAGCAGCTGATACTTCCAGCGTACCGGGTCGTGCAGGGTGTGCACCCGGGCATTGCGCCAGTGGCGGTCGAGGTTGAGCGACTCACCGGTAGCCCGCGTGCCCCCCAGCTCAAACAGGCGGCTGGCGGCCTCCAGCGCCACTTCAGTGGTCCAGATTTTGACGCGGGCGACGGCCAGCGATGCCTCGGCGACATGTTCCTCACTGAGGTCATTTTTATAGCGGTCGAGCACCCGTCCGGCCCGCTCCAGCAGCGCGTCGGCAGCGGCAAGACGGCTATCCAGCTGACCGATATGGTAGATAGTCAGCGGGTCGTCACTGGCCCGCGCCACACCGGCGTCGATCCACGGTCGGGCGCTGTTGCGCACGAACGCCACGGTATCGTCCAGCGCCGCGCGGGCGATACCGGCGTCTATCGCCGCGGTGGTCAACTGGGCAAAGGGGCCGGCAAGGGTCGGGCTGGCGTAGGACTTCCACGTTGGGAAAAGGTGGAAGGGATTGACCGGAAGATTATCGGCCAGTACGGTGCCGCTGGCGGTAGTTCGCTGACCGAGGCACGCCCAGTCATCGACCACCGTCAGCCCCGGGCTGTTCTGTGGCACAAAGGCGAGCTGGGCGCGATCGTCAGCATCCAGCGCCAGAATGCCAATCCAGTGGGCATACAGTGATCCGGTGCAATAGCCTTTACGGCCAGTGATCCGCAGCCCCTCGGCGCCTTGCACGATACGGGTACGAATATCGAGGACCGTTTTCCCCCCGGTTTCCGACAGGGCATTGGCGAAGCGATAGCCTTGCAGTACCTGGGCGAAAAAGAACGCCTGCTGGTCGTCGCTGCCCTGCAGACGAATATCTTCCAGCAGGCAATAGTGGTTCTGGGGAATCTGACCTAACGATGGATCGGCCGCGGAAAGAATGGCAATGACCTGCGCCAGGGTCGCGGCCGAGACCTCGGCGCCGCCAAAGCGGCGCGGCACCGTAATACCCCACAGCCCGCTGTTGGAGTAGGTGTTGACGATCTCCACCGGGACGATACCCGTGCGGTCGCGCTCGGCGGCGCCGGGTTTGAGCACGGCGGCGATCTCATCGGCGATGGCGAGGGCTTCCGCATCGCTGGCAATAATATGCGCCTGCGGCGAGGACTGGGTGTAAGGCAGAGCGGGTGAACTGGCTGACATCATCTTCTCTCTTATTCAGTGAATAGCTTATGCGTAAATTGGATAAATAAATTATTCATAATGCCCATGGGTTATATGTATGAGTAAGCAAAACACGTGCCAGCGAGAGAGGAAGGCAGGTTGGCGATATTTAGCGGGGTGGCTATGTCTGCTGACGGAGCGGACTGCTGCAAATGCAGCGCGCTTTTGCGCTGCCTGTTGCAAAGGCGACAGTTAGGGAAAAGCGACCTCCGGACAGAGGGAAGACTGCCCGGCGGTGAGTGTGCCGAGTTCTCAGCGATCCTTCGCCGTAGGGGGAAGCAGTGAGGGGGCGGTCGCGGTTAGCGGCTGCCAGAGCCGCTCGGGGTCACGAAACCCCGCTTCGACGAGGGCATAAAAGCGGCTGGCATGGAGACCATCGACGAAGGCATGGTTAAATCGCCCGGCCACCGGGATCACGCCGTTCTGCAGTTTCCCCCAGGTGAGCGCCGGAATCGCGGCGCCCACCGCGTATTCCGCATGGGTCATCGAGGTAAAGTGGAGCCACGGCAGACAGCTGGCGCAGATAAAATGTTCGCCATCGACGATGAGCGGCGCCGGCGATGTCTCTCTTGCCGCGACGATCTTCGGCGTTGCCGCGGCGCTGAAGGCGGTGAACTCGGCAGCGTTGTCGCACCATACCTGGCGGAAGCCCTCCTCGACGGTCATCACCGGCGTCATGACCGCCAGGCTGTGATATTCAATCACCTCGCCATCGCGCACACGCTGTCGGAGCTGCGGCACCCCGTTGGCCGCGCGCAGCAGGGCATAGAGCGCGAGCTGAAAAAATGAGACCCGCCGGTCCTTCGCACATTCGTACAGGCGCTGCGCCTCTATCGGAACGCAGAGATTAAAGCTGGGGTTGGCAAATTGTCGGTAAAAGGTGAAATGGTCCCGGCGGGGCCAGGCCGCGGTGTCGATGATCCGGTAACGTGCCATGGATGCCTCCTTATAGCTGGCGGTCTACTGACTATGCGACGATTTCAATCAGGTTGCCATCGGGATCGGCGATCACCGCCTCATAATAGCCGTCGCCGGTGGTGCGCGGGGGTGAAACCAGTATTCCCGCCGCTCCAGCGCGTTGGGCAAGGGCATCGACCTGTTCTGCGCCGCCCACCGAGAGGGCCAGATGCGCCCAGCCGGTATGGTTATTATCCGCGCTGGCCTGCTGCAGGCCAGGCTTGGTCATCAGCTCGATCACTACTTCGTCGTCGATGGTGACAAAATAGGAGGCAAATCCGGGGTTGGTCTGGCTGAGGTATTTTTCATTAATACTGGCGGCAAAGAACTCGACCCAGAAGCGGGCCTGAGCCTCAAGCTGTTGGGTCCACAGAGCGAAATGGGCAATTTTCATGGTAAACCTCCGGGCAGGAACATTGACAATCACAGCAGGGCAGACGATCATGCTTACTGTTGCTCGTTTATGATTATTTAAGGAGTTGCTTTGCTCGATTATGCTGCTTTTCCCCAACAGCGACAAGCGCTGATTTGCCAGATCCTGCAGGAAAACGGCAGGGTGGTGTGTGCGGATCTGGCGGCGCGTCTTCAGGTGTCTGAGCATACTATCCGCCGCGATCTGCATGAGCTTAGCCGCGAAGGCGTCTGTAAAAAAGTCTACGGCGGGGCGGTGTTGAGCCTGCCGGAAGCGGGAGACTACAGTGAACGGAAAGATAAAAACCGAGCAACAAAACTCAGGATCGCGCAGCAGTGCGCCCGGCTGGTGAAACCCGGCGGCACTATTTTCATTGATACCGGCACCACCAATCTGGCGATGGCCGAGGCGCTGCCCGCCGAGCTTGCGCTGACAGTGGTGACGAACTCTCCGGAGATCGCCGCGGTGCTGGTGAAAAAGCCGCTCTACGACGTGGTGATGCTCGGCGGTCAGGTGCAGCGGGCGAGCGGGGGCTGCGTTGGGGCCGCGGCGGTGGCTCAGGTGCAGGGGATGTTATTCGACCAGGGGTTTATCGGCGGCTGCGCCATGGCGCCAGAGTCAGGCCTGACCGGCTTTGACTATGCCGACTGTGAGTTTAAGAAAGCGGTGATTAAGCAGTGCAGCGAAATTATCATCGGCCTGACCTCGGATAAAATTCCGGCGGTGGCGCGGTTCGTGGTGGCCGCGAGCAGCGATATCGATGTGCTGGTGGTGGAGGAGAATATTAGTCGCGAATATCGCGTTGCCTTTCAGCAACACGATATCCGTATCCATACCGTGTAGCCGCTAGCGGGTGAGTGAGGTCGCGATAAGCCGCAGGCCCAGCGCCCCCAGCACCGTCGCGGTGGCGATATCGATTCGCCGCTTCAACCGCAGGTAGACCCGACGCGGGCGATCGGCGGAGAGCACCAGCGCCACCAGCGAATACCAGCTGACGTCAATCAGAAAACTCATCAGCGGCACGATGTAATAGAACGCGGTGGGGATCTGCGTCGGCAGCAGGGCGGTAAAAATCGAGGCAAACACCAGCGCGGTTTTGGGATTGCTCAGCTGGGTATACAGCCCGTCGCGGAAGGTCTTCAGCAACGAACGGTTACCGGCCATACCGTTGGCGGAGAAATCCATCGGCTGCGCCGAACCGCGGAAAATCTTATAGCCCAGCCATAACAGGTAGAGCCCGCCCGCTACTTTTAAGCCAATAAACAGCTCTGGCACCGCGGTGAGCACCTTCTGCAGGCCCAGCATCGCCATAATAGAAAAAATGGCGGCGCCGGCGCCGGTGCCGAGGGCGGTCACCAGACCATGCAGGCGCGAGCGGGCGACCGCATTGCGCGCGACAAAAATAAAGCTCGGGCCGGGACTGATCACGCCCATGATCAGCACCGCGGCAATGGCCATCAGGCTGGATAAGAACATAGCAACTCCTGGTGTGTTCGCCGCCGTCAGGCGGTCGGCAACGTGGGGGCGGTACGAGCAGACAGAGTAGCAAACTGGCTCAGGAAAGCACGTGAAAACCCTGTGGAATAGGCGAGGCTGAATGGGCATCCGCGGCGCGCGTTTTCTGCGCAACTGTTTGAATAACGATTCCCATTCTTGTCAGCAATGGTAAACTGAATAACTGTGATCTTTGTCATACCGTAATAACTACAGAGAAGAGACACTGCTATGCAACATATCATTGAGGGCTTCCTCAACTTCCAGAAAGAGATCTTCCCCCAGCGTAAAGAGCTCTTCCGCAGCCTGGCTTCCAGCCAGAATCCCAAAGCGCTTTTCATCTCCTGCTCTGACAGCCGTCTGGTGCCGGAACTGGTTACCCAGCAGGAGCCGGGACAGCTCTTTGTTATTCGTAATGCCGGGAATATCGTGCCGTCTTTCGGGCCGGAGCCGGGTGGTGTATCCGCGACCATTGAGTATGCCGTGGTTGCGCTGGGCGTGACTGATATCGTGATCTGCGGCCACTCAAACTGCGGGGCGATGAAAGCGATCGCCACCTGCCAGTGCCTGGAGCCGATGCCGGCGGTGTCTCACTGGCTGCGCTACGCTGATGCTGCAAAAGCGGTGGTGGAAAAGAAAACCTGGGCCAGCGAAACCGATAAGGTCAACGGCATGGTGCAGGAAAACGTCATCGCTCAGCTGAACAACATCAAAACCCACCCGTCGGTGGCGGTCGGCCTGCGCGACCATACCCTGCGCCTGCACGGCTGGTTCTACGACATTGAAAGCGGCGAGATTCAGGCGCTGGATAAAAACACGAAATCCTTTGTTTCGCTGTCGGACAATCCGGACGTCTTTTTCGAATAAAGCCGTTCCCAGGGCACGGAGGCCCTGTTCATCTCATCTCCTCACCCCTACCACTCCACGCAAATTTTGCCGAAATGGGCGCCGCTTTGCAGATAGCGGAAGGCGTCTGGTAAGGCCGCAAAATCAAACACTTTATCGATGACCGGCCGCGACGCCTGCAGGTTCAGCGCGTTGACGTAGTCCTGTTGTTGCCGGCGATGACCCACCACCAGCCCCTGCAACCGGGCCTGTTTACTCATCAGCAGATGGGTGGGCACATGACCTTCGAAGCCAGTCAGGACGCCGATGAGGGCGATGTGTCCGCCAACACGTACGGCTTCGAACGACTGGCTCAGGGTGCCCGGTCCGCCGAGCTCGAGGATAATATCGGCCCCGCGATGACCGGTGATGTCCTGCACCGTAGCACCCCACGCCGGGGTGGTGCGGTAATTGATGAGATGGTCAGCCCCCAGGGCGCGCGCGCGGGCGAGCTTTTCATCTGATGAGGAGGTGACGATGACTTGCGCGCCCATGCTTTTCGCCAGCTGCAGGGCGGTTATCGACACGCCGCCGGTGCCGAGCGTCAGCACCGTATCGCCCGCTTTTAGCCGCCCCTCCACCACCAGCGCGCGCCAGGCGGTGAGGCCGGAGGTGGTGATAGTCGCCGCTTCCCTGAAGCTCCATCCGTCAGGCGCATGGGTAAAATGGCTGGCCGGTCTGACCACATACTGGCAGGCAAACCCCTCGGCGCCGTCGCCCGGGGTCTGGCTGAAGTCCTTCACCTGCGGGCCAGGACGGCCATCCAGCCACTGCGGGAAAAAGCCAGCCACCACCCGGTCGCCTGGCTGAAACTCGCTGACTCCGGCGCCAACCGCTTCGACCACCCCCGCGCCGTCCGCCATCAGGATCCGCCGATCGGCGGTAGGAATCACCCCCGTCGCTACCAGCAAATCGTGATAATTCAGGGAGGTGGCGTGGAGCGCTACGCGGATCTCGCCTGCCGCCGGCGCGCCGGGGTCGGCAAGATCGACAAGCTGCAGATTGTCCAGTGAACCGGGTTTGTTGACGATCCAGACTTTCATCATCGGGTTCTCTTTTCCGGGGGATACGGTAAGTATTGGCCCGGAATTGGCTGAACGCCACAGCGCGCCGCTCAGGAAATCACTGCCCGGAGAAAGAGGCGAAAAAAAAGCGCCGTTTTTGACGGCGCTTTTTTCATTGCGAAAGAACGAAGAGATTATTTGCTCAGCTCAGCCGTCATATGGACGCGATTATTAAACTGGGCGCTGGTGATTTTATAGGACGCACCCTGCTCGGCGGCCTGGGCGGCGATTTTGGCTTCAGCACGGTCCAGGGTGGAGGCGGTGGCGCTGACGCTCTGGGCGAAGCTAACGGAAGAGAACAGTGACAGTGCAGCAACAGCAACTAAAGTTTTGATGGATTTCATGGTCGTATTCCTTAATCTGATGTCTGATATAGGGCTTGTCGCCCTGATGTGATAAAGAATACGCGCAATACCTCGTGGTTAAAATCAAAACAATTTGCGAAACTCATTCAAATTATATGAATGATTTTCGGCGGTCGCGATGCGGCACGTCGTTGCCGGGCTGGCCGTACTCCTGGTCTATAGCAACTGTGATCGGCGCAGAGGTGGCTAAACGTGGCCTCCGCGGTCATAAAATGATGAAAATGAGTATGGCTGACGAGGCGAAAATTCATTTTGATCCGCTCCAGTCCGTTATAAACCCGCTTTCGATTAACCCCCAGCGCGTCCGCCATCTGATTAATTGACTGTCCGTCGACCACGCCACGAATCATCTGCATCTCCAGGTCATTAAGTGGGGCTCGCAGCCGGGAGGAGTGACTCTGACGCTGATGGCGCGGCGCGAAAGGGCGGCTACGGTCTGCCAGCCGGCGCAGAAGGCGGCCGATCTCGTGAACGCTTTCCCGCTGGCTGACCCACAGGAGGGTATCTGCGTAAAAGGCGCGCCCGCGTCTCACATTGTTGGCGGAGGTAAATCCGACCACCAGACCGGGATAGCGCTGGGCTAATTCAGCAGCGGCCTGATAATCGTGATAGTTTTCCAGCGCTAAAATAATTACATCCATCCCGGCCAGATCGGGCAGATGGCTGAGCGGCAGTGAATGAATAATATTCAGACCGGGCAGGGTTTCCTGAATATCTCTGAAACACTGGGCGAGGCCGATATTAAAATAAATATTATTGCTGTGAATTAAAATATTCAAAGAATAAACCCTGTTGCAAGCGATCTAAACGGCGTGGAGAGGAGATTAGTTGCGAACCAGGAGCTTATTCATATCAGCAGGCGAGTTGTTTATATAATTCATCATGCCCGGCGGTTTGAAGGAATAAATTTCGGCTACGCAAGCAGGATTAATATAATACCCTGCGCATTTAACGCGGACAATTAATGTGCTTTCGACCCCCGCCTGGTTTAAGCGAGATTTTAGGGTCTGGATAACCTGCCATAATCGCTGCGCGGACGGACGGAGATTATTTTTTTCCCAGACGTTAATCATTAACTCTTCATCGCTGACCAGACGTTCTCTGCCATGTGCCAGCAAATATTCCAGTAAACAAGCCATGGTGCTGCGCAGCTGAACCTGCGTTCGCGTCCCACGTAACGCGATAATTTCCCGATGATGCAGGCAGTAGAAAATATTATCCGCTAACTTATAGCCAAGTAGTTTATAGCCTGTAGTCATCCACCACTCCCTGACAAATCCCCGTATTGCCGGTGCAGAGTACCCGCCTGCGGCGGTCTGACCAAGTGAATTTTATTAGCTAGAATAATCAAAACAATTAACCACATTAGCATACATAACTAGAATAAAAATCTGATAATCTTGCCCTCTTCTGTTGGATTATGTGGTATAGGAAAAGTCTTAATCAAGCGGTGGCCGAAGTTAAACGGTTGAAAATATAGGTGGCGAAATCAAAAAATCGCACTTACATTGATCTAGATCAATTTAATACCTTTCAGGTGGCAATCACCATTTACATAGCAAAACAAAGATTGAAATAACTACGTTTAAGCGGTGATAAGCTGATTCTGAACTTATGGAATTACCCAGGGAACTGTTCATTACTTTCAGGAGCGTTTTTATGGTCATTGCAACTCGTAAGCCTCTGTGCAACAAACGCTGGTCCGCCAGCCCGGCCTCTCAGGATCTTCAGTTGACCCAACTGCGTCACCCATGGGTCGCCACCAAAGCCAGCTGCAAAAGTAAAAAAGGCTGGAAGAGCCGCGGTTAACGGCTAGTCCACTTCCCCAGACACCACGTCCCGGTCGCGTTAATGTCACGACCGGGGTTTCGCTGTGATCGGTGTTCGCCGCGAAGGTCACACCGGGCGCAGGCAGTAGCCTGAGGCGGTATTCTCCACGCGGGCGAAACCTGGCAGGCCAAGATGCATACCGGCGATGAGCCACCGTTCGCGGGCGGCCTGGCGCAGCAGACTTTCCCGTGTATGCCGGGCCTGGTCAGGATCGACGTCAAATGCCACCGACACCTCTGGCCGGGCGCTCTGGATCGAGGGAAAGTGGACGATATCCCCCCAGATTAGCAGCGACGTTCCGCCCGCCTCAAGGCGATATCCGGTATGCCCTGGCGTATGGCCGGGCAGGGGACATGGCCGGATCCCGGCTACCGGCTCGTCTTCATCAATATCACGAATTTGCGTCGCGCAGATCGCCATTATGCGGCGGACGAGCAGCACGTTACGTTGTCCACGATCGCTGGCGTTGTCCAGTGTCGATGGCGCCAGCCAGTAAGCGCTTTCCCGCGAGGGTAGGAACACCATGGCGTTGGGATAAGCCGGTGTACCGGCGGCGGTCAGCAGGCCGCCGATATGGTCCGGGTGCGCGTGGGTGAGAAGGATGGTGTCAATTTCCTCAGGGCGCACGCCGAGCAGCGCCAGATTGGCAATAAGCGCGCCGCCGACGCCGTTGGCCCCGCCGGTGCCGGTATCCACTAGCAGCGTGTGCCCGCGTCCGCGGATCAGGTAAGCGCCGATCTCGATGGCCTCCGGCGAGGTTAACCCGGCCTGGCGCTGCAGACGCGCCGCCTCTTCAGGGGCGATCCCCGCGAGTAGCGTCAGCGGTGCCGTCATCTGACCATCACTGATGGCGCTTATCGTCAGGTCGCCTGCTGTCAGGGTATAAAAGGGAGCTGGTGTCATGTTGACCTCACGCTTGCTCCGCCGGGTGACGCAACCTGGCGGTAATGGGCTGATAGATAAAGACCGCGGCAGAGGTGACCCGGTGATGCAGATCGTCACGCGGGACGATGGCGGCATAGCGGGTATGCCGGGTGGCCAGACCCCCGGGCTGCAGGACGATCGGCGCAGCGACGGGCAGGGCTTCCGCGGTATCGCTCAGCAGCAGCACCTCGTCAGGAGCCACCTCCAGCAGCGCGTGAGTCGTGAGATAGAGGTGGCGATGCCAGTCGGCGATCGCCGATTGCCAGCGGGCAAAATGACCCCCACCATTGCGGCGATAGGCGTCGCTGTCGAGGACGGCGGCATCGCGGATATCGTGTAGGGCCAGGTAGCGAGGGCAGCCCTCGCTGAACGCGCAGAAGCGCTGGGAGGCATGAAAACCGGGCACCGAGACCAGCGCCGGCAATTTTTCCCGATTGTAAAAGGTATTCCACGCCGCTTCGCTTTGCGGGTCGGTGTAGGCGCATTCGACGACATAGAGCATAGTGACCTCGAGAGACAGATGATTCAGCGCATAACGCGCTTTAGTGAGTTTTCCTCATCCTATCCGGCGATAATGGCGCTGAAAAACGATGTTTATTCATCAATCAGTGATATTCTGTCACTGATTTTCAATGGGCCCGCACAAGGAGCATTGGCTATGCGTCGTAAAATTCCCAGCAGCGCTGCGCTACTGGCCTTTGAGGCCGCCGCCCGCCACGGCAACTTTGCCCGCGCGGCGGCGGAGCTCGCGTTAACGGAAGGGGCCATCAGCCGGCAGATCGCCCGTCTGGAAGCGCTCCTCGACAGCAAACTCTTTGACAGGATCGGGAGCCGGGTACGGCTCAATCCGGCTGGCGCCCGCTATGCCAGACAGGTCCGCGAGATCCTCAGCAGGCTGGAGCGGGAAACCCACGATGTCAGCGGGATGCCCGCCGATGGCCGCAGTCTCGAGATCGCCGTGCTCCCCACCTTCGCCAGCCGCTGGCTCATCCCCCGGCTCGGGCAGTTCACGGCGCAGCATCCGCATATCGTGGTCAATATCGCCGCCCGCAGCGACCCCTTTATTCTGCCGGGCAGCGGATTTGATGCGGCCATCCATTTTGATCACCCGGCGTGGACCGGAATGGATGTAACGTTTTTATTTGCGGAGTATCTGCTGCCGGTCTGTCATGCCGCGCTGCTGACGGATGACGATCTCCCGGGGCTGCTGAACCGGCTGCCGCGCATTCATCGGCGGCAAAACCCGGACGCCTGGCTGCACTATGCCCGCGAGTGCGGTCTGGCGCTGGATAACCCGGCGCAGGGGCCGCGCTATGATCTGCATGAGATGGCGATCGCTGCGGTACTCAGCCAGCAGGGCGTGGCCCTGGTGCCGAAGATGTATGTGGAGAGCGAACTGCGCAGCGGGACGCTGGTCGCCCCATGGCCGGGCTTGCCGACGCTGGCCAAGCGCTTTTGCCTGATCAAACCCGGCGGCGGCGAGGGGGAGCCGGCGCTGCAGTTGTTTGAGCGCTGGCTGCAGACGACGATTGCGGCAGGTTAACTTATGGCGGGCCTGGGGGGCGCTGCGCCGCCCGCTGGCGGGCATATTTGCCCGGCGATATCCCGGCATATCGGGTAAAGGCCACGCTGAACGCGCTGGTCGAGCCATAGCCGAGGCGCTCGGCGATATCCGTTATGCTGATGCCCGTCTCGCCCAGCCACTGCATGGCCAGGGTCATGCGCCAGCTCAACAAATAGCCCATCGGGGTCATTCCGGTCAGGCCGGTAAAGCGTTCAAATAACGTCGAGCGAGACAGCGCGCAGTCGGCGGCCAGGGCGTTGACGGTCCAGCGTCTGGCGGGGGCCTGATGCAGCAGGCGGATTGCCTGGGCGACCCGCGGGTCGCTCAGGCCGCGCATCAGTCCGGGGGTGGCGAGCGTTCCGCAGGATCGGATGGCCTCGATAAACAGCAGCTCAACCATCCGCGCCAGAACGAAAGATTTGCCTGCGCGATCCGCCTGGGCTTCCTCTTTCAGCAGCCCGACAAAGGTGGCCAGCCGCGGCTGGTCGCGAACCACCACTAAGGCGGGCAGCAGGGAGGTTAGCAGGCTGGCGTTATCCGAATCGGCAGCGCAGTGGCCAATCAGCGCCAGCATCTCCGCTGGCTGGTCGAGAGCTCCCAGGCGAAAGTGTTCCGCCGCAAGCTTCACCGGGGTGGTCTCCAGCGCCGGTGAAGGCGGCGGGGTCAGGCTGGTTAACGCGAAGCGGTACGCCGCCGGGATCAACATAAAATCCCCGGCGCGCAGGATCTGCGGTTCATGCTGGTCTATTTCCAGCCGACAGCCGCCTTCCAGTACCACGCCGTAGAACGACATTCCCTGGTCTGAACGTTTAACGCGCCATTCTCCCGCCCCCTCAATGGTTTTGGTCAGCACCGCTCTGAGATTGAGCATCGCTATGATTTCCGCCAGCGGGTCGCTCATTTCCGGACTCCTGCTAAAGAATAATGGATTATTGACCCTATATCGTCCGGAGCGGGCTGTCTATGATGAAAAGGAAGAAACCAACGGAGACAGAGAGATGCAAACGATTATGATCACCGGCTGTTCATCGGGTTTTGGTCTGGAGACGGCGCGTTATTTTCTTGAACAGGGCTGGAAGGTTATCGCCACGATGCGGGTTCCGCGCGAGGATCTGTTGCCGGCCAGCGACCGTCTGCGGCTGGTGCGTCTTGACGTCTCCTCAGCGCAGAGTATCGCCGAGGCGATTGCCGAGGCCGGAGAGATTGACGTTCTGGTCAATAACGCCGGAGTGGGGATGCTCAACGCCCTGGAGGGGGCGTCGCACGAGGCGATAGCGAACCTGTTTGCCACCAACACGCTTGGGACTATCGCCATGACCCAGGCGGTACTTCCCCGGTTCAGAGCGCGCCGTAGCGGGACGATCGTTAATATCACCTCGGCGGTCACCCTGCAGCCGATGCCCCTGCTGGCGGTCTATACCGCGAGTAAAGCGGCGGTGAATGCCTTCACGGAGTCGCTGGCGCTGGAGCTGCGGCCCTTTAATATTCGCGTCGGTGTGATCCTGCCGGGACGCGCTCCCCAGACCCGCTTCGGGGAAAACGCGCGTCGAACGATGGGCCAGCTCCCGGAGAGCTATGCGCCGCTCGGCCAGCAGATCCTCGACAGCATCCAGGATAACGCCAGCGTGACGCAGGCTGTCGATGTGGCTCAGGCCGTCTGGCGGATGGTGAACGATCCTCAAGCCCCTTCGCGGTTGCCGGCAGGGGAGGATGCCCTGGCGATGGCGCAGGCTATTCATAGTCGCGAATAATCGGGTTTCGCTTTGTCGCTGGCAGGGTTCGATGACGTTCAGGCTGGAAGCGCAGAAGGCGTGCGTTTTCCGGTCACGATGCAGCAGGCTAATGTTGAGAGGGAATGATACGAAACGAGATTGGTGCGTCTGAATGGACTCGAACCATCGACCCCCACCATGTCAAGGTGGTGCTCTAACCAACTGAGCTACAGACGCATTATGGTGCGTTTAATTGGACTCGAACCAACGACCCCCACCATGTCAAGGTGGTGCTCTAACCAACTGAGCTACGAACGCAATGTTGTGGTGACAACGGGGACGCATATTAGCGGCAGGCAGGGGATGTGGCAAGAGGTAAACGTCACTTTTCTTGTACATTGCATGCGATTGCGGATCTTTTACCCACTCCGGCGATATTTTACTGAACCACAAGGATATTTCTTCGCCAGCAGGCGCCTCGCCTCTCTTTTCTTTGCCGGTCTCACCCTGCGGGTAAGGGTTGCCGTTGTGTTAAATTAGCGCCCACCAGAAGAGAGGAGTAATAAGGAAGATGAAATCGATTGGTATTTTCTGCGGTTCTTCAGCTGGCGAACATCCGCTGTATCTCGAAACCGCCCGACGGGTTGGCCACATGCTGGCGCAGCAGGGACTGGCTGTTGTCTATGGCGGCGGCAAAGTTGGCTTGATGGGGGCGGTTGCCGATGCGGCGCTGGAGGCCGGGGGCACGGTCATCGGCGTAATGCCGCGCGGCCTGGTGGAGCGGGAAATTGCCCACCGCGGGTTGACGGAGCTGCATGTGGTGGAGGATATGCACGAACGGAAAACCAAAATGGCGGCGCTGGCCGACGGCTTTATTGCTCTGCCGGGCGGAGCGGGGACGCTTGAAGAGATTTTCGAACAGTGGACCTGGGCGCAGTTGGGCATCCATGAAAAACCGTGCGCATTCCTGAATATCAAGGGGTATTACGATCCGCTGCAGGCGATGGTCAATAACATGGTACGGGAAGGATTTATGCACCCGCGCTACGCGGAGATGCTGCCGTTTGCTGCTTCGCCAGAGGAGATTATCGCCGGTTTCCGCGACTATACGCCGCCGGCCCGTAAATGGGTTCAGCAGCCCGCTATTTAAACATCAAGCGAAGGGTAAACAGCGCGCAGACGATGAGCAGAACCAACAGCAATTCGAAGCGATAGCGTTGCAGCATGATGTCCTCCTGAAAAAAAACCGGCGCTATTCAGCGCCGGTTTATCACCTTAACGCCCTGACCGTTATGCCGCCGGTTGTACCGCCGGTTTGGCTGCGTGGTGCGCCGCTTTATGGTGCTTCTTCGCCGCCTGGGCTTTCTGCGCTACGGCCGGTTTTGTCGCCGCTTTATGGTGTTTCTTTGCTGCCTGGGCTTTCTGCGCTACGGCCGGTTTCGCCGCGGCTTTATGGTGCTTTTTAGCTGCCTGGGCTTTCTGCGCTGCTTCCGGTTTCGCCGCGGCTTTGTGATGCTTCTTCGCTGCCTGGGCTTTCTGCGCTACGGCCGGTTTTGTCGCCGCTTTATGGTGTTTCTTCGCTGCCTGGGCTTTCTGTTCGGCTGCCGGTTTCGCCGCCGCTTTGTGATGTTTCTTGTGGTGAACGGTGGTGTGGCTGGCTGCGGTAGCCGGGGTGGTGGTCGCGGCGTCGGCTGCGAAAGCAACAGATGACAGACCCATAGCAGCGGCAACAACCAGAGCTAATACTTTTTTCATGCTGAAATCCTCGAATTGGTTTCCTGAGTAACCCCACTGCGGGGCTGTTGGCCACACTATATGCATCTCCGGGGCGCTCATCAGTGAGTCTTTGGTGTCGGGGAGTAACGGAATGTACAACGTCGGAACATAACTGAAGAAAGAAAAAGCCCGCCAGGGTGGCGGGCTTTGGCAGGATTAGCGCGCGGCGCGCTGTAAGATGATGCTGGAGGGCTGGCGCTGCAGAAAACGCATCCGCAGCATCATCATAATAGCGGCGGAGGTCAGGCCGATGATAAATCCGCACCAGAAGCCGGCGGGCCCCATGCGGGGGACAATCACGTCGGTCAGCGCCAGCAGGTAGCCGCTGGGTAAACCCAGCACCCAGTACGCGGTAAAGGTGATAAAAAAGATAGACCGCGTATCTTTATAGCCGCGCAGGATACCGCTGCCGATCACCTGAATAGAGTCCGAGATCTGGTAGACCGCCGCCAGCAGCATCAGATGCGAGGCCAGCATCACCACCTCCGGGTTATCGTTGTACAGCAGGGCAATTTGCTTGCGCATCAGCACGGTAAAGATAGCGGTAAACACCGCCAGGCAGACGCCCACGCCCACACCCGTACGGGCGGAAACCTGGGCATCGATCGTTGAGCCCTGGCCGAGGCGGAAGCCGACGCGAATGGTGACCGCGGCCGCCAGCGACAACGGCAGAACGAACATCAGCGAGCTGAAGTTCAGCGCAATCTGGTGGCCGGCGACGTCAATGATCCCGAGCGGGGAGACCAGCAGCGCGACGACGGCAAACAGGGTCACTTCGAAGAATAGCGCCAGGGCGATGGGTAGCCCCAGCTGCACCAGCCGCAGCAGGACGGCGAAATCGGGGCCGCTGAAGCCCTCGGCGCAGCGGATATCGCGCATCGAACGCGACCGGCGCACCCACCACAGCATACTGGCAAACATCACCCAGTAAACGGAGGCGGTCGCCACGCCGCAGCCGACGCCGCCCAGCTCTGGCATGCCGAAATGGCCATAGATAAAGATGTAGTTCACCGGAATGTTGACCAGTAAACCGATAAAGCCCATGACCATTCCGGGCTTGGTTTTTGCCAGCCCTTCACACTGGTTACGGGCGACCTGGAAGAACAGATAGCCCGGCGCCCCCCACAGCAGCGCGCGCAGATAGCCAACCGCTTTCTCCGCCAGCAGCGGGTCGATATTATGCATGGAGCTGATGATATACCCGGCATTCCACAGCACGACCATGATCAGCACCGAGACCAGCCCCGCCAGCCAGAAGCCCTGACGCACCTGCGGCGCGATACGCTCCCGCCGCCCGGAGCCATTAAGCTGCGCCACCACCGGGGTCAGCGCCAGCAGCAGCCCATGGCCGAAGAGAATGGCCGGCAGCCAGATGGAGGTTCCGATGGCCACCGCAGCCATATCGGTGGCGCTGTAGCCGCCCGCCATCACGGTATCGACAAAACCCATCGCCGTCTGCGCTACCTGCGCAAGAATGACGGGTATAGCCAGAGCTAATAACTGACGCGCTTCAATGAAATACTTCTGCACGTGAACACCTTTGTATTGTTGTTATTTTGAGACTAAAAAAGCCGCCGTAACTGGCAGCAAGGGGATAAAAATGAGGAAATTCCAGTCTATTGTAGCGAGGATTAGCCATTAAGCCAGTGAAAAAAGAGTCGAGGCACGAAGCGCGCTGGCAACCGCTCAGCCCTCCTGTTATTGTTCCCGATAGCGAAAACGGTAATGATACCGTCATGATTTTCAACAGGAGCCAAACATGTTTACTGGTATTGTTCAGGGAACCGCGAAAGTGGTCTCCATTGATGATAAACCCAATTTTCGCACCCACGTGGTGGAGCTGCCGGCGCATATGCTGGAGGGGCTCGAAACCGGGGCATCGGTAGCCAACAACGGTTGCTGTCTGACGGTGACCGACATCAACGGCGCGCGCATCAGCTTTGATCTCATGAAAGAGACGCTGCGGATTACCAATCTCGGCGATATTCAGGTCGGGGATGAAGTTAACGTCGAGCGGGCGGCGAAATTCAGTGATGAAATCGGCGGGCATTTGATGTCCGGCCATATTATGACCACCGCGGAAATCGTGAAGATCCTCACTTCCGAAAATAACCGTCAGATCTGGTTTAAAGTACAGGACCCGACGCTGATGAAATATATCCTTTATAAAGGATTCATCGGTATCGATGGCATCAGCCTGACGGTAGGTGAGGTGACGGCAACCCGATTCTGCGTGCATCTTATTCCGGAGACGCTGCAGCGGACCACGCTGGGGGCGAAAAAGCTGGGCGACCGCGTCAATATCGAGATCGACCCGCAAACCCAGGCGGTTGTCGATACGGTCGAACGCGTGCTGGCGGCGAAAGAGATGGCGGCAAAGGTCAGTGAAGCCTGAAAAAAAATCCCCCGCCGGTGAGCGGGGGACTGTGTTTTAACGGGCGACGCGCAGTCCGTGTTCAACCCCGCGCGAGAACACCACCTGCCAGAGCTGAATGTCGCGGGCGCGGAAGGCGCCGGCGCAGGCGTTCAGGTAATAACTGAACATGCGTTTGAAACGCTCTGAATAGTTATCGGCAATTTCCGGCCAGCTGGCGAGGAAACGCTCATACCAGGCCATCAGGGTGGTGTCGTAATCGGCGCCGAAGTTGTGCCAGTCTTCCATCACAAAGTGCTTCTCACTGGCATCAGCGATCTGCCGTACCGACGGCAGGCAGCCGTTGGGGAAGATATATTTATTGATCCACGGGTCAACGTTATGGTCGGTGACTTTGGAACCGATGGTGTGCAGTAAGAAGCGGCCGTTGGGTTTTAAATTACGATCGGCGACCTCAAAGTAGGTGGCGTAATTTTTGGGACCCACATGCTCGAACATGCCGACGGAGACAATGCGGTCGAAGCTGTCGTGCAGATCGCGATAATCCTGAAGACGAATCTCTACGTCAAGGCCATCGCAGCGCGCCTGGGCCATCTTTTGCTGTTCGGCGGAGATGGTCACGCCGACAACGCTCACCTGGTAATTTCGCGCCATATATTCGGCAAGACCGCCCCAGCCGCAGCCGATATCCAACACTCGCATGCCTGGCTCGAGCTCCAGCTTACGGCAGATGAGATCCAGCTTATCCTGCTGCGCGGCTTCGAGGGTCTGCGCCTCTTTCCAGTAACCGCAGGAATATTGCATGTAGGGATCCAGCATCCGGCTGAAAAGATCGTTGCCGAGGTCATAGTGCTCTTTGCCGACAATCCAGGCGCGTTTTTTACTTTGCAGGTTAAACAGGCGAGCGCCTGCGATGCGGAGTGTGTCTTTGAAATGATGAGGGAGTTGTTTTTCCAGCCCGGCGCGGAGCACTTTATGGAAGAATATATCCAGACGCTCGCAGTCCCACCAGCCGTCCATATAGCTTTCGCCTAAACCCAGCGACCCCTCCTGCAATACGCGTTTAAAAAAAAGAGGGTTTTTAATCCGCAGGTCTGACGGCGCGGAGCCGTTGATTTCAATTCCCGCACGGCCCAACAATTCAGCTGCAATCCGGTACCAGTCATCATTTGGTACACTTACTTCTTCTATACACGATGAACTCATAGCTTCTCCATCACGCCCAAGTGATCAGAACCTTAAAACAGCGTAGACGCTTTTTTGGCTTTGTGAGAAATCTCACGGATAATCCGTGAAGTCGCTATCCGACGTAGAACAGAGGAAGGGAGATAACCCTTGCCGAAAGGCCTTCCATGGTGAAACGGAGGCATCCTGCATCCGTTAATCTGTTAAATATTTTTTATTTATGTGAACCCGGATCCAGTATAGGACGCTAAGTACTGGCTTTCAATAAAAATATCTTAGCGTGCTAATCACTGGTCCGGGCTCTGGCGACGGGCGTCAGGCGTGGGAAGAGTGGACCGCCAGCTCTGGCGTCTGCTGCAGTCGATAACCCACTCCGGCTAACAAAATAGAGACCAGCATCACGCTGGTGGTGGTCAGCAGCGGCGTGGCGATCAGCGCGGAGACTAACAGGCTGGTCAGGAAGCACAGGCCAAGCTGGAGCGTGTTCTGCAGCGCCGCCGCGCGGCCGGTTGCCTGCGGGAAAGGCTTCAGCGCCTGAGCGACCACGATAGGGTAGATCCCGCCGTTGACTACCGCCATCAGGCAGAACGGGATCATTAACGCCACCAGCGAGGCATGCGTTTGCAGACCCACCAGCCAGGTGGCGGCGACGCTGACGGCGAAGATCACCAGCAGCCAAGGTAGCATCTGCTGTCCGGACCATTTTTGCAGCAGCGCACGACAGCCATAACCGCCCACCAGAAAAGCGATGGTCTGCGGGATATAGCTCAACCCGATAGCGGTTGGGCCGTAGCCCATCTCATGAAGGATAAACGGCGAACCGGTAAGCCAGGCGAAGAAGCTGGCGGAACAGGCGGCGTAGATCAGGACGTTGCCGCTGTATTCCCGGGAGCGCAGCAGCGCGAGAAAAGTGATTTTCTTTTCAGTCACAGTGGCCGACTTAGCGGCGGCTTTCAGGCGCAGGGCAGGCAGCATCAGCAGCAGGGTGATGGCAAACAAGGTGGCGAAGATGGCCTGCCACTCGAAATGCACCAGCAGCCAGCTGCCCAGCAGCGGGGCCAGCGCAGGGGACAGCCCTACCAGCGGCATAATGGTGGCGAAGATGCGGTTGGTGCGCTGGGCGGGATAGTAATCGGTCACCATCGCCTGCCAGGTGACCGCCGCGGCGCAGACGCCAATCGCCTGCAGAAAGCGCAGCGCCAGCATCAGAGTGGCGTTCTGCACCCACAGCATCCCCAGGCAGCCGACCGCGAAAATCGCCAGGCCGCTCAGCAGCACCGGTTTGCGCCCGTAGCGGTCCGACAGCGGCCCCCAGAACAGCTGGCCCAGCGCGAAGCCGGCCAGGAACAGGCTCAGGCTGGCGCTAATGGATGCGGCGGAGGTGTCGAGATCCTGCTGCATGGCGGCAAATGCCGGCAGGTACATATCGGTGGCCAGAAAGCCCAGCACGCTCAGGCCGGCCAGCCAGACTAAAAATCCTTTCCCAGGTTGTGACATAACGTTCTCTTTTTTGGAGTACAGGTACGATGCCGCAGAGTGTAGGGAGTGCATGGTGGCTTGTGAAACGCTAATATTTGTCACATGCATTCAAAAATTTTGCAGGCAGAAAATGTGGTCTGAATACTCTCTGGAAGTGGTTGATGCCGTCGCCCGTAACGGCAGCTTCAGCGCGGCGGCGCAGGAGCTGCACCGGGTGCCTTCCGCCGTCAGCTATACCGTGCGTCAGCTCGAAGAGTGGCTGGCCGTCCCCTTGTTTGAGCGCCGTCATCGTGACGTGGAGCTGACCCCTGCCGGGGTCTGGTTTTTACAGGAAGGGCGCTCTGTTATCAAAAAAATGCAGATCACCCGCCAGCAGTGCCAGCAAATCGCTAACGGCTGGCGCGGGCAGTTGTCAATCGCGGTGGACGATATCGTGAAACCCGCGCGGATGCGCCAGATGATCGTGGATTTCTATCGCCATTTTCCCGACGTCGAACTGATCGTTTTCCAGGAAGTGTTTAACGGCGTATGGGATGCGCTGGCCGACGGCCGCGTGGAGCTGGCGATTGGCGCAACGCGCTCTATTCCTGTCGGGGGGCGCTACGCGTTCCGCGATATGGGGATGCTGAGCTGGGACTGCGTGGTGGCGAGCGATCATCCGCTGGCGAAGATGGCGGGTCCGCTGAGCGATGATGTCCTGCGCAACTGGCCATCGCTGGTGCGGGAGGATACCTCGCGTTCATTGCCCAAAAGGACAACGTGGCTGCTGGATAACCAGAAGAGGGTGGTGGTCCCCGACTGGGAATCGTCGGCCACCTGTCTGTCGGCAGGGCTCTGCGTCGGCATGGTGCCAAGCCATTTCGCCCGGCCATGGGTGGATCGCGGCGAGTGGACCGCGCTGGCGCTGGAAAATCCGTTTCCGGATGCGGCCTGCTGTCTGACCTGGCAGCAGAATGATGCTTCACCGGCGTTAAACTGGATGCTGGACTACCTGGGGGACAGCGACACGTTGAATCGGGAGTGGCTGCGGGCGCCGGAGTGATCCACGCCCGCCAATGCTTTAGCGACGATAGTCGACAAACGGGCCATCCGCCACCGAGCGGCGTTCGACCAGCCGAGGGTGCACCTCGATAGACTGCGACTCTTCGCGCTTGTTGACGATACGATCCAACAACATATTGAACGCGGCTTCGCCCAGCGAATCTTTCGGCTGATGAATGGTGGTTAACGCCGGGCTGAAATAGCGGGCGTTGCGCACATTATCATAACCGATCAGCGAAATGTCCTGTGGCACGCGCAGCCCCATTTCATCCGCGGCGCAGATGGCGCCCATCGCCATAATGTCGCCGCCGCAGAAGACCGCCGTTGGACGGTGCTGCTGGCTGAGGATCTGCTGCATGGCGCGGTAGCCGGACTCCGGCTCGAAGTCGCCCTGTACAATCCAGTTTTCCGGCACGCTGATATGCGCCTCTTTCATCGCCTGCATGAAGCCGGCCAGTCGCCCCGCGCCGGTGTTGCGCTCCAGCGGGCCCGGGATCACGCCGATTTCGCGGTGACCGCGTTCAATCAGGTAACGTCCGGCGATATACCCGCCCTGGAAGGCGTTATCGATCACCGCATCGGTAAAGTCGGCTTTGGCTTCGCCCCAGTCCATCACCACCATCGGAATATGGCGGTACTCTTCCAGCATGCTCAGGACGGAATCCGGATATTCCGAACACATCACCAGCAGACCGTCGACGCGTTTTTGCGCCATCATCGACAGATAGGCACGCTGTTTTTCCGGGTCGTTCCAGGCGTTGCCGAGGATCAGAGTATAGCCCTTCTGGAAACAGCTCTTTTCCACGGACTCAATGATTTCAGCGAAATAGGCGGCTTCGCTACTGGTCGCCAGCAGGCCAATCGATTTTGTATGATTGACTTTCAGGCTGCGGGCCACGGCGCTCGGCGAGTAGTGCAGCTCTTTAATCGCCGCCCATACCGCATTACGCGTCTCTTCGGCAACGAAACGGGTTTTGTTAATTACATGTGACACAGTTGTAGTGGAAACGTTTGCGCGCTTCGCTACATCTTTAATAGTTGCCATTACATCTCACTCCATGCCTTGACCTGATCGCCTGATCATCGATACGTAAACGTTTGCCTACACACACCCTGAATACAATTTTCAACATTGCATCACGTCGGGAAAACGACACAGAACGACAGGAAGGGGTCAATGGCCGATACGCTTTTAAATTAGCGTGGGATTTTGTCCGATCTTGGGGCAAAGTGGAAGAGCAAAAATGTGCATCGCCCTAAATCCCGGAAGATTTTTGCGATTTTTTGTGCAAAAATGAGCAAGCTCACTTTTGGTGTGGGGATAACAAGAGGGAAAAATGATGGATACCAATTTAAAGTTTTCGCTGATCACCACGATTATTGCTCTCGGCGTGATCGTCGCATTCAGCCTGACCGCCATTCTGCACTAATGCTCCAATGAGGGAGGAGCGCGGCTTCCTCCCCGTATCCCGCCATTATTATCAATTCTGCAAAAATCTTTTGTCATTTCGTTCACTTTTGTTTTTTTGTGATTGATGTCATGCTTTTGGCTTCTGATGTTATGCCGTCCCTCCCGACGGTCTGATGGAGTCATTGAATGAAAATCAACTTTCCTTTACTCGCGCTGGCGATCGGCGCCTTTGGCATCGGTACCACCGAGTTCTCCCCAATGGGATTGCTGCCGGTGATTGCCAAAGGCGTGGACGTTTCAATACCGGTGGCGGGAATGCTGATCAGTGCATATGCCATCGGCGTCATGGTCGGCGCGCCGCTGATGACTCTGCTGCTGTCGCATCGCGCCCGACGCAATGCGCTGATTTTTCTGATGGGGATCTTCACCGTCGGCAACCTGCTGTCATCCATTGCGCCGGATTACACTACGCTGCTGCTGTCGCGCATTATTACCAGCCTCAACCACGGCGCCTTTTTTGGCCTGGGGTCGGTGGTGGCGGCCAGCGTGGTGCCCAGGCACAAGCAGGCCAGCGCGGTGGCCACCATGTTTATGGGCCTCACCATCGCTAATATCGGCGGCGTGCCTGCCGCGACCTGGCTTGGGGAAACCATCGGCTGGCGGATGTCCTTCCTCGCCACCGCGGGGTTAGGCCTGCTGGCAATGGTGAGCCTGTGGTTCTCCCTGCCGAAGGGCAGCGCGGGCGAGCGGCCGGATGTCAAACAAGAGCTTTCGGTCCTGTTACGGCCGCAGGTGCTCTCAGCCTTGCTGACCACCGTGCTGGGCGCCGGGGCGATGTTTACGCTGTATACCTACATTTCGCCGGTCCTAAATACGCTGACCCATGCTTCATCGCTGTTTATTACCGCGATGCTGGTGCTGATTGGGGTTGGTTTTTCGCTGGGCAACTATCTGGGTGGCAAATTCGCCGACCGGTCGGTCTCCGGCACGCTGAAAGGCTTTCTGCTGCTGCTGATGGCGATCATGCTGGCGATCCCGCTGCTGGCGCAATCCCAGGCGGGTGCGGCCATCAGTATGATCGTCTGGGGCGCAGCCACCTTTGCGGTGGTGCCGCCGCTGCAGATGCGAGTGATGCGCGTGGCGCATGAGGCACCGGGGCTCTCATCTTCGGTGAATATTGGGGCGTTCAACCTTGGCAACGCGCTGGGCGCCGCCGCCGGCGGGGCGGTGATCTCCGGCGGACTGGGATACGCTTTTGTGCCGGTGATGGGCGCGATCATTGCCGGTCTGGCGCTGCTGCTGGTCTGGTTTAGCGGACGAGCGCAGCCGGAAGAGGCCTTTGCCAGTCAGTCATAAACGGGTGGGAAAGCGCTAAAAAAAACCGCAGCCGGGGGGACCCAGCTGCGGTTTGTCGTTTATGCGGCCAGGTTAGCGGCAACAAACTTCCAGTTAACCAGCGCCCAGAAGTGATCCAGATAGCTTGGACGGGCGTTGCGGTAGTCGATGTAGTAAGCGTGTTCCCAGACGTCAACGGTCAGCAGCGGCTTGGCGTCGGTGGTCAGCGGGGTACCGGCGTTGCTGGTGGAGACGATAGCCAGGCTGCCGTCGGCATTTTTAACCAGCCAGGTCCAGCCAGCGCCAAAGTTTTTCGCCGCGGCGTCGGTAAATTTGGCCTTAAACTCAGCGAAGCTGCCGAAGGATTTGGCAATAGCGGCAGCCAGCTCGCCTTCCGGTTCGCCGCCGGCGTTCGGTGCCAGGCAGTTCCAGTAGAAGGTGTGGTTCCACACCTGCGCCGCGTTATTGAAAACACCGCCTTCAGAGGTGCGCACGATCTCTTCGAGCGATTTCCCTTCGAATGCGGTGCCTTTGATCAGGTTGTTAAGGTTAGTGACATACGCCTGGTGGTGTTTACCGTAGTGGTATTCCAGGGTTTCTGCGGAAATGTGCGGCGCGAGGGCGTCTTTTGCATATGGTAATGCAGGTAATTCAAACGACATTGCTACTCTCCTTATAACTTTTTTGTTTTATCTCACATTGACAAGATGAGGTTTTCACCTGAATCGAGTGCTTACCGGCCGACGCTGTCGCGTCCCGGCCTGTTATTGTATTGAGAATGTTAACATTTGCCGCAGGCAGTGAAAAGCCTTACAACGATAAAGGCTATTATCACAGGCGCAACTGCCGAAGGCTTAACCGTTTTCTGCGGAGCAGAGCGTAAGACGCCCGTAGATGTTGCAAAAATGTATAAGTTAAAGGGGGCAGGGTCTACATTCTCTCGCCGCGATGGTTCATTTCTCAGCACGTCATTCGAAGATCCCTGCAGCGCAAGCGCCTGAGTGGAAATAAGCATTCTAAATCAATTAATTAATGATGCTATGCTTTCAGGTAATCGCCGCTATGCCAATAATTCATTGTCTATTTTTATATTTGTATGACAAATATAGCCGCCGGCAGCAATTTCCACAGGATGGCTACGATGGCAAAAACAGATGAAGTGGTAAGCCCGAAAATGATCCCGGTAGTGCAGGGGATCGTTGACTGGATCGAAGCACATATTTTTGACACCCTGCCGGTGAGCGCGATAGCGAAAAAGTCCGGCTACTCGCACTGGTATTTCCAACGGCAATTCGCCATGGTGACCGGCTGTACGCTGGCGAGCTACGTCAGCCGACGGAAGATGACCATCGCGACAATCTACTTAACGCAGACCGAGGCCTCGATGCAGAGTATTTCTCAACGTTTGGGGTACGACGGGCAGGCGGCATTCTGCCGCACCTTTCACCGTCACTTTGGCATGTCGCCCACCCGCTATCGTCGGGAAGGGCCGGTCACAGAGGCGAATATGCAGTTTCCCCTGACGGTAGGGGCGGAGAACGGGCAGGTGAAGAGGGCTGCCGCCGTAGCGGCAGACCGGGATCAGCGAATGGTTTTCGGGGTCATGACGCGCCGGGCACCGACGTAATGGCGAACCCAGTAATCTTCGCTCAGGGAGGTGATTTGTATATCGCGACCTGTGCGCGGTGACTGAATGAATTTCCCGTTGCCGACGTAAACGCCTACGTGGTCGGCAGTGCCGCGTCCGCGGGTGCGGAAGAAGACGAGGTCGCCGCTCTGCAGTTCGTCACGATCGACCGGACGCGCATCGCGCAGGTGATACATTTCGTTGGCGGTACGCGGGATATGAATCTTGACCAGGTCTTTGTAGGCGTAATAGACCAGCCCGCTGCAGTCGAACCCGGTGCGCGGGGAGGTGCCGCCCCAGCGATATGGTTTACCCAGCTGGCCCATCAGTTTGTTCATGGCGGTACTCTGCGCTTTTTGCACCCGGACTTTATGCGCATCGGCGATCGTCAGATTCGCTTCGCTGGCCTCGGGTTTACAGCGCTTTTTATAGCCCTTACGCACCACGCATTTGCTTTTGACGCTGTTCAACGCCAGGGTAGGCTCGGCGCTGGCGGCCACCGTTTTCGCGCACTGCTTTTTATACCCTTTACGCAGCACGCATTTTTTCGTGGCGCCGACGGCCTGACGATGAAGCGCGGTTTGGCTTGCTGCGGTAGTGCGGGTAGGGAGCCGGGTGCTCGAGGACTTTTTACTGGTGGTTTTAGCGGTGGTTTTACTTTTTTGACTGGTTGCTTTTTTCTTGCGCTCTGAGCCGCTTTTCGCGGGCAACGCCTTTGGCGAGGCGGAGGCGTGCGTATGCCCTGAAGCCTGAGCCAGTGGTGTGAATGAGATAGATGTGAACAGTAATGCACAGAGCGATATCGCGATTTTGTTTAGCCGCGCCACTGAGCAATCCCCTGATTAATTACAGACATGTACAAATGCCTGACGATGAATGACAAACCGGAACGATTCTAAAGCATAAAAACCCGGAAAGTTAATATTCTTTTGTATCAAAAATGTCGATTGGTTAACGATTGCAAGAAAACGCGTCAGACATTGACCGCCTCGCACAGAAAATGCGCAACGCGCGCCTGCCCGCGGCGTCAAAATGATATTTTTAAGGCAACTTCGCGCAACAGAAGATAAAATATGAATAGTGAAAAAAATGTTATTATCGGTCCTGCCCTCGGGACGCTACAATGACAAGTTACTGCCGTAGAAAGAAGTTTAAGGAAGCACGACAATGAGCTCGACTTTAGAAAAGATCCAACGCCAAATCGCTGAAAACCCGATCCTGCTGTACATGAAAGGTTCGCCGAAGCTGCCAAGCTGCGGTTTCTCCGCTCAGGCCGTTCAGGCGCTGTCCGCCTGTGGCGAACGTTTCGCTTACGTTGATATTCTGCAGAACCCGGATATCCGCGCTGAGCTGCCAAAATATGCCAACTGGCCGACCTTCCCGCAGCTGTGGGTGGACGGTGAACTGGTGGGCGGCTGCGATATCGTCATCGAAATGTACCAGCGCGGTGAACTGCAGCAGCTGATCAAAGAGACCGCGGCGAAATATCACACTGACGAGCCGAAAGCGGAATAATTCCCGCTGTCAGTAAAAAAGCGACTTCCTGGAAGTCGCTTTTTTTATCACTCCGGCGTCGCTACCGGCAGCGGCCAGCCGCCCAGACGCTTCCAGCGGTTCACTATCTCGCAAAACAGCTGCGCCGTCTGCTCGGTATCGTAGAGGGCGGAATGGGCCTGCGCGCCGTCGAACGGCATACCTGCGGCAATACAGGCTTTCGACAGCACCGTCTGGCCCAGCGCCAGCCCGCTCAGCGCGGCGGTGTCAAAGGTGACAAACGGATGGAACGGGTTGCGTTTTAGCCCCGCCCGTTCGGCGGCGGTCATGGTGAAGCTGTGGTCAAATGTGGCGTTGTGCGCCACCATGATAGCCCGACTGCAGTCGCTCTCTTTCATCCCTTTGCGTACCATTTTGAAGATGGCATGCAGGGCATCGTATTCGCTAACGGCGCCGCGCTCTGGATCGTGCGGGTTAATCCCGTTAAAGGCCAGCGCTTCGGGCTGGAGATTGGCGCCCTCGAAAGGTTCAACATGGAAATGCAGCGTTTCATCGGGCATCAGCCAGCCTTGCTCATCCATCTTCAACGTAATGGCGGCGATCTCCAGCAGGGCGTCGGTTTTGGCATTAAATCCTGCGGTTTCAACATCAATCACCACTGGATAAAAACCGCGGAAACGGTCGCACAGACCATTCAGTTGAGCGTTCTCGGACATCAGATTCTCTTAGCTGGTAAAAAGTAGCGCGCATTATGGCAAATTTTGCCACGGCTTGCAGCAGGCAGGGGTGAAAACAACGGGCGCCGCAGCGCCCGGGCGAGCGATGAAAATAAAGACGCTATGGTCGGGAGGGGTTAGTTGCCCAGCCCTTTGCCGGCGTCTTTCTCTTCAATCAGCTCAATTTTGTAACCGTCAGGATCTTCCACGAAGGCGATAACGGTGGTGCCGCCTTTTACCGGCCCGGCTTCACGGGTGACGTTGCCCCCGTTCTGGCGGATCCGCTCGCAGGCTTCGGCGGCGTTGTCGACGCTCAGCGCGATGTGACCGTAGGCGGTGCCCAGCTCATAGCTGTCCACGCCCCAGTTGTAGGTCAGTTCGATCACCGCGGTATCGCTCTCTTCGCCGTAGCCGACGAAGGCGAGGGAGTATTTGTACTCCGGGTTTTCGCTGGTGCGCAGCAGCTTCATGCCTAACACGTTGGTATAGAAGTCGATAGAACGTTGCAGGTCGCCAACGCGCAGCATGGTGTGGAGTAAGCGCATAATGTCCCCTATGCAGTTTATTTGCTAGATCAGAGCGTTGAGTATAGCGGCGATACGTCGCCGCTATCAATGGAGGGATTACAGCGTAGGATAATCGGTGTAGCCTTCCGCGCCGCCGCCATAGAAGGATTCCGGGCGCTGCGGGTTAAGCGCCGCTTTTTTCTGCAGGCGGGCCACCAGATCCGGGTTGGCGATGTAATCGCGGCCAAAGGCCACGGCATCAATCAGCCCTTTGTTGATCAGGTCGTTGGCTTTTTCAACGGTGTAGGCGCCAGCGCCAATGATCACGCCAGGGAAGCGGTCGCGAACTTTCTGACGGAAAGCTTCGCTATACGGCTTGCCGCCCGCCCAGTCCGGCTCGGACATGTGCAGATAGGCGATACCGCGTTTCGCCAGCTCGCTAATCAGATACAGCGCGTCTTCTTCTTCATTCGGGCCATTATCCACATTCTGGAAGCTGCCAATCGGCGACACGCGAATGCCAATCCGGTCAGCGCTCCACTCTTTGCTCACGGCGTCGACCACTTCCAGCACCAGACGGGCGCGGTTTTCCACGCTGCCGCCATACTGGTCGGTACGCTGGTTCGCCGACGGCGAGAGGAACTGGTGCAGCAGATAGCCGTGGGCCGAGTGCAGTTCAACCAGATCGAAACCGGCGTCACGGGCATTGCCCACCGCCTGACGGAAATCATCGACGATCCCCGGGATCTCTTCGGTTTCCAGAGCGCGAGGCATCGAGGTGTCGACGCGGATGGCGTGGCCGTTTTCGTCGCGCAGCGAGGTGCGGGTGCCGGCGCTCAGCGCAGACGGCGCTACCGGTGCGGCGCCGCCGGGCTGCAGGCTGCTATGGGAAATTCGTCCGGTGTGCCACAGCTGCACGGCGATATGGCCGTTTTCCGCGTGAACGCCGGCGGTGATTTTCTGCCAGGCGGCAATCTGCTCCGGGCTGTGCAGCCCTGGCGCGCCGGCATAGCCTTTGGCCTGGGCGGAAATCTGCGTCGCTTCGGTGATGATCAGCCCGGCGCTGGCGCGCTGACGGTAGTATTCGCCCATCAGCGGGGTAGGGATATCGCCCGGCTCGATGCTGCGCAGACGCGTCAGTGGAGCCATAAATACGCGATTAGGGACGGTGACGGCACCGACTTTCAACGGGGTGAATAATTTTGATTCCGACATAATGACTCCTGAGTAGACCGGTCGTCTAGGAACTGATGAAATAAAAACGCCTGTTATACAGCAGGCGCCGCAATAATCTGTTTCGCGTGGGCAAGGGCGCTCTCCAGCGGCGTTGCGCTACGCGTTATTTTGGCCTGCAGGTTGGCGCCGAGCCACAGGGAATAGAGTACCTGCGACAGCGTCCTGGCCTCGCCGTCAAAGGTCAGACTGCCTTCCTGACGCCCTTTCTCCAGCGCGTCGCCCAGCAGGGCGATGATCTGGCTGGCGCCGTGGTCCATGGCGGTGCGCATGTCTTCCGACAGATCGCAAACCTCTGCCGACAGCTTGACGGTGAGACACCCGCTAATAATCCCCTGCTGGTAAAACTGATTCAGCGTGTGCTGATAGTAGGCCAGCAGCCGATCGCGATAGTTGCCCTCGCCATGGGCGAAGTGATCGACAAGGCGCTGCAGATATCCGGCGTAATGGTTTTCAAGCAAGGCGACGCCGAAGGCTTCTTTAGAGCGAAAGTAATGATAGAAAGAGCCCTTGGGCACTTCCGCCGTCTTCAGGAGTTCGCTCAAGCCCATGCCGGTAAAGCCGCGATGCATGCATAGCTGCTCGCCGGTGGCCAGGATATGTTCTCGGGTATCGCAATCGCTGTGTCTGTTCATGGCGCACACTGTAGTAGACCGATTGGTCTAATGCAAGACTTAGCGCAAAAATGTTAGCTGGCGCAGCACGGAGTGAACAAAATTTGCGTCGGCGCAGGGAAACGTCTTCAATGAAAGGAGATGAGGGGACAGGAGGCGTGTGGTGGCAGAGCAGTTAGAGTTTTTCCCGGTGCAGAGCCCGTGCCGGGGAATTTGTCAGACCGATGAGCGCGGCTACTGTCGCGGCTGTTTCCGTAGCCGTGAGGAGCGTTTTAACTGGCAAACGATGAGCGATGCGCAGAAACAGGAGGTATTGCGTCTGTGCCGTCAACGCCTGCTGCGCAAAATACGCGCGAACAGACCAGAGGCGGCGGAAGAACCGCAGCAACCCTCACTGTTTTAAGCCAAAAATTACGTATACTCAGAGCACTTTTTTATTGAGGAAGCGGTTATGGTTCAGCGTATTGCTATGGCTCCCCAGGGGCCGGAATTTTCGCGTTTTGTGATGGGCTACTGGCGTCTGATGGACTGGAAAATGTCGCCAGACGAGCTGGTCGGCTTTATCGAACAGCATCTCGATTTAGGCATTACCACCGTCGATCACGCCGATATCTATGGCGATTACCAGTGTGAATCCGCCTTTGGTGAAGCCCTGAAGCTGGCGCCGCATCTGCGTAGCCGGATGGAGATTGTCAGCAAATGCGGCATTGCCACCCGGGCGCGCGCTGAAAACACCATCGGTCACTACATTACCGACCGGGACCACATCGTGCTCAGCGCCGAGCAATCGCTGCGCAACCTGGCAACGGACCATCTCGATCTGCTGCTGATCCACCGGCCGGATCCGCTGATGGACGCCGACGAGGTGGCTGAAGCCTTCCTCGCGCTGCACCACAGCGGCAAGGTACGTCATTTCGGCGTCTCGAACTTTACCCCTGCCCAGTTCACCCTTCTGCAGTCGCGCCTGCCGTTTACGCTTGCTACCAACCAGGTGGAGATCTCGCCGGTGCATCAGCCGTTGCTGCTTGACGGTACCCTCGACCAGCTGCAGCAGCTGCGTATTCGTCCGATGGCCTGGTCCTGCCTCGGCGGCGGCCGCCTGTTTAATGAAGAGGGCTTTCAGCCGCTGCGCGACGAGCTGGCCCAGGTGGCCCACGAGCTCAACGCCGACAGCATCGAGCAGGTGGTTTACGCCTGGGTGATGCGCCTGCCGTCGCAGCCGCTGCCGATTATCGGCTCGGGTAAAATTGAGCGCGTTCGCTCGGCGATTGTGGCCGAAAAACTGAGTATGACCCGCCAGCAGTGGTTCCGTATCCGCAAAGCCGCGCTCGGTTACGACGTGCCGTAACGGGCATTTCGCCTCCGGAAAGCAGTTCCTGGTTTACACTTAACAGAGAGACAGCCATCCGGAGGTGTTATGCAACGATGTATTCTCGCTATCCTTTCCCTCGCATTTTGCGCTGGCGCGCAGGCCGTCAGTGAAGATGTGCCACTTAATCTCGTGACCAGCCAGGGCGTTGGTCAATCCATCGGCAGTGTAAAAATCACCGAAACCGACCGCGGACTCGAATTTGCTCCTAATCTGCGGGCGTTACCGCCGGGCAAGCACGGCTTTCATATTCATGCTGAAGGCAGCTGCCAGCCGGCGATGAAAGAGGGCAAAGCCGTAGCCGCCGGAGCGGCGGGCGGACATTACGATCCGCAACATACCGGTAAACATGAAGGGCCGTTGGGCACCGGGCATCTTGGCGATCTACCGCTACTGGTGGTCAACGACGCGGGTGTGGCTGACCAGCCGATTATCGCTCCGCGTCTGAAAACGCTGGCGGAAGTGAAAGGCAAAGCGCTGATGGTTCATGTCGGCGGCGATAATATGGCCGACAGTCCGCAGCCGCTGGGCGGCGGCGGCGAACGGTTTGCCTGCGGGGTGATTAAGTAATCTTTTCGCCAATCGTTCCGGCGACCGGAGCCTGTTCCAGCTGCGACAGCGCGCAATACAGTCGCCATATCGCGGCGGCCAGCTCCCGGGCCGCCGGCTGATGATGGTGGTTCAGAACTTCGCAGATCCGCAGCAGCTCCTGCAGCGTGGAGGCCAGCGGCCGCTGCTGCACGCCACGCTCGCTCATCACATCGCGCAGCAGGTTGATACACAGGTCGCGCACCTGGGCGAGAGGATCGGAGCGCGTTTCCCACTCGCGAAGCTGCCAGACCACGTGGGAGCAGTTCAGCAATACCACCCCCCAGCGCAGCAGCCAGCGGCGAGCCAGCGCATCCTGGCTCTGACTGAGCTGGCTGACATGGTGATATACCAGCGATTCAAATTCGTGCTCGCTGTGCTGGGGGTGGCGGCTGAGCTGATCGACAAAGTGACGCCGTAACGCTCTGATGTGGCGTCGACCTTTACGGGCGTCCGAGCCGGGACTGAGCACCGCAAAGGCCAGCCATGCAAAGCCCACGCCGACAATCTTACTTAAATTGTCATTAAAAAAGGCCGCATAGTCGTAAACCGGTGGGTTGGTGACGGAGATAAACGAGCCCATAAAGACGATAAGCTGCCCCCACAGGCCGGCAAATTTTGGCCACTGCAGCTTGAGTAACTGCATGGTGGTCAGCAACGGGAACAGAAACAGCAAGAACTGCCACAGGTCGGTTATCTGCACCATCAGGCCAAATTTCACCACAAAACTGAACAGCGACAGCAGCACCAGGGTCTGCATCAGCAGCGTCAACGAACGAAACGGCGAGGCGGAAACCGAATAGAGCACGCAGCAAATGGAGGCCAGGGTCAGGGCCGCCGCGCAGCTGGTCCACTGGGTACTGATCCCCCACGCGCCAATCGCCACCAGCGCGCAAAAGGTACGGATGCCGTTGAGCAATGCCTCTGCCTGGTCGGTGTGGCGGGCCAGCGCGGGCGCGGAAGGGACATTGAACTCGGCGATCGCCGAGGCATTTTCAACCCGGCGGATCCAGCGGCTGCTTTCCAGATAAATGCGGCAGAAATAGCGTAACCGCGCCCAAAAGGCGAGGTGGCGGTAATCCGCGTCCGGCGGCGGCGCCAGCGGCGCCAGAATGCGGGCGACGTGATAGCTGTCAGCACTGGAGCTGGCGAGCTCCGCGAGCAACGATTCCAGCACCTGGCGGGTATTGGCCGGGGCGTCAGGCCAGTTCAGCAGCATACGCCGCAGACTGGAAATGACGCTGGTCATGCGGAGCTGCTGGTGCAGCAGGTAGTTCAGCAGGGGATTTTGCCGACGGAAGCGGTAGTGGCTCCAGAAGGCCTGGATGCGCAGCAGGTTCAAGGTCAGGATCTGGCCAATTACGCTTTCATGGGCGGTGCGGATGGCATCCGTCGTTTCCGGGACCCACAGCAGACTGGCGTGCTCCAGCAGGCGGGCGTGCATGGTTTTCAGGGCCGTCAGCAGATTGCTGCCATCGGAGGTGCTGGGCAGGATCATCATCATCAACCCGCCGCACAAGATCCCAACGATGACTTCGCACACGCGCGACTGGGCAATCACCCATAGCTCGTAGCTGTCGCTGATATTAATCACCGGAAAGGCGATGATGGCGCAGGTATAGCCCGCCAGCTGAAAGGCGTAGGCCACGTTATTGGTGAACAAGGCGCAGGCCCAGGTGCACAGCGCCAGCCAGCCGGAGATACTGAACAGGAACAGCCAGGGATCGTTGAGCGTATGGCCCGCCAGCAGCAGGGCGGCGCAGGCGCCGAGAAGGCTGCCGGCAATGCGGCCAAAACTTTTACTGATCACCCCGCCGACGGTGGGAAAGCTGACCACCGCCGCGGAGGTCATCGCCCAGTAGGGCTCATCCAGATCCAGTGCGTAGGCGATGCTTAACGCGAGACACATGGCGATGCCGTTGCGTAGCGCGTATCGCCACTGCGGTCGGGTGGCTTTAACCCAGGGCAGCGTGCGCCATGACAGGGTCTGCAGATTCATCACTGTCCGCCGATCGAGACGGTGCAGGTAGTGCCGGAGACCAGAGTGACATCGGCCGGCAACGTATCAAAGGCAATCCGCACCGGCACGCGCTGGGCGAGGCGGACCCAGGGGATATTCGGTTTGATATTGGCCACCAGCCCGGTTCCCTGTTCCACGCTCTGGTCGACAATCGCGCGACCGATGCTGGCGACATGCCCCTGCAGCGTCTGCTGATTGCTGTAGAGAATGATTTGCGCCGGATCGCCGATGCGAATATGGCGCAGTTTGGTCTCTTCAAAGTAGCCCAGCACGTAGAACGAATGGCTGTCCACCAGGGCAAAGACCGGATG
This sequence comes from Klebsiella sp. GG_Kp175, assembly GCF_040062325.1. Classification (NCBI taxonomy): domain Bacteria; kingdom Pseudomonadati; phylum Pseudomonadota; class Gammaproteobacteria; order Enterobacterales; family Enterobacteriaceae; genus Klebsiella; species Klebsiella sp. GG_Kp175. The sequence continues at coordinate 14,726 of NZ_JBEAFX010000012.1, read as the reverse complement.
GCCGGTGGTGGCGTAATCGCCGACCCGGGTGGAGAGGTTAGTCACCCAGCCGTCTACCGGCGCTTTGACGACCGTCTGGCTGAGCTGCCACTGCGCATGTTTCAGCGCCGCCTCGCTGACACCGACTCCCGCTCTGGCGGCCGCCAGGGTAGTGGTGGCGGTATTCAGGGCGGTATTGGCGTTTTCAAGGTCTTCAGCTGAGATGGCATTTTGCGACAGGTTTCTGCGACGGCGGGCTTCGCTGGCGGCTTTGCTTTGCTCCGCCTGCGCTTTCGCCACCTCAGCTTGCGCTTTCGCCAGCTGCGCCTGGGCGTTCAGCACCGCGATGCGGTAGGGGGTGTCGTCGATGGTAAACAATACCTCACCGGCCTTGACCTGCTGGTTATCGGCCACGTTCAGCTGCAATATACTGCCGGAAACCTGAGGGGTGATCCCGACCTGCTCGGCGCGCACTTTACCGTCGCGGGTCCAGGGGGACTGAGTGTAGAAATTCCATAACAACCACGCGGCAACCAGAGCGATGGCCGCCACCAAGAGTGTTGAAAGATATTTTAATTTTTTCATAGCAGGAAGATCACCAGGCAATCAGTAACACCAGGGCCAGACAGACCGAGAGCGCGAACAGGGAGAGATCCATCAGCAGTGGATGCCAGATGTCGCCCGCATACATCCAGTCACGCAGCTGGCGATGTAAAAACAGCCAGATAAAGAAGCCCAGCAGGACGGCTTTGAACAACGGAGGGAAATAGACGGATGCGCCGAACACCAGGTCCTGCAGCGGCAATCCGGATGAATTAAGACTCAGTTTCACAAGCAAAAATCCTTTGCCATAACAGGGATAACCTCAGGACGTGCTACTCTTTAACAGTGTAAATCATTGTTTTGGTTTTTGTTGAATCAAGTAATTCATTTGTTTTGATTATTCAAATGCTGCACACTATTCTAAAATCAGTATAATAACTTAGCAAGCTAATTATAAGGAGATGAAATTGGAATCGCCACTTGGTTCTGATCTGGCACGTTTAGTTCGCGTCTGGCGCGCGCTAATCGACCATCGCCTGAAACCTCTGGAGTTAACGCAGACCCACTGGGTTACGCTGCATAACATCCACCAGCTGCCGCCTGAGCAGTCGCAGATCCAGCTGGCGAAAGCCATCGGTATTGAACAACCGTCCCTGGTGCGCACGCTCGATCAGCTGGAGGAGAAAGGGCTTATTTCTCGCCAGACCTGCGCAAGCGATCGGCGAGCCAAACGCATCAAGCTGACGGAAAAAGCCGAACCGCTGATCAACGAGATGGAAGAGGTGATAGGCAAAACCCGCGATGAAATCCTCGCAGGGGTCTCGAAGCAGGAAGTGGAAACGTTGCTTCACTTAATTCGTAAACTTGAACAAAATATCCTCGATCTCCAGGCAAAAGATTAATCGTTTTGCGGCCCGGTTTATCCCGGGCCTTTTTTTACCTGCCCTGGCGTCGCCAGATTACCACCCGGTTACGTCCGCTGTTTTTTGCTGCATACATGGCTTCGTCCGCGCGCTGGACGCACTCTTCGGCGGTCACACTGCCGTCATGGGTCGTATACACGCCCATACTGATGGTCATCCGCTCCGGCAGAGGGGTTTGCTCGGCGCTGACCGCCAGGCGGACGCGCTCAGCGATCGCCTGCGCCTCGTCCTCTGCGGTGTTGACCAGCAGCAGGGCAAACTCCTCACCGCCAATGCGGGCGGCCGCGTCATCCTTACGCGAATGGCTGTCCAGCACCGAGGCGGCAAACTGGATCACCTTGTCGCCGGCGATGTGGCCATAGTTATCGTTGATGCGTTTGAAATGGTCGAGGTCGCAGATGATCACCGACAGCGGATGCTGGGCCTTCACCTTTGCCAGCTGCTGGTTGAGGGTATCGTAGAAGAAGCTGCGGTTGTAAAGCCGGGTCAGCGGGTCGCGTATCGAATTCTGGTATGAGTTGACATACTTGTGGTTAGACTCGCGATAGAGGATAAAGACGTCTACCAGCAGCACCAGGATCAGGAACAGGGTGCACAGCGTTTCAAAAAAACGCGCCTGATACCAGGCCTGATCGAGCTCCCCAACGGCAGAGAGCAGCTGGAAAATGGTGAACAAATATGCGCTGCAAAAAAAAGCGCCGCTGTACCAGAAAATATTGCGCAGTTTGCTAAACCAAATTATTAAAATCAGCGCGATAAACCAGACTGCCATCAGCAGCCAGCCAATAATACTCCGCCACAGCGGCGTAAAAGTATGGCTCAGATCGTCAATAAACCTAATGCTCAACCATGGCGAGTGGCTGGAGTAGATCCATGACAAAAAAATTATCATTAACGTAAAAACAATACATGCCGCGAAAGTCATTACATGGGCTTTAAAGGAGTGCATGATCCGTCGGCGAAAATAATACAAAATAATTGACGACGTGAATAAGACGGCCATCATTATATTGCGAAAGAAATAATATATCACAGCGTCATTTTGTTTCACCACCGGCGCGGGATTACAGCTGAGCCAGTCCGGATAGCTACTGAGGGTGCCCAGCATCAGTAACGCCGAACAGGCAAAACCGAAAGCGACAGGCGTCAGATACAGGCGACGCTTGCTGCTCCAGTATTTCATGCCCATAAAACAGGCAATAGTGATATGAAAAACCATCAGAAAACTGGTCAGCAGGGGAAATAGTATTGATGAGGTGCTGTTGAATCTGGTCTCAAAAGAGCTGGTTAACCCGGTAATGCCGACTCCGGCCAGCAAACAAATAAAAAAATAAATGATAAGACGTCTAACAACATGATTCACATGTTTGTTCATAGGCAATATTCCAGAATAATAACAACAGCAACGAGGTTGGGTTGGCTTAATAATATTAACGGTTATAAGAGTAGTGGGGGCTGTGGGCAAAGATATTGCGCAGGCGCAATGATTGATGAAATATTAAAATTAATATGTGTTATCGCTAATACAAAACTTTTACGGCGAGATAAATGTGGGTGATAAGTACGATGCGGCGCAACTGGCCGCATCGTGACAGGTGTTAGCGAGGAGAGACGGTGACCTGGCTGCCGCTGCCGGCAATGGCTACGCGCTGTCCAACAGAGAACGGGGTGCTGCCCTGTTTCTGTACCACCATGATGGTGTTGCCATCATCTTTACGAATTTCCAGTTCCACGCCCTGGGTTTTATTCATGGCGCCCTGTACGCCCTGACCGGCTACGCCGCCCGCGACCGCGCCAGCCGCAGTGGCCAGAGAACGTCCGGTGCCGCCGCCGATGGTATTCCCGAGGAAGCCGCCCAGAACCGCGCCGCCAATCGCCCCGATGGCATTGCTGTCGTCGCCGCTCTGGATCTGTACGGCGCGGGTATGCACGATGGTACCGTATGTCACGCTCTGCACCTGTTTGGCTTCAGATGCGGAATAAACGTCGCCGGACAGGCCGCTGCTGCTCACACAGCCCGCGAGCGTAAAACCAATCATCGATACAGCCAAAACACGTAAAATCATTTATGAATCTCCTGTTCACCGAAGGTGTTCAATTGAACGTCCATGCGGTTAATTATATGGCATTTAGTCGTCGGCGGGCATAGCTTCCCCCCGGGATATACAAAAAATAATAATTAATGGTGCTTCAACCTAAACTAAACGCCGGTTCTTTACGATGTTCTCCGAAATGTCTCTCTATTGTTAAAAAGTATTATTACAACATAGCATTAGCGGACACTTTATGATGGAGTGAGACGCATACGAGGGTCATGGAATGAAGGAAAAACGTATGAGATCGGGTCGCTTTATTGGCGTTATGTCGGGTACCAGCCTTGATGGTATCGATGTCGTTTTAGCCGCTATCAACGAAAACATGGTGGCGCAGCAGGCTAGTCTCACCTGGCCCATCCCACACGCGATAAAAGAAGAGATCCTGGCGATTTGTCAGGGCCAGTCGCTGACCCTCTCGCAGCTGGGGCGTTTGGATACCCGCCTCGGAAGGCTGTTTGCCGAGGCCGTGCTGGCGCTGATGCGTCAGGAAAGTCTCAAACCCGCGGACGTCATCGCCATCGGCTGTCATGGGCAGACTGTATGGCACGAGCCGCAGGGCGATGCCCCGCACACGCTGCAAATTGGCGATAACAACCAGATCGCCGCCCATACCGGCGTCACTGTGGTGGGGGATTTCCGTCGGCGTGATATGGCGCTTGGCGGGCAGGGGGCGCCGCTGGTGCCGGCTTTTCATCATGCGCTGCTGGCGCACCCCGTTGAGCGGCGGATGGTGCTGAATATTGGCGGGATCGCTAATGTGTCGCTTCTGGTGCCGGGCCAGCCGGTGCGCGGCTATGATACCGGGCCGGGCAATATGTTGCTGGACGCCTGGATCTGGCGTAAGCAAGGTAAACCTTACGATAAAGACGCCCAATGGGCCAGTGAAGGTAAAGTGCTCCTGCCGCTACTGCAGGATATGCTGAGCGATCCGTGGTTTGCCTTGCCGGCGCCGAAAAGCACCGGTCGGGAATATTTCAATTACGGCTGGCTGGAGCAGCATCTGGCTCGTTACCCGGGGCTGCGCGGACAGGATGTGCAGGCAACCCTCGCGGAATTAACCGCCGTGACCATCAGTGAGCAGGTATTGTTAAGCGGTGGCTGCGAGCGTTTGTTAGTGTGCGGCGGCGGCGCGCGTAACCCATTGTTAATGGCGCGCCTGGCGGCCCTGCTGCCGGGAACCGAAGTCTCCACCACCGATGAAGCGGGGATCAGCGGCGATGATATGGAAGCGCTGGCCTTTGCCTGGCTGGCCTGGCGCACCATCGCTGGCCTGCCGGGGAATCTGCCCTCTGTGACTGGCGCCAGCGAAGCCACGGTGCTGGGCGCCATTTTCCCTGCCAACCCGCCGCAGAATCGGAGTTAACTGAAATCTTAAATACGACGCGACCGGTAAACTGGACAAGTTAAGCGGAGGGCGGAGTGCCCTCCGTGACCGGGAAAGTCGAAGGCAAACGAATGAAAAAAATTCTTATCGCAGTTGTACCTTTTATGCTGGCGGGCTGTAGCTACTACAACCAGTTTGTCGAGCGGATGCAGACGGACACGCTGGAGTATCAATGCGACCAGAAACCGTTGACGGTCCATCGCAATAACTCACGCCAGCAGGTGAGTTTTATCTATGACAATCAGCAGCTGAATCTGTCAGAGGGGCTGTCGGCTTCCGGAGCGCGCTACACCGACGGCGTCTATGTCTTCTGGTCGAAAGGCGATACCGCCACCGTCTATAAGCGCGACCGCATCGTTCTCGATAACTGCCAGCTGCAGACCGCCAAACGTTGAGATTTCTGTCCGGGGGGCGCACAATAACGCCACCTTATGACTATATCCTCAATGGCCATGTCTGATAACGACGAACTCCAGCAAATCGCGCACTTGCGCCGTGAATACACCCGTGGCGGTTTGCGTCGCCACGATCTTCCAGCTGAACCTCTGCCGCTGTTTGAGCGCTGGCTGCGTCAGGCCTGCGACGCGAAACTCGCCGACCCGACGGCCATGGTGGTTGCCACCGTAGATGAACGCGGCCAACCTTATCAGCGTATTGTGCTGCTAAAGCATTACGACGAAAAAGGGCTGGTGTTTTATACCAACCTTGGCAGCCGCAAAGCCCATCAGATTGAAAATAACCCGCAGGTCAGTCTGCTGTTTCCGTGGCATATGCTGGAGCGCCAGGTGATGGTGATCGGCAAAGCGGAACGCCTGTCCACGCTGGAGGTGGTCAAATATTTCCACAGTCGCCCGCGCGACAGCCAGATCGGCGCCTGGGTCTCGAAGCAGTCGAGTCGGATCTCTGCTCGGGGTATCCTGGAGAGCAAATTCCTCGAGCTGAAGCAGAAATTCCAGCAGGGTGAAGTACCGCTGCCGAGTTTCTGGGGCGGATTCCGCGTCAGCATTGAGCAGATGGAGTTCTGGCAGGGGGGCGAACATCGCCTGCACGATCGCTTTTTATACCAGCGCGATAACGGCGCCTGGAAAATAGACCGCCTGGCACCGTAATTGCCGAAATTAGTTATCGAAGCGCTGGCGCTGAAAGGGCCGGCGCTTTATTCTATGTACTTTTCGCATCTGGCGAAAAGTCGTGTACCGGCAGAGGTGCAGTCGTTTATACATGGAGAATTTGATGGCAAGCAGTAACTTGATTAAACAATTGCAAGAGCGGGGGCTGGTAGCCCAGGTGACGGACGAGGAAGCGTTAGCAGAGCGACTGGCGCAAGGCCCGATCGCGCTCTATTGCGGCTTCGATCCTACCGCTGACAGCTTGCATTTGGGGCATCTTGTTCCATTGTTATGCCTGAAACGCTTCCAGCAGGCAGGTCATAAACCTGTGGCGCTGGTGGGCGGCGCTACCGGTCTGATTGGCGACCCAAGCTTTAAAGCCGCTGAGCGTAAGCTGAATACTGAGGATACCGTGCAGGAGTGGGTGGATAAAATCCGCAAACAGGTAGCCCCGTTCCTTGATTTTGACTGCGGCGACAACTCGGCGATCGCGGCGAACAACTATGACTGGTTTGGCAGCATGAACGTGCTGACCTTCCTCCGCGATATCGGTAAACACTTCTCTGTTAACCAGATGATCAATAAAGAAGCGGTGAAGCAGCGCCTGAATCGTGACGATCAGGGCATCTCCTTTACCGAGTTCTCCTACAATCTGCTGCAGGGTTACGACTTCGCCTGTCTGAACAAACTGCATGGCGTGGCGCTGCAGATTGGCGGCTCCGACCAGTGGGGCAACATTACCTCCGGTATCGATCTGACCCGTCGTCTGCACCAGAACCAGGTGTTTGGCCTCACCGTGCCGCTGATTACCAAAGCGGACGGCACCAAGTTCGGTAAAACCGAGGGCGGCGCCGTGTGGCTGGATCCGAAAAAGACCAGTCCGTATAAATTCTATCAGTTCTGGATCAACACCGCGGATGCTGACGTCTATCGCTTTCTCAAGTTCTTCACCTTCATGGACATTGCAGAGATCAATGCCCTGGAAGAAGAAGATAAAAACAGCGGTAAAGCGCCGCGCGCCCAGTACGTGCTGGCAGAGCAGGTGACGCGTCTGGTGCATGGCGAAGAGGGGCTGGAAGCGGCGAAACGCATTACCGAGAGCCTGTTCAACGGCAACCTGAGCGACCTCAGCGAAGCTGACTTCGAACAGCTGGCTCAGGACGGCGTGCCGATGATCGAGATGGAAAAAGGCGCCGATCTGCTGCAGGCGCTGGTGGATTCCGAGCTGCAGCCGTCCCGCGGCCAGGCGCGTAAAACCGTCGCCTCTAACGCGGTGACCATCAACGGTGAAAAACAGGCCGATCCGGAATATGTTTTTGCTGACAGCGATCGCCTGTTTGGTCGCTACACCTTGCTGCGCCGCGGTAAGAAGAATTACTGCCTGGTCTGCTGGAAATAAAAAAATACTACCAGGGCGTGGGAAACCACGCCCTTTTTCTTTTTAGGGTTGTGGTAAGAAAATGAAGAACATCCTCGCCATTCAGTCTCACGTAGTGTTTGGCCACGCCGGCAACAGTGCCGCCGAGTTCCCGATGCGCCGCCTGGGCGCCAATGTCTGGCCCCTCAATACTGTACAGTTCTCTAACCATACGCAGTACGGCAAATGGACCGGCTGTGTGATGCCGCCTTCGCACCTGACGGAGATCGTCCAGGGCATCGCCGACATCGACAAGCTACAGACCTGCGATGCGGTACTGAGCGGCTATCTCGGATCTGCTGAACAGGGCGAGCATATCCTGGGCATCGTGCGTCAGGTAAAAGCGGCCAATCCGGCGGCGAAGTATTTTTGTGACCCGGTGATGGGCCATCCGGAGAAGGGCTGCATCGTCGCCCCGGGCGTGGCGGAATTCCACGTGCGCTATGCGCTGCCGGCCAGCGATATCATTGCGCCTAATCTGGTGGAGCTGGAGATCCTCTGCGGTCATCCGGTCGCCAGCGTGAGCGAGGCGGTGGCCGCCGCGCGGGAGCTGATTGCCCAGGGGCCGGAGGTGGTGCTGGTTAAGCATCTTTCCCGCGCCGGCATGAGCATGGACCGCTTTGAGATGTTGCTGGTGACCGCAGAGGAAGCCTGGCATATCAGCCGGCCGCTGGTGGATTTTGGCCTGCGTCAGCCGGTGGGCGTTGGCGATGTGACCAGCGGTCTGCTGTTGGTGAAACTGCTGCAGGGCGCCAGCCTGCGCGACGCGCTTGAGCACGTCACCGCCGCGGTGTACGAGATCATGTTGACCACCAAAAACATGCAGGAGTATGAACTGCAGGTGGTGGCGGCGCAGGATCGTATTGCCGTGCCGGAGCACTGCTTCAGCGCTACCCGGCTGTAACTTTCTGACTCTGCCCGGCAGACCGCCGGGCAGAGTCTGGTCTTACTTTAAGCCTTCCGCCGCCAGTGCGTCAGCCACTGCCGGACGCGCCGCCACCTGCGCCATCCAGCTGCCGATATGACCGCAGGCGGCCATATCCAGTTTAATCGCATAGCCCCAGCGCAGCACCGTGAACAGATAACCATCGGCGATGGTGAAGCGATGGCCGGTCAGCCACTGTTTATCCGCCAGCGAGGCATCCACGTACTGCAGTTTTTTCTCGAGCAACGCGCGGGCAACGGGCTTATAGTCTTCCGGGGTGTCCGGGCGGAACAGCGGCGTAAAGCCTTTATGCAGTTCGGTAGCCACGTAGTTCAGCCATTCCAGGGTCTGGTAACGGGCAACGGAGCCCACGGGCGCCAGCAGATGGCGGTCCGGCACCTGATCGGCGATGTACTGCATAATAGCCACGCCCTCGGTGAGCAGGATGTCATCATCCAGCAGCAGCGCCGGCACCTGACCTTTCGGGTTGATCAGCAGATAATCTTCCCCGTTTTCCAGCTGTTTCCTTGCCAGATCCACGCTCTGCAAAGTGAAATCCAGGCCGCTTTCGCGCAGGGCGATGTGTGAGGCGAGGGAACAGGCGCCGGGTTTGTAGAACAGTTTCATGCGTTACTCCTCGTGGCTGCAGTTTTCTGTATGTTAGTCCCGCCAGGGGTAAAAAAAAAGCCGCTAACCTAACGTTAGCGGCTTAAAAATAATTGGTTTTCCCTGCGGCGTCAGGCTGCCGCGGTTTCGCGTGCTTTTACGTCCGCGCTGTCGTCCTGAGTCATTCGGTTCAGCTTCGGCGCGGTCAGCAGCATCAGGGCGGCGATGACCGCGGTGACGATACCGATCTGCAGGAACACGTGGCCGTACACTTCCAGCGACACCAGCGGATCGGTGACGTTTTCCGGTACCGCCATCAGGTTGGCGATTTTCCCGGCGATGATTGCCGCACCGGCGGTGGTGAGGAACCAGCTGCCCATAATGAAGCCCATCAGACGCTGAGGAACCAGCTGAGCGACCATCGCCAGGCCGAGGCCGGAAATCATCAGCTCACCGATAGACTGCAGCGCATAGCTCAGGATCAGCCAGTTAACCGAGACGATACCAGCGTCGCTGGCGAACTTCGCCCCTAAAGGCAGGACGAGAAACGCGCCGGAGCACAGCACCATACCGATAGCGAACTTGTGCGGCATCGGCAGGCGGTCGCCCATCTTGTTATAGATGGCGGCCAGAATAGGGCTACCAATCATGATCCAGAACGGGTTCAGCGCCTGATACTGTTCCGGCTCGAAGGCGATGCCGAGGATCGAGTGCTCCACGTTGCGGATAGCGAAGAAGTTCAGAGAGGTCGGCATCTGGCTGTACAGTACGAAGAAGACGATCGCTTCTACCATCAGCAGGAAGGCGACGATCATTTTCCGACGCGCGGCGCCTTTCAGGCCCATCGCTTCTTTGGCGAAAATCACCACGATACCCAGCGCGATGACGCCCAGCGCCATGCGTGCGATACCCTGGTTGTGCAGCAGCCAGGTCGCGATAGCGACCAGCACCACCACGCCAGCGATGGTCGCCAGCAGTTTACCCATATGCACCGGGGCAAAGTCCGGTTTCGAACCGTACTGTTTTACCCATTTCTGGCAGAAGGCGAAGTTGATGATGGTGATCACCATCCCCACCACGCTCAGGGCGAAGGCGACGCTCCAGCCGAAACGCGCGGCCAGCCACGGAGTTGCCAGCATCGAGAAGAACGAACCGATGTTGATGGACATGTAGTACATGGTAAATGCACCGTCCAGACGCGGGTCGTTTTTGTCATAGCAGGTAGAGAGCAGGGAAGACGGGTTGGCTTTAAACAGGCCGTTACCGACGGCGATTGTCGCCATACCCATATAGACGATAGCGGCGTCATGGCCGGACCAGGCGACCAGCGCATAGCCGATGGCCAACACGATAGCGCCCAGCATAATGACGCGTTTGGTACCCAGCACTTTATCGCCCAGCCAGCCGCCAATGGCGACCAGGCCATAAACCAGCGCGCTAAAGGAGGAGAACAGAGTAATGGAATCCGCTTCCGACATACCCAGCTGTTTTACCAGGTAAACGGCCATGATCCCTTGCAGGCCGTAGTAACCAAAACGCTCCCACAACTCGATCGAGAAAATGAGATAGAACGCGCGTGGTTGTTTGAAAGCGTTCAGACTCACGCTTTCTGCTGGTTTATTGTTTGCAGTAGACACATATACCTCTTTTTTTACATCCCATATTTACTGGGGGGTGTTCGGGGCGCAATCTCGTTGGACCGCCGCCTTTATAGTTATTCTTGGAGGGAAAACGGCAGGTAATGTTCACTATCCTGGCGCATCAGGCAAGGCTTTTGTAATAATCTGTTACACATAATCAGGGTGGCATAATGCTCCGGACATATGAATGTTATCCAGAGTTAAATTTCACCGTTACGTTATCGTTGATATTTTTATCTTTTTGATTGCCCGCTTTTCGCCAAAATGGCGATATATTCTGCTGATCGCGCAGTGAGGTAGTGATATGGTCCATTATCCTAAAAATTAATGGGCTATTATCCTGGCAATCTTTGCTCAGCCGTTGTATTACCTGACTTTAATTTCCATTTTCATAACATTCGTTCAACATTGAGTTGCGAGCATGATCTGGATCACAAATGTATAGAAATTTTGCGTTGATAAAAAATGAATGAGCTAGTTGTTTGTTATATAACCGGATAATTGCCCAGCAAAATGCGGTTTATGCGGTGTTAACGGCGGGTTAAATAGCTAAATACGGACCATAACCCAGAGTGAGGCTATGGTCGTGAGAAAGGCGCTCAGGCGTAGACTTTTTCTTTGAATTCGCAAAGGTCTTCAATCAGGCAAGAACCGCAGCGCGGCTTGCGAGCGATACAGGTGTAACGGCCGTGCAGAATAAGCCAGTGATGGCAGTCGACCTTAAACTCGGCGGGAACGACCTTCAGAAGCTTCTCTTCAACCTGTTCGACGTTTTTCCCGGGAGCGAATTGCGTCCGGTTGCAAACACGGAAGATATGGGTATCCACGGCGATCGTCGGCCAGCCAAAGGCGGTATTCAGCACCACGTTGGCGGTTTTGCGGCCCACGCCGGGCAATGCCTCCAGCGCCGCTCTGTCCTCTGGTACCTCGCCGTTGTGCTGCTCCAGCAGGATACGGCAGGTTTTGATGACGTTTTCCGCTTTGCTGTTAAACAGGCCGATGGTCTTGATATAGGATTTCACGCCCTCCACCCCCAGCGCCAGCATCGCCGCGGGCGTGTTGGCCACCGGGTAGAGTTTGGCTGTCGCTTTATTGACGCTCACGTCGGTTGCCTGCGCCGAGAGCAGGACGGCAATCAGCAGCTCAAACGGCGAGCTGAAGTGCAGCTCGGTGGTGGGGTGGGGATCATTGTCCCGCAGCCTGGTCAGGATCGCCAGGCGTTTGGCTTTGTTCATGTTACGCTTTCCCTGTCGCGTCAGACGGGGCGACAGCGTCGGCCCGGGCCGCCTGCGCCTTCCGTTGCTTGCTACGTTCATCGATAAGGTATTTTACCGCCAGCATCATGCCGAGGCCAATAAAGGCGCCTGGCGGCAGCATAGCCAGCAGGAAAGGGGTGTCCGTATGGAAAACCTCGATGCGCAGCACCTTTGCCCAACTGCCAAGCAGGCTGTCGGCGCCGTCAAACAGCGTGCCATTGCCAAGGATTTCGCGCAGGGAGCCCAGCACGAACATCGCGCCGGTGGCCCCCATACCGATAGAGAAACCGTCCAGCGCCGACAGCGCCGGCCCTTTTTTGGCGGCAAAGGCTTCGGCACGGCCTACCACGATGCAGTTGGTGACGATAAGCGGGATAAATATCCCCAGCGACTGATACAGACCGAACGCATAAGCGTTGATCAGCATCTGCACCACGCTCACTACCGAGGCGATGATCATCACGTAAATCGGGATGCGGATCTCCGCCGGGGTCCAGCGGCGCAGGCTGGAGATGGTCAGGTTGGTCAGGGTCAGCACCAGGGTGGTCGCCAGACCCAGCCCAAGGGCGTTGGTGGCGGTCGAGGTGACTGCCAGCAGGGGACACATCCCTAACAGCTGAACCAGAGCGGAGTTGTTTTTCCACAGACCCTGGACGATGACGTCTTTAACTTCGCTCATGGTTACTCTCCACAGGCGCTGAAATCAGGAAGTTGCGCAGGTAGCGTTTGTGCATACAGGCCTGCGCGCTTAACGGCATTGACCACCGCCCGGGGGGTGATGGTGGCGCCGGTGAACTGGTCAAAATCGCCGCCGTCTTTTTTGACCGCCCAATGGCTGTCTCCCTGACCGTGGATGACTTTCCCGGCAAAATGGGTGATCCAGTCCGACAGGCGAAGCTCGATTTTATCCCCCAGACCCGGGGTCTCATGATGCTCGGTCACGCGGGTGCCGAGGACCGTGCCGCTAAAATCGGCGGCCACCAGCAGCTGGATCGCTCCCGAATAGCCGTCCGGCGCGGTGGCTTCCATGACCGCGCCAATCGGCTGATCGTTATTTTTGGCAATCCACACTTTATGCTGGCCTTTGCCCAGCGCCGGGGCGCTGACCAGATAGCAGCTCTTGAGCAGATCGTTATTATAGCGGTCGGCAGGTAAAACCTGGTCGAATAACGCTTTTTGCTGCAGGGCCGCCTGCTGGTCGATGGTGCTTTTGGTCAGCTCATTGATCGCCGCCGTTAGCCCGGTGGAGCCGGCGGCAAAAAGCGCCAGCGTGACGCCGTGTTTTCGCATCGTTTTTAACATCATCGCTCTCTCAACGGTGGCCATACACGCGCGGGCGCGTGTAGTAATCGATCAGCGGCACAGTAATATTCGCCAGCAGAACGGCAAACGCCACGCCGTCCGGGTAACCGCCGAAGCTGCGAATAAGCCACACCAGCAGGCCGGCGAGGGCGCCGAAGATCAGACGTCCGCGGTTGGTTGTCGAGGCCGTCACCGGGTCGGTCAGAATAAAGAAGGCGCCAAGCATGGTGGCCCCGGAGAATAAATGCATCTGCGGCGAGGCCAGACTCTGCGGCGAGAAGATCCAGCCGAGGGTTGCGCACAGGCCAAGGCTGACGAGGAAGCTGACCGGGATATGCCAGCGGATCGCCTTCTGCCACAGCAGGAACAGACCGCCCGCCAGCCAGGCGATATTCACCCACTGCCAGCCCAGACCCGCCAGAACGCCGCCGTAAACCGGCAACTGCAGTACCTGCTGGACGCTATGCCCGGCATGCAGGGAGGTTTTGAAGGTATCCAGCGGGGTGGCCTGACTGATGCCGTCGATACCCAGCCGCAGGGCGGCCATGTCGTCTCCGACGGCGGTATGACCGGTGAAGATCATCTGCAGCGTATCGCTGAACGTCGGGATATGGGCGGCAATCTCGTAAGAAGGCAGCCAGGAGGTCATCTGCACCGGGAACGAAATCAGCAGCACGACGTAGCCGATCATCGCCGGGTTGAAAGGGTTATGGCCGAGTCCACCGTACAACTGCTTGGCGATCACTACGGCAAAGGCGGTGCCGAGCACCACCATCCACCAGGGGGCCAGCGGCGGAATACTCACCGCCAGCAGCAGGCCGGTGAGCATGGCGGAGTTATCCCTCAGGGTGGCCGCAACAGGCTGTTTGCGCAGTTTGAGAATAGCGGCTTCCGTTGCCCAGGCCGTCAGGGCGGCGAGGACAATCTGCAGGACGGTGCCCCAGCCGAAAAACCACGTCTGGATCACAATACCAGGCACGGCGGCGAGCAGCACCAGCAGCATAATGCGCGAGGTCTGCCGCTGGTTATGGGTATAGGGGGAGCTTGCGATTCTGAAAACCATTTATTCCTCGTTAACTGCCTGCTGTGTTGCTTTGCGCGCCTGAACGCGAGCGATCGCCGCGGCGACGGCCGCTTTGCGTGGGTCGTCATTGGCTGCGGTTGACGCTATATCCGCCTGGGCAGACTGCTGTTCGGCTTTGCGCGCTTTGGCGCGGGCGATAGCGGCTTCCACCGCCGCCTTGCGTGGGTCGACCGGCTCGGCTGCCGGGGCTTCCGCCGGCGCGGCCTGCTGTTCAGCTTTGCGCGCTTTGGCGCGGGCGATAGCGGCTTCCACCGCCGCCTTGCGCGGGTCGACCGGCTCGGCTGGCGGGGTTTCCGCCGGCGCGGCCTGCTGTTCGGCTTTGCGCGCTTTGGCGCGGGCGATAGCGGCTTCCACCGCGGCCTTGCGCGGGTCGACCGGATCGGCTGCCGGGGCTTCCGCCTGGGCATCCTGCTGTTCGGCTTTGCGCGCTTTGGCGCGGGCGATAGCGGCTTCCACCGCCGC
>NZ_JBEAFX010000011.1:0-398974 GCF_040062325.1 Klebsiella sp. GG_Kp175 | reverse complement strand
ACTTCCATATTCATTCCCGGAATGGTGGCGGCGGTGGTCAGCATGGCCGCTAGATATCGAAAAAGACGGTTTCGTTCTCGCCCTGCAGATAAATGTCGAAACGATAGACCACTTCCGCACCGCGAACCTCGCGCTCGGCGATTAAGGTTTTGCGTCTCACCTCCCATTCGATGAGATTCAGCACCGGGTCGCTGGCATTGGCCTCGTGCTCATCGGCGAAATACATCCGCGTATTCAGGCCAATGTTGATCCCCCGCGCCACCACCCACAGATTGACGTGCGGCGCCATCAGACGGCCGTCGCGGCCAACCACCGCGCCGGGCTTGATGGTTTCAAAGCGCCAGACGCCGGAGGTGAAGTCAGAGCAGGTGCGTCCCCAGCCGCGAAAGCCTGGGTCGACCGCTTTCTGCTGCTGACGGTCCTCAGGATGGTTATAGCGTCCCGCGGCGTTAGCCTGCCAGATCTCCAGCAGCACGTCGCGGACCGGGGTTCCGGAGCCGTCGATAACCCGGCCTTCAATGGTGATCCGTTCCCCGACCGTATCGGCGGTGGTGAGAACCGGACCAAAATTTTTTTCAAAAATATGAAAACCCGCCGCGTCCGGTGCCAGACCGATATGAACATAGGGTCCCGCAGTCTGCGAGGCGGTTTCAGGCAGATACTCTTTCATCGGGCGGCCCCCTGAGTGCGATTTTCAAACAGCGTGGCGCGATGGCCGCGCAGAACAAGGTCGAAGCGGTAGGCCAGACAATCCAGCGGCACGGCGGCGTGCATGTCCAGCTCGGCGATCAGGGTGCGCACGGCGTCGTCATTATTAATGGTCCTGACGATCGGGCACTGCTTGATCAACGGGTCGCCTTCGAAATACATCTGGGTGATCAGGCGCTGGGCCCAGGCGTCGCCTGAAAGCGAGAAATGAATATGCGCCGGACGCCAGTCGCTGGCCTGGTTGCGCCAGGGGTAGGGGCCGGGCTTGATGGTGCGAAAACAGTAATAACCGTTCTCGTCGGTCAGCACCCGACCGCAGCCGCCGAAGTTCGGGTCAATCGGCGCCAGATACTGATCTTTTTTATGTCGATAGCGGCCGCCGGCATTGGCCTGCCACACTTCCACCAGGGTGTTTTTCATTGGTCGGCCGAAACCATCCCGCACATAGCCGTGCACAATGATCCGCTCGCCAATCGGCAGGCCTTCTTTGGCATAGTTAAGGATAAGGTCATTATCCAGCGGTCCCAGGTCGTCGCGGCTAAACACCGGGCCGGTGATCTCTGACAGCGAGTTCTGCAGGGAGATTAGGGCGTTTTTCGGGGAGCGCAGGACGCTGGTTTTATAGCCCGGGGCGTAAGCGGGCGGGTGACTACTGTAATCGCGATGGATAACCTCGCGCGGGGACCATTTATCGTTCATCGGGTACTCCGTATAGAGGGTAGAGAGGCATGTTGTTGTAATGTCGCCAGAAACAGTGTGTGTAAATATATTGTTAATTTAAAGTGAAATTACCGGGTGTTTTTCATAACCGTCGGTTATGCCCTGCGCCATGCCCATGACCGGAAGCAGGTTATCGCCATCACAGTTTGTAAATTCTTCCCCCCGCCGGGAGGCAGCTTTCCTACACTCCAGGAAGTATTCACTGGAGGTAACACATCATGGCGAACACCATCACGGCTGATGAGATTCGGGAGCAGTTTTCGCAGGCCATGTCGGCCATGTACCAGCAGGAAGTTCCGCAGTACGGGACGCTGCTGGAGCTGGTGGCTGACGTCAACCTGGCGGTACTGGAAAATAATCCGAAGCTGCATGAACAACTGGCCAACGCCGACGAGCTGGCTCGCCTGAACGTTGAGCGCCACGGGGCGATCCGCGTGGGCACAGCGGAGGAACTGGCGACGCTGCGTCGCATGTTTGCCATCATGGGGATGTATCCCGTCAGCTATTATGATCTTTCACAGGCCGGCGTGCCGGTTCATTCCACGGCGTTTCGTCCTGTCGACGATGCCGCGCTGGCGCGCAATCCGTTTCGGGTTTTTACCTCGCTGCTGCGTCTGGAGCTGATCGAAAACCGCGCTCTGCGTGAGCGAGCCGAGGCGATCCTCGCCCGGCGCAACATATTCACTCCCCGCTGTCTGGCGCTGATCGCCCGGCACGAGGCCGAAGGGGCGTTCACCCCTGCGGAAGCCCGCGAGTTCGTGCAGGAGGCGCTGGAGACCTTCCGCTGGCACCGGCATGCCACCGTCGATGAGGAGACCTACCACGCGCTGCATCGCGAGCATCGCTTGATTGCCGATGTGGTCTGCTTCCCGGGATGTCATATCAACCACCTCACGCCGCGGACGCTGGATATTGACCGCGCGCAGGCCCTGATGCCGGAGTGCGGCATTGAGCCAAAGGCCCTGATCGAAGGTCCGCCGCGCCGGGAGGTACCGATCCTCCTGCGACAGACCAGCTTCAAGGCGCTTGAGGAGCCAGTAATGTTCGCCGGCGAACACCGCGGCACTCACAGCGCCCGCTTCGGCGAAATTGAGCAGCGCGGCGTGGCGCTGACGCCAAAAGGACGCGCGCTATACGACCGATTGCTGCAGGCAGCAGGGACCGGCAAAGACAATCTCAGCCACCAGCTGCATCTGCAGGAGGTATTCCGCGAATTTCCCGACAGCGAATTTCTGCTGCGTCAGCAGGGGCTGGCCTGGTTTCGCTACCGCCTGACGCCGGCTGGCGAGGCCCATCGCCACGCGTTTCGCCCGGGCGACGATCCCCAGCCGCTGATCGAGCGCGGGTGGATAGTGGCCCAGCCTATCGTCTATGAGGATTTTTTACCGGTCAGCGCGGCGGGCATTTTTCAGTCCAATCTGGGTAACGAAACCCAGGCCCGCAGCCACGGGAATGCCAGCCGCGAAGCCTTTGAAGCGGCGCTGGGTTGTCCGGTGCAGGATGAATTTGAACTGTACCAGCAGGCGGAGGAGCGCAGCAAACGACGTTGCGGTCTGCTGTAAAATCAGTAACCTGCTGGCATCAGCCTTACAGGGAGCAGGTTATGCAACATCCGTCGAAACCGTTGGCGAAAACCCGGCAGGGCACGCTGGCCGGGAGCGCAGAGCAGGGGATCCATATCTGGCGCGGCATTCCGTACGCCGCGCCGCCCGTGGGGCCGCTGCGCTGGCGCGCGCCGCAGCCTCCCGCCCGCTGGCCGGGCGTGCGTCAGGCCGACGCCTTTTCCGCCGCCAGCTGGCAGGACATTGACTACTGCCGCGAACTTGGCGGCGGGGATCCCGGTCGCTTCAGCGAAGACTGTCTCTATCTCAACGTCTGGGCTCCCGCCAGCGCAGCGCAGCCGCTGCCGGTGATGGTCTGGCTGCACGGTGGCGGGTTTACCATCGGCGCCGGTAGCCTGCCGCCTTACGATGGCCTGGCGCTGGCCAGCCGCGACGTGGTGGTGGTGACGGTCAACTACCGTCTGGGCCACCTCGGCTTTTTCGCCCACCCGGCGCTGGAAGAAGAGGCGGGCGAGCGGCTGTATAACTTCGCGCTGCTCGACCAGATCGCCGCCCTGCAGTGGGTCCAGGAAAACATTCACGCCTTCGGCGGCGACGCCGCCAACGTCACGCTGTTTGGCGAATCCGCCGGCGCGCGCAGCGTGCTGTCGCTGATGGCCTCGCCGAAAGCGAAAGGGTTGTTCCATAAAGCGATTATTCAGAGCGGGTATACCTTACCCGATCTGCCGCGGGAAAAGGCGCTGGAGAAAGGCCGTCTGCTGGCGGAACATTTCGCCTTACCACAGGCCAGCGCTGAGCAACTGCGGGCAATCCCGGCGGAGGCCTTCTGGTCGCTTTCCGCCCCGCTGAATATCGGGCCAGCGCCCATCGCAGGCGATATCGTGCTCCCGCAGCCGATGCTGGAGACCTTTTTTGCCGGGCGCCAGCATCCGATGCCGGTGATCATCGGCTCCAACAGCGATGAAGCCAGCGTGATGGCGGTGTTTGGCGTCGACATCGCCGGGCAGATCCAGAAACTGCGCCGTGAGCGCCGTCTGGGTCTGGGACTGATCAAACTCCTCTATCCCGGCGTAAAAGGCGATGAAGCGCTGGGGCGGGAAGTCTGTCGGGATATGGCGTTTACCACCCTCGGCTATGTGGTGATGCAGGCCCAGCAGCGCGTGGGCCAGCCGTGCTGGCGGTACTGGTTCGATTATGTCGCGGAAGCGGAACATGACGCCTATCCGCACGGCGCCTGGCACGGCAACGAGGTGCCCTACGTGTTTGATAACCTGCGGCTCACCGACCCGGTGCGGCAGTATGCCAGTGAAGCGGATCTGGCCTTCGCCGCTCAGGTCGCTGACTACTGGGTCCAGTTTGCCCGCGTCGCCAGCGGCGAGCAGGTGCTTGCCGGCGCGGTGCGCTGGCCGGCGTGCCTGCGCGGACGGGATCGTTTGCTGCGCATTGGCCTGCATAAGCGTGCCGGGTTTAAAGTGGAGAATCGCTTTATGCGCGCCCGGCTGGCGCTGTTTCGCCGGGTGATGAAGCACCACGTGACCCTCGAATAAAGGGGATGGGGGCGGCTCAGCGGGGCACGCCCCTGCTGCAGGCCGCGGGTGGCTAAGAAACGGCCCGGCGATGAGACAGGGTGCCGGGAGAGTGCTGTCCGCTTTGTTTAAGACGGGTTTGCGTTAGATATTGCGCTCTCCCTCCGCCGGCGATGAAAAAACAGCCTGTTCTGGTAGACAGGGCTTTTTTACCGTTTTTCTGCTGGCAACAATTGGATTATTAATCGTTTTTGTCTAGAGTGGGCGGAAATTATCACGCAGCGTGATGACGCGTTGCGAATCATTTCACCCGTGCAGAAGGACGCTTTCTCAGGCATGAACCGCAGACGTTTTCTTAAATCTTCCATGGCTGTTGCCGCCGTATGCGGAACGTCAGGAGTCGCTTCCTTATTCAGTCAGGCCGCGTTTGCTGAAGACGCGGGCATTGCCGACGGGCAGACGCGTCGGTTCGATTATGCCGTGCTGCAGGCGATGGCCCACGATCTGGCGCGCCAGCCGTGGGGCGGGGCACCGCGCGATCTGCCGCCGACGCTGGCCAATCTCACCCCGCAGGCTTATAACAGCATTCAGTATGACGCTAACCACTCGCTATGGAACAATATTGAAGAACGCAAACTGGATATCCAGTTTTTCCACGTCGGGATGGGGTTCCGTCGCCGCGTGCGCATGTTCTCTTTAGACGCCGCCACCCAGCAGGCGCGCGAGATCCACTTCCGTCCGGAGCTGTTCAAGTACAATGACGCCGGGGTAGATACCCGGCAGCTGGAAGGGCAGTCCGACCTCGGCTTCGCCGGGTTCCGGGTATTTAAAGCACCTGAGCTGGCGCGCCGGGATATCGTGGCGTTTCTCGGCGCCAGCTATTTTCGCGCGGTAGACAGCACCTACCAGTATGGCCTGTCGGCCCGTGGGCTGGCGGTGGATACCTTTACCGATACCCCGGAAGAGTTCCCCGATTTCACCTCTTTCTGGTTCGAAACGGTCAAAGGGGACGCCACGGTCTTTACCGTTTACGCCCTGCTCGACAGCCCGAGCATCACTGGCGCCTACAAGTTCACCATCCACTGCCAGGATACCCAGGTCATTATGGACGTGGAGAACCATCTCTACGCCCGCAAGGATATCAAACAGCTGGGGATCGCGCCGATGACCAGCATGTTCAGCTGCGGCAACAACGAGCGTCGGATGTGCGATACCATCCACCCGCAGATCCACGACTCCGATCGGCTGTCGATGTGGCTGGGCAACGGCGAATGGGTCTGCCGGCCGCTGAACAACCCGCAGAAGCTGCAGTTCAACGCCTTCCAGGACAAGAACCCGCGCGGCTTTGGTCTGCTGCAGCTGGACCGTGATTTTTCCCACTACCAGGACGTGATGGGCTGGTATAACAAGCGTCCCAGCCTGTGGGTTGAGCCGCGTAACCAGTGGGGCAAAGGGGCGGTCAGCCTGATGGAGATCCCGACCACCGGTGAAACGCTGGATAATATCGTCTGCTTCTGGCAGCCGGAAAAGGCAGTGAAGGCGGGCGACGAACTCGACTTCAGCTACCGTCTCTACTGGAGCGCACAGCCGCCGGTCAGCACACCGCTGGCGCGTGTGCTCGCCACCCGCACCGGGATGGGGGGCTTCCCGGAGGGATGGGCGCCGGGCGAACACTACCCGGACAAGTGGGCGCGTCGTTTTGCCATCGACTTTGTTGGCGGCGATCTGAAAGCGGCCGCGCCGCGCGGTATTGAACCGGTGATCACCCTCTCCAGCGGCGAAGCGAAGCAGATTGAAATCCTCTACGTCGAGCCGTTCGATGGCTACCGGATCCTCTTCGACTGGTATCCGACTTCCAACTCGACCGACCCGGTGGAGATGCGTCTGTTCCTGCGCTGTCAGGGAGAAGCCATCAGCGAAACCTGGCTCTATCAGTACTTCCCGCCGGCGCCGGATAAACGTAACTACATTGACGACCGGATCATGAAATAACCCCGTGACAGCCGTGGCCCCAGGCACCCCCTGCGGGCCCGTAGAGAGCCCCATGACCACAGACATTCCAGCAGTACCGGAGTCGATCCCGGTGACCGAGGCGCTGACGCTTATCGCCATTGATGAACGCTACGTCAGCGACCTGCACCAGCTGGTGGTGAAAAACCAGCGCTGGCTACAGCAGTCGCTCAGCTGGGCCGGCGAGGTGCGCAGCGAAGAGGAGACCCGCCGCCATGTGCAGGGTAACGTGATGCTGCATCAGCGGGATTACGCCAAAATGTTTTTGCTGTTTCTCGAAAAGCGGCCGATTGGCGTTCTGTCGTTCAACCAGATCGAGCCGCAGAATAAGACGGCCTATATTGGCTACTGGATCGATGAGGATCACCAGGGGCAGGGGTATCTGTCCCGTTCCCTGCAGGCCTTTATCCACCACTATGCCCGCAGCGGGCTGGTGCGCCGGTTTGTGATCAAATGTCGGGTGGCGAATACCCGCAGCAACCAGGTGGCGTTGCGTAACGGGTTTGTTCTGGAAGGCTGTCTCCGACAGGCCGAGCATCTGAACGGCAGCTATGACGATCAGAATATCTACGCCCGCATTATTGACCGCGACGAGGCGCTACAGGGCGCCTAACAGCGGCGTTCGGGTGATCTGCTGTTGGCCGCCGAGGGTCTTCGGGCCGCGCAGGTGAATGGCTTCTCCTTCCCGTGCGGCGATTTGCACCTCGTCCCCAAGAGTGACCTGGTGCTCAACGATCACATCGCCGACGATGACAGCCCGCCCCTGGATCAGCACGTCATCATCAAGCAGAATCGGTCCACCGCGCAGCTGCGCCTCGCCGCCCACCATCGCCCGATGCTTTAGCAGACAGTTGCCTTCAATCACCGCATTCTCCGCGACCTGCGAGCTGTAGCGCACGGTGGGAATGGCGTCCTCACCGCGTCCCGCGATCAGACGGGCATGCCCGTAAATCCGCGCGTTATCGCATACCCAGACGTCGTTCTCCTCGTTTCCCTCGAGCCTGGCATGGTCAAAGACTTCCGCCCGATGTTCGACAAAAGCGTGTTCGACGAAGGCCTCGCCATAGATCTGCGCCTGGTGGAGAATGCGCGACGCGCTGACGGTGGCTCGCTGATAAATCTGCAGCACTTTGTCGCGATCGGCGGTCAGCCCACGGGCGGCAATGACTTGACAGTGGGGCAGAAGACGAGCCTCATCGGCGAGGCGACAGAAGCCGCGCACCAGACTCTGGCTAATCGTGACGTTGTCACCAATCTGCGCGTGATGGCTGACCTGCGAGGCGTGAATGGATGCCCGTCCGCTGATGATAGCCCCATGGCTGACCACGCAGGGGCCATTGAGTCGGGCATCGTCGAGGATGCGCGCCCCGGCGAAGACCACGCTATTGGCATCGTAGATCCAGCACTCTCCCTGCTGGCTGAGGGCGCTTTCTTCATCCACCCAGCCGCCTTCGCTGCCCGCTTTGACGTCAGCGAAATCGATAAGCGCCACAATCTGGCGCAGGGTGACGCACTGTTTGCCATCCTCTTCCTGGTAACAATACTGCCGGGTCTGTTCGCTGAGACGGTATTTACGCATTCCCGATCCTCATTACTTATGGTTAACATAAACATAGCAAAGATCGCCGTAGCGCGTGGTATAAGGTTCCTTTAGAATGCAACTTCAAATTTAATTGATAACATCAATAAAATGAGCAAAACGTATAGGTCGCAGCAGGTGCTTAACCTGCCGGCGGGATATTTTGGCATGGTGCTTGGCACCATCGGGATGGGCTTTGCCTGGCGTTACGCCAGCACCCTCTGGCCGGTCAGCCGCAGTATTGGTGATGGGCTGGTGACGCTGGCGATAGCGATATGGGTCCTGCTCAGTATGGCGTTTATCAGCCGGGCGATCCGCTTTCCGGCGAGTGTGCTGCAGGAGATGCGACATCCGGTCAGCAGCAGCTTCGTCAGCCTGTTTCCCGCCACCACGTTGCTGGTATCGATTGGTCTGGCGCCCTGGTGCCGACCGCTGGCCATCGGGCTGTTTGTGCCGGGCGTGGCGCTGCAGCTGGCCTATGCCGCCTGGCAAAGCGGCGGCCTGTGGCGGGGAAACCATCCTCGCGAGGCCACTACGCCGGGGCTGTATCTGCCCACGGTGGCGAATAATTTTATCAGCGCGATGGCCTGCGGCGCGCTGGGGTTTACCGACGCCGGACTGGTGTTCCTTGGCGCCGGGGTCTTCTCCTGGCTGAGCCTCGAGCCGGCTATCCTCCATCGTCTGCGCAGCGCAGGCGAACTGCCGACCGCGCTGCGCACGTCGCTGGGGATCCAGCTGGCGCCTGCGCTGGTGGCCTGCAGCGCCTGGCTCAGCGTTAACGGCGGTGAGGCCGATACCTTTGCTAAGCTGCTGTTCGGCTACGGTCTGTTACAGCTGCTGTTTATGCTGCGTCTGATGCCCTGGTATCTTCGCCAGCCGTTCAATGCTTCTTTCTGGAGCTTCTCGTTCGGTATCTCCGCCCTGGCCACCACCGGCCTGCATCTGGGCCAGGCGAAGGCGGACGGCTTTTTTCATCATCTGGCGCTGCCGCTCTTTATTTTTAGCAATCTGGTCATCGGCCTGCTGCTGCTGCGCACAGGGCTGCTGTTGGTCAGCGGGAAACTGTTGCTACAGGTCGACCGGGAAACACTCCTGGATAAGAAGGAAGGATCATGACAACGCGAGACGCGGATTATTTTAGTGAAAAATATGGCCTGACCCGCACCCACTCTGAGGTGCTGCATGCCGCGACGATTGTGCCGCCGGGAAGGGCGCTGGATCTGGGCTGCGGCAACGGACGTAACAGTCTTTATCTGGCGGCGAATGGCTTCACGGTGACGGCGTGGGATAAAAATGCGATGAGCATCAACAATCTGGAGACTATTCGCGCCGCCGAAGGGCTGGATAATCTGCAGACCGCGGTGAAAGACCTCAACAGCCTGGCCTTTGACGGCGAGTATGATCTGATCCTCTCCACCGTAGTGATGATGTTCCTCGAGCCTGACACCATCCCTGGACTCATCGGCAATATGCAGCGCTGCACCGCCGCCGGGGGCTATAACCTGATTGTCGCGGCGATGGACACCGAGGACTATCCCTGCACCGTCGGCTTCCCGTTTGCTTTTAAACCCGATGAACTTCGGGAGTACTACCGGGACTGGGAATTACTGAAATATAATGAGGACGTCGGTGAGCTGCATCGGACCGACGCCAGCGGCAACCGGATCAAATTGCGCTTCGCCACGCTGCTGGCGCGCAAGCCCGCATAATCCTCAGCGGCGCGTGTAATTACTGAGATTGACCGCGCCGCCTCTCACGAATACACCTCGGATCAAGAAGCGCGAAAATCCTCGCTGAAAAGAAAGGTTAAAGCCGACCTGTTAACGTTTTAAGTAATTATTTAATAACGTAATGTTGATCCCATCAATATTTGTATATCTTCCTTGACGAAGCCCTCATTTTGTCACAAAACTAGTGGGTCTTATCTGCTATAACGTCTGCCGAAAAAACTGCATTTACAGGGATCTCTTTATGCGTACTCGCGTGTTATTTAAAGTCGCCGCTCTGGCGGGGATGTTAGCGTTGACGGGCTGTGCGTCCAAACTGGCGCAACCGAATCAGTATTCGGGCTTTTTAAAAGACTATTCCAACCTGAAAGAAGCCACCACTGCCTCCGGTAAGTCGGAGCTGCGTTGGATCGATCCAAACTACAATCCGGCCAACTACGATAATGTCGTCTACCATCCGGTGACGTACTATCCGGTACCGAAGCCGACGACCCAGGTGGGTGAAAAGGCGCTGCAGGATATTTTGAATTACACCAACAAACAGCTCAAACAGGCCATTTCCGAGCGTAAACCGCTGGCAACCACCGCCGGCAAGCGTAGCCTTATTTTCCGCGGGGCGATTACCGGAGTGGACTCCAGCAAAGAAGGGCTGCAGTTCTATGAAGTGGTTCCGGTAGCGATGATTGTTGCCGGTACTCAAGCCGCCACCGGCCATCGTACGATGGACACCGACCTCTATTTTGAAGCCGAACTGATTGACGCCAGCACCAACAAGCCGGTGATCAAAGTGGTTCGTAAAGGTGAGGGCAAAACCCTGGCCAATGAAAACACGCCGCTGACTATCGAAACCATGAAGCAGGTGATCGATGATATGGCGGTAGACGCCGTCAAATTCGACCCTTCCCAGCGGTAATCTCGTCAGCGCCGTCTGCCGACGGCGCTGATTTATCTTCCGCCGTTTCAGGCCAGCTTTCGGCGCAGCAGCAGCTGTTCCGGTTTGGCAAACATCACCAGATTACCCAACAGGATCAGCGCCAGTCCGATAACGGCGTTGCTGTGCCATACATACCCTTCATAGACGGTGGAGATGGACAGGGCGACCAGCGGAAACAGCAGCGTACTGTAGGCGGCTTTGCTGGCGCCGATGCGCCCTACAAGGGTGAAATAGGCGCCGAAGGCGACAACTGAGCCGAACAGCGCCAGGTAAAGCAGGGCGCCAAGATAGCTGACGGTCCACTCCGGCATGAAATTATCCCCGCGGAGCAGAGCGATAGCCCCCATCACCAGCGTGCCGTACAGCATCGCCCAGCTGTTGGTGGTCAGCGTCTCCAGCCCCCGCCGCTGGTGACGAATACTGAACATATTGCCCAGCGAAAAGCCATAGGTGCCCAGCGCGCTCAGACCGATCCCCCACAGTAGCGTAGCGTTTAGCCCGTTGGCCAGCAGGTCATCCCAGAACAGGGTGACGATACCGGCCAGACCGAGCGCGGCGGCAGCCCAGAAGCGTCCCGGCGGCTGCTGGCGGAAGAAAAGAAAGCTGTTGATGGCGTTAAACAGTACCGCCATGGAAAAGATCACCGATTCCAGACCGGTGTTGATCCAGGCGGCGGCGGTATAAAAGCACCAGAAATTGAAGCAGAAGACGCAGCAGCCCTGCAGCAGGCAGCAGAAATGGTCCTTCGCGCCCAGCGGCCGCAGACGTCGCGTGACGAGCAGAATCGCCAGCATTGTGACGCTGGCCACGGCGAAACGCCAGAATATCGATACCGGCGCCGCCACCGGCCCCTGCTGTAAAAAAATAGCAATCCACGTCGTCCCCCAGATAACGACAACGAGTGCATAAAGTAATGCGTTCACCCTGGTTCTCCTCTGCTTGTTGAATGGAGGAGTATGCCGCCTGCCGCAACCTGCGGCTTTCATCCGCTTGTTGTCGGCTTGCAAATTCTTGCGCTTATTTGTCTTTTGCCGGCGGTGAGGACTGGAAACCGCATCGCAGTCTCCCTAGACTAGAGTTTTCTTGACAGAACAGATGTGTGAAGGCGATGGGTTACGGGACGTTTGAAACATTACGGCGACAGAATGCGGTGCTGAAGGGCACCGTGGAGCTGAATTCCGGTATTCAACTGGCCGCGTGGTATAACAACTGCGATACCGTGACGGTGCGCAGCGATCATCATACCTTAAGCCTGTACATCGCCGATGGTTATGAAAGCTATCAAAAGACGCCGCACGGCTGGAAGAATGGCGGCGGCCCGGATCGCTTTTGCCTGATGCCGAAAGGCGATGAAAGCGTCTGGGATATCCGCGGCGATCTGTCGTTTGTCCATCTCTATTGTACCGATGCGCATCTGCGCCGCGTTGGGGAGGAAGTGTGGGATCGCAGCCCGGCTAACTTCACCCTGCAGGAAAAAACCTTCGCCAGCGATGACAAAATCACCAGCGTGTATCGTCAGTTTTTGCTGGCTAATGACTGGCGACAGCCGGCGAACCAGCTGACCCTTAGCGCCGCCAGCAGTTTGTTGCTCACCCATCTGATCCAGCACTATTCCACAGTGCAGTGGCGCTTGCCCTCGGTCACAGGAGGACTGGCGCCAGGGGTGAAGCGTCACGTACTGGCCTGGATCGACGCTCATCTCGATCAGCCGTTGACCCTGGCCGACCTGGCGCAGCAGGCGGGACTGAGTGAATTTCATTTTGCCCGTATGTTCCGCCAGTCGCTGAATATGGCTCCGCATCAATATGTGATGCAGCAGCGAATGGCGAAGGCGCAAAACCTGATCTGCCACAGCGCGCTGCCGCTCACCGAGATCGCTCTGGCCTGCGGTTTCAGCTCCGCCAGCCATTTCAGCCATCGGGTCAAAGCCGCCACCGGCCTGACGCCCTCCCAGCTACGGGCGGCGCAGCGCGGATAACACGCCGTAGCTCACTCCGCCGAGCACCACGCCCCAGAACGCCGAACCAATTCCCGCCAGCGTCACCCCGCTGGCGGTGATCAGAAAGGTCAGCACCGCCGCGTCGCGCTCACTGGCCTGGTGTACCGCCTGAAACAGGCTACCGCCGATGGTGCCGAGCAGCGCCAGGCCGGCCAGCATCTGGATCCACGCTGTCGGCAGGGCCGACATCAGCGCAGTGATCGATCCCCCGAACAGACCGGCCAGCAGATAAAAACCGCCGGCAGCCATGGCCGCCAGCCAGCGCTGCTGGGGATCCGGGTGCGCTTCCGGGCTCTGGCAGATGGCGGCAGTGATCGCCGCAATACAGATGGAGTAGACCCCAAACGGCGCCAGCAGCAGCGCCAGCCCCCCGCAGACAACGATCAGCGCGGAGACCGGTACGACATAGCCTGCTGCCTGCAGGGTAGCGAACCCGGGCGCGTTCTGTGAAGCCATGGTGACGAGGAAGAACGGCAGGCCGACGCTGAGCAGCAGCGCCGGGGTAAACTGCGGGGCGATCCATTCCGGTGCGACAAACGCCAGCGGCACAGCGGTGCTGGTCACCTCCCCGGAGACCGCGGCTATCAGCGCCCCCGCAGCCAGCGCGGCCACCACGGCGAAGCGGGGCCACAGCGCCTTACACAGAAGCCAGGCGGCGAGCATGCCGCCGCACAGCAGCAGATGATCCTGGAAGCCGGCGAAGGCTTGCAAACCGAAACGCAGCAGAATGCCGGCCAGCATTGCGGCGGCCAGCGAATGGGGAATGATTTTCATCAGCCAGGCAAACAGGCCGGTGACGCCGCAGAGGACGATCAGCGCATTGGCGAAGATAAATACCCCCACCGCCTCGGGGAGGGTCACCCCCTGCAGGCCGCTGACCAGCAGGGCGGCGCCCGGCGTTGACCAGGCGGTGAGCACCGGCACTTTTCGCCAGCCGCTCAACGCGAGGGTGCTGACGCCCATGGCGAGGCCCAGGGCCGTCATCCAGCCGGCGATCTGCCCGGGCGTGGCGCCGGCGGCCGCGGCGGCCTGCCAGATGATGGCGGCAGAACTGGCGTAGCCCACCAGCACGGCGACGAAGCCGGCGAACAGGGTGGGAAGCGGAACGGTAAACGAGCGCATAGTTTTCTCTTGTGCGTTATAACGTCCGTTTACTCTATCAATGTACGTTATAGCGCACAAGCTATCCGCGGCGTGAGGGTAGCGCCACCGAGGCGCTCGTCGCAAACGGCCCGCGATGCCGCTAATCGCCCTGTAGAATGAGGCAAATGGGGGTATACTCTGGGCTGAAAAATCAGGAGGTAGGATGAATATTGCGCAACATCTGGCGGCCACCCTCAAACATCTGCGTCAGCAGCGCGGCTGGAGCCTGTCGCGTCTGGCGGAAGAGACCGGGGTGTCGAAAGCCATGCTCGGGCAGATAGAGCGGAATGAATCGAGTCCGACGGTAGCGACGCTGTGGAAGATTGCCACCGGGCTGAACGTGCCGTTTTCGGCATTTATCGTTCCGGATGACAGCGTGGCGCCCTCCGCGTTTGACCCGCAGCAGCAGGCGATGGTGGTAACCCCGGTCTTTCCGTGGGACCCGGAGCTGCGCTTTGATCATTTCTCGATAACCCTCGCTCCCGGGGCGTTGAGTGAATCGACGCCGCATGAACAAGGGGTGATTGAGCATGTGGTGGTGATTAGCGGTACTCTGGAGCTCTGCTTACAGGGGGAATGGCACTCGCTGCAGGCGGGTGAGGGTCGGCGCTTTGCCGGCGATGCGGCGCATGCCTATCGGAACAGCGGCGTCCTGGCGGCTCATTTCCATTCGCTTATCCATTATCCAAAAGAAAAAACCGCGGGCGAACCCGCGGCCAGACAAGATGACTGATGATAACCACTCACAACGTGACGAGGAAAATCCGGAATACGTAATGACAGTACTCTGTACGGTGATTTGAAGGAAATATCTTTTCCTTCAATACTTTGCTGAAAACTGAAAATTCGTCGTCCCATGACGGCGGAAAAGGTTTTCGTCTGCGCCCGGTTCTGACTACAATAGCCGCCATTTCGACCCCCTTATACTGGATAACAACACGCGTATGCGCCTGCACAATCATCGTCTTGAACTTCTTAGTCCTGCCCGCGACGCCGGTATCGCTCGCGAAGCGATCCTTCACGGCGCTGACGCCGTTTATATCGGTGGACCTGGCTTTGGCGCCCGCCACAACGCCAGCAACAGCCTGAGTGACATCGCCGGGCTGGTGCCTTTCGCCCATCGCTTTGGCGCCAAGGTCTTTGTGACGCTGAACACCATTCTGCATGACGATGAGCTGGAGCCGGCGCAGCGGCTGATCACGGATCTCTATGACGCGGGCGTCGATGCGCTGATTGTTCAGGATATGGGGATCATGGAGCTGGATCTGCCGCCAATCGAGCTGCACGCCAGCACCCAGTGCGATATCCGTAGCGTGGAGAAAGCAAAGTTTCTCTCAGACGCCGGCTTCAGCCAGATCGTGCTGGCGCGCGAGCTGAACCTCAGTCAAATCAAAGCCATCTACGATAATACTGACGCCACCATTGAATTCTTTATCCATGGCGCACTGTGCGTGGCCTATTCCGGCCAGTGCTACATTTCCCACGCCCAGACCGGACGCAGCGCCAACCGCGGCGACTGCTCGCAGGCCTGTCGCCTGCCGTATACCCTGAAGGACGATCAGGGGCGCGTGGTGGCCTATGAAAAGCATCTCCTGTCGATGAAAGACAACGACCAGACCGCCAACCTGGCGGCGCTGATCGACGCCGGGGTACGCTCCTTCAAAATTGAAGGCCGTTACAAAGACATGAGCTACGTGAAAAACATCACCGCTCACTACCGCCAGATGCTGGACGCCATAATCGAAGACCGCGGCGACCTCGCGCGCGCTTCAGCCGGCCGCACTGAGCATTTCTTTATCCCGTCCACCGATAAAACCTTCCACCGCGGCAGCACCGACTACTTCGTTAATGCCCGTAAAGGCGATATCGGCGCCTTTGATTCGCCAAAATTTATCGGACTGCCGGTGGGCGAAGTGCTGAAGGTGGGTAAAGACCATCTCGACGTCGAGGTTAGCGAACCGTTAACCAACGGCGACGGCCTTAACGTGATGATTAAGCGCGAAGTGGTGGGTTTCCGCGCCAATACCGTGGAAAAAACTGGCGAAAATCGCTATCGAGTGTGGCCGAACGAGATGCCTGCGGATCTGCATAAAGTGCGTCCGCATCAGGCGCTTAACCGCAACCTCGACCACAACTGGCAGCAGGCGCTGCTGAAGACCTCCAGCGAACGCCGCATCGCCGTAGACGTCACCCTAAGCGGCTGGCAGGAGCAGCTGGTTCTCACCATGACCTGTGAAGATGGCGTCAGCGTGACCCATACCCTTGACGGGGTGTTTGCCGAAGCTAACCAGGCAGAGAAAGCGCTAACCAACCTGCGTGACGGTGTCACAAAACTGGGGCAAACCATTTATTATGCGCGCGATGTGCAGGTCAACCTGCCGCCGCTGTTTGTTCCCAACAGCCTGCTCAACCAGCTGCGTCGTGAAACCGCCGAAATGCTGGATGACGCGCGTCTCAACGCCTGGCAGCGCGGTACCCGCAAGCCGGTCTCCGTGCCGCCCCCGGTTTACCCGGAGACCCATCTCTCCTTCCTCGCCAACGTCTATAACCATAAGGCGCGGGCGTTCTACCAGCGCTATGGCGTGCAGCTGATTGATGCCGCCTATGAAGCGCACGAAGAGAAGGGCGATGTGCCGGTGATGATCACCAAACACTGCCTGCGCTTTGCCTTCAATCTCTGTCCGAAACAGGCGAAAGGCTCCATCAAGAGCTGGAAAGCCACGCCGATGCAGCTGATCCATGGCGATGAAATGTTGACCCTGAAGTTTGACTGCCGTCCGTGCGAAATGCACGTGGTCGGCAAGATCAAAAACCATATCCTCAAAATGCCGCATCCGGGGAGCATCGTGGCCTCCGTTAGCCCTGACGAGCTGATGAAGACCCTGCCGAAGCGCAAAGGGGCCTGATCTGCGGCGACGCTACTGGCTGTGTGATGCCCGCGGTTTGCGGGCGTCCTGCCAGCGGTGATGCTCGCGCAGGTCGGCGGCGTTCTCTTCGCACCGGCTGCGAAGCTCATCGCTATCCGCCTCATGCAGCAGCTGCTGTTCGAGACCCTGTACCGGAAAGTAATCGTGCCCCTGACGGTGGGCCAGCAGATGCCCGGAAAATAGCGCGCACAACAACAGCAGGGCACTCGTGCTTCTTCTCAACATACCTTTTCTCTGCGAATCAATGGCGTGGGCTTACTATGCCAGGGGCTGTGCAGGTTTTTTTCCCGGTTTATCAAAGAAGGGCAAGGGTTTGTCAATGTCTGCTGAAAGAGGGTGAAAAAAGCCTGGCGTAGAAGGCCAGGCCTGAGGGATTACGCTTTTGGCGGCAGTGGTTTCCCGCTGTGCTCGCCGCCTTTTGGCGGCTGCTTACCACCATGCTGCGGTTGTTTGCCGTCTCGTTGCGGCTGCTTGCCATCATGCTGCGGCTGCTTGCCGTTGTGTTGCACTTGCTTACCGTCGTGTTGGCCCTTTTTCGCCGGCAATTTACCCTGATGGTGCGCGCCTTTTTCTGGCGGCGGCGGCGGGTTGTCGGCAGCGAAAGCCCATGACGATAGTCCCAGCGTCAACGCGGCGGAGAGTAAAGCTAACTTCTTCATAGCAATATCCTTTATTCTGATGTGTCCGCGTATTTCAGCAGGTAAAAGTGAAGACAAGATGGAGAAGTCCAGATCCGGAATACTCTGCATCCCGGTTCAAACTTTAAGACCTGCGGCGGTCATCAGCAGGCGAAATAGCAGGCTGATGGCGGCCAGCGTCAGCACGCTGCCTCCCCACAGCGCGATCAGCCACAGCAGACGTTTGGACCAGACGGTTTTCATCAATGATACCCCTCCCCGGGCTGGACTTTGCCGCGGAACACGTAATAGCTCCAGCAGGTATAGCCAAGAATAACCGGAATAATCAGCAGCGCGCCCACCAGCATAAAGCCCTGGCTTTGCGGCGGGGCGGCGGCCTGCCACAGGGTGATCGACGGCGGAATAATATGCGGCCAGATGCTGATCCCCAGTCCGCTAAAGCCGAGAAACACCAGGCCCAGCGTCAGGGTGAAAGGCGAGACATGGCGGTCATGCAGAGGTAGCGTGCGCCATAGCCAGGCGCTAATCAGGAGCACCAGCAGCGGCACCGGCAGCAGGAAATAGAGATTCGGCAGGCTGAACCAGCGGGCGGCGATCGCCGGGTGCGCCAGCGGCGTCCACAGGCTGATGACGGCAAATACCCCCAGCAGCGCGACCAGCATCTGCCGCGACGCCCTGCGCATCCGCTGCTGCAGCGCGCCTTCGCTCTTCATTACCAGCCAGGTGGCGCCGAGGAGCGCATAGGCCACGCACAGCCCGAGTCCGCAAAAGAGGTTGAACGGGGTCAGCCAGTCAAACATGCCGCCGCTGAAGGCGCGACCGCTGACGGTAAAACCGTCGATCACCGCTCCGACCACCACGCCCTGGCTGAAGGTCGCCAGCAGGGAACCGCCAAAGAAGGCGCGGTCCCAGAATGGCCGGTGCGACGGCGTGGCCTGGAAACGAAATTCAAAGGCCACGCCGCGAAAGATCAGGCCGATCAGCATCAGGGTCAGGGGGATCGACAGGGCGTCGATAATCACCGCGTAGGCAAGAGGAAAGGCGCCAAACAGACCGGCGCCGCCCAGCACCAGCCAGGTCTCATTGCCATCCCAAACCGGGGCGACGCTGTTCACCATCACGTCGCGCTCTGTGCTGCCCTGGACCGTGCCGAACAGTATGCCAATGCCCAGATCAAAGCCGTCCATGACGATGTACATCAGCGTGGCAAAGACGATAATCACGAACCAGATCACCGATAATTCGATACCCATTAGCGGGACTCCTTCTGCAGATAACCTTCAGTAGCGGCGGACAGCGGGCGGGCTGGCGTACCGGTTGTCGCGGGTTGCACCGCCTGCGGCCCCTTGCGGATCAGGCGCAGCATATAGCTGTAGCCGACGCCGAAGACGGCGCTATAAACCACAATAAAGGTCAACAAACTGACCGACATATGCAGATCGCCGTGGGCGGAAACGGCCTCGGCGGTGCGCTGAACGCCATACACTACCCATGGCTGGCGGCCCACTTCGGTGGTCACCCAGCCGGCGAGAATGGCAATCAGTCCTGAGGGGCCCATCCACAGGGCGAAGCGCAGAAACGGCCGCGAGTGGTACAGCCGGTCGCCACGGCGCAGCCACAGGGCCAGCACCCCGAGCAGCAGCATCAGCATACCCAGACCGGCCATCAGGCGAAATGACCAGAACACCACGGTGGAGTTTGGCCGATCCTCAGGGGCGAACTCCTTCAGCGCCGGCACCTGTTTATCCAGGCTATGGGTGAGGATCAGACTGCCCAGCGCCGGGATCTCAAGCCCGTAGCGGGTGCGCTCCTGCTCCATATCTGGCCAGCCAAACAGCAATAATGGCGTAGGCTCGCCGGGCGGGTTTTCCCAGTGGCCCTCAATGGCGGCGATTTTTGCCGGCTGGTGTTTCAGGGTGTTCAGGCCATGCATATCGCCGATCAGCGCCTGGACCGGCGCGACCAGCAGCGTCATCCATAGCGCCATGGAGAACATCTTGCGGATCGCTGGCGACTGATTGCCGCGCAGCAGATGCCAGGCCGCCGAGGCGCCGACGAACAGCGCGCTGCTGAGAAATGCCGCCACCGTCATGTGCAGTAAGCGGTAGGGGAACGACGGGTTAAAAATCACCGCCAGCCAGTCGACGGGCACCACCTGGCCATCGACGATTTCAAATCCCTGCGGAGTCTGCATCCAGCTGTTGGAGGCGAGGATCCAGAAGGTTGAGATGATGGTCCCCAGGGCTACCATGCAGGTGGCGAAAAAGTGCAGCCCCGGCCCCACCCGGTTCCAGCCGAAGAGCATGACCCCGAGAAAACCGGCTTCGAGAAAGAACGCCGTCAGGACTTCATAGGTCAGCAGGGGGCCGGTGATGCTGCCCGCGAACTGCGAGAAACCGCTCCAGTTAGTGCCGAACTGATAGGCCATCACCAGCCCGGATACCACTCCCATACCGAAGTTGACGGCGAAGATCTTCGACCAGAAATGGTACAGCGAGCGCCAGGTGGGATTTTTGCTTTTCAGCCACAGGCCTTCGAGAACCGCCAGGTAGCTCGCCAGGCCAATGGTGATGGCGGGAAAGATAATATGAAACGAGACCGTAAAGGCGAATTGAATTCGCGCCAGATGGAATGCATCAAGACCGAACATGCAGGACTCCACAACAAAATTGATTCAGCGCAATTTTAGGCAGGGCGGCGGCAAGGGGGCAGAGGCAGTCGGGCCATTTTTTAGCATAACAGTTAGCGGCTGTTATGATCTTTTTGCCTGTCTCCGGGACATTCGGCGCAGTACTGCCCCTCGGGGGAGTCGCGCTTTTTTTCAACCCTGAAAGCACAACCAAATTATTGGCCATGGGGAAATATGGATTATATATATCCTTTAATTATCGCAGGCTTACGAATTGGCTTAGACCTGAACTGAGGCGGGTATGGCCATTCGGGTTTTTTGGACAATATCCTCAGAGCACGACAGTCAGAGCATTTCTTGTCGGTACTTTATTCATAAAAGTTTATGACTCAACTCATTTATTAGTATTAGGAACAGTAAAAAATATGAGGCAGTTAATTGTGAATTAAATAATTTTAAATTGTCGTCTTTTACCGCGCTTTGTATTTTATTCTCAGGATATCAATACAAAGGAATGTACATGTCAGAAAAAGGATTACATAGTTTATGTATTACGCTCGGTATCATGCTCATTTTTTGGTTGGGTATAATTACGTTGTTTTGGGCAATTTTCGCGTAACTCCGGCCTGGAGGCTTTCTGTGCGATAGGGTTGCGCTGTTTTACATAACAGTTTCTTAAAACTGTTAATTTATAACAACTGATATATGATAAAAGGAGGTTGCAGCAAGGAAAGGGTAACAATGAAAAAGTATCAACAGCTGGCGCAGCAGTTGACCGACCAGATCGCGCTGGGCGTCTGGTTGCCGGGCGATCGGCTCCCCTCGCTGCGCGAGCAGGTGATCAGCAGCGGCATGAGCTTTATGACCGTCAGCCATGCCTATCAGCTACTGGAAAGCCAGGGGCGCATCGTCGCCCGACCACAGTCAGGGTATTACGTCGCCCCCCAGCCGGTGAAGCTTCGTCAGCCGGCGCCGCCTGCCCAGGTGACCCGCGATGAAGCGGTTGATATCAATACCTACATCTTTGAGGTGCTTCAGGCCAGCCGCCAGGCGTCAATGCTGCCCTTTGCCTCGGCCTTCCCGGATCCGCGCCTCTTTCCGCTCCAGCAGCTTAACCGTTCGCTGGCGCAGGTGAGTAAAACCGCCACCGCCATGAGCGTGATTGAGAACCTGCCGCCGGGCAACGCGGAGCTACGGCACGCCATTGCCCGGCGCTATGCTCTGCAGGGGATGAACGTCTCGCCCGACGAGATCGTCATTACCGCCGGAGCGCTGGAGGCGTTAAACCTTAGCCTGCAGGCGGTGACCGAGCCGGGGGACTGGGTGGTGGTGGAAAATCCCTGTTTTTACGGGGCCCTGCAGGCGCTGGAGCGGCTGCGCCTGAAGGCGCTGTCGGTGGCCACCGACGTCAAGGAGGGCATTGACCTGACGGCGCTGGAGGCGGCCCTGCAAAACTATCCGGTCAAGGCCTGCTGGCTGATGACCAACGGTCAGAACCCGCTCGGCTTCACCCTCCGCGCCGAAAAAAAAGCGGCGCTGGTGGCATTGTTGGCGCGCTATAACGTGATGCTGATTGAAGATGATGTTTACAGTGAGCTCTATTTTGGCCGCGAGAAGCCGTTGCCGGCGAAGTTCTGGGATCAACAGGATATGACGCTGCACTGCAGTTCGTTTTCAAAATGTCTGGTGCCCGGCTTTCGTATCGGCTGGGTGGCTGCCGGGAAACAGGCGCGACGGATCCAGCAGCTGCAGCTGATGAGTACGCTCTCCACCAGCTCGCCGATGCAATTAGCCCTGGTGGATTACCTGTCGACCAAACGCTACGACGCCCATCTGCGCCGTCTCCGTCGCCAGCTGGCGGAACGTAAACAGCAGGCCTGGCAGGCGCTGCTGCGCCATCTGCCGCCGGAGGTCACTATTCATCACAGCGACAGCGGCTATTTTCTGTGGATCGAACTACCGGAAGGGGCGGATGCCAGCGTGCTGAGCGCCCGGGCGCTGGCGTCGCACATCAGCATCGCTCCGGGAAAAATGTTTTCCACCTCTGCCAGCTGGACCTCGTTTTTCCGTTTCAATACCGCCTGGGGCTGGGGAGAACGCGAAGAGCAAGGGGTGAAGCGGCTGGGTGAACTAATTCGTGAGCAGCTTACCTGATCGCTTTGGCTATTTTTCGCCGCGATAACCAATCGCTATAAATAAACGAAGAGTTTTTTTTATCGAGGCCGGTCATTATTTTACCGGCGCTCACCATAGGAAATATGCATACCCCTCCTTTTTCTCTAACTCGTTGTCTATAATCCATAAAGTCATTCTTGTGTTGGCGATTTTTGCGTAATGCGTCCCGGGTCACAACCTGAATAAATTCCCCCGAGGGCGTTAATCCGCTGACTACCCTTATTTCAGGAGATATTTTTACGGCACGGCTGCCGCTAATTCCCTTGTGACAGGAGTAACACCTGATGAGCAAAAAATTGGCCCGTTGCAGCCTTTATGTGCTGGGGATGGCCTGCCTGACCGTACAGGCGGCTGAGCCACTCACCTCGCTGGATAAACCGGAAGGGCGCCTGGATATTATCGCCTGGCCGGGGTATATCGAACGCGGTCAGACCGACAAGCAGTACGACTGGGTCAGCCAGTTTGAAAAAGAGACCGGCTGTCAGGTTAATGTGAAAACTGCCGCCACCTCTGACGAAATGGTTAGCCTGATGGCCAAGGGCGGCTACGATCTGGTGACTGCCTCGGGCGATGCTTCGCTGCGTCTGATCATGGGCAAACGCGTTCAACCGATTAACACAGCGCTGATTGCCGGGTGGCGCACTCTCGACCCGCGCATTGCGCAAGGGGCATGGTTTAACGTCGGGGGCAAAGTTTACGGCACGCCGTATCAGTGGGGACCGAATCTGCTGATGTACAACACCCGCGTATTCCCGACGCCGCCGGACAGCTGGAGCGTGGTCTTCGTGAAGCAGGATCTTCCGGATGGCAAAACCAATCAGGGGCGGGTGCAGGCCTATGATGGCCCGATCTATATCGCCGACGCTGCGCTGTTTGTCAAAGCCACCCAACCGCAGCTGGGGATCGAAGATCCCTATCAACTGACCGAAACCCAGTACAACGCGGTGCTGAAGGTGCTGCGTGACCAGCAACCGCTGATCCACCGCTACTGGCATGACGCCACCGTGCAGATGAACGACTTCAAAAACGAAGGGGTGGCCGCCTCCAGCTCGTGGCCCTATCAGGCCAACGGCCTGAAGGCGGAAGGCCAGCCTGTCGCTACCGTATTTCCGAAGGAGGGGGTGACCGGCTGGGCGGATACCACCATGCTGCACAGCGAGGCGAAGCACCCGGTCTGCGCTTATAAATGGATGAACTGGTCGCTCACGCCGAAGGTGCAGGGCGATGTAGCGGCCTGGTTCGGCTCGCTGCCGGTGGTGCCTGAGGGCTGTAAAGCCAGCGCGCTGCTCGGAGAGAAGGGCTGTGAGACCAACGGCTATGACCAGTTTGCCCGCATCCACTTCTGGAAAACGCCGGTTGCCGAGGGGGGGAAATACGTTCCCTACAGCCGCTGGACGCAGGACTACATTGCGATAATGGGCGGCCGCTAAGGATCGGAGGCAAACAATGACGTACGCGGTCGAGTTTCAGAATGTATCGCGCGTGTATGGCGATGTGCGGGCGGTGGACGGGGTCAGCATTGGCATCCGCGACGGCGAGTTTTTCTCCATGCTGGGACCTTCGGGCTCGGGGAAAACCACCTGCCTGCGGCTGATTGCCGGTTTTGAGCAGCTCTCCGGCGGCACCATCCGGATCTTCGGTCAGCCGGCCAGCGAGCTGCCGCCCTGGCAGCGGGACGTCAATACCGTGTTCCAGGACTATGCGCTGTTTCCCCATATGTCGATCCTCGACAATGTTGCTTACGGCCTGATGGTCAAAGGCGTGGCGAAGAAAGCGCGCCATGCCCGCGCCCAGGAAGCGCTGGAGAAAGTGGCCCTCGGTTTTGCGCACCATCGCAAGCCCTCCCAGCTCTCCGGCGGTCAGCGGCAGCGGGTCGCCATCGCCCGGGCGCTGGTGAACCAGCCGCGGGTGCTGCTGCTCGACGAGCCGCTGGGCGCTCTGGATTTAAAGCTGCGCGAGCAGATGCAGGTGGAGCTGAAAAAGCTACAGCAGTCGCTGGGGATCACCTTCATCTTCGTTACACACGACCAGAGCGAAGCGCTGTCGATGTCCGATCGCGTGGCGGTGTTTAACAACGGGCGCATTGAGCAGGTGGACGCCCCGCAGGATCTTTATCTGCATCCGAAGACCGCCTTTGTCGCCGGTTTTGTCGGCACCGCCAACGTCTTTGAGGCCGAGGCGGCCCGGCGGTTATGCGGCCTGGCGGGCTGCTGGTCGCTGCGCCCGGAGCATGTTCGCCTGCAGGGCGGCGGGGAGGTGCAGGTGCAGGGCGTGGTTCAGGCGGTACAGTATCAGGGGGCGGCGACGCGGATCGAGCTCCGGCTGGCGGATGGCGACAAGCTGCTGGTTAGCCAGGCCAATATCGACGGCGCGGCGGCGGCGAGCGTTCCTCGAACCGGGCAAACGGTGCAGGCGTCATGGTCGCGGGCGGCGATGAGCCCGCTGGAAAGCGGAGGCTGAGATGACCATGGCGATTGTTCCTGCGCAGGCCGGACGCGTATCGGGGATCTTCTGGCGCCGGCCGGCGCTGGGCCTGTTTTTGCTGCTGCTTGGGCCGTTGATGTGGTTTGGCATCGTCTATCTGGGCTCGCTGCTGACCCTGCTGTGGCAGAGTATCTACACTTTTGACGACTTCACCATGTCGGTGACCAGCGACTTTACGCTGGCCAACCTGCAGGCATTGTTCAACCCCGCCAACTACGACATTATCGTCCGCACCCTGGTGATGGCGCTGTGCGTGACCTTGGCCAGCGCCCTGCTGGCGCTGCCGATGGCCTGGTATATGGCGCGCTACACCAGCGGCAAAATGAAGGCCTTCTTTTATATCGCGGTCATGCTGCCGATGTGGGCCAGCTATATCGTCAAGGCCTACGCGTGGGTGCTGCTGCTGGCCAAAGATGGCGTAGCGCAGTGGTTCCTCGGCCATCTCGGGCTGGAAGGGGCGCTGAACGCTCTGTTGACCGTCCCGGCGGTGGGCGGCAACACCTTATCCACTTCCGGCCTCGGACGCTTTCTGGTCTTCGTCTACATCTGGCTGCCTTTTATGATCCTGCCGGTGCAGGCGGCGCTGGAGCGTATTCCGGGCTCTCTGCTGCAGGCCTCGGCCGATCTTGGCGCTGCCCCACGGCAGACCTTTCGCTACGTGGTCCTGCCGCTGGCTATTCCCGGAATTGCCGCAGGGTCGATCTTCACCTTTTCGCTGACGCTGGGCGATTTTATCGTGCCGCAACTGGTCGGCCCGCCGGGGTACTTTATCGGCAATATGGTCTACTCGCAGCAGGGGGCGATCGGCAATATGCCGATGGCGGCGGCGTTTACCCTCGTGCCGATCGTGCTGATTGCCCTTTATCTGGCGTTCGTGAAACGTCTGGGAGCCTTCGATGCACTCTGAACGCGCACCCTGGTACCTGAAACTGGCGACATGGGGAGGGGTGGTGTTCCTCCACTTTCCGCTGCTGATCATCGCCATCTATGCTTTTAATACCGAAGATGCTGCCTTCAGCTTTCCGCCGCAGGGGCTGACGCTGCGCTGGTTCAGTGAGGCGGCAGGGCGCAGCGATATTTTGGAAGCAGTGACGTTGTCACTTAAGATCGCCGCCCTGTCGACGGCCATTGCCTTAGTGCTTGGCACGCTTGCTGCAGGCGCCCTGTGGCGGAGCACCTTTTTTGGTAAGAACGCGGTGTCGCTACTGCTGCTGCTGCCCATCGCCCTGCCGGGGATTATAACCGGCCTGGCGCTCCTGACAGCCTTTAAAGCGGTCGGCCTGGAGCCTGGTCTGCTGACCATCGTGGTGGGGCACGCGACCTTCTGCGTGGTGGTGGTGTTTAACAACGTCATCGCTCGCTTCCGCAGGACCTCCTGGAGCCTGGTGGAGGCCTCGATGGATTTGGGGGCGACTGGCTGGCAGACCTTTCGCTACGTGGTGCTACCCAATCTGGGTTCGGCGCTGCTGGCGGGCGGGATGCTGGCATTCGCCCTGTCATTTGATGAAATCATCGTCACGACTTTTACCGCGGGGCATGAGCGAACCTTGCCGCTGTGGTTACTGAATCAGCTGGGGCGGCCGCGAGATGTGCCCGTTACCAACGTTGTCGCGCTGTTGGTGATGCTGGTAACAACGATACCAATCTTAGGGGCCTGGTGGCTCACCCGCGACGGCGATAACGTCGCCGGAAACGGGAAATAAAACCATGAAACAGGATAATGCTATGCAACACAACCTCTTAATAAACGGTAAGTTAGTGGCAGGTGAAGGCGAAAAGGTGCCGGTATACAACCCTGCGACCGGCGATGTGATCCTGGAGATTGCCGAAGCGACAGCGGCCCAGGTGGATGCCGCCGTTGAGGCGGCGGATCGGGCGTTTGATGCCTGGAGCCAGACGACGCCGAAAACGCGCGCGGAATGTCTGCTGAAGCTGGCGGATGCCATCGCGGCGCAGGCGGAGCCCCTGGCGCAGCTGGAGTCGCTGAACTGCGGCAAGCCGCTGCACTGCGTGCTTAACGATGAGATGCCGGCCATTGCGGACGTTTTCCGCTTCTTCGCCGGCGCCGCCCGTTGCCTGCCGGGGATGGCGGCCGGAGAGTATCTGGAAGGGCATACCTCGATGATCCGTCGCGACCCGGTGGGCGTGGTAGCCTCCATCGCGCCGTGGAACTATCCCCTGATGATGGCGGCCTGGAAGCTGGCCCCGGCGCTGGCGGCAGGCAACTGTGTGGTGATAAAACCCTCCGAGATCACGCCGCTGACGGCGCTGAAGCTGGCAGAGCTGGCAAAAGATATTTTCCCGGAAGGGGTGATCAACGTACTGTTCGGCCGCGGCAAAACGGTGGGCGATCCGCTGACCGCTCACGCGAAAGTGCGGATGGTTTCCCTGACCGGGTCGATTGCCACCGGCGCCCATATCATCGGCCATACCGCCTCGTCGATAAAACGTACCCATATGGAGCTGGGCGGTAAGGCGCCGGTCATCGTCTTTGACGACGCGGATATCGACGCGGTAGTGGATGGCGTTCGGACCTTCGGGTTTTACAACGCCGGCCAGGACTGTACGGCCGCCTGCCGGATCTACGCCCAGCAGGGTATTTATGAGCAGCTGGTGGAGAAACTTGGGGCGGCGGTGGCCAGCCTGAAAATGGGGGCGCCGGAGGATGCCGCCACCGAGCTGGGGCCGCTGAGCTCGCTGGCCCAT
Source organism: Klebsiella sp. GG_Kp175 (assembly GCF_040062325.1). Lineage (NCBI taxonomy): Bacteria > Pseudomonadati > Pseudomonadota > Gammaproteobacteria > Enterobacterales > Enterobacteriaceae > Klebsiella > Klebsiella sp. GG_Kp175. The sequence continues at coordinate 371,507 of NZ_JBEAFX010000011.1, read as the reverse complement.
CTTGAGCGGGTCAGCGCCGCGGTGGAAGCCGCAAAGGCGCTACCGCATATTAAAGTGGTTACCGGTGGCAATCGGGCTGATGGCGCCGGCTATTATTTCCAGCCGACGCTGCTCGCCGGCGCCCGGCAGGAGGACGCTATCGTGCAGCGCGAAGTGTTTGGCCCGGTGGTCAGCGTGACGCCTTTCAGCGATGAAGCGCAGGCCCTGAGCTGGGCAAATGACTCCCAGTATGGGCTGGCCTCTTCGGTGTGGACGAAAGATGTTGGCCGCGCCCACCAGCTCAGCGCCAGGCTGCAGTACGGCTGCACCTGGGTCAACACCCACTTTATGCTGGTGAGTGAAATGCCGCATGGCGGCCAGAAGCTGTCGGGCTACGGGAAAGACATGTCGATGTATGGCCTTGAGGATTACACCGTGGTTCGCCATGTGATGGTTAAACATGGCTAACGGATTGACCCTTAAGCGGCAAAAGATTATTACGCAATGGGTGTGTTAGTGCGCTAATAGTCACGATGGCAAAAATGGTTAAAACTCGCGGCGGGGGATGTGAGATTATTCTAATACCCCTTCAAGAGCTAAGCCATCGTGAGTGCCGGAGATAAGCGCCGGATGGGGTTCGCCAGCCACCCTGGGCGCATCGCGCCCTGCGGGTGAGGCGGCAACGTCGCGGTTTGCGACCGGATACCAGCCCCTGCCTGATGGCAGGGGCTTTTTTATGTCCACAGTAAGCCAGGAAGAGGAGGATGCCAGCGACGCTGGAGCAGGGAGGAATTTGTTTTAACCGTGTTCAGCGTTTGGTTTTTTTGCTCGGCAAGCTGGCGCTGCGACGGTCACGTATATAGGAAATAAGATTATACACCGCCGCGACCAGCAGGATCAGCGCGATGACCAGCGTGATGATTCCGGACATATCCACCTCGAAATATAAAAGCGCACTGCGCTAAAAACATTACCAATAGTTATGAATGTAAGTATTCTCTGCAGAGAAGGCAAATGATATTTGTTGTCATTTAGCGCTATTTTGGGCCCTGGCCAGCGAGGCCAGACAGGAAAAGGTTTGGTTACAATAGCTTGTAGCCGCCTGTTATCTTATTCAGATCCAGCGCCAGCGTGGTATATCGCATTTTCGGTCAACGCGCGCTAATCTTTTCATTTGCGATTGGCGAAATATTATCTTTATCAGATGAATCAGATTGCGCTGAACAGAAACTATTTCACGACTATAAATAAGGCTTTTATATTTGCAGTCAGCGGGTGATATTTATTCGCAATATTTAATCACCGACGAATCAATCCACCATACGCGCCAGCGCGGTAGCGCACCCTCCCGGGTTTGACTTTCCGCCGCCGCTCATGCGATCATTTCCTGCATATTCAGTTTTAACGTTGATGTCGCTGTGAAAATTTTTGCTTTTATTCTGCTGGCTGTCGGCACCGTGGCGCTGAGCTATGGTAACGCGCCGGCAAAACGTATTCAGGGCTGTGAGAACGCGGGAGTGGGGCAGGCCGTCTGCGCCGCCGCCGAATGGGATAATGAGAAAGTGAATGTTCTGCCTCATTATAACCCTGAGCTGAACAAGGTTATTATCGCAGGCCATTCAGCCCGTAGCGTTTATGACTCTGATAATGGCGCCAGCCTCCGCACGTAAAAAAGCAGCCCACTGGGCTGCTTTTTTAGGTTTCGTTGCTGAGTAAAATGATTAAAACCAGCCAAATCTCACCGACAGCAGGCTGATAAGCGCGAACGCGGCGCAGACATTAATCATAACGACGGTCTTGCTGGAGACATCCATAACGCCACCTTAATGAGTAAGCCCCTAAAGGTATAGTACGGCGGGCGCGGTTGCGCTATCGGATTAAGACGAATCAGGCTTTGTTCTGAATATTGAGCCCGATTCTGAATTTGTTATACAGGTATCTCTGAATCACGACGTCATGGCAGATAATTATCCCACCATGGAACGCTCCTCAGGGAAGGAAAACTAAGAATGACGTTATATCAAAAAATGTTGGTGTTTTACGCCATTATGGGCGTGATCTGTGCCGTAATTAGCTGGTTTTTAACCAAAGAGAGTTGGGTGATCCGCCTGCTGGCGGCTCTGTTGATCGGTGCCACCTGGCCGTTCAGCTTCCCCATGGCGCTGCTCGTCTCGCTGTTTTAACCTTCCGGCGGCGGACGACAGAAAAGGGTGGCGGCAAAGGTAAGGTTACTGTATAAAAACACAGTAACCTTATCATGGAGGCAAACAGGTGAACGGTTTCTTTTCGTCCGTCGCAGGCGCCACATTGCGCTGGCTCGATCTCCCGGGAGAGGGGCTTCCGCTGGTGTTTATCCACGGCCTCGGCTGCGCGTCCTCTTACGACTACCCCCGCGTCGCCAGCGACCCCGCGCTCAACGGGCGGCGCAAAATACTTATCGACCTCCCGGGCTTCGGCTACAGCGATAAACCGCACGACTTTAGTTACAACATACATAAGCAAGCGCAAGCTGTGGAGCAGGTCCTCAACCACCTGCGCCTGCAGCGCTTCGCGCTGTATGGGCATAGCATGGGTGGAAGCATCGCCATCGAAGCGGCAGGGCTGCTGGCGGAGCGAGTGACGACGCTGCTGGTGTCTGAACCCAACCTGTTCGCCGGAGGCGGTGAGTACAGCAGACGCATTGCGGCGCAGGCAGAGGGGGCCTTTATCGCTGAAGGTTACGCCAGGATGCTGGCGGAAGAGCGCTCGCCGTGGGCCGGCTGTTTGCAAAACAGCGCCCCCTGGGCCGTCTGGCGAGCCGCCAGCAGCCTGATAAACGGCAGCGACACGCCCTGGTTTACCCAGCTCTGCCAGCTGCGCTGTCAGAAGATGCTGATCGTCGGCGAGCAGTCGCTCCCTTATGCGGATATCGAACGGGCAGAGGCGCACGGGATCCCGGTCGGGATTGTGCCCCACGCGGGGCACTCGATGGCGTGGGAAAACCCGGAAGGGCTGGCGCAACTCATCGCCAGCCACGGCTAAGGGGAGACGGCGTCAGAAAGGCAGTTCGCGGGGCTGGGTCTGGAGCGTTATCCAGCGCAGCTCAGTGAATTCTGCAATTCCGGCCCGGCCGCCGAACCGGCCATAGCCGGAGGCTTTGCAGCCGCCAAACGGCATCTGCGCTTCATCATGAACGGTTGGACCATTGATATGGCAAATGCCGGTTTGCAGACGTTGCGCCAGGTTCCACGCTCTGGCGCTGTCGCGGCTGTAGACCGCCGCGGAAAGGCCATATTCGCTGTCGTTGGCTACCGCCAGCGCCTCTTCGTCATTATTAACCCGAATAATCGCTTTTACCGGGCCGAAGGACTCTTCGTTCCACAGCCGCATCTCGCGGGTGACGCCGTCCAGTAAGGTCGGCGCCATGTGGGTATCGCTGGCTTTACCGCCGGTCAGCAGGCGGGCGCCCTTGGCTAAGGCATCGTCGATTAACGCGTTGCAGCGGGTGACGGTATTCATGTCGACCACCGGGCCGGTCAGGCTGGCGGGGAGAGAGGCGGCGCGCCTGGCCAGCAGAGGGATAAAGCGCTCCGCCACGGCGTTGTCGACAATAATGCGCTCGGTGGACATGCAGATCTGTCCGGCGTTGGCGAAGGCGCCAAAAATGGCGCCCGCCGCCGCCTGTTCGATATCGGCATCGTCGAGGACCAGCAGCGGTGCTTTACCACCGAGCTCCAGCACCGCTGGTTTCAGATACTGCCCGCAGGTGCGGGCGATAATCCGCCCCACCGGCGTGGAGCCGGTAAAGTTGACGCGCCGCACCGCCGGATGGGCGATCAGCGACTCCACCAGCGCCGGCGCGTCTTGCGGCGCGCAGGTAAGATAGTTCACCACACCCGGCGGGAAGCCCGCCGCGTCGAGGGCGTCGATAATCAATCCTTGTGTCGCCGGGGAGAGCTCAGCGCCCTTGAGGATCACCGTGTTGCCGCAGGCCAGCGGCGTCGCCAGCGCCCGGGTGGCAAGGATCAGCGGCGCGTTCCACGGCGCCATGCCCAGCACCACGCCAGCCCCCTGGCGGACGCCCATCGCCAGATTGCCCGGCACGTTGGATGGAATGATCTGTCCTTCAATCTGGGTGGTCAGCGCCGCCGCTTCGCGCAGGATATCAGCCGCCAGATGGACGTTAAATCCGGCCCAGTGCGCGGTCGCGCCGGTTTCCTCCGCCATGGCGGCGATAAATTTAGCCTCCCGCAACAGCATATGTTCCGCCGCGTCGAGCAGTAAGCGACGCCGTTCCGCCGGGAGCGTATCGCGCCACTGTGGGAAGGCGCTGGCCGCGGCCTCGACGCAGCGTTTGCCGTCGGCGAGACTGGCGGCAGCGGCAACCGAAGCGACATCATCTTGGGCCGGGTGGCGCCGGGTGAAGGTCCGACGGTCTTCGGCATCATGCCACTGGCCATCAATGTACAGATTGCAGGTGATTGTCATGGGGGTAACCTCTTGTTCTGCGGTCCCTCCAGTGTACCGGTCGCCGCTGATGGCGAGCGTGAGCGGGGCGGTTATCGCACATTTTTTTGCCGGAATTGTGCGTAGCTCACAACATCCCAATCGTGCCTGACGCAAAAAGCAGCGCGACGCCGATTAAACCAGCAAATTCAGCGCGATTGGCATAAGGTGATAGCCATTGATTATTTGCCGGTGGCGAGGGGCTGTGCTGTTATTACTGTTCTTATAATCAATAATCAGGACTTATAACCATGTCTACAGGGAAAACCACGCTGGCGCTGCTGCTGAGCGCGCTGTTGCCGGTCAGCGCCGCATGGGCCGCGGGCAATGATACGCTGGTCTATTGCTCAGAGGCCTCCCCGGAGTCTTTCAACCCGCAGATCGCCAGCTCCGGCCCGTCGTTCGTCGCCAGCTCGCAGGTGCTGTATAACCGCCTGGTCACTTTTGACCCGGTGAAGAACACGCCGATCCCGTCGCTGGCCACCGAGTGGCACGTCTCTGAGGATGGCAAGACCTGGACCTTCACGCTGCGTCAGGGGGTGAAGTTCAACAGCAATAAATTCTTCAAACCGACCCGCGATTTTAACGCCGACGACGTCCTGTTTTCCGTGCTGCGCCAGATGGATCCTCAGCATCCTTATCACAAGGTGTCGCAGGGGAACTATGAGTACTTCCACGACGTGGGCCTCGATAAGCTGATTAAGTCGGTGAAAAAGGTCGATGACTATCACGTCCAGTTCGTACTTAACGAGCCGAACGCGGCGTTTCTTGCCGTCTGGGGAATGGACTTCGCCTCTATTCTGTCGGCGGAGTATGGCGAGGCGATGCTGAAGAAAGGGACGCCGGAAAACGTTGATAACTGGCCTGTCGGTACCGGACCCTATGCCCTGCAGCAGTATAAAGTGGATTCGCAAATCCGCTATATCGCCAATCCCCACTACTGGGAAGGCGAGGTGCCGACTAAGCACTTAATCTTTTCCATCACGCCAAACGTCGAGACACGCCTGGCGAAATTGCAGACTAACGAGTGCCAGATTATTCCTGCGCCTTCGCCGGTTCAGTTCCCGGTAATTAAGGGCAATAAAGATCTGGCGCTGCACGCCGTCGAGGCGCTGAACGTCGGCTACCTGGCGTTTAACACGGAGAAAAAACCGTTTGATAATGTGCTGGTGCGCCAGGCGTTAAACTATGCCACCGACAAGCAGGCGATCGTTAAGGCGGTGTTCCTCGATTCCGGTATGGTGGCGAAGTCACCGATCCCGTCCACCATGCTCGGGTATAAAAAAGACCTCCCGGACTACGACTACGATCCGCAGAAAGCGAAAGCGCTGCTCAAGCAGGCGGGTCTGGAGCAAGGGGCGGAAGTGACCCTGTGGTCGATGCCGGTTCAACGTCCGTACAACCCGAACTCAAAACGCATTGCTGAAATGATCCAAAATGACTGGGCGAAAGTCGGGGTGAAAGCGAAGATCGTCAGCTATGAGTGGGGCGAATACCTCGCCGGCATGCGTAAAGGTGAACACGATAGCGCGCTGTACGGCTGGATGTCGGACAATGGCGACCCTGACAACTTTGCCGGCACGCTGCTCAGCTGTGATAATATCCAGACCGGCTCTAACGCCGCCCGCTGGTGCGATAAGTCGTATGACGCGCTGGTGAAGAAAGCGCTGCTGGTGAGCGATCCGCAGGCGCGCGCCACGCTCTATGAACAGGCGCAAGAGATCTTCTACCAGCAGGCGCCGTGGATCACCCTGGCGACCGGCAAGACCTTCTATGCCACCCGCAGCAACGTCAGCGGCTACCGCGTGAGCATGATGGGCAGCGATTTTTCCAAAGCGAAGCTGAATTAAGCGAAAGGAGAACAGGATGGCACATCTGGATGAGGTTATCGTCAAAGTCGATGACACTATTGCCGAGGGGGTTATCGCTCATATGAATGAGCTGCTGATCGCCCTGAGCGATGACGCGCAACTCAGTCGTGAGGAGCGCTATACCCAGCAGCAGCGCCTGCGCACCGCTATCGCCCACCATGGCCGACAGCATCAGGAAGAGCAGGACGCGCGCCGCGAGCAGTTGACCAAAGGCGGCGCGATCCTCTGAAGAGGCGCTCAGAACTGGCGTCTGGCCACCAGCCAGGCGCCCACTACCAGCATCACCGCGCCGCATAATGGCCCGATCAGCGCCCGCAGCGGTACGCCGTGGGCGCGAATTAAATCCATGATCAACCCGCCGACCAGCTGGCTGGCCACCAGTACCGCAATGGTAGTGGCCGCGCCGACGTTTTGATAGCCGCTGATGCTGGCAAAAACGAAAAAGGACCCCAGCAGGCCAGGGATCAGCGTCCACCACTTCACGCTCAGGGCCAGCTCCTGAAAGCCAGCGGCGCCCTGGCGCAGGAGCAACAGGGTCACGAAAATAACGATACCCACCAGCGAATTGAGCAGCATGGCGATGAGGATCGTCGACGCCGACTGGGTGATGCGCACCATCAGGGTGTTCTGTAGTACCAGGCCTACGCCGGCGGCCACCAGACAGGCGAGGGTGAGCGACGCATTCATGCCTTACCGTCCGGTTCCTGGCGCGCATCCAGCTGCAGCTGCATAAAGGTGAGATCCAGCCAGCGGCCAAATTTGGTTCCCACCTGCGGCATCTGCCCGGTGGTGATAAAGCCCAGCGTTTCATGCAGGTGCAGCGAGGCGTGGTTCTGCGACTCGATCCCGGCGACCATCACATGTTTATTCAGCCGCCGCGCTTCGGCGATCAGCGCAACCAGCAGTTTGCGGCCCAGGCCTTTCCCCTGATGGTCGGGGTGAACGTACACCGAATGCTCCACGGTGTGGCGAAAGCCGTCAAACGCGCGCCAGTCGCCAAAAGAGGAATAGCCGGTGATGACGCCGTTTTCCTCGCTCACCAGCACCGGAAAGCCGGCCAGCTGGCGGGCTTCAAACCATGCGATGCGGTTGTCGGTATCCACGGTTTTGTCATTCCAGATAGCGGCGGTATGCACGACGGCGTGGTTATAGATCTCGGCGATCGCCGCGCAATCGTCTTTAATGGCAGGGCGGATGGACATAGCAAACCTCAGTTCTCGTACACTATAGTAGTACGTTATTATTACAATAATGAACGTCACGCTGTCATCCGTTTTCAGCAAAATATTGCTGATGGGCCAGGGGCTGCGCGGCCCAACGGGCGATTGTGTAATGCGGGCGCGCACACTATAGTGTTACGTTATGAATACTATAGAAGACAACCTCAATCAGCGTATCAGCGCGCGCATCCGCATCGAGCGCGAATCCCGTGGCTGGTCGCTGAACGACCTGGCCGAACGGGCGGGCGCCTCGCGGGCGATGATCCATAAAATCGAGCGCGGCGAAAGCAGCCCGACGGCGTCGATGCTGGGCCGCCTTTCCGGCGCCTTCGGCATCAGTATGTCGACCCTGATCGCCAGGGCTGAAATGCAGGAAGGCAAGCTGCTGCGTTTTGCCAGCCAGCCGGTATGGCACGACCCGCAAAGCCACTATCTCCGCCGCCACGTTTCGCCGCGCAGCGATCTGCCCATTGACCTGGTGCAGATCGAGCTGCCGCCCGGCAGCGATGTGCCGATGCCGGCCTCGTCCTATGCGCTGGCCCGCCAGCTGATCTGGCTGCAGCGGGGCGAGCTGGTGTTCATGGAAGGGAATACCCGCCACGAGATGCAGACAGGGGACTGTCTGGAGCTCGGCCCGCCGAACGACTGCCGCTTTATCAATGAGTCCGCAGAGACCTGCGTCTATCTGGTGGTGCGCCTTAATCAATCGCCATCCGGCTCTTAATGTTAAAGCGCATTGCGCATAAAGCAGCTAGCCTCAGTACAGTCTGCTAACAAGAGGAGTTTGCTATGACAGAACAACCGCAACGCCATCGCCGCTGGGTACTGGCTTCCCGTCCCCATGGTGAACCGACGGCAGAGCATTTCCGCCTGGAAGAGAGCGAGGTACCGACGCCAGGGCCGGGCCAGGTTCTGCTGCGTACCGTTTATTTATCGCTGGATCCCTATATGCGCGGGCGGATGAGCGACGCGCCGTCCTATTCACCGCCGGTGGCCATTGGCGCGGTGATGGTGGGCGGGACCGTGAGTCGCGTCGTGACCTCGCAGCATGATGATTTTCAACCAGGCGACTGGGTGCTGGGCTACAGCGGCTGGCAGGATTATGAGCTTTCCGACGGCAGCGGACTGGTGAAGCTGGGGGACAACCCGCAGCACCCGTCCTGGTCGCTGGGGGTTCTGGGGATGCCGGGCTTCACCGCCTACATGGGGTTGCTGGACATTGGCCAGCCGAAGGCGGGTGACACGCTGGTGGTCGCTGCGGCCACCGGGCCGGTGGGCGCCACGGTCGGACAGATCGGCAAAATTAAGGGCTGCCGTACCGTCGGCATCGCCGGCGGCGCGGAGAAGTGTCGCTATGCGGTTGACACCTTAGGCTTTGATGTCTGCCTTGACCATCGCGCAGCGGACTTTGCCGAACAGCTGGCCCAGGCCTGCCCGCAGGGCATTGACGTCTACTACGAAAACGTCGGCGGCAAGGTGTTTGACGCGGTGCTGCCGCTGCTGAATACCGCGGCCCGGGTTCCGGTCTGCGGGCTGGTGAGCGGCTATAACGCCACCGGTCTGCCGGATGGGCCGGATCGTCTGCCGTTGCTGATGGCGACCATCCTCAAGAAACGCATCCGGATGCAGGGCTTTATTATCGGCCAGGATTACGGGCATCGGATCGCGGAATTCCAGCAGCAGATGGGGCGCTGGGTGCAGGAGGGGAAAATTAAATATCGCGAACAGCTGATTGACGGTCTGGAGCAGGCGCCGCAGGCGCTGATCGGCCTGTTGAAAGGCGAAAACTTTGGTAAGGTGGTGATCCGCGTGTCGGCGGACGACTAATACGCCGGGTTTAGCCTGAATGCGCCTCTCTCCCGGCCGGGAAGAGAGGCGCTGCATGAATATCAGGCGTAAAAGGCTAACCGCTGGACGAGCAGATCGACAAAGGCTTCGCGGTCCACATCCAGCAGCAGGGTGGTATTGGGCGGATTGCCGGTCAGATGGTAGTAATCGACCACCGTCATCCCCTGGGTATATTTGCCTTCCGTTTCCACGCCGACCCAGCGCTCGATAGTGGTAAAGAGCTCCGGCTTGAGGAGCCAGGCGATAGTGCAGGGGTCGTGGAGCGGTGCGCCGTCGAAGCCCCACTTTTCATCCTTATGGTAGGCCATAAAGAAGTCGAGCAGTTCGGCGACGATAGTGGATACCGGATTGCCAATCTTGCGGAATCGCTCAATATCCGCAGGAAGGATCTGCGCCCGGTGGGTGACATCCAGGCCCGCCATTACCACCGGGATCCCCGACTGAAAGACCATCTCCGCAGCCTGCGGATCAACGTAGATATTAAACTCCGCCGCCGGCTGCCAGTTGCCCAGCCCCATGGCGCCCCCCATGATCACGATGCGGGCGATCTTCACGTGCAGCTCCGGATGGCTGGCGAGCAGCAACGCCACGTTAGTCTGCGGCCCGGTGGCCACCAGTGTCACTGGCTCCCGGCTTTCCCGCAGCATCCTGGCCATCAGCTCGACGGCGGTGCAGTTCTGCGGGGCAAAGGCCGGCTCCGGCAGGTTCGGGCCATCCAGTCCGCTTTCCCCGTGCACGTTATCGGCGATGATCAGGTCGCGCATCAATGGCTTCCACGCGCCGCCGGCGACCGGAATATCCGCTCGGTTCAGCAGGGTCAGCATACGCAGCACGTTGCGCAGGGTCTTCTCCGGCGTCTGGTTGCCTGCGGAGGCGGTGACGGCTTTCACCTCCAGCTCCGGCGAGGCGAGAGCGAGGACCAGGGCGATCGCGTCATCATGTCCCGGATCGCAATCAATCATAATCGGCAGTGCCATAGCAGCTCCTTGTTGGCGTTGTTCTGTGACCAGACTAACGCTGCGGCGCGAAGCAGACGAGATAGTGTGCAGAATAGTGTGATGGCAAGCACGGTTGCACCGGCAATCGCACGGTTAGTCGCGGCGGTCCTGCGTCATCAGGCCTCGCCTTGCGGTGGCGCAAGCTTGCGTCCGCCGCGGCGCGATAGAATAAAAATCGCTAATCCTTACGGATATTAATGGTTTGCTTTTCGGCGAGCGGATTCTTATCCTTAAGAAAACTCAAGAGGTTATGACGATGAAAGATGTAGTAGATAAATGCAGCACCAAAGGCTGCGCCATTGATGTCGGGACGATCATTGATAACGAGGACTGCGTCTACCGGGCTGAGAAATTATTCCCGAGCCGCGAGGAAGCGGAGTCAACCGTAGCCGCCGTTCGCGAGCGTGCCGCCGCGGCGGCGCCCGCCAGTGAACCGCCGCAGGTTGACTACACCCTCGCCGCCGCCGGCGACGAGGTGAAGCTCGATCTGTCCATCGCCTTCTCCTGCCAGGCGGAAAAGATCATTTTCGAATTGTCCCTGAGAAACCTGCTTTAATCAGCGTCCCGGGCGCTAGCGCCTGAGAATAACGCCTTCGCCCGCGAATCCGCGGGCGAAGTCGAGCGTTACTCGAAGCGCCAGGCGAGGTTTAGCCCGATACCGTAGTTGCGTCCGGGCGCGGGCTCGTAGTAGCGTCCGTTGGACTCGTTGACGATGACGGACCCGACGTACTCGCGGTCGAACAGGTTGTCGACCCGGCCGAACAGATCCATATCCATCCTGCCATAGCTCCACTTATAGCCGGTCGTCAGGCCGACCACCGTCCAGGACGGGGCTTTGGCGGTGTTTTCGTCATTCGCCATGATGTCGCTCATGTAGCGAATATCGCTTCCGGCGTACCAGCCCTGCTCAGGCTGATAGCCGAATGAGGCGTAGCCCATATTGCGCGCGATCCCCGGAATACGGTTACCGTTGCAGCTGGCGTCGCCGCAGACGTTGGTGCGATAGGTCGCGTCCAGCCAGGTCCAGGCCGCCTTCAGGCGCCAGCTCTCGCCAAACTGCTGATCCAGTCCCAGCTCCATGCCCTGGCGACGGGTCTTGCCGGCGTTTTTATAGCTGGTGCGCCCGCCGCTGCTGCTGTCGACCACGATCTCATTATCGGTATCAGTCTGGAACAGGGCGGCGGTGAGCAGCCCATTGCCGATCCGCGTCTTGCTGCCGATCTCCACCGTGTCGTTGGTGGAGGGCTTCAGGCCGAAATTAAGGCCGCTCTGGTTATCGGAGCGGTATGACAGTTCGTTGATGGTCGGCGTCTCGAAGCCGCGGCCGGCGGAGAGGTAGACGTTCCACGCGTCGGTCAGGGCATACTTCAGCGAGCCTGCGGGCAGCCATTTGTGATAGCTGGCATCGCCGCTGTCATCGCCATTGCCCGGCGTGATGTAGTAGTCATTCGAATCGAACCATACCGAGCTGTAGCGCACCCCGGCATCGAGCGAAAGTTTGTCGGTGAGCTGCCACTGGGTCTGCAGGTAAGGGTCGACGTTCCACATCAGGTTGCGTTCGTTACGACGCAGCGCGCCCTGTTCGCCATACTGCGGCGCGCCGTTGACCATCACAAAGTTTTCATAGCCTTTGCGGCGCTCGCTCATGTTCTCGTAGTCAAGACCGGCGGTCAGGGTGACCGGCACCAGCAGCTCCCCGCGATGGGTCAGCCGGGTATCGATCCCCTGGTAGTGGCGGGTGAGGTCAATCACCCCGCCGGCGTGGCTCGGCTTCAGCTGCGGCGCGCGCGGGATCGACTGGAACTGGGTGGTTTCGCGTTCCCCGGCGTACATCATGACGCTGAGATCGTCCTGGGCGCTCAGCTGGCGCTCATAGCGCAGACCTGCCTGGGTCTGCCGGGTATTTTTGCGGGTATTATACTGGTCGCCGCGCGGCGACTGGCGCGGGTTATCGCGCCATTCATCGGCGGTTAATCCGCCGGCGTCATTGGCTTTGATATCGACACTATTCAGCAGCAGAGTCAGCTTACTGACGTCGTTGATACGCACCCCCAGCCGGGCGTTGGCCAGATTTTTGCGCGCGCCGCTGTGATCGCGATAGCCGTGGGTGGTGAAGCGGTTAGTCGACACCGTGTAATCCACATCGCCCGCGTGGCTGCCGTCGCCAACGGCGCCGGTGGCTTTCATTCCATAGTGCCAGGTGCCAAAGCTGCCATAGTAGCTGCTGGCTTCCACGGTGGGCGGCTGGGTGCCGGTCTGGCTGGTGACGTTGATCACCCCGCCGGACGAGTTACCGTAGAGGGCAGAGAAGGGGCCGCGCAGCACCTCAATGGTGTCGACGCTGCCGATATCGATATTGGACGTCTGCCCCTGGCCGTCGGGCATGGTCGCCGGAATGCCGTCCACATAGATGCGCAGCCCGCGCACGCCGTAGGTGGAGCGGGAGCCAAAGCCGCGAATCGACAGCTGCAGATCCTGGGCATAGTTTTGCCGGTTCTGCACCTGCAGGCCCGGCACGGCGCCCAGCGATTCAGAAAGGTTGACGCGCGGCGCGGCCTGGCGCATCTCATCCCCATTGACCACGCTGACGGCGGCGGGGGTATCCAGTTCAGAAACGGTGGTTGGCGCAGCGGTCACCACCATGGTTTGTTCATCGGCGGCCTGGGCGGCGGCGATGAGCGGCAGCAGCAGGGCCGGCAAGGCCGCATGTCGCACGGATAGGATTTTCATCGATAGTACTCGGGAGACGAACCAAATGGAACATATGTATATATGTTACCCCGTTTGTAAAATATTTGAAAATTATTAACTGCCGTTGGTTAACGGATAGTGCTCAAGGCTGACGAATTTACCGAACAACAACAATTAGCGCTCCACTTTAATAAGAATAATGATTACTATTCTCATTCAAAACAAGGTAGAGCCATGACTTTGCCGCCGGAAGCGATGTCGGGTCAGCACATACAGGTTTATCAAAGGGAGTCGTCATGTCATTACGTCAGTTTGCCGCGCCGCGTCTGCGCCATTCACTGTTATTCACTTCTCTGCTGCTGGCTGGCAGCTTTAGCGCCCACGCCGCGGAAGAGATGCTGCGCAAGGCCGTCGGAAAAGGGGCCTACGAAATGGCCTACAGCCAGCAGGAGAACGCGCTGTGGGTTGCCACTTCGCAGAGTCGTTCGCTGGACAAGGGCGGGATTGTGTATCGTCTTGACCCCACCACCCTCGACGTGACGCAGATTATTCACAACGATCTGAAGCCGTTCGGCGCCGCTATCAACCATGCCACCGGTACGCTGTGGTTTGGCAATACCGTTGACAGCACCGTCACCGCCATTGACGCCAAAACCGGCGCCGTGAAGGGGCGACTGGTGCTGGACGAGCGTCAGCGCAGTGAAACCGTGCGCCCGCTGCAGCCGCGCGAGCTGGCGGTCAATGAGCAAACCAACACCGTCTACATTACCGGTCTGGGCAAAGAGAGCGTGATTTGGGTGGTGGACGGCGCTACCCTGAAGCTGAAAACGACCATTACCGGCACCGGGGCAATGGCGACGGGCCTGGCGATCGACCCGCAGGCTAAGCGTCTCTATACCACCAACGCCGACGGCGAACTGCTAACCATCGACAGCGAGAACAACACCATTGTGTCGCGCAAAAAATTGCTGGATGACGGCAAGGCGCATTTCTACCTTAACCTGAGCCTCGATACCGCCGGCCACCGCGCCTTTATTACCGACAGCAAGCAGCCGGAAGTGCTGGTGGTCGATACCCGCGACGGCAAGGTGCTGGAGAAAATCGCCGCGCCGGAATCGCTGGCGGTGCTGTTCAACCCCACCCGCAACGAAGCCTATGTGACGCATCGTAAAGCGGGGGAGGTGAGCGTTATCGACGGCAAGAGTTATAAGGTGGTGAAGACCTTTAAAACGCCGACCCATCCCAACAGCCTGGCGCTCTCTGATGACGGCAAAACGCTGTACGTCAGCGTGAAACAAGCTTCCAGCCGTGAGAAAGAGGCCACCGCCCCGGACGATGTGATCCGCATCGCGCTGTAAGGTCCCCGGGCGCGACGACCACTGCCACCGGTGGTCGCGCCCGGCATCTCACCCTCTGTTACAAACGCGTATTGGCCTGATAAACCAGATGGTTATACACTTACCCCTTTCCCGCCTCGCGCGGGCAGTGGTAATCAGTGGAGATAAAATGAAAAAGCCATTCATGGTGATTTGCGCCGGCGCGATGCTGGCCTTGCTGGCAGGCTGTTCGTCCAACTACGTTATGACCACCAAAAGCGGTCAGACGATCGTGACTCACGGCAAGCCGCAGCTGGATAAAGAAACGGGGATGACCAGCTATATCGATGAGTCTGGTAATAAGCGGGAGATTAATAGCAGCGACGTGTCGCAGTTGGTTGAGGATAACTAAGTCCTGACCTCCCGGTTTGCCCGCGATGGACAAACCGGGAGTCCTGCCATTTACTGCTTGAGCGTCGGCGCTGTGCTGTGAATCGCATGCACGCGCTTACGCACGCCAAACCAGCCCGCCACCAACAGCACCGCCAGCAACGGGATGGAGCCAATGGTATAGGTGCCGTTCGGATAATCGAAGGCCATCAGCACCAGCACGCTAAACAGGAACAGCAGCGTCAGCCACGAGGTGAACGGCGCCCCCGGCATTCTGAAGCTCACCTGAGCCGCTTTCCCTTCCTTAATCGCTTTGCGCAGACGCATCTGACACACCACGATAAAGCCCCAGGAAGCAATGATCCCCAGCGAAGCGACGTTGAGGACGATCTCAAACACCTGCGACGGCACCAGATAGTTGAGGAACACCCCGACCACGTACACCGCCAGCGTCGCCAGGATCCCGGCGTAAGGGACGTGGTGACGGCTCATCTTCGACATGAACTTCGGCGCGGAGCCCCCCATCGACATGGAGCGCAGAATACGTCCGGTGCTGTAGAGGCCGGAGTTAAGGCTGGAGAGGGCGGCGGTTAATACCACGATGTTCATCACGCTGCCGATGTACGGCACGCCCAGTTTTGAGAAGAAGGTAACAAACGGGCTCTGTCCCGCCTGGTAGGCGTTCCACGGCAGCAGCAGCACCAGCAGCACCACCGACCCAACGTAAAACAGGCCGATACGCCAGATCACGCTGTTGATGGCCTTCGGCACCATCCTCTCCGGATCTTTACACTCACCGGCCGCGGTGCCCACCAGCTCAATGGAGGCGAAGGCGAAGACCACGCCCTGCACCAGCACCAGCGCCGGCAGGAGGCCGTGCGGGAAGAAGCCGCCGTTATCGGTGATCAGGTGGAAGCCTGTGGCATTACCGTCCAGCGGCTTACCGGAGCCGAGGAAAATGGTACCGACCACGAGAAACGCGACGATCGCCAGTACTTTGACCAGTGCGAACCAGAACTCCATCTCGGCGAACCACTTCACGCCGATCATGTTCATGGTGCCAACGATGGCCAGCGCGCCAAGGGCGAAGACCCACTGCGGCACATCGCCAAAGGCGCCCCAATAGTGCATATACAGCGCCACGGCGGTGATATCGACGATCCCGGTCATTGCCCAGTTAACGAAGTACATCCAGCCGGCCACGTAGGCGGCTTTTTCGCCGAGGAATTCCCTGGCATAAGAGACGAAGCTGCCGCTCGAGGGGCGGTGGAGAACCAGTTCGCCGAGCGCGCGAAGAATAAAGAAAGAGAAGATGCCGCAGACCAGATAGACCAGTGCGAGCGCTGGCCCTGCCATTTGTAAACGTGCCCCGGCGCCGAGGAACAAACCGGTACCGATGGCGCCGCCGATGGCAATCATCTGTACCTGACGGTTGCCCATCGCTTTGTGATAACCCGCTTCGTGTGAGTTGAGCCAGTGGCGTTTTGCAGCATGGTGCTCCGCTGCAGTGTCGTGTTTCGTATTCATTGATGTATCAGTTTCCTGTCAATGCCCATGTTTGCAGCCGGTGTGGAGGACGGCTGGCACATTATGCTGGCTTTCTCATCATTCTGACGTAGGAGATAAGCTCAGACATGGCGCTGAATCCTACACGTAACCTAATAGTTACGCACCTAAAACATTTACCGATAGCATTTGACAGATTTATCAATGAGATCAGCGTCGCAGAGTTTCCCGCAACAGAATGAAAGCGCTGGTATGTTGGCGTCGACTGGGGTAATAGCGAGGCTGTCCGGGGACGGCGTGGGGCCAGTTCGCCTGCTGGCGCATTCGTTGGTCACAGGCGATAGCCAGCTGTTCGCCGAGTCGCAGCCCAGCGTTTAACCGGTCATCGACGACCACCGTTTGGCCATTATCATCAGTGCTTTTGATGTTAATATCCGGATATTTCAGCATAAATGGCTTCAGCGTCAGTCACGGCGGGGATGCGCAGACGGGAGAAGCATGACGCCTGTCTGCCGAAGAGCAGAATGAACAGAGCGGTTAAGCCTTAGTGTTTAATTCATTCTGGCGGCGCAGGTATTGTAAGATGCATCAGACCCATAGCGCCAGGCGACCCCACACAATGACCCCCTTACACTTTCATAAATATCACGGACTGGGTAATGATTACCTGGTATGCCATCGCGCCGTTGCCGACCAGCTGAGCAACGAGCATATTCGAATTCTGTGCCATCGCCACTATGGCGTTGGTTCCGATGGTCTGCTGATCGACAGCGGCGATCAAACCCATCCCACGCTGCGTATTATTAATCCGGACGGCTCCGAGGCGGAGAAAAGCGGTAATGGGCTACGGATCTATGCGCGCTATCTGTTTGATATCGGTCGCGTCGGCCATGAGCCTTTTTTAGTGCACACGGTGGGCGGAGATGTCTATTGCACCGTGGAGAGTGATTTTCATCAGATTAGCGTGGATATGGGGCGGGCGAATTTCAATCCGGCGGCGTTACCCGCCTTAGTGAATTTGCCCGAGGCAGTGAATTATCCGTTGACGCTGGCGGATGAAACCCTGTCCGTCGTGCTGGTCTCCATGGGCAATCCCCACTGCGTTGTCCTCGTGGATAAGCTCGACCTGGAACAGGTTCATCGTTTAGGACCGCAAATTGAACATCATCCCTTATTCCCCAAACGCTGCAATGTGCAGTTCGTGGAAATTGTCGATCGCCATACGCTGAAGATTGGTATCTGGGAGCGGGGCGCCGGGTTTACGATGGCCTCCGGGAGCAGCAGCTGCGCGGCGGCCAGCGCCATGCGCCGGTTAGGGAGGGTGGACGATCGGGTGGATGTCAACATGCCAGGCGGCCAGCTGTGCATCACCTTCGGCGCGGATTTTCAGGTCCGTATGCGTGGCCCGGTGCATAAAATCGCCAGCCTGACGCTGGATAAAGACTGCTTTGTTGGCGGCAGCGCCATCTTTACTGGCGCTGCATAACAGATGGCGCGGTCAGCCTGAAATTAACTCTCCTGAGGATCAGCCGACGGCCCGTTTGCCGAACAAACGATGGTGGCATGATCCCACCAGGCATTGTGCTTAACGTTGGTGGCAAGGACGCTAAACTGCGCCTGCTGTATCTCATTCAGTAAAGCCGGGAGGGGTTTAAGCGTACGCCAGGGCTGCCCCTCTTTCAGGAGATGATGCTTGACAGGATCGTAAGTGGCGAGGTCTTCTGCGTAACGCGGGAGCTCGCACATCGAGCCGATCACCAGCCGGCCAGCGGGTTGAAGTCATCTTCTCGCCCCGTCAGAGCCTGGCTCCGCTCTCTGGTGCCTCGCCTGCGAGTAGCGCATAATGGCAACCTTTCCAATTCGTTACGGGCAGGAAAGCCGGTATGTTGAAGAAATTGTGTTTATTAACCCTTATCTCTGCCTTGGGCGCGGGCTGCGCACCGTTACAGCCCTCCGGCTGTCATAAAACGACCGCGACGGGAAGCTGTGGCTCTGGCCGCTGGGACGATCGGGATGAGTGGGGCGCCCAGGCGCGGGCCATTAGGGCCGCGATACTAGCCCAGATGGATACCCCCGAGCGCTGGCAGGGTAAGAAATGCAGGTTGCATTTAGCCTTTGCGCAGGATGGCACGGTTTTACATGTCTCGACCAGCAACGGTAACAAAGCCTATTGTGACGAGTTAGCCGCTGCTGCCAGGAAGGCCACGTTCCCGCCTTTTAACAACCCCGATGTCTTCCGGGATTTTCAGCAGTCCGGCTTTGATATGCAGGGTTAAATTGACTGTCTGGTCGGCTTTTGCCGGCTGGAAAAGCCTGGCGACACCGCGTGTGCGTGGCTGACCGTGGTTGCCGGGGAATCTCACCACTTTTTTCATTGCGCTTGCTGTCGTCAGCGGCTGTTACACATTGCCTTTTCTCATCCGGGCAAAGGCGGCGAACAACGGGAATGGCTACCAGGGAGAAAGAGAGATGAACATCAACGTGGTCGGCACCAGCGGCTCAGGCAAATCCACTCTGGCCCGGCGCCTGGCGCACCGGCTGGGACTACCCTGGATCGAGCTCGATCGCCTGTACTGGCGGCCGAACTGGCAGGGCACGCCGGATGAGGCGTTTTTCGCCGCTATTGCCGCCGCTACGGCCTCGCCGGGCTGGGTGCTGGATGGCAATTACAATCGCAGCCGCGGGGTCAAATGGCGCGAGGTGGATCTGGTGATCTGGCTGGATTATGGCCTCTGGCGCACGCTGCGCCAGGCGGTGTGGCGGGCCGCGAGCCGGGCGTGGCGACAACAGGAGCTATGGCCGGGCACCGGCAACCGCGAGAGTTTCCGCCGTTCGTTCTGCAGCCGGGAATCCATCATCCTCTGGACGCTGAAGACCTGGCGGCAGAATCGTCGACGCTATCTGGCCGATATGCAGGATCCGCAATATCGGCATATTCGCTTCGTCCGGCTGCGCAGTCCGCGGCAGGCCGAGGCGCTGCTCCGCGAGCTGGAAGCGCAGCGGTCAGGCGGGCATATCTAATTTTCAGCAGTACACATGTGAATTAATTGTTTCTCAATAGTTAGCAGAGATTTTAATAATGCAGGCACGTACTTTCATATGAGCCTGCGAAATGTCTTATC
Organism: Klebsiella sp. GG_Kp175; assembly: GCF_040062325.1. Lineage (NCBI taxonomy): Bacteria > Pseudomonadati > Pseudomonadota > Gammaproteobacteria > Enterobacterales > Enterobacteriaceae > Klebsiella > Klebsiella sp. GG_Kp175. Next base: position 352,081 of record NZ_JBEAFX010000011.1, on the reverse strand, counting down.
GAATCAGTATCCTGGATAAAAGTCCGCTTGCCGCCGGGGAAACCGCCGCGCAGGCGCTGGCGCGCACATTAACGCTGGCGCAACACGCCGAAGCCTGGGGCTATCACCGCTTCTGGGTCGCCGAACACCACAATACCGATCAGCTGGCGAGCCCCTCTCCGGAGCTGGTTATCGCCTGGCTGCTGGGCCGCACCCGGCGCATTCGTCTTGGGTCCGGCGGCGTCATGCTCCAGCACTACAGCCCCTATAAAGTCGCGGAAAACTTTAACCTGCTGGCCGCCCTCGCGCCGGGTCGCATCGATCTCGGGGTGGGCAAGGCGCCTGGCGGCCTGCCGCTCTCCACCCGCGCCCTGCAGCAGGGCCTGCATCAGGAGGAGAAAGGGACCTTTGCCGATCAGCTGGCGCAGCTGGATAACTGGCTGTCACTGACTGAGCCAGGGGGAGAGGAGAGCCTGCGCGCCACGCCGATCCCGCCGCGCCGGGCCGACGGATTTCTGCTCGGCGCCAGCCTGGAGAGTGCGGAACTGGCCGCCCGTCTTGACTGGAACTTTGTCTTTGCCGCCCATCTCAATGGCGACAGCGCGCTGCGCCGCACGGTGATCAACCGCTGGCGCGAGCTCAGCCCGCGTGAGGCGATCGTCGCCGTGCAGGTGGTGGTGGCTGACGATCCGGCCACCGCCGCTGCGCTGGCGCAGCAGGTCGAGGTGTGGGGCGTCGAGCTGGAGAACGGCCAGCGGGTGACCGTCGGCAGTGAGGCTCAGGCCGTCGCCTTTGCCCGCCAGGCTGGCAGCCGGCCGACACGCATCCACCGCCGCGAATCTTCACTGATCTCCGGTACTCCCGAACAGGTTAAAGCCCGGCTTGACGCGCTGCAGGCGGAAGATCAGCTGGATGAACTCATCATTGATACCCCCATTAGCGACGGGCCAGCGCGCCTGCGCTCCCTGCGCCTGCTGGCGCAGGCTCACTACGGCAAGGAGGTGCTGAATGTCCTTTGAACAACAACTGATTAGCTGGCGGCGCGAGCTGCACCAGAACCCAGAGCTCTCCCTACAGGAAGTAGCCACCACCGCGCGGATCCGCGACTGGCTGCAGAGCGGCGGGCTGACTCTGCTGCCCTTCGATCTGAAAACCGGGCTGGTCGCCGAAGTCGGCAGCGGCGACAAGGTGATTGCCCTGCGGGCGGACATCGACGCGTTGCCCATCGAGGAGGCGACCGGTCTGCCTTACCGCTCGCAAAATGAAGGGGTGATGCATGCCTGCGGCCATGATATTCACACCAGCGTGATGCTGGGGGCGGCGCTGCTGCTGAAGGATCGGGAAGCGGAACTCCCGGGGCGGGTACGGATCCTGTTTCAGCCGGCGGAAGAAAATTTTGGCGGCGCGAAAACCCTGATCCGCGCCGGGGCGCTGGAGGACGTGTCGGCGATCTTTGGTATGCACAATGAGCCCGGCCTGCCGGTGGGCGAATTTGCCACCCGCGGCGGCGCGTTCTACGCCAACGTCGATCGCTTCGTCTTCAAAGTGACCGGGAAGGGGGCGCATGCCGCCCGCCCACATGAAGGAAAGGATGCGATCCTGCTGGCCAGCCAGCTGGTGACGGTGCTGCAGAGCGTAGCCAGCCGGGAAGTGAACACCCTCGACTCGGTGGTGCTCAGCGTGACGCGGATCCAGGGAGGCAATACCTGGAACGTGCTGCCGGAGAGCGTCGAACTGGAGGGGACGCTGCGCACCCACAGCAGTGAAGTGCAACAGCGTGTCAAAGCCCGGGTCAGCGAGATTGCGGCCGGTTTCGCCAGCGCTTTTGGCGCGCAGATTGACGTCTTCTGGTACGCCGGCCCGACGGCGCTGGTCAACGACGCCCGCTGGGCCGACTTCGCCAGCGAGGTGGCAGCTCAGGCCGGGTATCGCACTCACTACGCCGATCTGCATCTCGGTGGCGAAGATTTTGCGGTCTATCTTCAGCATATTCCCGGGGCGTTCGTCAGCATCGGCAGCGCCAGCGAATATGGTCTGCACCATCCGGCATTTAATCCGGATGAACGGCTGATTGCGCCCGCGGCACATTATTTCGCCCGGCTCGCGGAAGAAGCGTTACAACACATTTAACGGATGGCAGGGGAAGGGGTAGCTATGTCTGAAAATCGACAATTGCGTCTGGGAACCATATTACATGGTGCATCGGGAAATATGTCCGCATGGCGTCATCCGGCGGCCCAGGCCGACGCCAGTATTAATTTTGATTTTGTTACAGAGACGGCGTTAAAAGCGGAAGCGGGTAAGCTGGATTTTATTTTTGTCGCCGACGGTTTATATATTAATGAAAAATCGATTCCCCATTTTTTAAATCGCTTCGAGCCCTTAACGGTGCTTTCCGCGCTGGCCGCGGTTACCCGGCGGCTGGGGCTGGTGGGGACCTTATCCACTTCGTACAGCGAGCCGTTTACCACCGCCCGACAGTTCGCCAGCCTTGACCATTTAAGCCAGGGGCGGGCGGGCTGGAACGTGGTCACTTCGCCGCTGGAAGGGTCGGCGAAAAACTTCTCCCGGGCCCAGCATCCGGATCATGCGCTGCGCTATCGCATTGCCGATGAATATCTGCAGGTGGTAAAAGGCTTATGGGATTCGTGGGAAGAGGACGCCTTTGTGCGCAATAAGGAGACTGGCCAGTTCTTTGACAAAAATAAGCTGCATACGCTCGATCATCACGGCGATTTCTTTAAAGTGGCCGGGCCGCTGAATATTGCCCGCACGCCGCAGGGACGACCGATTATTTTCCAGGCTGGCGCGTCGAACGACGGTAAAAAATTAGCCGCACGCCACGCCGATGCCATTTTTACCCATCAGGAGTCGCTGGCCGAGGCGCAGGCATTTTACCAGGACGTGAAAAGCCAGCTGGCGGCATGGCAGCGCACCCCGGATCAACTGCATATTTTCCAGGGCGTCAGCGTCATTGTCGGAGATGACGCCGAGGACGCGGAGCGCCAGTACCAGGCCACCGCGGCGCTGGTCTCCATCGAGGATGCGCTGAACTATCTTGGGCGCTATTTCGAGCACCATGATTTTTCGCAGTACCCGCTTGATGAACCGTTCCCGGATATTGGCGACCTGGGACAAAACAGCTTCCGCAGCACCACCGACGAGATTAAACGTCACGCCCGCGAGCGGGGATTAACCCTGCGCCAGGTGGCCCTGGAGGCCGCGAGCCCACGTCCGCGCTTTACCGGCACCGCCAGCGATGTCGCCGATGGCCTGCAGCTGTGGTTCGAACAGCGCGCGGCGGACGGTTTCATCATTCAGGGCGGCACGCCGGAAACCTTCCCGCGCTTTGTTGACGAGGCGGTGCCTCTGTTACAGGCGCGCGGTCTGTTCCGTCGCGACTATCCGGGCACCACCCTGCGGGAAAGTCTGGGCCTGGCGCTACCCGCTAATCAATTCCAAAAATAAGAAAAGAGAATCACGCTATGCAGAAAACAACACTCTTGCTGGCCGTCGCGTTGGCATTTAGCGCCTCGTCGTGGGCACAGGACGTCAAGATCAATGGCACCGGGGTAAGCCTGGAGGCCAACAAAACGCCGATTCACACAGCGAAAAACCCGAAGGCCATTGCCCTGTTGCCGAAAGATCTGCATCTGGCGGTGCCGGGGAAATTCACCGTCGCGGTGGCGGCCCTGAACTCACCGCCGCTGACGGTCTTCGCCGATGACAACAAAACCCTGCTCGGCAGCGAGGCGGATATCGCCCGGCTGGTGGCGGAGAGTCTCGGGCTGGAGGTGAACGTAGTTCCCACCTCCTGGGAAGACTGGCCGCTGGGAGTCACCTCCGGCAAATATGATGCCGCGATCAGCAATATTACCGTCACCAAAGAGCGAAAAGAAAAGTTCGATTTCGCCACCTACCGCAAAGATTCGCTGGGCTTCTACGTCAAAAGCACCAGTCCGCTGAACAAAATTGACAAGGCGGAGGACATCGCCGGGCTGAAGATTATCGTCGGCTCCGGTACTAACCAGGAGGCGATCCTGCTGGCGTGGAACGCGGAGAACGTCAAGAAGGGGCTGAAGCCGTTTACCCCGGTTTACACCAAGGATGATGCCGCCCAGACGCTGGCGCTGCAGACCGGGCGAGCCGACGCCTTTTTCGGCCCTAACGTAATTGGCGCATGGAAGGCGGCGCTGACCGGCAAAACCAAACTGGTGGGCAGCGTCGACGGCGGCTGGCCGAAAGCGGCGCATATCGCGGTAACGCTGAAAAAAGACAGCGGGCTGGTGAATGCCGTCCAGGCGGCGCTGAACGGCGCTATCGCCAGCGGGGACTACGCCAAAGTGCTTAACCGCTGGGGCGAAGGGGTGGAAAGCATACCGCAATCGGAAATCAACCCGCCCGGGCTGGGCGACTGACAGGAGGCGCGATGAGCGAAGCATTCCGCGATATTTCTCCGGACGCACCGGAGCTGCAGCCGATTATTAGCGGGCTGTTTGCTGAATACGCCGCCCGCTACGGCGACTATTTTTCCCGCGATGCGGAAGTGGAGTTGAGCGAGTGGTATTTGCCGCCGCAGGGGCTGTTTATCGTCCTTGAGCGTGAGGGCGAAATTATCGCCACCGGCGCTTATAAACCTAAGGATCGCCACACCGCAGAGATCAAACGTATCTGGACGCACCGCCGTCTGCGCCAGCAGGGGCTGGCGGCGAAAGTAGTTCAGGAGCTGGAGCGGCGGGCGGTGCTGGCCGGGTACAGCCATATCTACCTGACCACCGGCTTCCGCCAGCCGGAGGCGGTAAAGCTCTATCTCAGCCAGGGGTATGAGGCGCAGTTTGACCTCGCGCGAGACCCGGAAGAGTACAGTCAGCCGCCTTACGATGGCCGGCTGCGGTTCACTAAAGCGCTGGCGGTGAGCGCCTTTAGCCACAGCGCCTGAGGAGGCATTATGCATACATCTGAAACGATAAAAGTGGTGCCGGCGCGCTATCCGCTGCGGGTGGTGGGAGCCCTGGTGGCCCTGCTGGTGCTGGCGGTAGTGATCCAGTCGGTGGCCTTCAACCCGCGCTGGGAGTGGGGCGTCTTCGCCCGCTGGTTCTTTGACCCGGTGATCCTCGAAGGGCTGGGACAAACCCTGCTTCTGACCCTGCTCGGCACGGTGCTGAGCGTGATCTTCGGCGGCCTGCTGGCGCTGGCCCGCTTGTCCTCATCCTGGCTGCTCAGCAGCCTCGCCTGGAGCTATATCTGGCTGTTTCGCTCGCTGCCGCTGATTGTAGTGCTGATCATTCTCTACAACTTCTCCTATCTTTACGACACCCTGTCGCTGGGGATCCCGTTTACCGGCGTCACCTGGGCCAGCTACCAGACGATAAACGTGCTGGGGCAATTCTCCACGGCGGTGGTGGGCCTGACCCTGGTGCAGAGCGCCTATACCGCGGAGATTATTCGCGGCGGCTTCCTCGGCGTTGACCATGGGCAGTATGAGGCCGCTGCCGCGCTGGGGCTGCCCGCCTGGCGACGCACGCTGCGCATTATTTTGCCGCAGGCGCTGCGCACCATTCTGCCATCCGGCTTCAATGAGATCATCAGTCTGGCGAAAGGAACGGCGATGGTGTATGTCCTGGCGATGCCGGAGCTGTTCTACACCATCCAGATGATCTACAACCGTACCCAGGAGGTGATCCCGCTGTTGATGGTCGGCGCCGCCTGGTATCTGGCGATCACCAGCGTTCTCTCCGCCATTCAGTACCTGGTGGAACGTGGACTGGCGCGCAGCGAGCGCCGCTCGGCGGTGAACAGCGCCCGCAGCAGCCGTCTGAATCAACCCGCACGTCAACCACAGCCCCAGGAGGCCGTCCATGCCCAGCTCTCGTAATGGCCATATCTCTATCACCGGCGTCAGCAAATACTATGGCCGCCACAAAGCGCTGGACGATGTGTCCTTGGAGATACTTCCGGGCACGGTGACGGTGATCCTCGGCCCTTCCGGTTCGGGCAAGTCCACGCTGCTGCGCACCATTAATCACCTCGAGCGCGTTGATGAGGGGTTTATTCAGATTGATGGCGACTATATCGGCTATCGCCGCAAAGGCGACAAGCTGTATGAGATGAAAGAGAAGGAGATCCTCCGCCAGCGGATCAACGTCGGCTACGTGTTTCAGAACTTTAACCTGTTTCCGCACCTGACGGTGCTGGAGAACCTGATAGAGGCGCCGATCGCCCACAAGCAGGCCACGCGCAAAGAGGCCATTGCCCGTGCCTGGGAGCTGCTGGACGTCGTCGGCCTGCGCAATAAAGCCGACGCCTGGTCGCGGCATCTCTCCGGCGGCCAGCAGCAGCGTATCGCGATTGCCCGGGCGCTGGCGCTGGACCCGCGGGTGATCCTGTTTGATGAGCCCACCTCGGCGCTGGATCCGGAGCTGGTGGGCGAGGTACTGGATGTCATCAAGAAGCTGGCGCGCTCTGGCACCACTCTGGTGGTGGTCACCCACGAGGTTGGCTTTGCCCGCGAGGTGGCCGATCAGGTGGTGTTTATGGTCGACGGCAGGATCGTCGAGCAGGGCAGCAGCGATGAGGTGCTCAACCATCCGCAGCATCCGCGTACCCGGCAGTTTTTATCCAGGGTGCTGCCGTCATGAACAGAGCGATAGTGACCCTTGTGCTCAGCGCCCTCGCCATGGACGCTCAGGCGGCGCTGGATCTGCGCGCCAATGAGCAGCCATTGCCGGTCACCCGCGACCCGCAGGCGATCGCGAAAATTCCGCCGGGCTATCGCTTCGTCGAGCCGGGGACGCTGACGGTGGCGATCTCGGCGCTCAATTCGCCGCCGCTGGCGCTGCTGGCCAGCGACAACCGCACGCGGATCGGCAGCGACCCGGATATGGCCCGCCTGCTGGCCGGAAGCCTTGGCCTGAAACTCAGGCTGGTGCCCACCGCGTGGGAGGACTGGCCGCTGGGCATCGCCGCCGGCCGCTACGATGTGGCGCTGATTAATATCGCGGTAACCGAGAAGCGCAAAGAGAAGTTCGATTTCGCCACCTACCGGGTGGACTCCCTGGCCTTCTCAGTGAAATCCACCAGCGACATCGCCGCGGTAAACGGACCCGCAGACCTCGCCGGGCGCAAAGTGATCGTCGGGTCCGGCACCAACCAGGAGCGGATCCTGCTGGGCTGGAATGAGGACAACCGGGCCGCCGGGCGGCCGCCGGCCCAGCCGGTCTACCTGACCGATGATGCCTCCGGCAACCTCTATATCCAGTCCGGGCGGGCGGATATCTTTTTCGGTCCGCAGTCGGTGGCCGCCTATAAAGCGGCCCTTAATGGCCAGACCCGGGTGGTAGGCCTGGGGCCGAAAAAAGCGTGGGTGGCGACGACCACTAAAAAAGGTAACGGCCTGGTCTTTGCCCTGCAGGCAGCCCTCGACGGGGCGATCGCCCGTGGTGAATATCAGCAGGTGCTGGCGCGCTGGGGAGAGCAGGGCGAAGCGGTGGCGCAGTCGGTGGTCAACCCGCCGGGGATCACCTACTAACCACCCGGGCCATGGTATGCCGTTTGGGTGAGCGGTAATTTTCTGCCTACACTTAGGCTTTACCCTGGAGGCAGACCATGATAACCGTTTATGGCGTGCCGGGATGGGGCTCGACGATTAGCGAGCTGATGCTCTCCCTGGCCGATATTCCCTACGAGGTGGTTGACGTGGAGGGCTTTGACCAGCCCGGTCCGGCGCGCGAGCGTCTGCGGCAGATTAACCCGCTGTGCCAGGTGCCTACGCTGCAGCTGGCCGATGGGAGCATCATGACCGAAACCGCCGCCATCGCGCTGATGATCCTCGATCAGCGTCCCGATCTGGCCCCCGCGCCGGGGACGCCGCAGCGTCAACAGTTCCAGCGTCTGCTGGTCTGGCTGGTGGCCAATGTCTATCCTACCTTTACCTATGCCGATTACCCGGAACGCTGGGCGCCCGCCGCCGCGGAGCAGCTGGTGGAGAATTGTCGCCAGTACCGGAAAAATCTCTATCTCTGGTTCGAACAGCAGCTTGCCGCCGGGCCGTGGGCGCTGGGCGCGTCGGTAACGTTGCTGGATTGCTATATCGCGGCGATGTACAGCTGGGGGCCGCGACAGGCGTGGTTTGACGACCACGCGCCAAAATTCGCCGCCATCGCCCGGGCGGTCTGTCAGCGACCGGAGCTGGCCGTGGCGCTACGCCGTAACAAGCTGATTTAACGCACGCGATGGCAACCAGAACGGCCATTCTGTGGTAGCGTTATGGCTCTGACCACAAGGAGTCTTTGCTATGCCGCATGTAGATATTAAATGTTTTCCCCGTGAACTGACTGACGAACAAAAAAACGCGCTGGCCGCCGACATCACAGAGGTGCTGATCCGCCATCTGAACAGCAAAGAGAGCGCCGTCAGCGTCGCGCTGACTCAGGTCGAGCCGGACGCGTGGCAGGCGGTGTGGGACAGTGAGATCGCCCCGCAGATGGCGCAGCTGATAAAGAAGCCGGGTTATAGCATGTAATTGTCACTGGCGGGCATGATGCCCGCCAGTGACGCTCGGTCAGAACCAAATCTCCGTCTGCACGCCGAAGTTCCATGTCCCGCCAGCGGTGAAGCCTTTGCTGCCGAAATCATCGTTGATCGCATAACGATCCAGGTCTTTATCCCAGTTCATCCACGTGACAAAGAAACGTATCTCCGGCCGCGCTTTGATATCAAACACATCGCCCACTTTAAAGGTGGGGGCGAAGGTCAGCTTGTAGAAATCACCGCGCACCGCCTGATACTGATAAACGTTGTCATTATAGCGATAGCTGCGCCCGTTCGGATTGAGATCCATATACTGCCACGAGGCCTCATACAGCAGGGCGAAGTGAGCGGAGATCCCTTGCGATACCCGCAGGTTAAACGTCGCCCAGTCGTAGCGGTCGCCGTCGCGATAGCGGTCTTCGCTGTGCTGGGCTATCACCGACGGCGCCAGCTGCCAGTTTTTCCCCAGCGGCAGGATCCCGTACGACGCAAAGCGCAGGGAGGCCGCGTTCTCGGTCAGGTCGCCATCGCTCCCCGGCTGACGCGCTTCGGCGCCCAGCCCGACGCCGTACTGCAGGGCGCTTTCCGACACCCCCGGCGCCAGGCCGTAGAACTGCTGTTTGTCGTGGAGGGCCAGCATCGCGTAGTAGCCGTTTTTGGCGGTGTTATCGCTGCGCAGGGCATAGCTCCCGGTGGTCGAGGTATTATCTTTCAGGTCATCGTTGCCCTGGGCGGTCATCACCGTGGTCATCAGCTGCCAGTTGCCGTAAAAATGGTTTGCGGTGAACAGCAGATTCTGGATGTCATTATCCGCGTAATTATCGCTGCCAAGGTCGCCGAAGTTACGCGCATACACCGAATAATCGCCGCGCAGGCCGCTTCCCCAGTCGACATCATTGATCCCGCCGCCGGTGCCACCGAGGAACATGATGTCGCTATCGGTAAAGTGGATATCGAAGTTATCCCGATCGAAGCGCTTGCCAGCCCAGATCGAGGCGCGTTTTAACGGCCCGGTGAACTCGGCGAAGTCGCCCATCTCGACGTACAGCTGACGAATGTTCAGATGGTGGCTGTCGTTATCCTGAACCCACGGATCCGGGTTGGTGGCCCCGTCGGCGAGCATGGTCTTAAAGCGCGCCCATGAGCCATCGTTGAAGGTAAGCTTTTTGCCAAAGCTCAGCTCAGCGTAATTATCTTTTTCGTTGCCGAGACGGCCGACGTGGGCATCGCCGTTGAGCGAACTGGCCGGGGAGATACCTGGCCCGCCGCGGGCGCCTTTGCCGTGGCTGTTGACTAACATTCCGGAGCGGGCGTAGGCGTTGAACTCGAAGCCATCGCTGAGGCTGCTTTTCGCCAACTGTTTGTCGGTGTCCTGCTGCTTTTGCTCGGTCGCTGCGGTGCGCTGACTGAGCGCCTGCACCTGCTTTTCCGCTGCCGCCGCGCGCTGTTCCGCGGCGCTGGTGCGCAGCTCCGCCTGCTGCGCCCGGCGTTTAGCTTCTCCCGCCTCCTGCTCCGCATGATTTAGCCGGGCCTCCAACAGAGCCAGCCGTTGCTCGACAGTGAGTGGGGCCGCACTCGCGCCGTAAGCCGAAAAAAGGGCGCAGCAAACCGCTGCGCTTATCAAAGAGATACGCATATCAATCCTTATTTTTTCAGAGGTATGAAGGGTGTGCTGCGCCTTACAGGGCGTGGTTTTCTCCACCAACAGACGATGCGTTCGACGGCGCACGGCGTCCAGCGTCAAGGTCAGCGCGGATCTGCTCGTACTGGTCGTCGAGGCGGTAGAAGCGACCCATCCACAACATTGAGGCCACAATCAGCAGCGCGGGGATATAGAGGTAGCAGGCTTTTATCGCCAGCATCGCGCCGTCGCTTTGCGTCTGGTTAGCGATATAACCGGCGGATGAGAGTAGTACCCCGGTAATGGCTCCTGCGCCCGCCATAGCCACCTTGCCAAGAAAGCCGTTGATGGAGGTTAAAATGCCGGCGGTATTGATGCCGGTTTTCCATACCCCGTAATCCACCGGATCGGCCTGCATGGAAAAGTAAATTGCCGTGCGCTGTCCGGCGCCAAGCGATAACACGACCGCTCCGGCAACCAGACCCCAGCTATTAACGCCTGCCGCCATCATCATACCCATGCCGACCAGGTTGATCGCGCTGGCGACCAGATACACGTGGCGCTTTTTCATTCGGCTGGCGAGCAGCGGCACGGTGAGGGTGCCCAGCAGGGGAACGAAGGTGGAGATTCCGGCGACGACCGCCGTGAGTTCGTTATTGCCGACGTAATAATGGAAGAAGTAGACCAGCGCCCCGGTTTGAAAGAAAAACGCGCCCCACATCAGGAAAATGTTGATGGCGAAGACGAACCACGGTCGATTGGCGCGCAGGCTGACCCAGGCGCGTTTTAAGGTCATGCGCTCCTGAGTAATGCTGATATTTTCCTTAACGTTCCGGAAGCTCACCAGCAGAAAAAAGGTGGCAATAACGCCGAAAACTACCGCCGTATAGAAGAAGCCGTGCTCCTGATTGCCTTTCCCCAGCGCGCCAACCAGCGGCAGAGTGGCGACCGCGACAATGGTCGCCCCGAGCGAGCCGAGCAGAATACGCACTGCCGACAGCGTCGTGCGCTCTCGCGAGTCGTTCGTCAGAAACGGCAGCATGGCGCAGAATGGAATATTAACGAGGGTATAGAGAAACGACAGGCACAAATAGGTGACAAAAGCGTAGATCAGCTTACCGGTGGTGCCGAAATCGGGCACGTAGAAGGCCAGAATACACAGCAGTCCAAAGGGGATCGCGCCAATCAGCAGATACGGACGGCAGCGCCCCCAGCGAGTGGCGGTATTGTCGATCACCAGCCCCATCAGCACGTCGGCCACGCCGTCCACCAGCCGGGTGACCAGGAACATCAGCCCGACATAATAGGCCGGGAGGCCCATCACGTCGGTGTAAAAAAACATCAGATACAGAGAGATCATCTGCCACACAAGGTTGCAGGAGAGATCGGCAATGCCATAGCCAAGGCGCTGCCGCCACAGGGTAAACGTTGTTTCTGCCATAAATCACTCGCTTATCGTTGTTGTTAAAGTCCGTACTGGCGAATAAACCAGGCCGGCGTACAGCTCCACGCATGGCAGTAACTATTGATGAGCTTACTGCCATAGGGGGAAAAGTCAGGATGCTGCGGATCGAAAATTTCCCAGAAGGTGTCGGCGCCGTAGTCGACCATCGCTCCCCAGTAGGCCTTGATCTCCGCTATCGCCTCTTCGCGCAGGCCGCACTGCAGCAGGGCGGCAATGTGATGATGGCGCAGATAGGGCGTATTCATGGCAATGGTGGGGGGCTGCTGCCGCAGACGGCGCATCAGCGCCTGTCGCTGCTCCACGCTGCCGACCTCCGCCAGTACCAGCCAGATCTGCGATGCCCATGAGACCTGGCGCGCGGCGCCGCTGATAAACACCTGCCGCTCGCTGTCCCACAGGTGGCGGAGGGCGGCCTCTTTCAGCTGCGCGAGCGTAGCGGTGTAGTCGGCTACCCGCTGCGGTTCAACACGCTGCGCCAGCCAGAGGGCACGCTGCAGGCAGTAGATAAGCACCCCCTGCGCCGACGACTGTTTATTCAGCTCTGCCTGCCAGTCGATAAATACCCACCAGTCATCGCTGTCGCGCACCAGACCCTGGGGATCGCAGCGGGTCAGCGCCAGCTCGATTTGCCGTCGCGCCGTGGGCCACAGTTCACGGGCGGTTTCCATGTCGCCAGTGCTTTGCAGGTAGTGATAGAGTACGTCGACAAAAAATAATGAATAATCAAAGAGAAATGTGTCATCGGCACGCACGTCAGGCTGAACAAAGACATTGGCGGAGACCATGCCATCTTCCCGGGTATGGCCGGCAAACAGGTACAGGCAGCGGCGGACCAGATCGTGGTGGCCGAAGGTCACGTCATTGACCAGCGCCTGCAGGCGCAGGTCGCCGAGCCACAGCCGACGGTCGCGTTTCGGCCCATCCTCAAACACCTCCTGCATGCAGTTTTGCAGGGTGCGAACCGCGACGTCATCAATGGCTTTCAGCTCCGAATCGGCGATGACCGCCGGCTGCGGGCTGCCGGCTGAGGTAACGGTTTCCAGGGCTATCTCATCGAACTGCAGACGAAATTTGCGCGACAGCGCTTTGATTTCCACCTTCAGGTAGCGCAGGCAGTAGCGACGCGGCAGGTCAACCCGGGCGGGCAGGACGTCGAGCCACAGATCCTGTTGCTGCAACCAGCTACTGCTCAGCCACCCCTGGTACTCGCTGAACGGCTCGCAGACTTCGCTCAGCGTTTCGCCGAAGGTGAAGTGCAGATGGGCCGGGGCATCCGGCGGGCTGCCGACGCTGCGGCAGCTGAACTGCAGGTAGCCAACAAAATGGCTGCCAAAGTCAATGATAATGCTGTCGCCGACGCGAAGCGGCTGCTGATAAAACTGCTCAGGCGTGCAGACGGTGTGTCCCCGCCAGCCGTTCAGCGCCGCCGGATCGGCGACGGCCTCGACGATGGCCTGCGGCGCCTGGCGCTGACGATGTAGCGCGGGCGTTAGGGCGGCCGCACGCTCTAATAAATGCGGATGGCGGGTCATCGCCACACTGGAATTGTATTGAATTGCCTGTGTCATACTGCGTCCTCTCCATTAGGTTAGGCGCAGCATAGGCCGTCGTCCGGCGGCACCACCACTCTGGCAATGCCAAACCGTCAGTGAAAATGGCAGGAATAATGAGGTGGGGGCGCTGGCGATCACAAATCCGCACATCGGGCGCGTGCCGAGGGCCGGAATAGATTATCGTGCCCCTGCGCACCAGGCTGTTCAGGATTTGCTGTAATGATGACACTGACCGTTGAGTATTATTTCACCCACCCCCAGGATAAGCTCGGCATGTACGCCAGCGACCCGGAAGATAATAGCCAGGAACATGGCCACGAGTTTGCCGAGCTGGTGATCGTCGAGGAGGGGCATGGATTACACGTTATTAATGGCCGCCCGCTGTATATCCAGCAGGGCGATGTATTTTATGTCCAGCCTGGCGATGTCCACTATTATGATGAGCTGGGGACGCTGAAGTTGATTAATGTCTTAATTAATCCGGCGGTGGCCTTTCGCTATTTACAGCAGATGGAGGGATTGCTGCAGCAATTATCGGCGCAGCGCGCCGCCTGCTATGGCTGGCTGGCACCGGAGACCCGCAGCTATTGTCGGGAACTGGTGGAAAAGATATTTTCCCCGGCGCTGAGGGCGGCGGATAATACCCCGCAACGGGAGTCTCTCTTTTTCCAGCTGGTGACCACCATTCTCACAGCCGAGTCGGAAGCCGAATATAGCAGCACCCGCTATAAACTGCATAAATTACTCACCTGGCTGCAGGAGCACTGTTTCGAAGAACATAACTGGCAGCAGCTGGCGGAGCAATTTCATCTCACCACCCGCACGGCGTTTCGCCATATTAAAGAGGCCACCGGATTAACGCCGGATAATTATCTGAAACGTCTGCGACTGGTCTCCGCGCGGGTCAAATTACGCGAAACGGAGATGACCATTACCGAAGTGGCTTATCTGTGCGGCTTCGCCAACAGCAACCACTTTACCACCCTGTATAAAAAAGTGTTTGGCCTGACCCCAAGCGCCGATCGCCGCCGCCCACCGGGTTAAAAGGGGGGCCGCAGGCCGGGCAGGGGAAAAATCTGCCACCCGCGGCAGGTCACGCTTATTCGTCGAGGGAGTTTGCCCGCACGTGGCGGCCACTGGCGACAAAATTGCCTGTCCCCAGATGATGCAGGGTATTGATCTTATCGTCATCGAACTGCCAGCGTCCGGTGACGAATGCGCGTTCATCGGCGGCGGCAGACACCACCTCCCCGAACAGGGTGTCGTACTGGGTCTGGGCCGCCGTCGCCGGCAGCAGGCGGCACTCCATCCATGCCAGACACTTCTCCTCGATCAGCGGCAGGCCCAGCTCCGGACCGGTCACCACCGGAATTCCGTAAGCATTGAATTTGTCTTCATCGCGGCCGCTGACGCTGCCGACGGCGTAGGTCCAGCTGGCGGCGGCCACGCCGGGAACCACGATGCCGAAGGTGCCGTTGCGCTCGATGATTTCCCGCGTCCAGGTGCTTTTATCCACCACGATAGCCACCCGCGGTGGGGCGAATTCCACCGGCATCGACCAGGCGGCGGCCATGACGTTGCGCCGGTCGGACGCAGCGTCGTAGCTGGTGATCAAAATGGTCGGACCGTGGTTGAGCAGGCGGCTGGCATACTGCAGTTCCACGTGGCGAAAGCGGCTCATAGGCGTTCCTTGAGTAATGGGTCGGTTGGCGGGTAATACGTTAAGCCGCAATGAAAATGTAATCAATACGTCATCTCGTCTGACTATAGTCGCCAGCACAAAGTCCCAAAGAGGATCACAATATGTTGGCTCCCCTGATGTTATCCCAGGTGAGCGCGTCCCGTCGGATGTCGACCGCCGGGCAGGGGTTGCTTTCCCGCAAGGGAGGGCGACAATGCGCGCGCTGACCCCTATCACTCTGCAGGCGGTCTCATTCGCCTTCGCAGAGACCCCCATTCTCGATCGCTTCTCGCTGCATATCGAACCCGGCAGCATTGTGGCGCTGCTGGGCCCGTCCGGCTGCGGCAAAAGCACCTTGCTGCGCCTGCTGGCGGGGCTGAGCGTGCCGGCCAGCGGTGAAATCCGCTTTGGCGATCGGCTGGTGGCCCGCGCAGGATGGGGATTGCCCCCTGAACAACGCGATATCGGCATGGTTTTCCAGGATTACGCCCTCTGGCCGCATATGAGCGTGGCGCAGAACGTCGCCTTTCCGCTGCGCATGCGCGGCGTTGCCCGCGCCGAACGCGAGCGCCGGGTGAGCGAGGCGCTGGCGCGGGTGGGCCTCGACGGCTTTGCCGAACGTAAACCTTCAGGCCTTTCCGGCGGCCAGCAGCAGCGGGTGGCGCTGGCGCGGGCGATCGTCGCCGCGCCGCGGGTGCTGCTGTTTGATGAGCCGCTCTCCAACCTGGACAGCGAACTGCGCGAATCGCTGTGTGGCGAAATGAGCCGCCTGCTGCGCCAGCTCGGCATCACCGCCGTGTATGTTACCCATGACCGCCGTGAAGCCGAGCTGTTAGCCGACCGGATAGTCCATTTATCCGCGGGCCGCGTGGCCGCTGTCCGCGCCGTTACGCCAACCTCGGGGGACGTTGTATGAACACCGTTATGACCGTTAAGAAAGGAGTGGTACTCGCGATGGCTCTCTCCGCCATGATGCTCTCAAGCGCCCATGCGCTGACCGTTTACACCGCCGGCCCTGGCTCGCTGGCGAAAAGCCTGGCCAGCGGTTTTGAACAACAGACCGGGGTGAAGGTGACCGTTTTCCAGGCCACCACCGGCAAAGTGATGGCCCGTCTGGAGGCCGAGCAGGCCAACCCACAGGCGGATGTGCTGATCTCCGCTTCATGGGATACCGCGGAGGATCTGCACCAGCGGGGTTGGTTGCTGCCTTTTCACAGCGCCAACGCCGACAAGGTACCGGCTAATCTGAAATCGGCGGACTATATCGCCCAGGGGGTCTCGGCGCTTGGCATCGTCTGGAACAGCAAAAGCGGCACTCCGGAGCCGAAAGAGTGGCGGGATCTCACCCAGCCGGCGTTTAAAGATAAGGTAACGACGCCTGACCCGGCGCTCTCCGGCGCGTCGCTGGATCTGCTGATTGGCCTGCAAAACAGCATGGGCGACCAGGCCTGGCAGCTGTTTGACGATCTGAAAAAGAACGGCATGGTGGTCAGCGGCCCCAACGCCCAGGCGGTGACGCCGGTGATGCAGGGGGCGAAAGCGGCGGTGTTCGGCGCGGTGGATTATGTCTCCTACGGCAATATTCAGCAGGGCGAGTCGCTGAAGGTGATTTTCCCGGCCAGCGGGACGGTGATCGCCCCGCGCCCGATGATGATCCTCAAAACCAGCCAGCATGCCGACGAGGCCAAAGCCTTTATCGATTACGTGCTGTCGCCGGAAGGTCAGGCGCGGGTCGCCGACGCCTGGCTGATGCCCGCTCGCCGCGATGTGGCCGCCAAACGCCCGCTGCTGGACGCGCTGAAGGTCTTGCCCACCAGCGGCGAGGGGAGTAGCGAGCGTAGCGCCGTCCTCAGCCGCTTCAGTCAGCTGTATGCCCACTAATTGACACGGTTCTCCGGCGCTGGCCGCCGGAGAACGCTTCGTTTCAGGAACCGCTGTGAAACAAAAATTCCTTTCCGGCGTGACGCTTGCCGCCCTGACGCTGCTGGTCGCGTTACCGCTGTTGTTTATTCTGCTGCAGGCGATTTTTCCCCATTTTAGCGCCGGTTCGCTCCATGACGCCTTTGGCGGCGTCTCGCCGCTGCTGGCCGACCCCCAGCTGTCGTCGATGCTCGGCGGTACGCTGTGGATTGCCGGCGGCGTGGCGCTGGCCAGCGTGATGATCGGCCTGCCGCTCGGTATTCTGCGCGGTATGTTTTCGTTGCCGCTGCCCCGGCTGTGGGACCTGCTGTTTTTGATCCCCTTTCTGACGCCGCCCTATATCTCGGCGCTCTCGTGGATGCTGGCTCTGCAAAGCCAGGGCTATCTGCAGCAGCTGACCGGCTGGCAGCTAAACGATCTGCTGTTCAGCCGCAGCGGGATCGTGCTGGTGATGACCTTTAACATTTTTCCGGTGGTTTACTTTGCCGTCTCCCGCAGCCTGCTGGCGAGCGGGCAACGGCTGGCGATGGTCGCCCGGGTCCATGGCGCCAGCGCCTGGCGCGCCTTCTGGCACGTGACGCTGCCGATGCTCTCCCCGGCGCTGGCGGCGGGGATGCTGCTGGCGTTTACTCTCGCTATCGAGGAGTTTGGCGTCCCGGCGGCGCTAGGCAGTCGGGCGGGAGTAGTGATGCTGACGGTGGGCATTGAGAAAAAGCTGGCCGACTGGCCGGTGGATCTCACCGGCGCTGCGCTGCTGTCGCTGCTGCTGATGGCGGTGGCGTTGTTCGCCTGGTGGCTGCAAACGCGGCTGGTGGGGGAGAAGGAGGTCACCAGCGTCACCGGTAAACCGGGAGAAAACCGCGGAGCGTCGCTGGGCTGGATGACGCTGCCCGCGCTGCTGGTGATGGCGGCCGTCGGCGGCCTGGCGGTCGGGGTCCCCGCCGTCTCGATGATGCTCACCAGCCTGATGGGCACCCTCTCGGGCGGGGTGAGCCTGGAGAATGTCACGCTGCGTCACTTCGCGGCGCTGTTCGACCAGCAGGGCGATGCCCTGTCGGCCCTCGGCGTCAGCCTGTCGCTGGCGTTAGGTTCGGCGCTGATCGTCGGCGCGCTGGGGCTGCTGGCCGCCTGGCTGGTAATGGTGCAGAAGATCAAAGGGCGCGGGGTGGTGGATGCGCTGTCGCTGATGCCGGCGGCGCTGCCCGGCGTGGTGGTGGGGGTGGGATTGATCCTGCTGTGGAATCAGCCCTTCTGGCCGCGCTCGCCCTACAACACGCTGTGGATGCTGCTGCTCTCCTATTGCTGCCTGCTGCTGCCCTGGCCGGTGCGCTATGTCGGCAGCGCGCTGCGCCAGCTGGGCCCGAACCTTGAGCCCGCCGCCCGGGTGCACGGCGCGTCGCCGCTGCGGGCGCTGCGGTTGATTGTCCTGCCGCTGGTCTTTCCGGCGCTGCTGGCGGCGATGCTGATGGTGTTTGCGGTGGCGTCCCGGGAGCTGGTGACTTCGCTGCTGCTGTCGCCCGCCGGCACGCAGACCGTGGCGGTGTTTATCTGGCGCCAGTTTGAACAAGGATCCGTTGGTCAGGGCATGGCGATGGCCAGCCTGACGCTGTTGACCGGTCTGGTCCTGATGCTGACGGCGCTGGCGCTGATGCAGCGCAGCACGCGCGGTTAACAGCAAGCGCACAAAAAAGAGGGTCGGCGCGGAAAAATAGGCTATAAATGTCGGACACCTACAGCTGGAGACCCTGATGAGTCCCTTTTTACGCGCCTATTTTTCCCGTCTGGGCTGGACGGGCGAGCCTGATGTTTCCATTGATACCTTGCGCCAACTGCATCTGCAGCATAACAGCGCCATCCCCTTTGAAAACCTCGACGTCCTGCTGCCGCGCGAGATCCATCTTGACGACCTGGCGCTGGAAGAGAAGCTGATCGCCGGCCGCCGCGGGGGGTATTGTTTTGAACAAAATGGCCTGCTGGAGCGCGCGCTGCGCGAAATAGGCTTTAACGTTCGCAGCCTGCTTGGCCGGGTGGTGCTGGCCAATCCGCCGCAGATGCCGCCGCGCACTCACCGTTTATTGCTGGTGGAAGTGGCGGGCGAGCGCTGGGTAGCCGACGTTGGCTTCGGCGGCCAGACGCTGACCGCGCCGATTAAGCTGCTGGCCGATATCCCGCAGCAGACGCCGCACGGCAGCTATCGTCTGGTGCATGAAGGGGATGAGTGGACGCTGCAGTTCAACCATCACGAACACTGGCAGTCGATGTACCATTTCGATTTAGGCCGCCAGTATGCGTCTGATTATGTGATGGGTAACTTCTGGTCGGCGCACTGGCCGCAGTCCCACTTCCGTCACCACCTGCTGATGTGCCGTCATCTGCCTGACGGCGGCAAAATGACCCTCACCAATTTCCACTTTACCCACTGGGAGAATAACCACGTGGTGGAGAAGGTCGATTTTGCCGATGTCTCCGCGCTGTACGAAGGGCTGAAAACCCGCTTCGGGTTGGGCGTGGACGATCCTAAACATGGCTTCAGCGAAGCGGCGCTGGCGGCGGTAATGGCGGCGTTCGATACCCATCCGGAAGCCGGGAAGTAAATCTCCTCATGCCCGGCGGCGCTGCGCTTGCGCGGGCCTACGGGGTATGAGCCTGTGAGAGGGCCCTGTAGGCCGGGTAAGGCGACAGCCGCCGCCCGGCGAAATTACAGGTACCGCGCCTGATATCTTGTCCGGCGGCGCTGCGCCTGCGCGGGCCTACGGGGGATGAGCCTGTGAGAGGGCCCTGCAGGCCGGGTAAGGCGAGAGCCGCCGCCCGGCGAAATTACAGGTACTGAGCCTGATATCTTGTCCGGCGGCGCTGCGCTTGCGCGGACCTACGGGGGATGAGCCTGTGAGAGGGCCCTCTAGGCCGGGCAAGGCGACAGCCGCCACCCGGCGAAATTACAGGTACCGTGCCTGATATCTTGCCCGGCGGCGCTGCGCCTGCGCGGGCCTACGGGGTATGAGCCTGTGAGAGGGCCCTGCAGGCCGGGTAAGGCGACAGCCGCCGCCCGGCGAAATTACAGGTACCGTGCCTGATATCTTGCCCGGCGGCGCTGTGCTTGCGCGGGCCTACGGGGTATGAGCCTGTGAGAGGGCCCTGTAGGCCGGGTAAGGCGACAGCCGCCACCCGGCGAAATTACAGGTACCGTGCCTGATTTCTTGCCCGGCGGCGCTGCGCTTGCGCGGGTCTACGGGGGATGAGCTCTGTGAGAGGGCCCTGTAGGCCGGGTAAGACGACAGCCGCCACCCGGCATAACGGCTGGAGCCGGGTCGATAACTACCCGGACTCGCGCGAAGGCCGCGTCCGGGCTACCGGTTAGGATGAATGATAACAGCCGCCAGCGCTCAGCGTCGGGAGCGCACCACCTGGTAGCGGCGGGTGAAATACTCCACCGGCGCGCTCCAGACGTGAACCAGACGGGTGAACGGGAAGATCAGGAAGATGGTCATCCCCAGCACCAGGTGGACGCGGTAAATCCAGGCCACGCCGTCCAGATGCGCCGAGGCGCCGCCGTGGAAGGTGACCACCGCCTGCGCCCAGTCCACCAGCTTGAGCATTTCGCTGCCGTCCGGATGCTGGGCGGAGAAGGGGATCGTCGTCAGCCCCAGCGCGCACTGAATCAGCAAAATGCACAGGATCAGAATATCTGCCGTGGTGGAGGTGGCGCGAATGCGCGGGTTGGTCAGGCGGCGAGCCAGCAAGCCGATGCCGCCCACCAGGGTGAGCACCCCACACACGCCGCCGAGGATCATCGCCATCAGCTGCTTCTGCGACATTGGCAGGAACCACGAGTAGACCCAGTGCGGGGTCAGCATGCCAAAGAGATGGCCGAAAAAAATGCCGAGAATGCCGATATGAAACAAGTTCGACCATAGCACCATCCCGCGTTTATCCAGCATCTGGCTGGATGACGCGCGCCAGGTATACTGCCCATAGTCGTAGCGTAGCCAGCTGCCGAGCAGAAACACGGCGCCGCAAAGGTAAGGGTAGATATCGTAAAAGAAGACGTTCAGATACTGGATCATTTCGGGCCTCCGGCGCGGATGTCGACGTACAGCGGCGCCACATCCTGGCTAAAGCGTCGTTGATAAGCTTGCATAGGCGAGCTGTCGCAAGCGGTCGCATTATCTTCAATAAACTTCACCTGCTCTTCTTCCCACACTTCGTCCAGCGCCTGACAGGTATCGTCGCGCTTTTCTCCCGCCACCTGTTTGGTGACACTGTCACTGGTGAGCGGGCTTTTTGCCAGTTCCAGCAGGGCGTCAAACAGTTGATAATACGAGCATTCTCGTTGCTTCAGGCGGCCGCCGATCAGCGCCAGAATCGGCGCGATATTCTGCAGCCCTTCACGGGCGTCGGCGAGGGGTAAAATACTGAGATACTCCAGATACAGCGGCAGATAGTCGGGCAGTTCTCGGCAATCGATCAGCAGACCTGCCTGCTGATACTGATTCATCAGGTCCACCATCGCCTGGCCACGGTCGCGGGACTCAGCATGCACATGTTCAAACAGCAGCAGCGAGGTGGCGCGCCCTCGCTCGAACACCTCGCACCAGTCGGCCTGGCGATCCAACAGCGGCGCCGCCAGCAGCTCCCCGACAAAGGGCGTCAGGGAAGGGATATCGGCGCTGACCAGCGCCAGGGCTTCGTCGCGGTTCTCCCACAGCACCTCGTCGGGATACTCCAGCAGCAGACCGAGCACTTTCAGGATCCGCATCACTCGCCCTCCCCATGCTTACGCACGCCGCTGACGTCGATGGCGTCAATCCGCCGGCTGTTAAACAGGTTGAATTTCGTATCTGACCCGTGGCAGCCGTCGCCGAAGGTAAAGCCGCAGCCGTTGCGTTCCGGGAAGGTGTCCTCCGCCAGTTCGCGATGGCTGGTGGGGATCACGAAGCGGTCTTCGTAGTTGGCGATCGCCAGATAGCGATACATCTCTTCGACCTGCTCAACGCTGAGTCCCACCTCTTCAATTGCCCGGGTATCGGTCACGCCCTCAACGGTTTGCGAGCGCTTGTAGTGGCGCATCGCCATCATCCGTTTCAGCGCGCGCAATACCGGCCCGGTATCCCCGGCGCTCAACAGGTTCGCCAGGTACTGGACCGGAATGCGCAGGCTCTCCACCGCCGGCAGGATGGCGCCGTTGTTGGGCAGGCCGCCGGCGTCGGCAACCGACTGGATCGGCGACAGGGGCGGCACATACCAGACCATCGGCAGGGTGCGATACTCCGGATGCAGCGGCAGGGCCAGCTTCCAGTCCATCGCCAGCTTATAGACCGGCGATTTCTGCGCCGCCTCAATGACATTGTGGGGGATGCCTTGTTTTAACGCTTCCTCGATGACCGCCGGATCGTTTGGATTAAGGAACACCTCGCACTGGCGCTCATAGAGGTCGGTTTCATGCTCGGTGCTGGCAGCTTCTTCGATACGGTCGGCGTCATACAGCAAGACGCCGAGATAGCGGATGCGCCCGACGCAGGTTTCGGAGCACACCGTTGGCTGCCCGGACTCAATGCGCGGATAGCAGAAGATGCATTTTTCCGACTTACCGCTCTTCCAGTTAAAGTAGATTTTTTTATATGGACAGCCGCTGATGCACATCCGCCAGCCGCGGCATTTGTCCTGGTCTATCAGCACGATGCCATCTTCCTCACGCTTGTAGATGGCGCCGCTCGGGCAGGTGGCCACGCAGCTCGGGTTGAGGCAGTGCTCGCACAGGCGCGGGAGGTACATCATAAAGGTGTTTTCGAACTGGCCGTACATCTCTTTCTGCATGGCTTCGAAGTTACGGTCGCGGGCGCGTTTCTCGAACTCACCGCCGAGCAGTTCCTCCCAGTTCGGGCCCCAGTCAATTTTATCCATCCGCTCGCCGCTGATCAGCGAGCGTGGGCGGGCGGTAGGCAGATATTTTCCCTCCGGCGCGTTGTGCAGATGCTGGTAATCGTAGGTGAAAGGTTCGTAGTAATCGTCAATCGCCGGCAGCACCGGGTTGGCGAATATCTTCGACAGCACGCTAACCCGATTGCCGAGGCGGGGCGTCAGTTTACCGCTGATGCCGCGGATCCAGCCGCCTTGCCACTGCTCCTGGTCTTCCCAGTTTTTTGGGTAGCCAATGCCCGGTTTGGTTTCCACATTATTGAACCACGCGTACTCCATGCCCTCCCGGCTGCTCCAGACGTTTTTACAGGTGACCGAGCAGGTGTGACAGCCGATGCATTTGTCCAGATTCAGCACCATTCCAACCTGAGAACGGATTTTCATTTTTTCGCCTCCTGTACCTGATCGCGACCTTCGTCATCCAGCCAGGCAATATTTTTCATTTTGCGGATCATGATGAACTCGTCGCGGTTGGAGCCGACGGTGCCGTAGTAGTTAAAGCCATAGGCCAGCTGGGCGTAGCCGCCGATCATGTGCGTCGGCTTCGGGCAGACGCGGGTGACGGAGTTATGAATGCCGCCGCGGCGGCCGGTCACTTCCGAACCCGGGATGTTCATAATCCGCTCCTGAGCGTGATACATCATGGTCATCCCCGGCGGCACGCGCTGGCTCACCACCGCCCGGGCGGTGAGGGCGCCGTTGGCGTTGAACGCTTCAATCCAGTCGTTATCTTCAATGCCCAGCTCTCTGGCGTCAGTTTCACTGAGCCAGACGATCGGCCCGCCGCGCGACAGCGTCAGCATCAGCAGGTTTTCGCTGTATGTGGAGTGGATCCCCCATTTCTGGTGCGGGGTCAGGAAGTTCAGCGCTTTCTCCGGAAAACCGTTCGGCGGCACGGCCTTAATCTGGCTGACGCTGCGGGTATCAATGGGCGGGCGATAAGCCACCAGGCTTTCGCCGAAAGCCCGCATCCACGGATGGTCCTGATACAGCTGTTGCCGCCCGGAGAGGGTGCGCCACGGGATCAGTTCGTGCACATTGGTATAACCGGCGTTGTAGGAGACGTGCTCGCTTTCCAGTCCGGACCACGTTGGGCTGGAGATGATCTTGCGCGGCTGCGCCTGAATATCGCGGAAGCGGATCTTCTCATCCTCTTTATTCAGCGCCAGATGAGTGTGGTCGCGACCGGTAAATTCTCCCAGCGCCTGCCAGGCTTTCACCGCCACCTGGCCGTTGGTTTCCGGCGCGAGGCTGAGAATAACTTCGGAGGCGTCAATGGCGCTGTCGATCCGCGGCCGGCCTTTGGCCGGACCGTCCTGCTTGAGGTAGTTAAGCTTGCCGAGGAAATCGACTTCGCTTTGCGTATTCCACGAGATGCCTTTTCCGCCGTTGCCAAGCTTATCGAGCAGCGGCCCGAGAGAGGTGAAGCGTTCCCAGGTGGCGGGATAGTCGCGCTCCACCAGGGCAATCGACGGAGCGGTTTTCCCGGGGATCAGATCGCATTCGCCCTTGCGCCAGTCAAGCACCTCGAACGGCTGCGCCAGCTCAGCCGGAGAGTCATGCTGCAGCGGGACCAGCACCACGTCGGTCTCTTTCCCGAGATGGCCGACGCAGACCTGCGAGAAGGATTTGGCGATATCTTTGTAAATCTCCCAGTCGCTCTTTGCCTCCCACGCCGGGTCGACGGCGGCGGAAAGCGGGTGGATAAACGGATGCATATCCGAGGTGTTCATATCGTCTTTTTCGTACCAGGTGGCGGTCGGTAGAACAATATCGGAAAAGAGACAGGTACTGGACATGCGGAAATCCAGCGTCACCAGTAGGTCGAGTTTGCCCTCGATAGCCGCCGTCTGCCACTCGACTTCCTCAGGTTTCACCTCATCGCTGGCGCCCAGTTCATCCCCCTGAATACCGCTGTCGGTCCCGAGCAGGTATTTCAACATGTACTCATGCCCCTTACCGGACGATCCCAGCAGGTTAGAGCGCCAGATAAACAGGTTCCGCGGATGGTTTTTGCCGCTGTCCGGCTGCTCGGCGGCAAAGCGGATCTCGCCGGATTTTAGCGACCGCACCGTGAACGCCGAGGGCGATAGCCCGGCGGCCTCGGCCTGCTGCTTGATGGCCAGCGGGTTGACGTTGAGCTGTGGCGCAGAAGGCAACCAGCCCATCCGTTCCGCGCGGACGTTGAAGTCGATAAGGCTGCCGCTAAATTTGCTGGCGTCGGCCAGCGGCGACAACAGCTCCTGCGCGGTCAGTTTTTCATAGCGCCACTGGCTGGCGTGATTGTAGAAATAGGAGGTGCTGTTCATTTGCCGCGGCGGGCGGTTCCAGTCCAGCGCGAACGCCAGCGGCAGCCAGCCGGTCTGTGGGCGCAGCTTCTCCTGGCCGACATAGTGCGACCAGCCGCCGCCGCTCTGGCCGACGCAGCCGCAGAACACCAGCAGGTTAATCATCCCCCGGTAGTTCATATCCATGTGGTACCAGTGGTTTACCCCGGCGCCGAGGATAATCATCGAACGGCCATGGGTTTTATGCGCCGTATCGGCGAACTCGCGGGCGATTTGTTCGATATGCTGGCGCGGCACGCCGGTGATCTGCTCCGCCCACGCCGGGGTATAGGCTTTAACCTCGGCGAAATCTTTCGCCGCATTGACATCATCAAGCCCTCGGTCCAGGCCGTAGTTAGCCAGAATCAGGTCATATACGCTGACCACCAGGCCGCTTTCGCCACTGGCCAGCGTCAGCTGTTTCACCGGGAGCGGATGAAGGGTTACCGGTGCCTGCGGCACGCTGCGGAAATGCGGGTTTTCATTGCCGCCGAAGTAGGGGAAGGCGACTGACGCCACGCTGTCGCGAATATCCAGCAGAGACAGCGTGAGCTCCACCGTTTTGCCGTCAGCCAGCGGTTCGAGGTTCCATTTCCCTTTTTCGCCCCAGCGAAAGCCGATGGAACCGTTTGGCGCCACCAGTTCGCCGTCGGCGGTGCAGGCGACGGTTTTCCATTCCGGGTTATTCGTTTCGCCCAGTCCATCCAGCAGGTCGGAGGCGCGCAGCATGCGGCCTGGCACATAGCTGCCATCGTCGCGCGGCTCAAGCATCACCAGCATCGGCATGTCGGTATAGGTGCGGCAGTAGTTAAGAAAGTAATCGCTCGGGTTATCAAGGTGGAAGGTTTTGAGGATCACGTGGCCCATGGCCATCGCCAGCGCGCTGTCGGTACCTTGCTTCGGCGCCAGCCAGTGGTCGCACAGTTTGGCCACTTCCGAATAGTCCGGAGTGATGGCGATGGTTTTGGTGCCTTTGTAGCGCACTTCGGTGAAGAAGTGGGCATCCGGGGTCCGGGTCTGCGGCACGTTGGAGCCCCAGGCGATAATGTAGCTGGCGTTGTACCAGTCGGCGGATTCCGGCACGTCGGTCTGCTCGCCCCAGGTCATCGGCGAGGCGGGGGGCAGGTCGCAGTACCAGTCATAGAAGCTAAGGCAGGTGCCGCCGATAAGGGATAAATAGCGGGTACCCGCGGCGTAGGAGACCATCGACATCGCCGGGATCGGCGAGAACCCGGCGACGCGGTCCGGACCGTAGTGTTTGATGGTCCAGACGTTGG
The DNA here is from genome assembly GCF_040062325.1 of Klebsiella sp. GG_Kp175. Lineage (NCBI taxonomy): Bacteria > Pseudomonadati > Pseudomonadota > Gammaproteobacteria > Enterobacterales > Enterobacteriaceae > Klebsiella > Klebsiella sp. GG_Kp175. The sequence goes on along the minus strand of NZ_JBEAFX010000011.1, from coordinate 325,813 downwards.
CGGAGGCGATAAGCTGATTCAGCTCTTTCCAGCTGGAGCGGACAAAGCCGCCTTTGCCGCGCGCCGCTTTATAGCTGGAGGTTTTGGCCGGATCCTGCATGATGCTATCCCAGGCCTGCACCGGGTCGGGAAACTGCGCCAGTGCTTCGCGCCACAACGCAATCAGCCGTTTACGCGCCAGCGGGTACTTCAGACGGTTGGCGCTATAGAGATACCAGGAGTAGCTGGCGCCTCGCGGGCAGCCGCGTGGTTCATGGTTCGGCAGATCCGGGCGGGTACGCGGATAATCGGTCTGCTGGGTTTCCCAGGTCACCAGACCGTTTTTGACATAAATTTTCCAGCTGCAGGAGCCGGTGCAATTCACGCCGTGGGTGGAGCGGACAATTTTGTCGAACTGCCAGCGTTGACGGTAGCTATCTTCCCAGTCACGGTTGTTGTTGTAGACCTGACCGTGGCCGTTGGCAAAGGTCTCGCCTTTCTGCTTAAAGTAGCGAAAGCGATCCAGTAGTTTACTCATGACATTTCTCCTGCTCCGATGATGTCCGGCATCGTGCCACCCGGCCGGATGAGCGAACGAACGCGTAGGCCGGATAAGGCGTAAGCCGCCATCCGGCAGATAAATCGTTATGGTTAAGCGGGTTTACGTCGGCCGTAGACCAGCCAGGTCACCAATACGCAAACCACGTAAAAAACGAAGAAGACCTTCATCGCCCCGACCGGCGAACCGGTCATCGCCAGCGAGGTGCCGAAGGCTTTCGGGATAAAGAAGCCGCCGATGGCGCCAATTGCCGAGATAAAGCCCAGCGCGGCAGCGGTATCGGTTACGGCTTCGTGCTGCGCTTCTTCTTCGCTGCCGCCGCGCTGCCTCACGCTGTCGATGGTGAGCTGACGGAAGATGACGGCGATCATCTGGAAGGTGGAGCCGCTGCCGAGTCCGGCGGTTAAAAACAGCCCCATAAACACCACGTAGAAGGCGAGGAAGCTGCCGGATCCGCTGCCCGGCAGGGTGAGGAACAGCAGGCCGGTAAAGAGCGCCATCAGCACGAAATTGACCAGCGTCACCCGCACACCGCCCAGACGGTCGGAGATGATCCCGCCGAACGAGCGCGCCAGCGCGCCGATAAACGGCCCAAAGAAAGCCAGCTTGAGAATGTCGACCGCAGGAAACTGGGTTTTCGCCAGCATGGCGAAGCCGGCGGAGAAGCCGATAAATGAGCCGAAGGTCGCCAGATAAAGCAGGCTGAGCAGCCACATATGCGGACGCTTGAGCACCGGGAGTTGATCGCGAATCGAGGCCTTCGAACTGGCGATGTCATTCATACCGAACCAGGCGGCAGCGGTGGCGAACAGCAGGAGCGGCACCCAGATGAGCGCCGCATTGCTCAGGGCTATCGTTGAACCATCGGGCTGGGTGACGCCATGGACGCCGAGGAAGGTGAAGAGCGGCAGGAAGATTACCGCCGGAGCGACCATCTGCATCACGCTGACCCCCAGATTGCCAAGGCCGCCGTTGACCCCCAGCGCGCTGCCCTGTTTGGCTTTGGGAAAAAAGAAACTGATATTTCCCATACTGGAAGCAAAATTCGCCCCGGCAAAACCACACAGCAGCGCAATAACAATAAATACCCAAAATGGAGTAGCAATATTCTGGATCGCCACGCCCAGCCAAATACAAGGCACAATCAGGATCACTGTACTTAATACAGTCCAGTAGCGCCCGCCGAAGAGGGGCACCATAAAGGAGTAGGGCACCCGTAATATCGCGCCGGAAAGTGAAGGAAGTGCGGTTAATAAAAAAAGCTGGTCGGTAGTGAAATGAAAACCGACCTTATTAAGATTGACCGCCACGGCGCTGAATAACATCCAGACGCAGAAGGCCAGTAGTAAGCAGGTTACTGATATCCATAAGTTTCTTCTCGCAATAGCCTGGCCCTTGTTTTCCCAGAAGGCCTTATTTTCTGGCTGCCAGTTTTTCAAAAGGTAATGATTATCTTTCTCATTTTGTACCGACATATTGCCCTCTAATTGCCCGGAATGGAGTAAATAAATAAGGTCAACAGCTGAATACAAGGGGACGGAGAATAACCCTTAATTGGCGTTATCTAAAAAGCGTAGATAAAAAAAACGTGCTGTCGGAGAGCACGTGGAGAGCGTAGCGGGATTAATTGTTACTAAATGTAAAATTTAACTAAAATAACTCCAGGGTTATCATCTTATTGACGTAACGGCTAAACGCCGTCTCGTCCAGGGTCTGGGTGCCGAGGGCGTAAATCCCGTCGAGGCCGCACACCAGGGCGATAAAACGCCAGCCGATATCCGCCGGCGGCTCGGTCGAATGAAACTCACCGCAGGCGAGGCCCTGCTCAACGATCGCCACGGTCTCGGCATGCCACATGGTCATGGTTAGCAGGTAGGCCGCTTTGATGTCCGGGTCGCTGTCGGCCAGTACCTGGCCTTCCCGCCACAGGCGGATATAGGGTTCCAGCCGGCCATCCTCGCTGCCGATCATCGAGAATAACCGCTCGCGCCAGCTGGCGTCCTCGGCCACCAGCGGCATGTCGAGCATCTCGCGGATAAGACGGATGAACACCTGGGACTTCAGCTCGCCGATGGAGGCGAAGTGGTGGTGCAGTTGCCCGGCGGCCACCTGCGCTTCGCGGGCGATCTGCCGCACGGTCATGGCGCTGAAGCCGCCGCGCAGCGCCAGGCGCATGGCGGCCTGCATAATCCCTTCCCGTCGCTCATCCCGCTGTAAATAGTGCATAGAACCCCGCTGATATCTGGCTTTGGCCGAGTGTAACAAAAAGTTGGACATGCGTTCAACAATCCGGCAGGATCGCCATCCTGGACGTGTGTCCAAGTTCTAACATTGAGGTACAAGCTATGTCACGGCAATGGATGACGCTGATGGCGATTTTGCTGGTTTATATTCCGGTGGCGATTGACGCCACGGTGTTGCATGTGGCCGCGCCGACCCTCAGCGTCGCGCTGGGCAGCAGCGGCAATGAGCTGCTGTGGATCATTGATATCTATTCATTGGTGATGGCCGGGATGGTGCTGCCGATGGGCGCCCTTGGCGATAAAATCGGCTTTAAACGTCTGCTGCTGCTCGGCAGCGCTATTTTTGGCGTCGCCTCGCTGTGCGCCGCACTGTCGCCGACGGCTCTGACGCTGATTGCCTCCCGTGCCCTGCTGGCGGTGGGGGCGGCGATGATCGTGCCGGCGACGCTGGCCGGGATCCGCAGCACCTTTGCCGAGGCCAGCCAGCGCAATATGGCGCTGGGGCTGTGGGCGGCGGTGGGCTCCGGCGGCGCGGCCTTTGGCCCGCTGGTGGGCGGCATGCTGTTGGAGCATTTCTACTGGGGATCGGTGTTCCTGATCAACGTGCCGATTGTGCTGGTGGTTATCGCCATTAACGCCAAAGTGGTGCCGCGTCAGCCCGCGCGCCGCGACCAGCCGCTGAACCTGCTGCAGGCGCTCATTTTGATTGCGGCGATCCTGATGCTGGTGTTTAGCGCCAAATCGGCCCTGAAGGGCCAGCTGGCGCTGTGGCTCACCGCGCTGGTGGCGATCGGCGGGGCGGCGATGCTCACCTGGTTTATCCGCAAACAGCTGTCGGCGGTCCGGCCGATGGTGGATATGCGACTGTTCACTCATCGCATTATTTTAAGCGGGGTGATGATGGCGATGACCGCCCTGATTACCCTGGTGGGTTTTGAGCTGTTGATGGCTCAGGAGCTGCAGTTTGTGCATCAGAAAACGCCGTTCGAGGCGGGGATGTTTATGCTGCCGGTGATGGTGGCCAGCGGCTTTAGCGGGCCGATTGCCGGGATGCTGGTGTCGAAGCTCGGGCTGCGCGAGGTGGCGACCGGCGGGATGTTGCTCAGCGCCTTCAGCTTTCTGGGCCTGGCGCTGACCGATTTCAGCACTCAGCAATGGTTGGCCTGGGGGCTGATGACGCTGCTCGGCTTTAGCGTCGCCAGCGCGCTGCTGGCCTCCAGCTCCGCCATTATGGCGGCGGCGCCGAAGGAGAAAGCGGCGGCGGCCGGGGCGATCGAAACCATGGCCTATGAGCTGGGCGCTGGCCTCGGCATTGCCCTGTTCGGCCTGATCCTGACCCGCAGCTACAGCGCCACCATTGTGCTACCGCCCGGGCTGAATGAGACCATGGCGCAGCGGGCGTCGTCATCGATCGGCGAGGCGGTTAGCCTGACCCAGGCGCTACCCGCCGGGGTAGCGGAGGCGCTGATGGCGGCGGCGAAGGCGGCCTTTACCCAGGCGCACAGTCTGGTGCTAGCGACAGCGGGGGTCATGCTTCTGCTGCTGGCCGCCGGGATCTGGCGCAGCCTCGCCACCGTGAAGAAGCCGCAGTCGGCGCTATAGCTGTAGCGACAGGTCCATCGCCGCGCGGCGTAGCGGGGCGAGGGCCTTCTCTTTTAACGCCGCGGCGCTGACCGTCGCGGCCGGCACCCCGACATTCAGCGCGGCCACCACCTGGCCATGACGCGACAGCACCGGCACCGCCAGCGAGCACAGGCCCACCTCTATCTGCCGGTCGGCGAGGGCATAGCCCTGCATGCGCACCCGATCAATCTCCGCGCGTAGCCCGGCCATATCGCATAGGGTGTGTGGGGTGTAGCGAATGAGCACGGCTCGTGACAGTGTCACCTCCAGTTGCTCTTCCGGCAGCGCACTGAGCAATACCCGACCCATCGACGTCGCCCACGCCGGCAGGCGGCTGCCGCGTCCGATATCGACGCTCAATAAATTATTCACCGCCGCGCGGGCAATATAGAGCACGTTATCCCCGTCGAGTGTCGCCGCCGAACAGGATTCGCCAAGGGCTTTGCCGAGGCTGTCCAGCGCCGTCTGCGCCACTTTCGCCAGCGGGGTGCCGGCGAGATAGGCATGGCCCACCGCCAGCACCCGGGGGAGCAGCTCATAATGGCGGCCATCCGGGCTATGGACCATGCCCAGCGCGGCGAGGGTATACAGGCAGCGGCGTACCGCCGCGCGGGAAATTTGCGTTTTCTGGCTTAACTGGGAAATGGTCAGCCGCTGACGCTGTGGGGTGAAGGCGTTAAGCACCTCCAGACCGCGGGCCAGAGACAGCATAAAGTTGGGATCGTGCTCGGCCTGCCTGGCGCTCAGCGTATTGGGGATATTGTCGCTCATCGCATCCTTCTCCGTTGCAGCGTAAAGCTCACGGCAGATCACTATACCTTGCGCAAAATGGGGCGCGCTGAATTGTGCCGGTTTTACCACCACGATCACATTAATAACTGTCTTTTAACAAACGCGTCGATAATCGCACAACATTTCGATTATCGCCGTTGACCATCCGCCAGGCCGAACCCTATTGTCAATGGCACAGCCCTCCCCGTTATGGATGTGGGTACAAAAAGTTATACATCTCATCAGGAAGCGAAAATGACTGCCACCGTAGAACGTATTGAGAGCTGGATTGTGGATGTCCCAACCATCCGGCCACATAAATTGTCGATGACCACCATGGGATGTCAGACGCTGGTGATCGTGCGCCTTACCCGCTCCGACGGCATCTGCGGCATTGGCGAGGCCACCACCATCGGCGGCTTGAGCTATGGCGTCGAGAGCCCGGAGGCTATCTCGTCGGCGATAACGCATTACCTGACGCCGCTGCTGCTGGGGCAACCGGCTGATAACCTGAATGCGCTGACCGCCCGCATGAACAGCGCCATTAAAGGCAACACTTTTGCCAGGTCCGCCATTGAAACCGCGCTGCTGGATGCCCAGGGCAAAGCGCTGGGGCTGCCGGTGTCGGCGCTGCTCGGCGGCGCGCTGCAAACGGCGTTGCCGGTGCTGTGGACGTTAGCCAGCGGCGATACCGCGAAAGATATTGCCGAAGGGGAAAAACTGTTAACCGAGCGGCGCCATCAGGCGTTCAAGCTGAAAATTGGCGCACGCGAATTAGCGACCGACCTGCGCCATACCCGCGCCATTGTGGAGGCGCTAGGGGATCGCGCCAGCATCCGCGTCGACGTCAATCAGGCCTGGGACGCCGCAACCGGCGCGAAAGGCTGCCGCGAGCTGGCGGCGATGGGCGTCGACCTCATCGAACAGCCGGTCAGCGCCCACGACAACGCGGCGCTGGTGCGGTTAAGCCAGCATATTGAAACCGCGATCCTCGCCGACGAAGCGGTGGCCACCGCTTACGATGGCTATCAACTGGCGCAGCAGGGCTTTACCGGCGCTTACGCGTTGAAAATCGCCAAGGCCGGCGGACCGAACAGCGTACTGGCGCTGGCCCGCGTCGCCCAGGCGGCGGGTATTGGCCTGTATGGCGGCACCATGCTGGAGGGGACCGTCGGGACTGTTGCCTCGCTACACGCCTGGTCGACGCTGCCGCTGCAGTGGGGCACCGAAATGTTCGGCCCGCTGTTGCTGAAAGACGATATCGTCAGCGTACCGCTCTCCTTTGCCGACGGCGAGGTGGTGCTGCCGCAAATCCCGGGTCTTGGCGTCGAGCTGGATGAAGACAAACTGCGTTTTTACACCCGCCAGGCGTAGCGGGAAACAGGAGAAACAGATGCTATTTAAAGTGGATATGACCGTGAATATACCGCTCGGCTTTCCCGTCGCCGAAGCGGAGGAAATAAAACAACGCGAAAAAGCCTATTCGCAACAATTACAGCGGGAAGGCAAATGGCGACATATCTGGCGCGTCGCCGGTCTTTACGCCAATGTCAGTATTTTCGATGTCAAAGATACCGAAGAGTTACATCAAATATTAATGGGATTGCCGCTGTATCCTTTTATGGATATTCGCGTCGAGGCGCTGTGCCGCCATCCCTCGTCTGTTCGTGACGATGATAGCTAATAATAACACCTGACCTCATGCCGGGGTGACCCGGTAAATACCCTACAACGATAAGAGAGAATAATGATGAGTAATGCTTTCGTACAACAAGAAGCCGTGCAGAAATTATTACGTGAAGGGGCAGGTTTACATGTCCCTGGCGGAAACGAACGTTTTAAAGCCATTATTCACCGTCTGCTGGAGAATATCTGTACGCTGATCGACGACTATAACATCACCGAAGAAGAGTTCTGGCATGCGGTGAACTATCTGCATGCGCTGGGTGGTCGTCAGGAGGCGGCGCTGCTGGCGGCAGGGCTGGGTCTGGAGCATTTCCTCGACCTGCGTCAGGACGCCATTGACGCAGCGGCGCGCAGGGAAACCGGCACCCCGCGCACCATCGAAGGGCCGCTGTATGTGGCCAATGCGCCGCTGGCCGATGGCCACGCCCGGATCGATGATGGCGCCGACCCGGGGGAAGTGATGTGGCTGCATGGCCAGGTCAAAGATACCGAGGGCCGGCCGGTGGCCAACGCCATCGTCGATATCTGGCACGCCAATACCCTCGGCAATTACTCCTTCTTCGACCCGAGCCAGAGCGAATACAACCTGCGCCGTCGGATCCGCACCGGCGCCGATGGCCGCTATAGCGTGCGCAGCATCCTGCCTTCCGGCTACGGCTGTCCGCCGGATGGCCCAACGCAGAAATTGCTGGATCAGTTAGGCCGCCACGGCAACCGTCCGGCGCATATTCACTTCTTCGTCTCCGCGCCGGGGCATAAACATCTCACCAGCCAGATCAACCTCAGCGGCGATAAATACCTGTGGGATGATTTTGCCTTTGCCACCCGCGACGGTCTGATTGCCGACCCGATTAAAGTGACGGACCGCGAGACTATCGCGCAGCGCGACCTTGAGGGAGAGCACACTGAGGTCTGTTTTGATTTCACCCTGTGTAAAGCGCTCAGCGCCGACGAAGAGCAGCGCGGCGCCCGCCTGCGCGCCAAAGCGTAATCTGCTGTAACGGCCCCGGGCACGCGGTTGCCCGGGCCAGACATTGCACCTGAAAGCTAACAATTCACCCGGTTTATTTCATCCTGAATACCGCAGGAGGGACTGACTCATGCAAAAAACGCTATCAGCGCTTAAAGACAAAATTAACAACGCCTTAATTGTCGATCGTGAAAATCATATTTACCGCTGCCACCGGTCGATATTTACCGACCCGCAGCTGTTTGAATTTGAAATGAAGCATATCTTCGAAGGTAACTGGGTATTTCTCGCCCATGAAAGCCAAATTGCCGAACCGGGTGATTATTATACCCTGACGCTGGGGCGTCAGCCGGTGATTATTACCCGCGATAAAAAGCATGAGCTGCATGCGTTAATTAACAGCTGCGCTCATCGCGGCGCCATGTTATGTCGACGGAAAACCGGGAATAAAAACTCTTTTACCTGTCCGTTTCACGGCTGGACCTTCAGCAATAACGGCAAATTATTAAAAGCCAAAGATGAAAGCACCGGCGCTTATCCTGACACCTTCAAACAGGAAGGATCTCACGACCTGCAAAAGCTGCCGCGTTTTCAGTCCTATCGCGGTTTTTTATTCGGTAGCCTCAATGCCGACGTGCAGCCGCTGGAAGCCTATCTCGGGGAAACTTGTAAAATCATCGATCTGATCGTCGACCAGGCGCCGGAGGGGCTGGAAGTGCTCAAGGGTTCGTCGAGCTACGTTTACGAAGGCAACTGGAAGCTGGGCGCGGAGAACGGCGCTGATGGCTACCATGTCAGCGTGGTGCACTGGAACTACGCCTCCACCATGTCGCGACGCAACTATGAAGCGCAAGGCACCCATGCGGTGGACGCCAACGGCTGGTCAAAAAGCCTCGGCGGCGGCTACGGATTTGATAACGGCCATATGCTGCTGTGGACCCGGGCGCTGAATCCGGAGGTGCGCCCGGTGTATGCCCATCGCGAGCGTCTGCAGGCGGAATTCGGCGAACGGCGCGCCGACCAGATGGTCAACGAAACCCGCAACCTGTGCCTGTACCCCAACGTCTATCTGATGGATCAATTCTCCACCCAGATCCGCGTCATTCGTCCGCTGGCGGTGGACAAAACCGAAGTCACTATCTGGTGCTTTGCCCCGAAGGGGGAATCCGACCAGGCGCGGGCCCTGCGTATCCGCCAGTATGAAGATTTCTTTAACGTTAGCGGGATGGGCACCCCGGACGATCTCGAAGAGTTCAGCGCCTGTCAGCGCGGCTATCTCGGTGAAAATCTGGCGTGGAGCGATCTCAGCCGCGGCGCGCTGCGCTGGGTCGATGGTCCGGATGAGCATGCGCAGCACGCCGGATTTAATCCGCGCTTAAGCGGCGTGAAATCGGAGGACGAGGCGCTGTACATCGCCCATCACCATCACTGGCAGACGCTGATGCTCGCGGCGATTGAACAAGAGCAGCAGCGCTATGACCAGTCGATCACCCAGCGTGTGGAGGTGGCCTGATGCTGAACCTCGAACAGGTACGCCAGTTTCTCTATCACGAAGCCCGTCTGCTGGATGACCGTCAGTGGGATGAATGGCTCAGCTGCTACAGCCCGCAGGTGATCTACTGGATGCCGGCGTGGGGCGACGACGATCAGCTGACGCGCGACCCGCAAAAAGAGATTTCGCTTATCTACTATCCCAACCGGGAAGGGCTGGAGGATCGCGTTTACCGCATTAAAACCGAGCGCTCCGGGGCCAGCACGCCGGAGCCGCGGACCACCCATATCATCAGCAACGTCGAACTGCTGGGGGAGAGCGACGAGGGGCTGGAGGTGCGTTACAGCTGGGTGACCTGGAGCCACCGCTATCAGCACACCGATGCCTTTTTCGGCGCCACCTGCTGCACGCTGACCGAGCAGGACGGCCGGCCGCAGATCGTGCGCAAAACCGTGCGCCTGAATAACGACTATATCCGTCAGGTGATTGACGTTTACCACATTTAAGAGGCGCCTATGACCTTCACTATTGCTCTTAATTTTGAGGACGGTATCACCCGCTTTATTCAATGCCATGCCGGAGAGAAAGTCCTGGATGCTGCCTATCGGCAGAAGGTGAATCTGCCGATGGACTGCTCGGACGGCGTGTGCGGCACCTGCAAATGCCACTGCGCCAGCGGGGAATACGATCTCGGCGAGGAGTATCTCGACGAGGCGTTAAGCGATGAGGAAGCGCAGGCCCGCCAGGTGCTGACCTGCCAGATGGTGCCCACCAGCGACTGCGTTGTCGATGTGCCGGTGGCCGCCGCGCAGTGTAAAACCGCCCTGACGAACGCCGGGGCGCAGGTGCGACAGGTGAATTGTCTGTCCGATACCGCCATCGAGCTGGTGGTCGCCCTCGATGAGCCGCTGGACTTCCTGGCGGGGCAGTACGTCAACATTCAGGTGCCAGGCACGCCGCACGTTCGCGCCTATTCCTTCAGCTCCCGGCCAGGCTCGGCAGAAGGGCGTTTCCTGATCCGTAACGTGCCCGGCGGCATGATGAGCCAGTGGTTAACCCTGCAGGCGCGGCCCGGGGATCGTCTTACCCTCAGCGGCCCGATGGGCAGCTTCTATCTGCGCCACGGCGAACGTCCGCTGCTGATGCTGGCCGGCGGTACCGGGCTGGCGCCGCTGCTCTCCATGCTCGAGACCTTGCAGGCGCAGAACGCCGCGCGCCCGGTGACCCTGCTGTATGGCGTCACGCGCGACGCGGACCTGGTGAAGACCGAGGCGCTGGAGGCATTCCGTCAGCAGTTAACCCACTTTCGCTGGCTGCCGGTGGTGGCGGATGAAAACAGTCCTTGCCCACAGCGCGGCTTCGTCACCGACCATCTTAACGACGCCATGCTGAATAATGGCGAGGTCGATATCTACCTTTGCGGCCCGCCGCCGATGGTCAACGCGGTCGCCACGGCGCTGCGCGAGCGAGGGATCACCCCGGCGGGCTTCTGGTACGAGAAATTTATCGCCAGCCAGAGCGCGGCGGCATAAGGAGGCAGTATGCGTTTTAGCGATAAAGTGGTCGCCATCACCGGCGCGGCCCAGGGCATTGGCCGACAAACCGCGGAGCAGGCGGCTGCGGAAGGCGCGGCTCTGCTGCTCATCGATCGTTCGCCCTGGGTGCATGAGCTGGCGGCGACGCTGGCTCAGTCCGGCAGTCAGGTGCTGGCGCTGGAGGCGGACCTGGAACAGTGGCCGAGCGCCGAGCAGGCGTTTGCCGACGGGGTGGCGCATTTTGGCCGCATCGATGTGTTAATCAATAACGTCGGGGGGACCATTTGGGCGCGGCCGTTTGCCGAATATCAACCGGAGCAGATTGAGAAAGAGATCCGCCGCTCGCTGTTTCCTACCCTGTGGGGCTGCCGCGCGGCGCTGCCGTGGATGCTGAAGCAGGGCAAAGGCTGCATCGTCAATATCTCGTCGGTGGCGACGGCGGGGGTCAACCGGGTGCCTTATTCGGCGGCGAAGGGAGGTGTGAATGCGCTGACCCGGTCGATTGCCATGGAGTACAGCGGCAGCGGCATCCGCATCAATGCCGTCGCACCGGGCGGGACGGAGGCGCCGCCGCGCCTGACGCCGCGTAACGACGAGCAGCCCAGTGAGCAGGAGAAGGCGTGGTATCAGCAGGTGGTCGATCAGACGGTGGCCAGCAGTCTGATGCACCGCTACGGCACGCTGGCGGAACAGGCAAACGCGATCCTGTTTCTCGCCAGCGATGAGGCCAGCTATATCACCGGCGTCACCCTCCCGGTGGCGGGCGGCGATCTCGGCTAACGGCGGGTTGCATACCAGCAGAGCAGGGAGCCGAGACACACCATCCCGGCCCCCTGCCAGAACGACCATGATAGCGCGGCGCTAAGCAGGATCGCCGCCAGCGCGGAGGAGAGCACCGGGGTGAAGTAGGAGGCCGCCGCCAGCAGGCTGACGTTGCCGTGGAGGATCCCCACGTTCCACGCGGCGTAGGCCAGACCGAGCGCCACCGCTACCGTCAGCAGCTTGATGCTGACCGGCCAGCTGAAGACCATCGGCGGCTGCGGCGTGGCGAGAAACTTCAGCCATAGCGTCAGCGCGGTTAACAGGACGAACAGGGTAATAGCATTTTTGCCGCCGGCATATTTGGCCGTCACCGTGCAGTAGGCCGCCCAGATAAAGGCGCCGACAAAGGCCAGCAGATAGCTGAGCGGACTGGAGATGACGTTGCTGATAATCTCCTCCAGCTGCAGGCCGTGCTCACCCCCCAACACCCAGCCGACGCCAAGCAGGGCGAGAAGCAAACCGGGGATCACCAGCCAGCTGCTTTTCTGACCATTAAACAGGATGGCGAACAGGATGGTCAGGCTGGGCCACAGATAATTGACCATCCCCACCTCAATGGCCTGTTGACGGCTGGCGGCATAGCCCAGGGACAGCGCGAGGCAGATTTCATAGCTGACAAACAGCACGCTGCCGGCCAGCAGATAGCGGCGCGGGATCTGGCGCAGGTTAGGGAAACCGACGGTAAAAATCAGCAGCAGGCCGCTGAGGCTGTAAATCATCGCCGCGCCGCCGACCGGTCCCAGTCCTTCGCTGACGCCGCGAATCAATCCGACCATGGTGCTCCATAAAATAATGGCGGCGAAGCCGATGGTCGTGGCTCTCTTTTTCTCCATGCTTATCCTGAGGGTTACGCGAATGCAGCCGGCATATATATCATCTTTTGACCGCCGCGGGGTGAAATTTTCCGCCATGGGTAACCCCTGGGGATTAGTGAAAACGGCCGCGGCTGGCGATTAAGGGGGAGTGGGTTTTGCTCCTTGATTTGACGCAAATTTTCCCGGGATTTTACTGTTAGTTTCCTCCGCGCGATGAATCAACATCCTGCATGGAGGAATGCAATGGACGTCAGCCGCAGAAAGTTCTTTAAGATCTGCGCAGGCGGTATGGCCGGAACCACAGCTGCCGCCCTGGGCTTTGCCCCCAAAATGGCGCTGGCTCAGGCACGCAACTACAAATTGCTGCGTGCGAAAGAGATCCGCAACACCTGCACTTACTGCTCCGTTGGCTGCGGGCTATTAATGTATAGCCTCGGCGACGGCGCGAAAAACGCCAAAGAAGCGATTTACCATATCGAAGGAGATCCGGACCATCCGGTGAGCCGCGGCGCGTTATGCCCGAAAGGCGCCGGCCTGCTGGACTATGTCCACAGTGATAACCGCCTGCGCTACCCGGAGTACCGCGCCCCGGGATCCGATAAATGGCAGCGACTCTCCTGGGATGAAGCCTTCAGCCGCATTGCCCGGCTGATGAAAGCCGACCGCGACGCTAACTTTATGGAAAAGAACGAGCAGGGCGTAACGGTTAACCGCTGGCTTTCCACCGGCATGCTGTGCGCCTCGGCGGCGAGTAATGAGACCGGCATGCTGACGCAAAAATTTGTGCGATCGCTCGGCATGCTGGCGGTAGACAACCAGGCGCGCGTCTGACACGGACCAACGGTAGCAAGTCTTGCTCCAACATTTGGTCGCGGTGCGATGACTAACCACTGGGTGGATATCAAAAACGCGAACGTCGTGGTGGTGATGGGCGGTAACGCCGCGGAAGCCCACCCGGTGGGATTCCGCTGGGCGATGGAGGCGAAGAACAACAACGACGCCACGCTTATCGTCGTCGACCCGCGCTTTACGCGCACTGCGTCGGTGGCCGATATCTATGCGCCGATTCGCTCCGGTACCGACATTACCTTCCTGTCGGGGGTGCTGCTGTACCTGATCGAACATAACAAAATCAATGCCGAGTACGTGAAGCACTACACCAACGCCAGCCTGCTGGTGCGGGATGATTTTGCCTTCGAAGAGGGGCTGTTCAGCGGCTATGATGCGGACAAACGCCAGTATGATAAATCGTCCTGGAACTACCAGTTCGATGAAAACGGCTACGCTAAACGCGATGAGACGCTAAGCCATCCGCGCTGCGTGTGGAATCTGCTGAAGCAGCACGTTTCCCGTTACACGCCAGAGGTGGTCGAAAATATCTGCGGTACGCCGAAAGCGGACTTCCTCAAGGTGTGCGATGTGCTGGCCTCAACCAGCGCCGCCGATCGCACCACCACCTTCCTGTATGCCCTGGGCTGGACGCAGCACACCGTCGGCGCGCAGAACATTCGCACCATGGCGATGATCCAATTGCTGCTAGGCAATATGGGCATGGCCGGCGGTGGCGTGAATGCCCTGCGCGGTCACTCTAATATTCAGGGGCTGACCGACCTTGGCCTGCTGTCTACCAGCCTGCCAGGCTACCTGACCCTGCCTTCTGAAAAGCAGCGGGATCTGCAGACGTACCTGGCGGCCAACACGCCAAAAGCGACCCTGCCGGACCAGGTGAACTACTGGAGCAACTACCCGAAATTCTTTGTCAGCCTGATGAAGTCCTTCTACGGCGAGGCGGCGCAAAAAGAGAACGACTGGGGCTTTGAGTGGTTACCAAAGTGGGACCAGGCTTACGACGTTATCAAATACTTCAACATGATGGATAACGGCAAAGTTACTGGCTATATCTGCCAGGGCTTTAACCCGGTCGCGTCCTTCCCGGACAAAAACAAAGTGGTTCGCAGCCTGAGCAAGCTGAAGTATATGGTGGTTATCGATCCGCTGGTCACCGAAACTTCCACTTTCTGGCAGAACCACGGCGAGTCTAATGACGTCGACCCGTCGACGATCCAGACGGAAGTCTTCCGCCTGCCATCGACCTGCTTTGCTGAAGAGGACGGTTCGATCGCCAACTCCGGCCGCTGGCTGCAGTGGCACTGGAAAGGTCAGGATTCCCCAGGTGAAGCACGTAACGACGGCGAGATCCTGGCCGGGATTTACCATCGCCTGCGCGAACTGTACCGCACCGAAGGCGGTAAAGGCGCAGAGCCGCTGCTGAAGATGAGCTGGCGCTATAAGCAGCCGGATCGCCCCGAGTCTGAAGAGGTCGCGAAAGAGAACAACGGCGTGGCGCTGGCGGATCTTTATGACGCCAACGGCACTCTGGTGGCGAAAAAAGGCCAGCTGCTGAACAGCTTCGCGCTGCTTCGCGACGACGGGACGACGGCGTCTTCCTGTTGGATCTATGCCGGCAGCTGGACGGAGCAGGGTAACCAGATGGCGAATCGCGATAATGCCGACCCTTCGGGTCTGGGTAATACGCTGGGCTGGGCCTGGGCATGGCCGCTTAATCGCCGGGTGCTCTATAACCGCGCGTCAGCCGACATCAACGGCAAGCCGTGGGATGCGAAGCGGATGTTGATCCAGTGGAACGGCAGCAAGTGGGTCGGGAATGATATTCCGGACTTCAATACCGCGCCGCCGGGGAGCAACACCGGGCCGTTTATCATGCAGCAGGAGGGGCTGGGTCGCCTGTTCGCGCTGGATAAGCTGGCGGAAGGGCCGTTCCCGGAACATTACGAGCCGATGGAAACCCCGCTTGGCACCAACCCGCTGCACCCGAAGGTGATCTCCAGCCCGGTGGTGCGTCTGTATGAAGAGGACGCCATCCGCTTAGGTAAGAAGGATAAGTTCCCGTATGTCGGGACCACCTATCGTCTGACCGAGCATTTCCATACCTGGACCAAGCATGCGCTGCTCAATTCCATCGCGCAGCCGGAACAGTTTGTCGAAATCAGCGAAGGGCTGGCAAAAGCGAAAGGGATTGCCAACGGCGACCGGGTGAAAGTCAGCAGCCAGCGCGGCTTTATTCGCGCGGTAGCGGTGGTGACGCGCCGCCTGCAAACGCTCAACGTCAACGGCCAGCAGGTGGAGACCGTCGGGATCCCGCTGCACTGGGGGTTTGAAGGCGTGGCTCGCAAAGGCTATATCGCTAACACCCTGACGCCGAACGTTGGCGATTCCAACTCACAAACGCCGGAGTATAAGGCGTTTCTGGTCAACATCGAGAAAGCGTAAGGAGCGATTCAATGGCGATGGAAACACAAGACATTATTAAACGCTCCGCGACCAACCCGATCACCCCCGCGCCGCGCGCGCGGGACCATAAGGCGGAAGTCGCCAAGCTTATCGATGTCTCCTCCTGCGTGGGCTGTAAAGCCTGCCAGGTGGCCTGCTCCGAGTGGAACGACATCCGCGATGACGTGGGACACTGCGTCGGGGTGTACGACAACCCGGCGGATCTTAGCGCCAAATCCTGGACGGTAATGCGCTTTAGCGAGACCGAACAGAACGGCAAGCTGGAGTGGCTTATCCGCAAGGATGGTTGTATGCACTGCGCAGAGCCGGGTTGTCTGAAGGCCTGCCCATCCGCCGGGGCGATTATTCAGTACGCCAATGGCATCGTCGATTTCCAGCAGGAAAACTGCATCGGCTGCGGCTACTGCATTGCCGGCTGTCCGTTTAACGTTCCGCGTCTCAATAAAGAGGATAACCGGGTCTATAAATGCACGCTGTGCGTGGACCGGGTCAGCGTCGGTCAGGAACCGGCGTGCGTGAAAACCTGTCCTACCGGCGCGATCCACTTCGGTACGAAGAAAGAGATGCTGGAGGTGGCCGAGGAGCGGGTGGCTAAGCTGAAAAAACGCGGTTATGCCAGGGCCGGGATTTACAACCCGCAGGGCGTCGGCGGCACCCATGTGATGTACGTATTGCATCATGCCGACCAGCCCGAGCTGTATCACAAGCTGCCGAAGGAACCGCAGATCGATACCAGTATCAATCTGTGGAAGGGGGCGCTGAAGCCGCTGTCGGCGGCGGGCTTTATCGCCACCTTTGCCGGGCTTATCTATCACTACATCGGTATCGGGCCGAACAAGGAAGTTGACGACGACGAGGAGGAGCATGATGAGTAAATCGAAGATGATAGTGCGCACGACCTTTATCGATCGCGCCTGTCACTGGACGGTGGTAATCGCTTTCTTCCTCGTGGCGCTGTCGGGAATATCGTTTTTCTTTCCGACGCTGCAGTGGCTGACGGAAACCTTCGGTACCCCGCAGATGGGGCGTATTCTGCACCCCTTCTTTGGCGTGCTGATTTTTATCGCCCTGATGTTTATGTTCGTGCGTTTTGTCCACCACAACATCCCGGATAAACAGGATATTCCGTGGCTGAAAGGCATCGTCGAGGTGCTGAAAGGCAACGAGCATAAGGTGGCGCGGGTCGGTAAATATAACGCCGGGCAGAAGATGATGTTCTGGACCATTATGAGCATGATTTTCGTGCTGCTGGTGACCGGGGTGATAATCTGGAGGCCCTGGTTTGCCCAATATTTCCCGATTCCGGTGATTCGCTATAGCCTGCTGATACACGCCACTTCGGCCATTATTCTGATCCACGCCATCCTTATCCATATGTATATGGCGTTCTGGGTGAAGGGGTCGATTAAGGGGATGATTGAAGGCAAAGTCAGCCGCCGCTGGGCGAAGAAACACCACCCGCGCTGGTATCGCGATGTCGAACGCCTGGAGGCGATGAAAGAGAGTCGCGAAGGGATGAAGTAAGCCTTCACGGCGCGAAACCCGCTCCGGAGATGTCGGAGCGGGTTCCCGGCAGTCAGCAGTTCGTGATAAGTGTATCGATTGAATCGATAACGCCCAGGCGCGCATGACTCAGATTGCAGACGAAATCCTGTGGCTGGATCCGTTTATTATTTAAGTTACTGATCATTGGCGTACAAAGTAAAAAGCTGTCAAATTCAATATTTATCCTTGGTACGACATGCTGATGCCAGCGTGGTAACTGTTGTGGTCGCATTAAAGGAATAATGACTCTCGTGGCCAGGTCTGCATAATAATCATTCTGCACAATCATATAATATGGCAGGGTTTTATTTGTCTGAGGAGAATAATTTCGATAAACATTGAATTGTTCAAGCATCATAGTACCCTGAAAAATTCATCATCAGTAAGAGTGCCTCCTTTTGCAATAAATTCATTCATTGCGGCAATGAATTCCTTGTGCTGTCGCTGTTTATCTGCTTCTCGTAAATCCTTACCTGGCTGTACTGACGCCTTCTGGACGGGTACGTCAGTGGGTCTTTTACGTAGCGTATTACTTTTCATCATAGGCTCCTTGCGGTTGGTTCTGTGATTATTCACTTTACTCACTAAAAGATAAATGCCAGCAGTAATTTTAATGTTTATTTTGCGAGGCAGCTTCCAGAGGAAAGTAACCGCCTGAAATATTAATGGTTATAGTAATAAACCCGGCGCTGGTATTACCAGCGCGGCGGGAAATAATCAGAACTTCTCCGGAATAAAGCGGAAGGGAAAATTGGTCTGTTTCATTTTACCAATTTTGCGCTTCGGCAGCGTGACATGCTCCACTGGCAAGGCTTCGTAGGGGATCTGCGACAGCAGGTGGGTGATGATATTCAGACGCACCCGCTTTTTATCCTCGGAGCGGGCGACGAACCACGGCGCCCAGGCGGTGTCGGTAGCGGCGAACATGGCGTCGCGGGCGGCGGTATATTCATCCCAGCGATTGAAAGACTTGATGTCCATCGGCGAGAGCTTCCAGATCTTGCGCCCGTCGTCGATGCGATCCCGCAGGCGCCGCTCCTGCTCCTGCGGGGAGACCTCCAGCCAGTACTTGAGCAGGATAATGCCCGACTCGACCATGCCGCGCTCCACCATCGGCGCGCCGTCGAGAAATTTCTGCACCTCCTCCGGGGTACAAAAGCCCATCACGCGTTCGACGCCGGCGCGGTTGTACCAGCTGCGATCGAAAATCACGATTTCCCCAGCCGCCGGGAGATGCTTGATATAGCGCTGAAAATAGAGCTGACTTTTCTCGCGTTCGGTGGGCGAGGGTAAGGCGACGACCCGGAAGATACGCGGGCTGACGCGCTCGGTGATCGCCTTAATGGTGCCGCCTTTGCCGGCGCCGTCCCGGCCTTCAAAGACGATGCACACCTTCAACCCTTTATGCACCACCCAGCGCTGCAGTTTCACCAGCTCCACGTGGAGCTTGCGCAACGCCTTCTCATACGCTTTATTGTCAAGCGGGGCGATCTTCACCGCCGCGTCGACCGGATTACCGCTTTTCTTATTACCCATCGCCATGCTCCGTGTTGCCGAGGTATCCCTTTGAAGTGTAATCCTTCACCGGCGAGGCGGTGGAAAATATTCCGCCCGGGACGGGTTAGCGGGCGCTCCCCGCGGCGATGACTTCCAGTCCCACCCGCTGCCCCCACGACAGCTCAAGGGTGTTACCGTCCGGGTCGGCAAAGAAAGCGAAATAGCCTACCGGATCGCCCAACTGCTCCGGTTCCCGACGCAAAACGCCTTCCCGCCGCGCCTGAGCGACTTTCTCATCGATCTCCGCCTGGGTGGCGCAGGCGACGCCGAGATGGCCGAACGGACCCAGCGGCGTGTCGGCAGGGTCATCACTTTGCACCAGCACCAGGGCGAAAGGTCGGGTGCGATCGCTGAGCCACGCCACTTTACGCGCCGAGGGGAGGTCGGGTTCGCGCTGGTGAATAACGGTCATCGCCGTATAGCGGGTATAAAAATCGATGCTGCTGGCCAGACAGCGGACGGTAAAGGCGACATGGGTAAAGCCGACATCAACATTTTGCATGGATGATTCTCCCGAGGTGAACGATGTCTCGACTTTACAACCTCAAGTTAACTTGAGATCAATCCGCGATGTATCCCTGCGTGCCCACCAATTTTTACAGGGGATTATCCACCGCCAGGCGCCTCTGCCGTCGGCAGGAAAGCCAACAGTGGCGCTGGCGAGCGCATGAACGAATCAGGCCGTTATATGGAGGATACTGCCGTCGGGCGTTTTTAGCTGGTGTGGCGAGGCGGGATGGTCAATAATGCCGGCCGTCTCTCAATACCCCTATAAGATGTATGAAAAAAACGATCTTTTCACTGGCGCTGGGCACTTTCGGACTCGGCATGGCGGAATTTGGCATTATGGGCGTGCTGCCGGACATGGCGCGCGATGTCGGGATTTCCATTCCCGCCGCCGGCAATATGATTGCCTGGTATGCCTTCGGCGTGGTGATCGGCGCACCGATCATGGCGTTGCTCTCCAGTCGGTTTTCGTTGAAATCGGTGATGCTGTTTCTCGCCGCCCTGTGCATTCTCGGCAATACCCTGTTTACCTTCTCCAGTAGCTACGCCATGCTGGCGCTAGGCCGGCTGGTTTCCGGGTTTCCCCACGGGGCGTTCTTTGGCGTCGGCGCGATTATCCTGTCGAAAATCGCGCCGCCAGGGAAGGTGACCGCCGCGGTGGCCGGGATGATTGGCGGCATGACGATCGCTAACCTGGTGGGCGTCCCCGGCGGCACCTGGCTTGGGCATCACTTTAGCTGGCGCTATACCTTCGCACTTATCGCGGTGTTTAACGTCGCGGTGTTTCTGGCCATCTGCTGCTGGGTGCCCACGCTGTATGACCGGGCCAGCACGCGGCTGCGCGAGCAGTTCCGTTTTCTGGCTTCCCCGGCGCCGTGGCTGATTTTTGCCGCCACCATGTTCGGTAACGCCGGGGTGTTCGCGTGGTTCAGCTATATCAAGCCCTTTATGCTCAACGTCTCCGGCTTTGCCGAAAGCCGGATGATGCTGATTATGATGCTGGCGGGGCTGGGTATGGTGGTTGGCAATCTGTTCAGCGGTAAAATTTCCGGGCGCTACAGTCCGCTGCGCATCGCGGCCATGACTGACGGGGCGATCGCCGTGACGCTGCTGCTGATCTTTGCCTTCGGGGAGCATAAAGTCGCTTCGCTGACGCTGGCGTTTTTCTGCTGTGCCGGGCTGTTTGTCCTGTCGGCGCCGCTGCAGATCCTGCTGCTGCAGAACGCCAAAGGCGGCGAGATGCTGGGGGCGGCAGGGGGGCAGATCGCCTTTAACCTCGGGAGCGCCATCGGCGCCTTCTGCGGCGGAATGATGATTGCCCAGGGCTTCGGCTGGAACAGCGTGGCGCTTCCCGCCGCCACGCTGTCGTTTCTGGCGATGAGCGCCTTGCTCATCTACGGTCGCCATCAGCGCCGACAGGTTTGCTAACGACGCTTACTCACGCCAGGGTTCGCCGAGCGTCAGCATCAGCCGGTTGGCCCAGGCGAAAAAGGCCGCTGACTGCAGCAGATCCAGCTGGGCCAGGGTATCTAAGCCCTGCTCATCAAGCGCAGCCAGATGGCTGGCTTTCAGCGCGGGCGGCGTCACCGACAGCGCGGCGGCGGCATCGATCTCCGCCTGCCAGCGCGGCGACTGCCCGCCGCGCAGATCTTCTCCCGGCGTCACCGCCAGCAGCGTGTCGACGGCGGTCTCGTCCTTCGCCAGCTGCGCCGCTTTGCGGGCATGCACCGAGGCGCAGTAAATACAGCCATTGATTTTACTGGCCACCGTGGCGGCCAGTTCACGTTCGGCGCGCGGCAATCCCCCTGGGGTATAGAAAATGCCTTTATCAGTCAGCGTCCGCTGCTCCAGCACTGGCTGGTTGCGCGCCAGCAGGCGGAAGTAAGGCGAATCGCTATGGCCATATTTGGCCAGGATCGCCTGTTCTTCAGGACTAAATTCCGCCAGCGGTTTATCCGCCAGCCAGGGTTCCCAATGCAGTTCATCACGGGTGAAACGCACCGGGGCCGCTTTGCCGCTCTGAGTTTGTGGGGTGGTGTGCCAGTACCCGGCCACCACCGGCGTGTCTGCGCTGACGATGGGCTGATGGTTGAGCGCCCGCAGGCCCAGCAGCAGGCGGCTTTGGAAGCCGATAAAGGCCACCAGCTGCGCCAGGGTGACGATGCCCCGCAGGCTCCAGCCTGCTTTTGTCAGAGCGTGCAGCGCGGCGGGGGTCGCTTCGACAGGAGTGAAGGTCAGCAGGCGGGCAAAGGCCAGCGCCGGAACCAGACGGTCCGTGGTCGGGTCGGCAAGGCCGAAGCCGGCATAGTGCGCCGCCAGCGCGTCCGCCTGGTGCAATTTCGCCACCTTCGCGGCCACGGCGAAGCGTTCATCAAGAGGAAAGTCAGTATCCTGCTGGCTGAACAGCACTTCATAACTTCCCTGGGCGTGACGGGTGGCGGCGTCGCGGATTGCGCGCGCCTGATCGAGCGGGGAACCGATGGCGATCTCCGCCAGTTCGGCCAGAATATCCTGACTCAGCGTCATGGTGACTCCTTATCTGATGTGGGGGGCAATATGCTGGGCGATCAGCTCAATGGAACGCAGCGTATCCCGGTGCGAAGGCTCCACCGAGTGCACCTGAAACGAAATATCGGTAGCGCGGGCCAGCACGCTGTCTTGCGCCAGGGAGGCGATAACATGCTCAGGATCGCCGACGTGGGCATCCAGCTGCTGCAGATAGTCGGTGACACTGTCACCTTCTATCCGATGACCCGCTTCCCGGTGCTGTGCCGCCTGTTTGCGCAGGCCGGGTTCGGCGATCTGCAGGGCGTGGGCGTGGCTGTCAGCGACAAAGGCGGTGCGCGAGGCGAGGATCCGCGGCGCAACGCCGTCCGGCAGCGCCGACAGATAGGCGTCGATGATCGGGTTCTGAATGGCGTCCAGCGGCAGGCGCGGCTCACCGGGCGGCCGGGGCTGCGTGCGGGACAGCATCAGCCCGTGTCCCGCCTGACCGGCACGGATGGCGCCCTCCACCGAGAAGGTGGCGATCCAGATTCGCGCCGCCAGTTGCGGCGCCGGCGGATAGAGATGGTTGTCAGGGTGGCTGAGGGTGTCGCCGCGCCAGGCGCTGTGGATCAGGTGCAGATGGTCGGCAAACACCGCTCCGCGCTGCTCGCTGGTCAGGCCGAAGGGCAGAAATGAGGTTGGCGTGCCGCCGGAGCCAAACCCCACCTCCAGACGCCCGTCGGTGAGTAAATCCAGCACCGCCGCGTCTTCGGCGACGCGTAGCGGATTTTCCATCGGCAACGTGATAATCGCTGTACCGAGACGAATGCGGTCAGTCTGCGCCGCCACGTGGGCGAGAAACACCAGCGGGGAAGGCAGGCCGCCTTCCTGTTCATGAAAATGGTGTTGGGCAATCCATGCGCTGTCGAAGCCGACGCGCTCCGCGTGGCGGATCTGTTCGGCCGCCAGCCGGTACCGCGTTTGCGCAGAGCCCTGATCGAGCAGACGGGTAAAAAAGCCGAGGCGTTTAGGCATTATGCGTTCTCCGTATAGGGCTGCGCTAAGCGGGGGGAAACCTGGGGGATAGCGGCGATCAGCTCGCGGGTGTAGGCCTGCTGCGGGGCGGCGAACAGGCGGCCAACGTCGCCATGCTCCACCACCTGGCCGGCGCGCAGCACCGTGACGCTGTCGGCAATCCGCCTCACCGTCGCCAGATCGTGGGTAATGAACAGATAGCTCAGACCAAGCTGCTGCTGTAGCTGCTCTAGCAGGGCGAGGATCTGCGCCTGAACGGTGACGTCGAGCGCCGAGGTCGCTTCGTCAAGGACCAGGATCGCCGGCTCGAGGATCAGCGCCCGGGCAATCGCCACCCGCTGCCGCTGGCCGCCGGAAAGCTCCCGCGGCGTCCGCGACAGCAGCTCCGGGGCCAGTGCCACCCGCGCGGCGACGCTCTCCACACGCTGGCGACGCGTCGCCGCGCTGAGGCGCTCAAAGTTTTTTAATGGCTCTTCGATAATCGCGAACAGCGTCTGGCGCGGGTCGAGCGAAGCGAAGGGGTTCTGATAGACGAACTGGATTTTGCGCCGCAGCTGACGCTGCGCCTCGCGGCTAAGATGCCCGGCGTCAATACCGTCGATGGTCACCTGTCCGGCGTCGGCGCGCTCGAAGCCCAGCAGGATCCTCGCCAGGGTGGTTTTCCCGGAGCCGGACTCGCCCACCAGCGCATGGGTGCTGCCGCGCCTGACCTCAAAGCTGACGCTGTCGAGCGCCTGCAGCGCCTGTTTGCCCAGCGAGAAGCGTTTGCTGATCCCGTCGACGCGAATGGCCGGCGTGGCCAGCGGACGAGGACGATCCGCCGTCAGCCTCAGCGGCGCGTCCTGCAGATCGCGGAGCAGCTGGCGGGTGTAAGGGTGCTGCGGACGCCGGACAATCGTCTCGGTGGCGCCTTGTTCCTGAATCTCGCCCTGGCGAAACACCATGATCCGGTCGGCGCGTTCGGCGGCCAGCGCCAGATCGTGGGTGACAAACAGCACGGCGGTTCCCGACTCGCGACGCAGGATATCGAGCAGGTCGAGAATGCGCTTCTGCACCGTGACGTCAAGGGCGCTGGTAGGCTCGTCGGCAATAATCAGATCCGGCTGCAGGGCAATGGCGATGGCGATCAGCACCCGCTGCTTCATCCCGCCCGACAGCTGATGCGGGTACTGGTCAAGACGCTGTTCCGGGTGGCTGAGCCCGACTTTAGCGAGCAGGTTGAGGACCTGCTGCCGGCGTTCGGCGGCGGAGAGGGATTGATGCAGTTGCAGAATCTCTTCCACCTGCTGACCAATGGTTTTTACTGGGTTAAGCGAATTGCCTGGGTCCTGCGGCACCAGGCTGATGCTCACTCCGCGCAGGCGGTTCAGGCGTTTTGCCGACCAGTCGCTAATCACTTCGCCATTGAGAATAATTCGCCCGGCGTCGCGGCGGGCATTATCCGCCAGCAGGCCGATAATCGCCTGCGCGGTAGTGGTTTTCCCCGAGCCAGATTCCCCAACGAAGGCCAGCATTTCGCCGCGCTGAATGGAAAAGCTGACGTTATGCACCACTTCGCGCCATTCGCCCCGCGAGCGGTAGCTGATGCGCAGATCTTCAACAGACAGAACGTTCATGGGCGTACTCCACTCCACTGGCGGCTAAGACGATTGGCGGCAAGGACCACCGCGACCACGGCGAGGCCGGGGAAGGTGGTCAGCCACCAGGCGGTCGACAGGTAATTACGACCTTCGGCGATCAGTAATCCCCACTCCGGGACCGGCGGCGGGGTGCCGTAGCCGAGGAAGCTGAGGGTGGCCAGAGCCAGCATCGCCTGACCAAACTGCAGCGTTGCGAAGGCGAGCACCGCGGTGAGCGAGTTGGGCAGGATATGACGCCAGAAGATGGCGAGAAAGGTGCCGCCGCTGCCCCGGGCCGCTTCGACGTAATCGCTGTGGCGCACGCGCACCACTTCCGCCCGCGCCAGGCGCGCGAAGCTGGCGATAGCCGCGACGCCGACCGCCACCGCCGCATTCACCGTGCCAAAACCCAGCAGAATGATCACCGTCAGCTGCAGCAGCAGCGAGGGGATGGCCAGCAGGACATCCACCAGGCGCATGAGGGTGGATTCCACACGTCCGGCCAGTGCCCCGGCGAGGGTGCCAAGGGCGGTGCCGACCACCAGGCCGATGGCGACGGCGATTAGCGCCGCCGACAGAGAATGTACCGCGCCGTAAACCACCCGCGTCCACAGGTCGCGGCCCAACTGGTCGGTGCCCAGCCAGTAGTGCGCCTGCGGCGCCAGGCGCTGAGCGCCGGGGATCCCTTCCAGCGGGTTAGCGGAGGTAAACCACTGTGGGGCAAGGGCCATTAACAGGGCGGTGATCATCACCGCCCACGCCAGCCACAGGCCTGGCTGCAGACGCACTCTGCGCCACTCCGGGCGGCGGCGAACCGCGATGGCATAGTCGACCAGGCTCATTTCACACCTCCGGTCTGTAATTGGAGTCGGGGATCCAGCCGCGGCATGACCAGGTCGACCAGCAGGTTGATCAGGACGAAACCGAGGGCGGAGATCATCACCACCGCCTGCAGCACAGCAATATCCTGGTTATTGACCGCCTGCTGGGTCAGCTGCCCGAGGCCGCTACGGCCGAAGACGGTCTCGGTGATCAGCGCCCCGGCAATCAGCTCGCCCAGCAGCAGCCCGGCTATGTTCAGCGCAGGCAGCAGGGCGTTACCCATCACATGGCGCCAGAGGACGCCGGTTTCGCTCATTCCCTTGGCGCGGGCGACCGCGACGAAGGGCTGAACCGCCACCTGATCCATGCTGCGCATCAGGATCTGCGCCAGCGGGGCGGAGATGGGCAGCGCGACGGCGATAACCGGTAAAATCAGCCCTTCCAGCGGACCGGGGTTGATCACCGGGATCCAGCGCAACTGAAACGAAAAGAGCTGGATCAGGGCGATACCCAGCCAGAAGGTGGGCAGCGAGATAAACAGCACCGGCAACGACTGCAGGAGGTTGCTCAGCCAGCGCAGCCCCGGCAGACGCGAGGCGAAGGCGAGGGTGAACGCCAGGATCACGGCCAGCAGGAAGGCCGGCAGGGCGAGGCTTAAGGTATCCGGCAGGTTGCTGGCAATCAGGCTACTGACCGCCAGACCCGCCTGCAGGGAATAGCCAAAGTCGCCGTGCAGCATTGCCAGCAGCGTGTGCAGGTACTGGCGCCACAGCGGGCTGTCGGCGCCGTAGGCCAGCCGCATGTCGGCGATTTGCGCCGGGCTCAGACCGAGGTCCGGGTTCTGAAACTTGATCAGCACCGCATCCCCTGGCAGCACCTGCAGCAGGAAAAAGGTGAGGGTAAAGGCCGCCCACAGGACCAGCAGCCCCTGACCGAACCGTCGCAGAAGATAAGCGCTCATATCCGGCCTCTTAATGTTTATCCAGCCAGGCGCTGTAGAACGACGGACGACCGACGGCCTCGAAGCTGACGCCTTTCACCCACGGCGCGCCGGCGAACACCTGCGGCTCTTCGAAAATCGGGATCACATAGGCGTTATCGATCAGATAGCGCTGGGCATCGCCGGTTAACTGCAGGCGCTGCTGTGGCTCCACCGCCGCGGAGATGCCGGTCAGCAGATCGTTCAGCTTATCATCGCGGAAGTGCTGTACTTTATCGCTGGAGCCGCCTTTCTGCAGCAGCGCGTCGAGGTTGTTGGGGAAAAACATGCTTTTTACCACATCCGGATCGGCGCGGCCCACTTCCGAAACGGTGAGCGGCGTTTTCTGCGGGTCGAGGTTGTCAAGCGTACGGCTGCCGGCATCCCCGGCTTTGACCGTTAACGCGACTCCCACCTGGCGCCATTGCTGGGCGATCAGCTGCAGCACCTCTTTATTCTGCGGCTGCGGGAGCGACTCATAGACCGTCAGCGCCAGCCGCTGCCCGTCTTTGCTGCGAATCCCGTCGGCGGCCGCTTTCCAGCCGGCCTCATCCAGCAACTGCCGGGCTTTGGCCTGGTCGAAGGTCAGTTTATCGCTCAGATTGACATAGCCGGCGGCAGAGCTGGCCAGCACGGAGGTGGCTTGCGGGTAGTTAGCGGAGAACAGCGTCTCCACCACCTGTTTGGCGTTGGTGGCATGGAGCAGGGCCTGGCGCACCCGCAGGTCGGCGACCAGAGGGTTATCCGGGCGGAAGCTCAGGCTGTCGTTGACCCCGCGGGTAGGGGCGGCGTAGACCTTAAATCCCTGATCGGTCGCCTGCTTTTCATCGTAGGCCTGCACCTGGCGAATAAAGCCCGCCTGACCGGCCAGCAGCGCGCCGATGCGCACGCTGTCTTCCGGGGTCACAATATAGGTGATGCCGTCGAGGTTGGCGGGCCCCTGCTGGGCGATGTTTTTCGGCCCCCACTGATAATCCTTGCGCGCCACCAGCGTCAGCTCGCGGCCCGGTTTTTCATCCTGCACCACAAAGGGACCGGAGCCGATGATATGCCGGGCATCGCCCAGCTCCTCAAAATTGCGCTGCAGGGTGCTGAGGGACACCAGACCGGAGCCGATGGTGGCGGTCCCTTGCAGGAAGCCCGGCGACGGTTTGTTGAAGTAAAATTTCACCGTCAGCGGGTCGATCACTTCGCTGCGCTGGTAGTTATTGATCACCTCCGAGACAGGCAGGCGGTGGGCTTTATCGCCCAGCCCATAGGTGTCGAAGTTTTTGGCGACGGCGGCGGCATCCAGCGGCGTACCGTCCGAGAAGGTGACCCCTTTGCGCAGGTGGAAAGTGTACTCGGTTTTATCGGCATTACTGGTCCAGCTCTCGGCGATCCACGGCTCAATCTCCAGCGTTTTCGGGTTCTGCCAGGTCAGCTTGTCGGTGATCTGATTGAGAATGCCGCCGTTTGGATAAAAGCCGCCGGCGGGTGGATAGAGATTGGTGTGCGGTTGCTGCTCCAGATAAATTAAGGTACCGCCTTTAACCGGCGTGTCGGCGGCCCAGACGGAGAAGGCGCCGGAAAGAAACAGCGCGGCCAGCGCGGGCAGGCGAAAATGACGATGCATGGTGAATTCCTTTGTTATCTATTGTGTTGCCATCATCGGGCGCGACTAAAAACAAAGGAACCAAGGAATTGCGCTAAGCATTTGCGGAAATTGCATTTACTTTTCGCGGCGGGAAGCGAGGGGAAGCGCCTCTCCCGGGCGGGAGAGGCGCTGGCGATTAGCTACGCAGATCGATAACCATACGGCCGCGGATCTGACCCTGCTCCATCTCTTTAAAAATGGCGTTGATATCTTCCAGCGGGCGCAGGGTGACTTTCGGCACCACTTTGCCTTCGGCGGCGAACTGGAAGGCTTCCACCAGATCCTGACGGGTACCGACCAGCGAGCCGACCACTTCGATGCCGTCGAGCACCAGACGTGGAATATCGAGGCTCATTGCTTCCGGCGGCAGGCCTACCGCCACCACGCGGCCGCCGGCGCGAACGGCATCCACCGCCGAGTTAAAGGCCGCTTTAGCAACCGCGGTCACCACGGCAGCATGCGCGCCGCCGGTTTTTTCCTGAATCACTTTCGCCGCATCTTCATTGCGCGAGTTGATGGTCAGATCGGCGCCCATCGAGGCCGCCAGCTCCAGCTGGCCGTCGTTGACGTCGATGGCGATCACTTTGGCGTTAAAGACATTCTTGGCATACTGCAGCGCCAGGTTGCCCAGGCCGCCGAGGCCGTAGATAGCGATCCACTGGCCCGGTTTGATGTGGGAGACCTTAACGGCTTTGTAGGTGGTGACCCCGGCGCAGGTGATGCTGCTGGCGGCGGCGGAGTCGAGGCCGTCCGGGACTTTAACCGCGTAGTTGGCGGTGACGATGCACTCTTCCGCCATGCCGCCGTCGACGGTATAACCGGCGTTTTTCACCGAGCGGCACAGCGTCTCGTTGCCGCTGTTACAGTATTCGCAGTGGCCGCAGCCTTCGAAGAACCACGCCACGCTGGCGCGATCGCCCGGCTTCAGGGAGGTGACGCCAGGGCCGACTTTTTGTACTACCCCGATCCCTTCATGACCAAGAATAACGCCGGTTTTATCGCCAAAATCGCCGTTTTTCACGTGCAGGTCAGTATGACACACGCCGCAGCATTCCATTTTCAACAGCGCTTCGCCGTATTCCAGCGGGCGCAGCGTTTTTTCCGTAACGTTAACCTGATGGTCGTGGGTAACAACAGCTGCCTTCATGCCTGTCTCCTTGTGAGGGGAATGATTAATTTTATTAATGCAATACTACCTAATAAGGATTAGACGCTATGGGGAAAAAAACAAGGCGCTTTAGTACAGGATGTGGTTTTTTACTACAACGATAGCACAAAATTCAGACAATACCTCTAATTTTGGTAGGTAATAATAGCGTCACTGAATGGTCATGTTTTCTTCATCACTCAACACTATTGTTTTGCGCATCAATTTCTTATAACAACAGAGTGATACAACAATGCATCTGGTCAAAACGCTCCTCACTGCCGGTCTGCTTTTTTCCGCCGCCGCACAGGCTCACAATGTGCTGGAATTCCCGCAGCCGGAAAACAATCCCGAAGAGTTTTACGCGGTTACCGAGATCCCGGCTGGCGGGATCATTAAGTATGAAACCGACGCCAAAACAGGATTTATCATCGCCGACCGCTTTCAGTCGATGCCGGTGGCTTACCCGGCAAACTACGGTTCATTAACCCAGTCGCTGGCCGGGGATGGCGACCCGCTGGACGTGGTGTTTTACACCCGCGCGCCAATGGCCCCGGGCACGCTGATTAAGCTGCGGCCGATCGGCGTCCTTAAGATGGTAGACGGCGGTGAGAAAGACGACAAAATCATCGCCGTGCCGGCCAGCAAAATTGATCCCACCTATGACGATATCAAGACCATCGCCGATCTGCCGAAAATCGAGCAGCAGCGGCTGGAGGCCTTCTTCCGGGTCTATAAAGAACTGCCGGAGGGGCGGAAAAAGGTCGAGCTAGCTGGGTTTAATGATGCCGCCGCCGCGAAGCAGGAGATCAAATCGGCCTGGGAAGCCTGGAAGGGGAAGAACCCGCAATAATATTTATCGCGGGCGGAGTCCGGCGCCCGCAGCATTCCATCATCCGATACGCTACCCAGCCGTACTGGAGGGGTTATCCTCTTGACGCGTCCTGCAATAGATGGTTGTATAATACAACTATATCTTGATCTGGACGCATCGCTATGGCTGACACCTCCTTAATCCAACAGATCCGTACCGCCTCACGGTTAATGGTGCGCGAGCTCGGTTTTATGAACACCACGCTGGCCGCCACCCACTATTCGCCGTCGGCGGTGCATACCCTGCTCGAAGTGTCGGTGAGAGGGGCGATGACCGCCGCCCAGCTGGTGACTTTGCTGGGCCTGGAAAAATCGAGCGTCAGCCGGATGGTCGCCCGTCTGCTGGCGGCCGGGGAGCTGGAGGAACGTCCCTGCGCGGAGGACGCGCGGTCTAAATCGCTGGCGCTGACCGCCAAGGGGCACGATACGGTGGCGATGATCAACGCGTGGGCTACCCGCCGGGTGGTGGAGACGTTAGGCCATCTGGATGAGCCGCAGCAGCGGACCGTCGCCAGGGGACTGGCGGCCTATGCGCAGGCGCTGGCGCAGTGTCGGGATACTGCGCTGGCGGATACGACCCCGCAGATTTCGCTGGTGACCGGCTATCAGCCGGGGATGATCGGTCGGATAGCCCAGATGCACGGGGAGTATTACGCCCGGCACCATGACTTTGGCGCTTTTTTTGAAGGCAAGGTCGCCAGCGGCGTGGCGGAATTTGCCACCCGGCTTTCCTCGCCGGCCAACCAGATCTGGCTGGCGATGCGCGAGGGGAAGATTGTCGGTTCGGTGGCGATCGATGGCGAGGATCTCGGCCAGCAGCAGGCGCATCTACGCTGGTTCATTCTCGATGACAGCTGTCGGGGAACCGGCATTGGCAGGCGGCTCCTCAGTGAGGCGATGGCTTTCTGCGATAGTCGTCAGTTCAGCGCCGTTCAGCTGTGGACGTTTAAAGGTCTGGACGCGGCCCGCAAACTGTATGAGTCCTTTGGCTTCACGTTAACCCGCGAATGGCAGGGGGATCAGTGGGGAAAGGTGATGACCGAGCAGCAGTTTACCCGGCCAGGCAACGCCGGCTAAGGGCGGGGTGCCTTAGCCGGCGGGGGGGCGAAGATTACCCCAGTTGATTTAGCAGCCGGGCGATCTCCTCTCGCCACTGCGCCTGCAGCGCAGGCTTTTGATGTTTCGGCTTACGGGCCATGTCGTCCGCCAGCCATTGCTCCAGAGCGATCAGGCGCGCCAGCAGCGCCTCTTCATCATCAGCCGCGAGTGACGGCTCCTGAGGTGAGTAGGCCACCGTCGGGGTGGAGGGCTGCGTCTGCAGACGGGCATAAACCTCTTCCAGACTGTGCCACTCCGTTAGCCCGGCGCGGTCGATCAGCCAGAAGCGGTTACAGCTTTCGCTAATAAGCTGGCGGTCATGACTAACCAGCAGCACGCCGCCGGGGTAGTCGCGGAGCGTCTGCGCCAGCGCCGCTTTGCCCTCCATATCAAGATGGTTGGTGGGTTCATCCAGCAGCAGCAGGCTGTAGCGCGCCAGCGACAGGCCGACGAACAGCAGCCGCGACCGCTCACCGCCGCTGAGAGTGCTGACCTTCTGACCATGCCTCGCCCAGCCAAATCCAGCGGCGATCAGCGCCCGTTTCCGGGTGTCCGCCGACGGGGCGAACGGCGTCAGGGCGTCGAGCAGGCTGGCATCGTCCGGCAACTGCGCCAGCGTCTGGTCGTAATACCCGGGGTGAAGCCGGGGGTGCAGACGCAGCCCCGGAAGAGGCGATGCGTCGTTCATCTGCTGCCACAGCAGGCGCAGCAAGGACGATTTACCGCCGCCGTTGCGCCCCATGATGGCCACGCGATCTCCGCTGCGCAGTCGCGCCACGCCGGTGGTAAACAGGGCCGGCAGTCCCGGCGCGGGGGCCACCGGCAGCCTGTCCATCTCCAGCAGGCGGTCCGCCGGCAGGGCGTCCCCTTGCAACACCAGGCGCCACGGCGGGCCGACGCTGAGCTCAGTCTGCTCGTCTTTCAGGCGGGCGACCTGCTTCTCCATCTGTTTGGCTTTGCGGGCGAGATCTTCGTTGTCATACACCCGACCCCAGGTGGCCAGCCGCCGGGCGCTGGCGCTGACCCGGTCGATCTCTTTTTGCTCGGCCTTATGACGTAATGCGGCGCTTTCATCCTGCTCCTGCAGTGCCTGACGGGCAGCGCTGCAGGGCAAGGCGAAGCTGTGCAGCGTCTGGTCGCGAAGGATCCAACTGGCATTAGTTACAGCATCCAGTAAGGTGTTGTCATGTGACACCAGCACGAAGCTCCCCTGCCAGGTTTGCAGGAAGCTTTCCAGCCACAACAGGGTGGGCAGATCGAGATGGTTGCCGGGCTCATCCAGCAGCAGCAGGTCAGGCTGGCGGATCAGCGCCCGGGCCAGCAGCAGGCGCGTGTGCTGCCCGCCGCTTAGGGTGCTGGTTTGCTGCGCCATCACCGCCGGCGTGAAGCCCATCTGCGCCAGCAGGCGTTCGGCCAGCCAGCGCTGTGCTTCCCGGGCGTCGGCGGGTAACGGGGCCAGCACCGCCTGCAGCAGTGACTGCGAACGCAGCGCCTCCGGCAGATGCTGTTCAACGCGGGCCATCAGACACTGACCGGCGAGCGAGACGCTGCCCGAGGTGGGCGCGAGAGTGCCATCCAGCACCTGCAGCAGGGTGCTTTTGCCACAACCGTTATGGCCAATGAGACCGATACGGTCGCCTTTCTTCAGGGTGAAGGAGAGGGTGTTAAACAGCGGCCCAAAAGCCGTCTCCACGTGGAGCGCATGGGCAGTTAGTAATGTACTCATAGTCAACTTACTCAAGAGTTACAGGCATGCGAATGCCTCGTCAAAACTCGCTGACGATAACCCGGTAAGCCGGAGAGAAGGGATTCTGTGAAGGGTCTTCGCTCAAGCCAAAGTTATCGCAGCACGATACCGATAACGCTTGAGCTGGCGCCATTGCCTAAGGCATGTGAAACAATAAACATTTCACAATACAGCATGGGGGGCCTCCTTTTATATTCAGTTAGTGAATGGGTGATGGCAGTGTAGTGGGGAAAGGAAAAGCGCGCCAGTGACAAAACTGGCAGGGGGCGAGCGCGGCGCCCCTCAGAGTTTAGCGTACAAAGGGAAACCAATACGCTTTTGCCAGTACCGCTTCGGTCAGGGTATTAGCGTCAGTTATTTTTTGGCACTGGGCTTCGAGGACATCAGGTTTACCCTTCGGGAACCAGCGTTGAGAAATGTAAAGCGTCAGGAAAACAGTTTCACGTGTTTGCTCACAGTGATAGGCATTTTTAATGTTATCAATTCTTCGGAATCCATATGGGTCTCTGTATTCTATGTAAGTTTCAAAGTGGGATCTGGATTCAAAATAATTATCTGGTTCCATGCTTGCCCAGACAATACTGAGATAATGCTTATCATGAAGGAAGTAACGATAACGGGTTGTCTCTCCACCGGGAATAACGCCGGGGAACAATCCAAAAAAGATGAAAATCAGCAAAGATAGCATAACGGGAATAACCGGATGACGCAGTTTACGATGCGTTGATTTTCTCGTTGATAACAGCCAAATCAACGGTATAACGAGTGAGCAGAGAATAGCGACAAACGGTTTATAGAAGGTGTACAGACTATGTTCGATAAGATCACCAGCAACGGCATCATATGAACTGATTTCAAAGGGGGAATGCAGTGTTTCACCACTCAGTGAACATAAGCCATAGACTAACCCTGTTATTCCTGTCAGTGCTAAATATAAAATGATCATCCTATTCGTCATATTTTTTGTCGCAACCTGGTGGGGCATATTAACGTTCCTTGTTTGTCTTAGTAGTGAGGATCATTGAAAGTATTATCATTGATTTATTTAAAAAATAATGGGAAACCAGCGGGCGTGGTCGCGGGTATATTCCGTCATCGCCTGGGGATCCTTTATCGCCTGGCAGGGAGCCTCGAGAATATTCGGATACTCATCCGGATACCAATCCTCTTCGGTCGTTAAGGTAAAAAAGCGAGACTCCCGGTGGGTTTCACAGGTATAGGCGTTTTTAATATTGTCGGCTTTGCGATATCCCTTGGGATCGCGATATTCGATATACACGTTGTACTCAGAGCGGATACCCCGCCACGCGCCCGGCTCCGGTTTCTGCCAGCGGACCGTCTGGTAGTAGCGCTCCCGCTCGCCGTAGCGATAGACGGCGGTCTCCCCGCCGGGAATCACGTCGGGTCTGAGGAAGAAAAAAGCCAGTCCCGCCAGCAGCAGTAGCAATGGCGGGAGAAGGTGGGTCAGCGGCCGCTGCGGCAGACGGTTGACCAGCAGCAGCCACAGCAGCGGCGGGATCAGGCTGACGATAATAGCGAAGAGGATTTTCGCCGGCGTGTAGAGTTCATGCACCGACACCTCGCCGGCTTTCGCCGCGTAAAGCGCCTGCTTATCGCCGAAATACCAGTACTCGCCGTGAAAGCCGCTGATGGCGCTCACCAGCAGCAGCCCGCTAAACAACCCCAGCCAGACCCGTAATAGCGGTTGCAGAACCATTTTTTGCTGGCTCATTTATGGTGCCTCCACAGGAACGGTGGCGATCGGGCGGGCAATCATGATTGCCGTGTCGCTGAGCGCGTTCAGATCGCTTACCTGAGTACACTGGCGGGCCATGACCTGCGGATCGCGGTCCGGAAACCAGCCCTCATTGAATGACAGGGTGTAAAACTGGCTGTGCCGCTGTACTTCACAGCGCCAGGCGCGGCGAAGATTATCCCTGTCGACAGGCCAGCGCGGATCTTTCGCTTCAACAAAAATCTCATATTTAGAGGGCTGAGTGATACGTTGGTTAGAATTTGTCTTCATCCAGAAAATGGCAGTGTAATAAACGTTGTGTTTCCCGTACTGAATACTGGCATCCCGTCCGGGGGTGACCTCCGGATGGAGGAAAATAAAGATTCCGGCGGCAATCAGTACCATCAGCGGGAATAGCGGATGCTGTATCGGCCGCCAGGGAATATTACGCACCGCCAACAGCCAGACCAGAGTCAGAAATAACACGTAGAGCAGGGCGAAGAAGAATTTACTCGGCGTATAGATGACGATATCCACCAGATCGCCGGTAGCGGGCTGATACTGCTCAGCGCGCGGGGTGAGCATCCACATATCGCCGCCAGAGAGGCACAGGCCGGCGATGATGGCGATACTACCCGTGAGGAGTAAGACAATCCGGATCAGAATAGCCTTCGCTTTATTCGCGTCAGGGGTTAATTTTTGCATTTCACATTCCGTTGTGAGGGGGTGAGAAACAACTATTTTGCACAGCGGAGGGCGCGCGGCAAATGCTATCCGTTTTCTATTTTTACGATAAATGAATATGGGCGGAAAAGGCGTTTCTGTGGTGGGAAATATTATCCGGACGCTATTAATAACCGGGCCGATCGTTCGGCCCGGTGAGCGCGATTAAATTGAGGTGCGGCGGTAATTACGATATTCCGGCAGCCAGAAATTATCGCTGATGGACTGCAGCAGCGCTTCTGCGGAGGTTTTCACCGCCACGCCCTGCTCCTGAGCCACCTTACCGACCGCGAAGGCGATCGCCCGCGAGACGGTCTGGATATCCTTCAGCTCCGGCAGCACCGGACCTTCACCGTTGTTCACCAGCGGCGAGTGTTTCGCCAGGGTTTCGCTGGCGGCCATCAGCATCTCGTCGGTGACCCGCGACGCGCCGGAGGCGATCACCCCCAGACCAATGCCCGGGAAGATATAGGAGTTGTTGCACTGGGCGATGGGGTACTGTTTGCCTTTGACGGTAACCGGGGCAAACGGACTGCCGGTGGCGACCAGCGCCTCGCCGTCGGTCCAGCTCAGGATATTCTGCGGCGTGGCTTCCACCCGTGACGTTGGGTTGGAGAGCGGCATCACGATTGGCCGCGGGCAATGCTTGTGCATTTCGCGGATAATCTCTTCCGTGAACAGCCCCGGCTGACCGGAAACGCCGATCAGGATGTTCGGTTTCACGTTGCGCACCACGTCGAGCAGGGAAAGTACATCGTTAGTGGTATCCCAGCCCTGCAGATGTTCGCGTTTCTGCACCAGCTTGTTCTGGAACGGCAGCAGATTAGGCATGCCGTCGGTTAACAGGCCAAAGCGGTCAACCATGAACACGCGCTGGCGGGCCTCTTCTTCACTGAGTCCTTCGCGGACGATCTGGGCGATAATTTGCTCGGCGATGCCGCAGCCGGCGGAGCCCGCCCCGAGGAAGACAATTTTCTGTTCGCTCAGCTGACTGCCGGCGCCGCGGCTGGCGGCGATCAGCGTCCCGACGGTCACCGCCGCGGTACCCTGGATATCGTCGTTAAAGGAGCAGATCTCATTGCGGTAGCGGTTGAGCAGCGGCATAGCGTTCTTCTGCGCAAAGTCTTCAAACTGCAGCAGCACGTCCGGCCAGCGGGCCTTAATCGCCTGGATCACGTCGTCAACGAACTGGTAGTACTCGTCATCGGTAATACGCGGGTGGCGCCAGCCCATATACAGCGGATCGTCCAGCAACTGCTGGTTGTTTGTTCCGACGTCCAGCACGATGGGCAGGGTGTAAGCCGGGCTGATGCC
This sequence comes from Klebsiella sp. GG_Kp175, assembly GCF_040062325.1. Taxonomy (NCBI): domain Bacteria; kingdom Pseudomonadati; phylum Pseudomonadota; class Gammaproteobacteria; order Enterobacterales; family Enterobacteriaceae; genus Klebsiella; species Klebsiella sp. GG_Kp175. The sequence goes on along the minus strand of NZ_JBEAFX010000011.1, from coordinate 289,182 downwards.
GCCGCAAGTGGTGTACAGCGACAGTTTGCCGATCGGGATCCCCATCCCGCCGATGCCCTGGTCGCCGAGGCCGAGGATACGCTCGCCATCGGTCACCACAATCACTTTGACGTTATGGTTCGGTACGTTCTGCAGAATGTCGTCAAGATTATGGCGATTCTGGTAGGAGATAAAGACGCCGCGGGCGCGACGGTAAATCTCGGAGAAACGTTCGCAGGCGGCGCCTACCGTCGGGGTATAGATAACCGGCATCATCTCTTCGAGATGGTTGCCAATCAGGCGATAGAAAAGGGTCTCGTTGGTGTCCTGGATGTTACGCAGGTAAATGTGTTTGTCGATTTCTGTTTTGAATCCCTGATACTGGATCCACGCGCGTTCCGCTTGCTCTTCGATGGTTTCAACCACTTCCGGCAGCAGGCCAAGAAGGTTGAAACTGCTGCGCTCTTCCATACTGAAGGCGCTGCCCTTGTTGAGCAGGGGGAATTCAAGCAGAACGGGACCCGCGTAGGGGATGTACAGGGAACGGTTTTTCTTATGGGTAAATTGCATCGCACTAACTCCTTGATCGTGTCCACAGTCCCGGCGCGGCGATAAGCGAAGGGCGGGGGGAAAAGCAGCGGGCAGAGTATAGAGCAGAAGGTCTTCAAGCGGGTAAACAAGCCGTCAATTGCCATAAAAAAACACCATCCTGGCAACAGGACGGTGTTGTTTATCATCACTCAGGCTGAAAATTAACCACCGCGGCGTTTGCGGCCGGTAGCATGGATATGGTTGAGGGTGGTTGCTTCATCGCCTTCCAGCACCACTTTTTTCTGCTGGGAAAGCTTGTAGTTCAGACCGAGAAGATGACGTGCCTGATGGTTCGATTTCATTCTGACTCCTTTATCCTGTTCTGGTTTCAAGGGCAAACCCGGTGGTGACCGGATGAAATGTAACCCAAAGTTGGCCGCACGTTTTTTATGCGGCCACAGGTAGGGTGGTCCATTTTCAGGGCAATAGCAACCTCAGTGCGCCAGATTAAGAACAGTCTCCCTCGCGCAGCGCCGGCGTTACCACTTCATCTCGCCGGTATTAACTTTGGCGCTGAGCTCCAGCGAGCTGGTTTCCGCCAGCCCTGGCCACTGTGTCTCCATTGCCTTGATCACCCCGGCGGAATCCTTATGTGTCTGCAGCGCTTGCTCAAACTGCTGGAGGTAGGTTTTGGTAAAGCGCACCGCGCTGTCACCCTCCGGCGGCGTGCCGAGGTAATGTCCCGGGATCACCTGCTGCGGGTGCAGAGCAATCATCTGGTCCAGCGTAGTGCGCCACTGCTGTCGACTGGCCGGCGTCTGGGTGTCGGCGGTCCAGAGATGCATGCCCCAGGCCACGCCGGTGCCGCCGAGGATCGTTTTGTTCGCCCGGATCCAAACGAACGCCGCGTAGTCATGGGGCTGCATAATCGTCACTTTTTCGCCATCGATGGTAAAGCTGTTGGCTTTCAGCGCCTGCGGGACGTATACCTGCGTCGGCGCACCGTCTTTCATCTGTGGTCCCCAGTACGCCAGCTTTGCCGCTTTGGTGGCTGCAATATGTTTAACCACTTCCGGCGTGGCGACCACTTCCGCCTGCGGGAAGGCTTTCACCAGCGGCTCAAGGCCAAAATAGAAGTCAGGATCGCCGGAGGTGATCACAATCCGCGACAACGGTTTGCCGTTTTTCTTGATCATGTCTACCAGCTTTTCGCCGTCTTTGACGCTGAACTGGGCGTCAAACAGCACCGCTTCATGCGGGCCGGAAACGAGGGTGGAGTTGACGGCAAAAAGACCTTTCTCCTGAGGGTTGTAAGTCTGCAGCGTCAGCGGCGCCGCGAAGACCGCGCCGCTGAACAGGGCGGTGGCAATAGCAAGAGCAGATAATTTCATGATTCATTCTCAGTGACAGGGGAATGCGTAGCATTGTACGGATTTCGCCATTTGATAGAATTCCTGAAATAAGAGATGCTGAGTTTCATAAATCGTGCAGATGAAGGGGGCGTGATGGACAGGGTGATTGCGGCGCAGGTGTATCTGCGAATTTGCGAACTGGGAAGCCTCAGCGCCGCGGCGCGCGCGCTGGGGATGTCGCGCCCGATGGTCAGCCGCTATCTGGAACAGATGGAGAGCTGGGCCGGCGCCCGGCTGATCCATCGCTCAACCCGGCGGCTGACGCTAACCCCGGCCGGGGAGAAGGTATTGCTCAAGACCCGCGGCCTGACGCGGATCGCCGATGAAATCGCCGGCGAACGCCAGCGTGCCGACCCCAGCGGCACGCTGCGGGTGGCGTGCGCGCATTTTACCGCGATGCAGCTGATCTCCCCGCTGCTGCCGGATTTTCTTGCCCGTTATCCGCTGTTGCGTCTGGAGCTGGATATCAATAACCATCCGGTCAGCCTGATCGGCGAGCGCATCGACGTGGCTATTCGCATTACCGATAATCCGGAGGCGGGGGCTATCGCTCGCCGCCTCGGCGTGTGCCGGTCGCTACTCTGCGCTGCGCCGCGCTTGATCCGCCAGCATGGTCCGCTAACGACCCTTGACGATCTGCAACAGCATAACTGCCTGTTATACAGTCATTTTGCCGGCCAGCGCTGGCAATTCAGCGATGCACAGGGTCAGGAGGCGTCGGTGGCAGTGAACGGTAATCTGAGCGCCGGGATCTCTTCCTTACTGCTGGAGGCGGCGGTCGCGGGGTGCGGCATCGCGATGCTCCCCGAACTGGAGGCGCGGAGCGCGATTGCCAGCGGCGCGCTGGAGGTGGTGCTTCCTGACTGGACGCCGAAGGCGCTGAGCGTTTACGGCATCTATCTTTCCCGCGACTATCAGCCCGATGGGCTGCCGCTGTTTCTGGATGAGCTGCAGCGACGGCTGGGGGAGACGCTCGCCGATGCCTGAGCAACGGCGCCGCCTTCAGCGGCAGCGCCGGCGGGCGGTTGCCCTGCCGGAAAGCCGAGGATCAACCTTACTCATTACCCCACTGATTAAGGAAGTTGGCGATATCGTCAATACGGCGTTCGTCAATGGCCGCCTCGCGGGCCATCTCCTGCTGCGCTTCTTCATCAATCTCTTCGTTGTTGGTTAATCGCGCAATCAGCAGCTGAAAATAGCGCGCCAGCGCATCGCGTTCCTCATCCTTAACCGGGGCAGCCGCTTCGGTCTCGTATTCGTCCACGATGTCATAAAATTTCAGGGGAATGTCGTTACTCATCTGTCGTCCTCAGGATTGGCGTCAGGGCCGGGGTTAGCGCACAGCGGCGGGCGAGTATCATAGCACGCAGCCGGTAGGTTGCAGCAGAGGAAAAATCGCCGCGGCGGCGAGTCGAGAGGGCAGATATCGCTCCCCGGGGGACGGAGGGTAAAACCGGCGCGCGATGCCGCACGCCGGTCTGCCAGGAGGCTTAGACTACCCCGTCTCCACCGTCAGAGCACCACACCTGGCCGGAGGTATATGAGCAGGCATCGGATGCCAGGGTGACGTACAGCGGGGCGATCTCGACCGGCTGCCCCGGGCGCCCCATCGGCGTGTCTTTGCCGAACTGTTTCACTTTCTCGTCCGGCTGACCGCCGCTGGACTGCAGCACCGTCCAGTAAGGGCCGGGGGCTACGGCGTTAACGCGAATGCCGCGTTTTGCCACCTGTTTGGCCAGCGATTTGGTGAAGATCGCCAGGCAGGCTTTGGTCTGGGCGTAATCGAGGAGGATCGGACTGGGTTTATAGGCCTGCACCGAGGTGGTGTTGATGATCGCGCTCCCGGCCTGGAGATGGGGCAGCGCGGCGCGGGTGATCCAGAACGGCGCGTAGACATTGGTCTTAAAGGTGGCGTCAAAGTCTTCAGTGGTCAGCTCCTCAAGGGTCTCACAATATTGCTGACGTCCGGCGTTATTGACCAGGATGCTCAGGCCACCCAGCTGTTGCACCGCGTCGGCCACCAGCGACTGACAGAAGGACTCGGAGCGAATATCCCCCGGCAGGGCCACCGCGGTGCGGCCTTCGGCTTTGATCAGAGCGATGACTTCATCGGCGTCCTCTTGCTCCTCCGGCAGATAGCTTATGGCGACATCGGCCCCTTCGCGGGCAAAGGCGATCGCCACCGCGCGGCCAATGCCGGAGTCGCCGCCGGTAATTAGCGCTTTCTTACCGGCCAGCCGCCCGGTGCCGGTGTAGCTGGTTTCCCCATGGTCCGGTGACGGCTCCATTTCCGCATCCAGACCCGGCGGGTTCTGTTCTTGCTCCGGGAACTCCGGACGTGGAGCCGTCTCTTCTGGCAACATGGAGGTGGGTAGTTTCTTCATGGGCGGTTTTTCATCTTGCATAGTCATCTCCTTCAGACAGAACGGGCCAGCTGTAAGGATAGGTCAGGTTCCCCCATCGCCAGACCCCGGATGACTCACCCAGGGCCAGTGAATGGCCGCTAAAAGACGCATTGTTATTCCTTAACCGACTGATCCCCGGCGTATTTAAGCAAATAGCGCTGCGTTATCATTGCCGGGGTTAAATTAGGATTATTCCATCATGACTTAATGCGGGCTGGCTATTTTATTTGCTGCGCGGTGGAGATTTTTTAAAGGCAGAGAGGGAGACAAAGTGAAAAGGGGAATAATAGGATAATCCGCTACGCATGGATAATAATGGTATACCTCTTTGGTGTTAATTTTGGAAGGGTGGCAGCCCGGGATTAGTAGAAACATTTATTCATCAGATTATTTTCATTAGTTTACAAACGTGAACCAATGTCCGCAGTACAGTTCACAAGGTACATATAACCCAAAGCGAATAAGGGAGTTGCGTAAAAATTAATTTTTATTGCCGCTTCGCTGTGGTTAATTTATTTTATCGATGCGCTGGGTGATGGCCAAGATTAATTTGACTCCTGCGGGTATTCCTCTAGTGTTAGATATCGAGGGCGATGATTTGTAACAGGGTCATTTTCCATTTACCAACCGATATTGATCAAACCAAAGGTGAAAATTATGGCAGAGCATAGAGGCGGTTCAGGTAATTTTGCAGAAGATCGTGAAAAAGCATCCGAAGCCGGGCGTAAAGGTGGGCAGCACAGCGGCGGGAACTTCAAAAATGATCCTGAGCGTGCATCCGAAGCCGGTAAAAAGGGTGGTAAGAACAGCCATGGCGGCGGCCGTAAATCCGGCGACAGCTGATGACTGATGACCCGTGACGCCGTTATGACGGTGTCGGGAAAGAAACCTGTGGGCCTGTGGGTCCGCAGGTTTCTGTTTATTTGCAAACGCTTCCCTGAGCTATTGTCTATTCTCCGCGACGGGCAAAGAGGTGCAGGATAATTCAATTACAGCCATCTTAACAATTAAATACTGATTACCGCAACGGCATTGTGTCGGCGAAGCGCTAAGAGTGAGTAAATAACGGCTCGGAGCAATACGTAACAGTACTGCTTTTTATCGCTGTGCATAAGAAAGCTATTTTAAGCCTGGTGTCAATCGCCGGACGCCAGGGGCGGGTAGCAACACATCCGCTTGCTAAATATTGTTCAGATCTAAGGTAATAAAATGAAACTGACGCCGGTATTTATTAAGCGCTGTCATCTTGTGGCCGCCGTTATGTGGGTGGGCCTGGCGATACCCTCGTTAATCTGGTGGAAAGACAGCGTCCTGTGGGTCATTCTCATCAGTATTTATGCCAATATTGTTGGACATTTATCCGGATATAGCGCAGCGCGAGCTGACCAGGCGGCGGAAGAGAATGAAGATTCCCCGTCAAAATAAATAATTAACGATCAGAGGTGTATATGACGGATAGTGAAAATTACCACAACTGGCTTCGCGATGCCCATGCCATGGAAAAACAGGCCGAGTCACTGCTTATGGCCACCATCAGACGCCTCGATAATGAACCGCAACTGCGAACCCGCCTTGAACAACATCTTTATGAAACTCGTCGGCAACTGTCTGCTCTGCAGGACCTTATCGCCCGCAACCATATTTCCCGCTCGGCGCTGAAGGATGCGATGAGCCGGGTCGCAGCCCTGGGCCAGACTATCGGCATCATGCTACCCGGCGATGAGCTCATTAAACTCATTATCACCGCCTACGTTTTTGCCCATTTTGAGGTCGCCTGCTATACCGCTTTATTAACGGCGGCGAAGCGCGTGGGGGACCATAGCGCGATGCCGACTCTGGAAGGGATCCTTGCCGAAGAGAGAGGGATGGCTGACTGGCTGCTGCATCATCTGCCGGCGCTGACCGGACAATATCTGATGCATAACTCTCTGCCCGGCGTTGAGTCCGGACAATAAGCCGCCGGAGTCAATCATGGTTAAGCGCCACACCATCGCGATCCTCGCCACAGACAAAGCGGTTCCGCTGAAATTAACCGCCAGGCAGCAGGCGCTGGTGGACGCGGTGGCGAACAGGGTGCCACCTGCAGAGCACGACCCCGTATTGCCAGTCGACAAAACGCGCACGAAAACCAGCAGGGCGCGCTGAGGACGCTGACAGTGGCGGGCAGAACGCAAGGTGATAGTGATGCAACAGGAAGAGTGGTTTCACAGAGCGGTCATCTATCAGGTTGACAGTGCTCTGTTTTACGACGCCAACGGCGATGGGTTTGGCGATCTTGCCGGTATACGCCAAAAGCTGCACTACATTCGTAGCCTGGGGGCGACGGTGCTCTGGCTGACCCCTTTCTATCTTACCCCACTGCAGGATGATGGCTATGATATCAGCGACCATTTGCAGCCCGATCCCCGTTTCGGGACCATCGCCGACGTGATTGAGCTGATTGCCCGCGCCCGGGAGCTGGGGCTGCGGGTGATTGTTGAGCTGGTTATCCAGCACACTTCTGCCCAGCACCCGTGGTTTCAGGCGGCGCGACGCGATCCCCGGTCGCCGTGGCGGCCATACTATCTTTGGGCCGATCGGCCGCCGGAGAACGACGATCCTCCCATGTTTCCCGGCGTCGAGGAGAGCGTCTGGAGCTGGGACGACCAGGCCGGACAATACTATCGCCACATGTTTTATCGCCATGAGCCCGACCTGAATCTCGCTCATCCGCCGGTGATCGCTGAAATTGAAAACATCATCACCTTCTGGCTGCAGGCCGGGGTGTCAGGATTTCGCCTCGATGCGGCGTCACATCTGGTGAAGCAGGCCGGGAAGGGCGACGAGGCGCGGGGCTACCCGCTGTTGACGCATCTCCGGCAGGTCGTGCAGCGCCTCAATCCCGACGCGATACTGTTGGGTGAAGTGGACGTGGAAGTGGAAGATTATCGCCATTATTTCGGCCGCGGCGATCGGCTGCAGATGGTGCTCAATTTTTGGCTTAATAAATATCTCTATGTCAGCCTGGCGCAGCAGCGCGCCACCCCGGTAGTGAAGGCGTTGCAGGCAATGGTGGCCCCGCCGGACGGATGCTGCTTCGTCAACTGGCTGCGTAACCATGATGAACTGGATCTTGAGGGGATTGGCGAACGCAACAAACGCCAGGTTATCCGCACCTTTGCCCCTGATAAATCGATGTCGGTTTACCAGCGTGGCGTGCGCCGGCGGCTGGCGCCGATGCTGGATGGCGATACCCGACGCATCGCGCTGGCTCATGCCATCCTGCTCGCGCTGCCTGGCGTGCCGGTGATGCGCTATGGCGACGAGATTGGTATGGGCGACGATCTGCGCTTACCGGAGCGCTACGCGGTCCGAACGCCGATGCAGTGGTCGGGCGCGCCCAACGGCGGCTTTTCCCGGGCGGCGCCGGATGATTTGCCGGTGAAACCGGTGGCCAGTGGACGGTTTCGCTACCAGCGGATCAATGTCGAAGCGGCGTTGCGCCACCCCCGGTCGCTACTGCATCGGGTACGCAATATGGTGCTGGCGCGCACGGAATATACTGAACCGGGATCCATCCCTTTTACCCTTATTACGGTGAAGCCAGCCGCGGTGCTGGGCTTGTGCTATCGCAGCGAATCGCGGGAGGTGCTGATGCTGGCGAACTGCAGCCAGCAGGCGGTGGAGGTCCAGCTCCCGCCGCTGGCCGAGGGTTACTGGAGCCCGATCCTGGAAGATAAGTTCTACCAGGACGGGCTATACGGCGGAGAAAAGGCGCGGCTGGCGCTCTCCGGCTATGGTTACCGCTGGTTCAGCCGCAGCCTGCTTTAGCGCCGTCTTCCTGGTCGGCGGAACAATGCCCGCAGGGCCATCGTCGCCACCGCCACACCGACGCCGGCAGCCACTTTACCCGGAAGATCGGCGCTGATGGTCACCGCTTTACGCCGCGCGCCATCGTTAAAGGGGCCGTGTCCGGGATGATTGCCGCGCACTGGCGTGAACAGGTCGTCCTGATGCTCTGCCGGCTTCGGCTGGCCGGTAAACTGTCCCTCCCACGCTTTTTTCACCATCAGCCGATCGAGCAGACGAGGGAAGAAGACCTGGCCGAGGATCGACTGGATGGTGCTTTTCCCCACCCACAGCTCGTTCACCGGCCGCTGGATCACGCTGTAGATGGCCTCAGCGGCGACCTCCGGCTGATAGACCGGCGGTACCGGCTGCATGGCCTGCTCCATTTTGTTGCGCGCCCAGCCAAACTGAGCAGTATTCATCCCCGGCAGCTGGACCATGGTCAACTGGATGTGGCTTTTCTCATGCATTAGCTCGGTGCGCACGGCATCGGTGAAGCCGCGGATCGCCGCTTTCGCGCCGCAATAGGCCGACTGCAGGGGGATCGAGCGCCAGGCCAGCGCCGATCCAGCCTGAATAATCACCCCCCGATCCCGGGGCGTCATGACCTCGAGCGCCGCGCGGGTGCCGTTGACATAGCCGAGATAGGTCACCTCCGTCACCCGGCGAAATTCGTCGTCGCTCATCTGCCGAAAGGGCGCCAGCACGGTGGTCATGGCGTTATTGATCCAGACGTCTATGGCGCCGAGGGTGGCTTCCACCTCGGCGGCGGCGCGCTGCACGGCCCCGGCATCGGCGACATCGGCGCTAATCGCCAGCGTTTTGACGCCGAAACGTTCACAAGCCTGCTGCGTCTCCTGCAGACCCGTTTCATCGCGGGCGATCAGCGCCACGTGATACCCTGCGCGGGCGAAACGCAGCGCGGTGGCTTTTCCTGCCCCGGCGGTTCCGCCGGTAATAACCATCACGGACATAGTGACCTCATTAATTGTTTCGCTATCGTAAATTTAAGCTGCACGGATCGAATCATTATTAAGCATAAATAACGACGGTGAGGTGGGAAATATCCTGGAATAAGCGCAGTGTGAATCAGGCGACATATCCTGATGACTCTGGCCTGTTTCTGCATAAGCAGGCGTTAAGGTTCTATAATCTGTAAGATACTTGACAACCCGCGAGGAGGAAAAATGTTGACAGTAAACACGCGTAGCGTTGAAAAAGAAGAGGACGACGCCACCCGCGCCCCGGAATCGGGGGATAAACAACCGGAGCGCGATAAATAGCTAAGCCGGTGTTATTCCTGTTCCGGAATAATGGATATCTGGCCGTTACGTTCGAGAATAGCGAATTTTATCGCTTTCAGTTCATAAATCCCATGGTGCTGCCTGGCCGCCAGCAGGATATCATCGACAGAAATATTGACGAGCTTCATTTTCTCATCGATGACAGCACCATTTTCCACTACGATAACCGGCGTGCCATCCAGAAAATTTTCCGCCTGGGCAAATTTTTTCTTAATATAGCCGAATAAAATATCAATACTGACCAGGGTGACGATAGTCAGCATCGAACCGGTAACGGAATAGTCTGTGCTGAGCATCGCCTGCTGGGTCGCTTCACTGATAATCAGCAGCAGTATCAGGTCAAAATTGGTTAACTGCATCAGGGTTCGTCTACCGGCAATCTTGAAAATAATCAGCAGGATCAGATAGATTGCTGCGGCTCTGAGGACCATTTCCATCGCGACTCCTACGGATAGACAAACTGTTGCCAGCTGACGGCAGGGCGATCGTTGACTGCCGCCTGCAGGGAAATATTGCCTATCGTTTTGGGGGTAATAGATAACCATACCGATTGCGGCGAGCGGTTGGTTGTCCGCTGATACACCAGATGTAATTTCCCGTCGGCACTGTACATCTTATCCGGCTGCGGGCGGATATCGCCAACCTGGTAACGGGTTAATAACGTGGCGGCGAAACTGATCGTCGTATCATTTTCCTGCGTGGGTTTGATTTGAATATTCAGTTCGGTTTCACTCATCAGTCTGGCATAACGCTGGTAATCGACGCGTAATTCACCTTCAGGGCTTTCCCGGTGCGCCTCACTGAAATATCCGGAGGACCACAGGCCGCTTAATGCGGTAAGAATGATGAGGCTGAGAACAATTATCCCATAGCGCCTGAAGCGATATTCAAAGCGGAGGGCCTGTTCATTCTCGTCGACGATGTGACAAGGTTGTTGATTCTCAGTCATTATTATTTCCCCGCGTTTCGTTTCGCCATCAGCGTAACGATAAGGACATTCTTATATTAGACGATATCAGAACAATTGACTTTGTAAAAATGGCCAGCCTCAGCCAGGCTTTAATCTGTTCATCAGCAAAAACAAGGAGGCATGATGAAAAAATTAGCCTTGGCCATGGCCTGTTTGTTTGCCGCCGCGGTCGCGCAGGCGGACGATAAAGGCGGTTTTAGCCAGGATGCCGCGCCGCCGCCGCCGCACAAACTCGATGACGGCTATCGCGGCGTCGAGGAGGGGCGGATTATGACCGTTGAGCAGGCGAAAACCATGCACGACGGCGCCACGGTTTCACTGCGCGGTAATCTGCTCACCCGACAGGGGGATGACCGTTATCAGTTTCGCGATAAAAGCGGCACCATCACCGCCATTATTCCGGTTGCCGCGTTTAATGAACAGCACGTAGAGCCTGACGATCTGGTCAGTATTAACGGCAGCCTTGATCGCAAAATGACGCCGCCGGTAGTACGTATCGATCGCCTGCTCAAACAGTCGCCTAATTAAGGGGAGCTTACCGGTATGAGCACAACATCCCACCCGCATGACGAGGAGCGCGGGAAACACCCTGCGCGCGAGGCGCCTGACGAGCATGGCGAAGTGCCGCGTAAACGGGACGACAGCGAGGATGACAAAACCGATCCTTACCATCCTCACGATGGCCGTTAGCGTCATCCGCAACGGGAACTTTTTGGGAACGCTGATGCGGCGGGCCGCAGAATAGAAGCAGGTTCAGCATCAGGCACTATACTTTTTGTTCGACATCATCACAGGAGGAGTCATATGGCGATTCATAAGAAAGGGCTGGCGCACTGGGAAGGCGATCTCAAGCATGGCAAAGGCACCGTGTCGACGGAGAGCGGGGCGCTGAGCCAGCAGCCCTACGGCTTTAATACCCGTTTTGAAGGGGTGAAAGGCACCAACCCCGAAGAGCTGATCGGCGCCGCACATGCCGCCTGCTTCTCGATGGCCCTGTCGTTGATGCTCAGCGAAGAGGGCTATACCGCGACGTCCATCGACACCACCGCAGTGGTCACCCTTAATAAAACCGACGGTGGGTTTGTAATAACCGACATCGCGTTGCAAAGCCAGATTGTCCTGCCCGGCGTTGCGCCGGCGGCGTTCGATGAGATCATCCAGAAAGCGAAGGCCGGCTGCCCGGTATCACAGGTGCTGAAAGCCAATATCACCCTTGACTACCAGCTAAATCCATAAGCTGTTGTGCCCGCACTCTGCGGGCACCGTTCCCGCGATCTCTCTCCCTGTCACTGCCTCCGCTGCGCAATAGTGGTATCTTTGGTCCTTTGGTAAACGTAAGGGACTCCAGCATGATCGGCATTCGCGGAATGATCGAGGCGCAGGTGCTCGGCCTGACCGGCATGGCGCTAAAAGAGATTGATTTTGAACAGCCCAAAGGGGAGCCGGGGCTTTTTGGTCCGCAATCAGCCATCTGGCAGGTGCATGGTGATTTTACCTCAATGCTGTGCGGCGGCATTAGCGCGCTGTTGCTGCAGATGCTGCACCCCCTGGCGCTGGCCGGCGTCTGGGACCACTCCCGTTTCCGCGAGGATATCTTTGGCCGCCTGCGTCGCACCAGTCAGTTTATTTCCGCTACCACCTTCGCCGCCACCCCCGACGCCGAGCGGTTGATCGCCAAAGTGCAGGGGATCCATCAGCGGATCGCCGGGGTGGACAAGGACGGCACGCCGTATCAGGCAAGCGACCCGGCGCTGTTGACCTGGGTGCATGTCGCTGAGTGCAGCCGCTTTATGGCCTCCCACCTGCGCTACAAGCGGACGGTGGTCAGCGTCCAGCGCCAGGAGGACTATTTTCGCGAGTCGGCGGAGATCGCTCGTCGGCTGGGAGCCAAAGATATTCCCCAGACGCCGAATGAGGTCGCGGACTATCTTGAGGCGATGCGGCCGCAGCTGCGCTGTGACGAACGTACCCGGGAGGTAGCCGAGGTGCTGCTCACCACCCGTCTGCCGGGTCGCCTGAGTCAGCCGGTTGGCCAGGTGATGATGCGGGCCGGGATCGATCTTCTGCCGCCATGGGCGCAGGAGATGCTGGGACTGTCGCTGACGCCGCTGCAGCGGCGCACGACGCGTCTGATGGTACTGGCCATCGCCCGCGTGCTGCGCGCCTCGGTACGTAACGGCGCCTGGCATTGCGCCATGCGCCGGATGGCGGAGGCGTGATTCAGCACGCCTTGCCCAGGTGCCGGGCAATCAGCGCCTCCAGGCTACCGTCCGCCCGCCATTCGTCCAACGCGTCATTCACCGCGTTAAAGCGGACCACATCATCCCGGGCGACGCAGATGGCCTGCTGGATCTCGGTAAAATTATCCGCTAAGACCCGCACCCCCGGATGGTGGCGCGCTGTCGCCTCCAGCGGCTGACGGATGCCAGCGACCATATCCCCTTCACCGGCGAGGAAGGCGTCGATGGCCTCCTGCGAGGAGGGGAGACGATTCAGGCTGGCGTGCTGCAGATGGCGGGTGAGCCACAGATCGTAGGCGGCGTTTTGCCCGACGTTAATCGTGGTTGCCGGGCGATCCATATCGGCCACGCTCTGGCAGGGAGAACCGGCTCTCACCAGTGCTGTCCCCTGAATGGTGATATAGGGAGAAGTAAAGCGCAGGGTCGCCTCCCTCGCCGGGTCGATGGCCAGAAAGGCGATATCCCAGCGTTCGCCGCCGGCGTCGGCCACCACTTTACCGGCGGCAGGATAGGTGACGAACTCGGCGACGACGCCCCAGCGCTGCGCCAGTCGATGGCTGAGCTCGGGGGTAATGCCTGTCGGCTCGCCGTTTTCTCCAGGATGGGCCAGTACCGCATTGCCCAGATTAATGGCAAAACGCAGCCGGGATGGTGTGATTGCTGACATCGCTGACTCCTGTGGTGGCTAAGAGAAGGTGGCCCGACCTGTTGGTCGCCAGTGATAAGATAGTCCATCCGCGCGCGGTTGTACCTCCGGGGCCACACTTTCAGAATACAGTAATTAACGACCGCAGCGATTTCGTTAAACAGCAAGGCAATGGCTTTTATATTGTTAAGCATAAACTCAGCTTGTCAGTTTATTCTTCCCGCTCACTGAGGGAGAGAAATAATGGCACAACATAATTTTGAAAATGATAATAAATATCATCAGCGTTCTGAGCAGGCGCGAAGAAGTACCCTGGTTAGCGTGGTGGTCAATATTTTTCTCTCCGCGTTGCAGATTGCGGTGGGAATATATTCTGGTTCCCAGGGGTTAATTGCCGATGGCATGCACTCTTTTTCCGATCTGCTCGCCGATGGCGTCGTGCTGGTGGCGAATAAAAAGAGTCGCCGACCGTCTGACCACGATCACCATTATGGCCACTGGCGTTATGAGAACGGCGCCTCTCTGGTCCTCGGCGCGATCCTGGTGCTGGTCGGGGTCGGTATGCTGTGGTCTGCCGCGGGTCATCTCGCGCAACCGCAGACGATTCCGCCGGTGCACAGCGTGGCGCTGTGGATGGCGCTGACGGCGCTGGTGGTCAAAGAGGGGCTGTTTCGCTATATGCTGGCGGCCGCCAGGCGGCTGAACTCCTCGCTGCTCATCGCCAACGCCTGGCATGCCCGCTCAGACGCCGCGTCATCCCTGGTGGTGGCGCTGGGGATTATCGGTAATCTGGCCGGGTTCGCCTGGTTCGACCCGCTCGCCGCGCTGGCGGTAGGGCTGGTGATTACGCGGATGGGCTATCGTTTCGCCGCCACCGCGTTGCACGATTTAATGGACCGCGCTGTCGATGAAGAGACGCAGCGGGCAATCGCCGGCACGCTGCGGGCCACGCCGGGCGTGGCGGGTCTGCACGATTTGAAAACCCGTAAGGCGGGGGATCTGGTGCTGGTGGATGTCCATCTCGAGGTAGCCGGAGAGCTGTCGGTCGCTGAAGGGCATCAGATTGCCCGGCAGGCGCGGGAGCGGGTCATGGCGCAGCATCCGGTGCTTAATGTGATGGTGCATCTGGATCCCTGCGCGGCGGTTGCCAGTTCGCCGGAGGAGGCAAACTGCCTGACGTCATAAGCGGAAATAGACTGGCTCAGCGGTTATTTTATCCCTGAGCCATTATTCCTCGCCCCTTCCGCCCGCGCATTGATTGCCTGAACGATAAATAAGGCTCATACTGAGCCGGCCATTACCATCGCTAAATAATGGCGCAGATCTGCCCGTTGCAGTTAACGATAAAATAAACCAATCGGTTCATAGATAATCTCTATTCTTTATTTCGAGATAATGACCAGAGCGGTAATTCAGGAAGTCAGACAATGATCATTCGGCCAGAACAACACTGGTTTCTTCGCCTATTTGACTGGCACGGCTCCGTGCTGTCAAAAATCATCTTTCGTCTGCTGCTTAATGTGCTGATGTCCATCATCGCCATTATCAGCTATCAATGGTACGCGCAGCTGGGGATCCACTTAACGGTGGCGCCGTTCAGTCTGCTGGGCATCGCGATAGCGATTTTCCTCGGCTTTCGCAACAGCGCCAGCTACAGCCGCTTCGTCGAGGCGCGCAATCTGTGGGGGACGGTGCTTATCGCCGAACGCACCCTGGTGCGCCAGCTGCGCAATATCCTGCCGGCGGAACACGATGCCCATCAGCGCATCGTCAGCTATCTGGTGGCCTTCAGCTGGAGCCTGAAGCACCAGCTGCGCAAAACCGATCCGACGGCTGACCTGCGGCGGCTGCTGCCCGAGGAGAGGGTGACGGAGATCCTCGCCAGTTCGATGCCCACCAACCGGATCCTGCTGCTGGCCGGTAACGAAATTGGCCAGCTGCGCGAGGCGGGCAAGCTGAGCGACATCACCTACGGGCTGATGGACAATAAGCTCGATGAGCTGGCGCACGTGCTGGGCGGCTGCGAAAGGCTGGCCACCACCCCGGTGCCGTTCGCCTATACCCTGATCCTGCAGCGCACCGTGTACCTGTTCTGCACGCTGCTGCCGTTCGCCCTGGTCGGGGATCTGCACTACATGACGCCGTTTGTTTCGGTCTTTATCTCCTACACCTTTTTATCCTGGGATTCGCTGGCGGAAGAGCTGGAGGATCCTTTCGGCACCGCCGCCAACGACCTGCCGCTGAACGCGATGTGCAACACCATTGAGCGCAATCTGCTCGACATGACCGGTCAACATCCGCTGCCGGAGACGCTGCGTCCGGACCGTTACTTCAACCTGACCTGAACCCCTGCGCGCCGGGCAGTTTCCGCTGCCCGGTCATCACTTTCCCGTCCCCGCGTGACCCGCCGCGCAGAGGGCGGCGATAAAAGCAAAATTTGCAAATAAGTTAAATTTAACACCCGATAGATAACATCAATTATACAGATTTGTGGCGTATGTTATTATTCGGTTAACAAACGCAGTACCTACGCTTTCCCATCGTACTATCCTTGAGAAACAGCATTCTTATCAGGTGACGCCGCGCACACCACGCCTCGTCGCCGGAGTCGTCGCACGCTTTTTTTCGGCCGGCGGCGGCCAGAACAGAGCAGCAGGAGTAAAAAGATGACCAATAAAAGACGCGCGGTTCCCGGTGTTCACCCCTATGACGGTCCGGCAGGCGGATGGGGCGCGCTGAAGGCCACGGCCATTGCCGTGCGTACCCAGATGGATGCCTTCGAGGCGCCCGCCACGCTGCTGCGAACTAACCAGCCGGATGGGTTTGACTGCCCGGGCTGCGCCTGGCCGGATAAAGAGCATAAATCCACTTTTCAGTTTTGCGAAAATGGCGCCAAAGCCGTTACCTGGGAGGCGACCACCAAACGGGTGACGCCAGCGTTCCTCGCGGCTAACACCGTGACCTCCCTGCTGGCGAAAAGCGATTTTGAACTGGAGGGCTATGGCCGCTTAACCCATCCTTTGGTCTACGACCGCGCCAGCGATACCCTGCGACCGGTGGCGTGGGAGGCGGCCTTCGCCCGTATCGGCGAGATCCTTCGCGGCCTGCAGCCAGATGAAGTTGAATTCTACACCTCCGGACGGGCCTCCAATGAAGCGGCGTGGCTGTTTCAGCTGTTTGCCCGCGAGTACGGCACCAATAACTTTCCCGACTGCTCTAACATGTGCCATGAATCTACCAGCGTGGGCCTGCCGCAGTCGATCGGCATTGGCAAAGGCACCGTCTCCCTCGACGATTTTGACCAGACCGAGCTGGTGATCTCCATCGGCCATAATCCGGGCACCAACCATCCGCGGATGATGGGCACTCTGCATGAGCTTTCCCGCCGGGGTGTGCCGATTATCGTTTTTAACCCATTGCGTGAGCGGGCGCTGGAGCGTTTTGCCGACCCGCAGAACGTGATGGAGATGGCGACATATCGCTCGACGCCGATCGCGTCGACCTACTACCAGGTACGGGCCGGCGGCGACGCGGCGGCGCTGAAAGGGATCGCCAAAGCGCTGCTGCAGCTGGAGGAGGAGCAGGGCCAGGTGCTCGACCACGCGTTTATTGCGCAACATACCCAGGGGTTCGCCGCCTTCGCCGAGGATCTGCACGCCACCCGCTGGCAGGATATTGAGCAGGAGTCCGGTCTGACGCGCGAGTCGCTAACCCAGGTCGCCGTGGCCTACGCCAAATCCACGGCCACCATCGTCACCTACGGCATGGGCATCACCCAGCATAATAAAGGCACCTCCAACGTCCGGCTGATTGCCGACCTGCTGCTGATGCGCGGCAATATCGGCAAGCCAGGAGCCGGGATCTGCCCATTACGCGGCCATTCAAACGTGCAGGGAAACCGCACCGTCGGGATCAGCGAAAAACCCACTGCGGCCTTCCTCGACAGCCTGCAGCGGGTGATGGGGATCGCGCCGCCGCGGCATCATGGTCACGATGCGGTGAAGGCGCTGGAGGCCATGATCGCTGGCGACGCCAAAGCCCTGATCTGCCTCGGGGGCAACTTCGCCGTGGCGATGCCGGATCACGAACGCGCTTTCCCGGCGATGCGCAACCTTGAGCTCAGCGTTCACGTCGGCACCAAGCTCAACCGCTCGCACCTGTTGACGGCGAAAGAGACCTTTATTCTGCCGTGTCTGGGCCGCACCGAGCTTGACCTGCAGGCCAGCGGCCGACAGTCGATCACCGTCGAGGATTCGATGTCGATGGTACATGCCTCCTCAGGCAAGCTTAAGCCCGCCTCGCCGACGCTGCGCTCGGAGCCGGCGATTGTCGCCGGTCTGGCGAAGGCCACTCTGCCGGCCAGCAAAGTCGACTGGCTGTATCTGGTGGAAGATTACGACCGCATTCGCGATCTGATCGAACAGACCATTCCGGGGTTCGAGGATTACAACCAGCGCATTCGCCACCCCGGGGGCTTTCGCATGCCGCTGCCGCCGACCGAGCGCATCTGGCCTACCGCCACCGGCAAAGCCATGTTCTCGGTTTTCAAAGGCGTGCATGAGAACGTGGTGGTGGAGGGCGAGGATGTGATGCGCTTAGTGACCCTGCGCAGCCACGACCAGTACAACACCACCATCTACGCTATGGATGACCGTTACCGCGGCGTTTTTGGCCGTCGCGACGTGCTGTTTATGAACGAGCAGGATATGGCCGACCAGGGCCTGGAGCATGGCGATCGGGTGGATATCCACACAGCGCTGCCGGGCAGCGCGTTGACGCTCAGAGATATCACCGTGGTGGCCTACGGCATCGCGCCCGGCACCGTCGGCGCCTATTATCCGGAAGCCAACGTGCTGGTGCCCTTGAACTATCTGGATGAAGAGAGCGGTACGCCCTCCTATAAGTCAGTTCCTGTCCGCCTGACGCTGCGCTCGAAAGAGATTCGCCCGCTGGCCAGCGCGCGTTAAAGAAGCAGGGCGTTGGGCGGCGTCGCGCCGTCCTGCGCCCCGTCGCCCCTCCTGTCCTCGCTTGAATTTATCGGTGATGAAACTAACATTCTGGTAACCTGTGCGCGGCCCCGGGGGTGAACGGCGGGGTTCAAACGGGAAAGAGAATGGATATTAAGCAACTCAAGTATTTGATCGCGCTCGATCAGACGCGCCATTTTGGCCAGGCGGCGGCAGCCTGCCATATTACCCAGCCAACCCTCTCCATGCGCATTCGTAATCTGGAAGAGGAGCTGAACCTGACCCTTATCCAGCGCGGGCAGCGCTTTGAGGGTTTTACCCCTGAGGGGGAGCGGATCCTCGCGTGGGCGCGGGCGGTGCTTGCCGCCCATGACGGCCTGGCGGCGGAGGCGGCCATCTGTCGCGGGCAGATGGTCGGCCAGCTGCGGGTTGGTATGGTGCCACTGGCGAGCCTCAACCCGATGCAGCTGATTAAACCCCTCGCGGAGAAATACCCGGCGCTGCAGTTCAGCCTGCTGTCAATGACCTCGGAGCAGATTATCGATGGCGTCAGCCGCAACCAGCTGGACCTGGGGATCTGTTACCTGCAGCATCTGGATGAACGCCTGTTTAAGATCGCCCGGCTGCCGCAAACCCGGATGGGACTGCTGCACGATAAACGCCATTTCGACTTCAGCGCCGGGACGCCGGGCTGGGATACGCTGGCGGCGCTGCCCCTTGGCTTTCTGACCAAGGGAATGTACTACCGGGAATCCATTGAAATCAGCTTTAAGGCCAAAGGGCTAACCCCGACGTCTGTCTTTGAAAGCGATTCAACGTTTCAGATTATCCAGGCGGTGCAGGCGGGGATCTGCTGCGCCATTATGCCGCTTAACAACGGCCTCGAAGCGCTGAGCGATAATCTTGAAATTCTGCCGATCGCCGAAACCCAGGTCGATTCGCAGCTGGCGCTGATTATGCGCCAGCAGGAGCCGGTCTCGTCCCTGGCGGAAAAATGCTTCGCCGAGGCGCAGGGGATTTTTGGCTGAGGCCAGCCTCAGATATTCTCCAGTCGAATGCCCCGGGTTCTCGGGCCGAAGATCCCCACCGACAGCATCACCATCAGCATACTGACGACGATAAAGCTAATCACCCCCGGCGTGCCGGCATATTGCAGAATAATGCCGATCAGGATGCTGGTCACCGCGGTCGAGAGACGACTGAACGAGTAGCAGAAGCCGACGGCGCGGGCGCGAATATGGGTCGGGAAGACCTCGGCCTGGTAGGCGTGGTAGCTGATGGTCAGCCAGGCGTTGGACCAGGTGATCATAAACCCGCAGATCACCAGCAGGATAGGATTGTTTTGCAGCGCAAACAGGTTGCCGAAGATGACGGTCATCAGCGCGGAGAGTACGATCTGCCACTTGTTCTCAAAGCGATGCACGAAGCGGGTGCAGAACAGGCAGCCCAGCGGATAGGCGAGGGTGATAAAGAAGGCGTACAGCAGACTGTGGGTGATACTGGCCCCCTGACCGGAAAGCAGCGCTGGCAGCCAGTTGCCAAAGCCGAAGAAACCGATCGCCTGGAAGAAATTCATCACCATCAGCATCAGGGTTCGCTGCCGGTACTGCGGCGCCCAGATTTCGCCGAAGGTGCCGCGTTTGACGACGCTCTGTGCCGCCTGCACATGCTTCGGCGACGGCGTCAGGCCGCAGCGGGCTTCCATGGCGCACATCACCGCATGCGCTTCATCATGCCGCCCTTTGCTTTCCAGCCAGCGGGCTGACTCCGGCAGCTTTTTGCGGATAAACCAGATCGCCAGCGAGAACAGCGCACCGAAGATGATCACCCAGCGCCAGCCGCTGAGGCCGAAGAGGGTGGTTGGCACCAATATCCAGGACATCAGCGCTACCGCCGGAACCGACAAGAACTGAATAAAGAAGGCAAAGGCGAAGGCTTTATTGCGCAGGTGGGTAGGTACCCATTCGCTGAGGTAGGTGTCAATGGTCACCAGCTCAATGCCGAGGCCGATTCCCACCAGAAAGCGGAAGAAGATCACTCCTTCCGCACTGCTCTGGGTCGCCATCAGCAGCGAGAAAAAGCCGTACCAGGCGAGCGCCACCATAAAGGTCAGGCGGCGCCCCAGCTTGTCCGCCAGCGGCGCCAGCAGACTCGCGCCGATAAACAGCCCCATAAAGGTGGCGGAGGCAAAGGCCGCCTGATCGGCGATGCCAAAGATCCCCGCCGCGCCGGTGTGGAAAATACCCTCCGCCAGCAGGCCCGCGCTGATGTACCCGGTCTGGAACAAATCGTAGAGCTCAAAGAAGCCGCCGAGGGAGAGTAGGGTGATAAACGACCATAACCCGAAGGAGGCGGGCAGCGCGTCAATGCGTCCGGTTAAGCTGGCGTGCGGTTGTCCTGGCGAAGCATAGGGCGATTCGCCGAGAACCTGGGTGGTAGACATGGTGTTGTGTTCCTCAGGAAGAATGGTTTGCCTGCTAATGTTAAGTGATTGTTAATAGTTTTAAATTTTTAATCTTTAGCGTTAACGGCAATCTTTAGCGTAAGATCGCGCCATGCAGGGTAAAAGATGATATTCATGCTGCTTTTCGCCGCACGCCAAGGGAAGAATTGAAGTAAATCACCGTGGGCGGCAATGTTCTCCGCCAGGCGATGTCGCGCTGCGCAGGGCCAGGCCCAGGGCCAGACAGAGTAAACGAATCCTCACTGGCGGCGTTTTCCCGCTTTACCCGCTATTGCGCCGGGCTATAATGTGCCCACTTTCATACAGGAGTCATGCGTTGGACAGTCATCCTTATTGTTATTCTCCGGCAAGTTAACGCGACTATTTTCGCTGCTTGCCGAACCGGCGGGCAGCAATCTTTGATTACCGGATTGCCTCCCTGAATGTAGTGATTCGCGACCGAAAGCGAGAGGCATCGTTATGTTTCTGTTTCCCACCACCTTATTTCCTCCACCATCATCCGCCCGCTAATTGCCCGGCGCGGCTGAGCGCGACATCAATACATTTTTATTGCTTTCTGTTATCTGGAGGAAGGCGCGATGGTATTTCCTTATATGACACATTTACTCGCGGCAATGCTGCTGGGAGCGCTGATCGGCGCGGAAAGACAATGGCGGCAACGTATGGCCGGTTTGCGGACCAATGCGCTGGTGGCCACCGGCGCGGCGGTGTTTATTCTTAGCGCGATGTCGGCCTCGCCGGACAGCCCGGGGCGCATTGCGGCGCAGATCGTCTCCGGTATCGGCTTCCTGGGGGCGGGAGTGATTATGCGCGATGGCATGAACGTTCGCGGCCTCAATACCGCCGCCACCCTGTGGTGCTCGGCCGGTATCGGTGTCCTTTGCGGCCTGGGGCAGTTCTGGAACGCGACGGCGGCGACGCTGATTATTCTGTGCGCCAATATCCTGCTCCGCGAAGCGGCGCAGCGTATTCATGCCTTGCCGGGCGCCGGTGACGAAGAAAAACGCTATATCTTACGCGTCACCTGTTTGCGCGAGCATGAAAAGGCCGTGCGTCAGCTGCTGCTGAATATTGCTCAGCAGCAGAGGTTCACCCTGCAGGGATTACAGTCGGCGGCAGCAGACACGGCGGATCAGCTGGAGATTTGCGCGGAGCTGATTAGCCATAAGCAGCATCAGAAAACGCTGGCGCAGATTATGGCGCAAGTGGGCGTTCAGCAGAACGTCACCTCGGTACACTGGCGCGTCGGAGAAGCGTAGAGACAGGCGGTGGGGCAGCGGAAACGGCCGCTGGCCGCGCGATTCGCCAACCCGTGGTAAAGCGGCTAGAATGGCCTCCTGCCGGAGGTTATAAGAATGTTAAATAATGGATGTGTGCCGTCGGAATCTGGCCAGACTATGACGACGGCTGATTTTCGCTTTACCCGCGTGATGGCCGAGCAGGCGGCGCGTGCCCGTCTGACGCTGGACAACGATCAGCTGTCGCTCATCGCTCGCCTGGACGCCCTGGGCCAGCAGCTGTTGTCCGCGCCCGGCACGCCGCAGGGACTGTACGTCTGGGGACGCACCGGGCGAGGGAAAAGCTATATTCTCGATCACTTTTTTGCCAGCCTGCCGCTTGCCGCCCGGCGTCGGGTCCATTTTCATCACTTCTTCCGCGAACTGCACCAGCGGCTGAATGCCCCCGGCGCGCCCGGCCTGCAGACGGTGATGATGCAGATGACCTCCGGCTGCCGCCTGCTGTGTTTCGACGAATTTCATCTTCACGACCCCGGCGACGCCATGCTGATGAAGGCGCTGCTGGAACACCTTTTTCAACGGGGCATCGTGCTGCTGGCAACCTCTAACTACCCGCCGGAGATGCTGCTGCCTAATCCGCTGTATCACGATCGCTTTTTACCGTCGATCGCGCTGATCCGCGCCCACCTGGCGGTCGTCGCGCTTAACGGCGAGGAGGATTATCGCGAACGGCATCTGAGCCAGGATAACGCCTTCTGCAGCGGGCGGCTATGGGTTAACCCGGGCGAATCACAGCGTCAGCTGTACGAGCTGCCCTCGCTGCCTGCCGAACCGGTCCCGCTGGAGGTAGGCTACCGCACGCTGCAGGCGGCCGCGGCGTCACCCGCCTTGCTCCATTTCTCTTTTGCCCAGCTCTGCCAGGCCGCCACGGCGGTGATGGACTATCTGGCGCTCAGCGAACGTTATGCCGTCTGGTTACTGGACGAGGTGCCGCCGCTAGCCACGGTAGGGCCGGCGGCCCAGCAGCGCTTTATCAACGTGATTGATGTGTTGTATGAAAAGCAGATCCGCCTGCTGCTGGTGACCCGCTGCGACCTGGAGACGCTGGTGGCCGGGGTGGAACTGGAGGATATTCAGCGAACGCGGAGCCGCCTGCAACAGCTGCCGCGGGCGGTATAAAAAAAAGCCCCGGCGGGTGCCGGGGCGAGGGGATCACAGGTCGAAACGGTCGAGGTTCATCACCTTGGTCCAGGCGGCGACAAAGTCATGCACCAGCTTCTGCTGCCCGTCGGCGCAGGCGTACACTTCCGCCAGGGCGCGAAGGACCGAGTTGGAGCCGAACACCAGATCCACGCGGGTGGCGCTGTACTTCGCTTCGCCGGTTTTACGGTCGCTGCCGGTAAACAGCTCCGCCCGATCATCGGCCGGTTTCCAGACGGTGGCCATATCCAGCAGGTTGACGAAGAAGTCATTGCTGAGCACGCCGACGCGGTCGGTAAACACCCCGTGTTTGCTGCCGTCGTAGTTGGCGCCCAGCACGCGCAGTCCACCCACCAGAACCGTCATTTCCGGAGCGGTTAAGGTCAGCTGCTGCGCTTTATCGATCAGCAGCGTTTCCGTCGACACACCGCCCTCGATGCGACGGTAGTTGCGGAAGCCATCCGCCAGCGGCTGCAGCAGGTCAAACGACTCGACGTCGGTCTGCTCAGGCAGGGCGTCGACGCGGCCAGGGGTAAACGGCACGTTGACGCTGACGCCAGCCGCCGCCGCAGCCTGCTCAACGCCGACCACGCCAGCCAGCACGATGATATCGGCCAGCGACGCTTTGCCGGAAGCGCGCTGGATCGCCTGCAGGGTCGGCAGCACCCGGCTGGCGATAGCATTGACCGGCCAGTCCTTCTGCGGGGCCAGCGCCAGACGCGCGCCGTTGGCGCCGCCGCGCTTATCGCCGCCGCGGAAAGTGGAGGCGGAGGCCCAGGCTACCGATACCAGCTCACTCACCGACAGGCCGGCGCCGGCGATGGCGGTTTTCAGGCTGGCGATGTCTTCCGCGCTCGGCTGATGGGTGGCCGCCGGCAGCGGATCCTGCCAAATCAGATCTTCTTTTGGCACTTCCGGCCCGAGGTAACGGGATTTCGGCCCCATATCGCGGTGGGTCAGCTTGAACCACGCCCGGGCGAAGGCCTCGTTAAAAGCCTGCGGGTCGTTGAGGAAGCGACGGGAGATCTTCTCAAACTCCGGGTCGAAGCGCAGGGTTAGGTCGGTGACCAGCATGGTCGGTTTGCGCTTTTTCCCCGGGTTAAACGGATCCGGGATAATTTCCGGGGCGTCTTTGGCTTCGAACTGGATAGCGCCCGCCGGGCTGCGGGTCTGCACCCATTCGTATTTGAACAGGTTCTCGAAAAAGTAGTTGCTCCACTGGGTGGGCGTCTGCGTCCAGACCACTTCCAGACCGGAGGTAATGGCATCCGCGCCTGCGCCGCTGCCGTAGCTGGAGTGCCAGCCCAGGCCCTGTGCTTCCAGCGGCGCGGCTTCCGGCTCGGCGCCGACGTGGCTGGTTTCTGCGGCGCCATGGGTTTTACCCAGCGTGTGGCCGCCGGCGATCAGCGCGACTATTTCTTCATCGTCCATCGCCATATTGCCGAAGGTGGCGCGAATGGCCGCGGCGGCGGACAGCGGCTCGCCGCTGGCGTTCGGTCCTTCCGGGTTAACGTAAATCAGCCCCATTTCGGTGGCGCCGATGGCCTGTTTCGCCAGGCTTTCCGGGTGACGGTGGGCCAGCCACTCTTTCTCATCGCCCCAGTCAACGTCCAGATCCGGTTCCCAGACATCTTCACGACCGGCGCCAAAACCGAAGGTGCGGAAGCCGGCGTTTTCCAGCGCCACGTTACCCGCCAGCATGTAAAGGTCGGCCCAGGAGATTTTCTGGCCATATTTCTGTTTCACCGGCCACAGCAGACGGCGGGCCTTATCTAGGCTGACGTTGTCAGGCCAGGAGTTCAGCGGCGCAAAGCGCTGCTGCCCACGACCCGCGCCGCCGCGACCGTCAACGGTGCGGTAGGTGCCGGCGCCGTGCCAGGCCATACGAATAAACAGACCGATATAGCTGCCCCAGTCTGCTGGCCACCACTCTTGCGAATCGGTCAGCAGCGCTCTGAGGTCAGCCTTCAGCGCGGAGTAATCGAGCTTTTTAAACTCTTCCCTGTAGTTAAAATCCTCACCCAACGGGTTGGAACGACTGGAGTGCTGGTTCAGCAGATCGACACGCAGCTGGTTAGGCCACCAGTCGCGGTTGCCGGTGCCGCTGCCGGCGCTCTGCTTGGGCGTCTCGGCGTGGAAAGGGCACTTTCCGGCGGATGCGTTGTTGGATGGGTCGTTAGACGTGCTCATATCAGGCTCCGTTTGCTTTTGTGAATGCCGTTACGATATACACTGCTACCAATAAGCGATATTTGAATGAGTCTACGGATTTAATAGCTAATTCCGTTCAACGAAGGGCGAAACACCCTCTTATATGACCTGGCGGATCCAGGGGTAAAAAATACACCTCACCATTAACCATAGACGTAACGAGACGGCAAAGGAAACGATCTGCGTCAATCGGGCCGAAGGAATGCTAATTGTTTGAGATATGACAATTTTACTATGAGAAAAGGATGAGGGTTTTCCGCTGAGCGAGCGTAACGAATGCCCGGCGCAGGGGTTGTTGGCGGACACAGAATAAGCTAATACTTAGACACCATGTGACTGGCGCTAAAGACAGAATACTGTTGGGGAGCATGGTCGACGTCGCCGCGCGCCTGGGCATTACCGCTATCTGGAGATAAGTTATGCCTGAATTCGCTTCATTAATGGCCTTTGCCGCGGTGGCGCTGGGATTAGTGTTAACCCCCGGCCCCAATATGATGTATCTCACTTCGCGTTCGATTTGCCAGGGAAAACGCGCTGGCTTTATCTCCCTTGCCGGGGTTGCCGTGGGCTTTTTCTTCTATATGCTGTGTGCCGCTTTCGGCATTACCGCGTTGGTTTTCGCGGTCCCTTATGCCTACGATGCCTTGCGTTTATGCGGGGTCGCTTATTTGCTCTATCTGGCGTGGCAGGCGATAAAACCAGGAGGGAGGCCGATATTCGCGGTGCGTGAATTACCTGCGGACAGTGGGCGTAAGCTGTTTCTGATGGGATTTATCACCAGCCTGGCGAACCCCAAAGTTGCTATCCTCTATTTGTCCCTGCTGCCGCAGTTTATCACCCCCGGACTCGGTAGCGTGCTCAGCCAGTCGTTAATGTTAGGCTGTACTCAGGTATTAATCAGTGTGGCGGTGAACGGCCTGATTATCTTGCTGGCCGGGCAGGTGGCGTTATTTCTTAGCCGGCGGCCGGGCTGGCAACAATTTCAACGCTGGCTGATGGCGACGGTACTGGCCGGAATGGCGGTTAAGATCGCTTTTGAGGCCAGAAAATAACCGGGTTTGTCGGGAAAAGGGAGGCCAGCGATATCCGTCGCTGGCTAACCTCGCACCCTGACGCCTTTCTGCCACAGAGAAAGGCTCTCCAGGCTCTAACATGCTGAAACATTTCTGCCAGATCATTAGCAACCTTTCAGTAGGGCTAACGCCGCGATAAGGCTATGCTTCCCGGCCGTTACGCCGTTGGCTTTTCCCGTGATCCAGGTGATGTACCGCTAATGCCCCTTTTGAGAGATGAAATTCGCGACCACTCCGCGGAAGAGATGCTGTTTATCCGCCGGGCCGCAATCGCCTTTCTGCTGGTGGTGGTCTGCTTTGGCGTGCTGATTTTCAACCTCTACCATCTGCAGGTGGAGCAGCACGATTTCTACCAGACCCGCTCCAACCAAAACGATATTAAAATGCTGCCCATCGCCCCCAGCCGCGGGCTGATATTCGATCGCAACGGCATACCGCTGGTGCAGAATATTACCCTGTATCGCCTGCAGGTGATCCCGAGCAAAATTCCCGATATGGCCGCGCTGCTGCAAACCCTGACGCCGATTGTCGACCTGACGCCGGACGACATCGCCAGCTTCCGCGACGATATGCACCACAGCAGCCGCTATAAAGCGGTTACCCTCAAATCCGACCTCAGCGACGTGGAGGTGGCCCGCTTCGCGGTCAACGAATTCCGTTTCCCCGGGGTGACGGTGGAGAGCTATCAGCAGCGTGAATACCCCTACGGCGCAGAGCTGGCGCACGTGGTGGGCTATGTGTCGAAAATCAACGACAGCGACCTGCAGCGGCTGGCGAAAGATGGCGAAGAGGAGAACTATGCTGCCGACCACAATATCGGCAAGCAGGGGATCGAGGGTTATTACGAAAAAGCGCTCCACGGCACCACCGGCTACCAGGAGGTGGAAGTGGACAACCACGGCCGGGTGGTGCGTCTGTTGAAAGAAGTACCGCCGGTGGCCGGGAAAAACCTCTACCTGACCCTTGACCTGCACCTGCAGCAGTATATTGAGTCGGTGCTGAAGGGGCAGCGCGCGGCGGTGGTGGTGGTCGATCCCCGGGATGGCGGGGTGCTGGCGATGGTCTCCAGCCCCAGCTATGATCCTAACCCGTTCGTCAAAGGTATCGGCTATCAGGCCTATAAATCGCTGCTGGATAACCCGGACCGGCCGCTGATCAACCGCGTCACCCAGGGGCTGTATCCCCCGGCCTCGACGGTGAAGCCCTATATGGCGCTGTCGGCGCTCTCCGCCGGCGTGATCACGCCGAACACCACCTTCTTCGGGGCGCCGACGTGGACCCTGCCGGGCACGCAGCGTCGCTACCGCGACTGGCTGAAAACCGGCCACGGCATGCTCAACGTGACCAAAGCCATTGAAGAGTCGGCGGACACCTTTTTCTACCAGGTTGCCTTCGAGATGGGCATCGACCGGATCCATGAGTGGCTGAGCAAATTCGGCTACGGCCAGTCCACCGGCATCGATCTCAATGAGGAGTATAGCGGGGTGCTGCCCAGCCGGGAGTGGAAACAGCGAGTGCATAAAAAGCCCTGGTACCAGGGGGATACCATCTCCGTCGGTATCGGCCAGGGATACTGGATCGCCACCCCCATCCAGATGGTGAAAGCGCTCACCACGCTGCTGAACAACGGTAAGGTGCAGGACCCGCATCTGCTCTATTCGATGAAGCAGGGCAATCATGTGGAACGTTATCAGCAGCCGGCGAACCTGCCGCAGGTGGGCGATCCAAAATCCCCGTACTGGGGCATTGTGCGCAACGGTATGTATGGGATGGCGAATCTGCCCAACGGCACCGGCTACAAGCTGTTCCATACCGCGCCGTACCAGATTGCGGCGAAGTCCGGGACTTCGCAGGTGTTCAGTCTGAAGCAAAACCAGACCTATAACGCCAAAATGATCCCGGTGCGTCTGCGGGATCACATCTTCTATACCCTGTTTGCCCCTTATCAGCATCCGAAGGTGGCGATGGCGCTAATCCTGGAGAACGGCGGCGGGGATGGGGTGGTGGCCGGACCGACGGCGCGCGCCATTCTGGACCATATTTTTGTCCCGCAGCAGGCGCCGGCGGCCGCAGCCGACGTGCCGCAGCGGGAGAGCGCGGACGCCCAGTAAGCGGCTGGACTTATTCCGCAGGCGCATCGTTCATAGAAATTGGTTATTTGTCCCATCATCTTCCCGGCGGCATAGTATTTTAGGGAACATGACGAGCGAGGAGGAAGGGTGACACGTAACCGATTATTGCTGGTTCAGACCGGGACGCCGCCGGCAGCCATCCGTGAGGAGCATGGCGATCTGCCGCGCTGGTTCCGCACGCTGCTGGCGCCGTGGCAGGCGCAGCTCACCGCGGTACGGGTGTTTGAGGACGAGCCGCTGCCGGCGCCGGATCGCCAGACGGTGGCGGTGCTGACCGGCTCCTGGGCGATGGTGACCGACCGTCTGGCATGGAGCGAACGGACCGCCGACTGGATCCGTCAGGCGGTGGCTATCGGCATGCCGCTGTTCGGCGTTTGCTATGGCCATCAGCTGATGGCTCATGCCCTGGGCGGCGAGGTGGCGTATCATCCCGCCGGACGGGAAAGCGGCAGCCAGACCGTTTCGCTATCGCCGTGGGGTGTCGACGACCCGCTGCTGCGGGGCCTGCCGGCCGCTTTTCCCGCGCATCTGAGCCATTTGCAAACCGTGACCCGTCTGCCGGAGGTGGCCACGGTGCTGGCCGCATCCTCCCACGATCCCCACCAGATCGTGCGCTACGGGCCGCACGCGGTCTCCACGCAGTTTCACCCGGAATTCACCGCGCCGATTGCCCGCTCGCTGATCCGCTACCGGGAGGCGGTGCTGCAGGCGGAGGGCATCGACGCGAAACGATTACACGATGAAGTGCAGGAGAGCCCGCAGGCCGCGGCGATCCTCTCGCGCTTCGTCAGTGCCTATCTGCCCCCTGATGCCCCCGGCCATTAATCCCCGGCAGTGAACAGTACCCGCCAGCGGCGACGACGGCGGGACATCTCGTAGGCCAGGTCGTCGACCTCTTCAACGCGCAGCGCGTCAGCCGCCTGCGGCGTCAGCTCCGCTAAACCATACTTCTGACGCAGGACGGCCAGCGCTTGCGCCTCGGGCGGCGTCCGGGTGCGAACCTGTGCGGCCAGGCGCTGCTGTAGCGGCCTGAAGGTCGCTTCATCAAGCGGCGGCAGCTGGCGCAAAAAGGTGTTGCAACAGCGCAGCAGCGCCACGGCGCGGCGATCCGGGGACTGGAGCGCCATCAGCAGCCCGTCGCGATCGGCGACGCGCTGATAGCGGCAGCTCACCACATAGCCGATCTGCTGCTCCACCCGCAGGCGCTGGAAAAAGAGTGGCTCACAGCGCTGCGCCAGCACCCGCAGGGCCGCCAGCGAGGCGCCTTCCGGCAGCGGAATAAAGACCAGCAGCGCTGTATCGCCCCCGGGGAAAGTCAGCCGTTCGACGCCGCGGCGGCAGGGGACGGGGAGGTTGCCCGGCGGGTTAACCCGGGCGCTAAGCAGGCTCAGCTGGCGCGCGATCCACTGCGCATCCTCTGCGCTGCCGCCGGTCAGGGCCGCCAGCCAACCTTCCTGAAGCTCTGATGCGCCCAACCGATCGGGGAGCAAAGCCATGAGATGACGGATAGCAATACTCTCCGGCGGCGGGGCCAGCGGGGCGACCGGGAGTGCGAGCTGCCGCACAATGGCCTGCAGAATCGCCGCCGGCCGTTGGCCGGACGCTGGCCACTGCAGGAGCAACTGCCAGCTGCCGTCGACGCGATGCCACTCGCCGCGGCCCCCGGCGTGGCGGAGCGCGGAGAGCAGCGGGCGCAGCTGTTCCCCGCGCGCCAGCCCTTCGGCCAGATCGGACGAGCAGTAGAAGGGCGGTCGGAGCAGGAGCCTCGGCGGCTCGCCCGGTGACGGGAGGTGGAGCAGCGGCGCAGCTTTCTCCGGGTTTTCCGCGGCGAGGCCGCCAGCGGCTTGCGGATAAAAAGCGAATTCCAGCGCCGGGTCAGAGACCGGGCGGCGCCACCACCGGCTAAGCGGCAGGCTAAAGCCCTGGGTGGCAACAGGCTCCCCTGGGGAAATGGTCTGGCAGGCCAGGCTGACCGTGGGGGCGGCCTGCAGGGCGGCGCAAAAATCGGCGAACCCGACGGGCGGCCCGCCGGGGGCAAAGCCGAATGCCCGCTGGCGCAGCTGATCGAGGGGCGACAGCGTTTGAAAACGGCGCCAGGACAGCTGATAGTAGTGTTGCTGCTGGTCTGGCGTCGTCTGCCGTAGCACCTGCAGCCAGTGGGTTATCTGCTGGTCGACCTGTTCCGGCCGGTCGCTGGCGAAGACCAGCGCCAGCCAGCCGACGTGCCGATCCTGATACAGCCAGCTCAGCGCCACCTCTTGCGCCTGGCCACGCTGGCGCAGCCCGGCCATCAGGCTGCCAGGGGCTTCATCAAGCAAAAACTCGCGCAATAACGTGACGTTGTCACTTAAGGCGATCAGCGGGCAGCGCCACAGCGCGGGCTGGCTGGAGACCGCCAGCTGCAGTGCAGTGGACTCGCCCAGGCGCAGCGGCGGCGCCGGCGGTGGAGCCTCGCCTGCGGCAAGCCCGACGGCGAAACGGGCCGCCAGCTCGCCGAGCGCCTCCAGCGACTGCGGCCCTTGCAGCCAGAGCTGCATCCGCCGGGCGACGTAATGGGTGCGGTGAAAATCACGTAACGCCGCCTGCAGTGCAGGGAGATCGCCCGCCAGCGCGTCGGCATTGCCTACCTGAAAGCGGCGAAAGGCCGCGGGCGCGCTGGCGGCGTGGCGCACGGCGGCTTCCCGGCGCGACGGCTCATGCTGCTGGATCAGGCGGTACTCGGCGTCAATCACCGCCACTTCACGCTGAATATCTTCCCTGAGCAGCCGCGGCGCCTGCAGCATCTCCTGTAGACGCGCGACACCGTCAGCCAGACCATCGGCGGCGACCTCGAAAAAGAACGCGCTGTGGCGGGCCAGGGTGGTGGCATTCACGCTTCCGCCCTGGCGCTGCACCCAGCCCATCAGCCGGTCATCATCCCGGTAGCGCTCACCGCCGTAAAACAGCAGATGCTCCAGCAGGTGCGCCAGACCGGGAAAGCGCGATGGTTCGTGGTGGCTGCCGGCGGCGACCCGCGCCAGGGCCGCGGCGCGATCGGCATGCGGCTGATGGACCAGGGTGGCCTGCAGGCCGCCCGGCAACGTGACGGTGCGTGTCGCCAGCGTCATTACAGGTCCCGGGTTTTGTAGATCAGCTGCGAGCGGGTACGGTTGCGGAACTGCAGCTGGCTGACTTTTATGTCGCTGCAGGCCGCTTCGCGCCGGGCGTCGAGGATTTTGTGATGATGCGGCGATTTGCTGCACACCGGGTCGGCGTTATCGGCGCTGCCGGTCAGCATAAAGGCCTGGCAGCGGCAGCCGCCGAAGTCTTTCTCTTTTTCATCACAGGAGCGGCACGGCTCCGGCATCCAGTCATACCCGCGGTAGCGATTGAAGCCGAACGAGTCATACCAGATCGACTCCAGGCTCTGCTCCAGCACCGACGGAAACGCCACCGGCAGCTGACGCGCGCTGTGGCACGGCAGGGCGGTGCCTTCCGGGGTAATGCTGAGGAAAATCGATCCCCAGCCGCCCATGCAGCCTTTCGGCCGCTCTTCGTAATAGTCCGGGGTGACAAACAGCAGGTTGGTGAGATTGCCGCTGGCGGCCATTTTCTGCCGGTAGTCGGCGACCACCTGCTCGGCGCGGGCGATCTGTTCCCGGGTCGGCAGCAGCCCCTCGCGATTGAGGAACGCCCAACCGTAGAACTGGCAGGTGGCCAGCTCAACGTCATCCGCTTCCAGCTCAATGCACAGCGCGATAATTTTATCCAGCTGATCGATGTTGTGCCGGTGAAGAACGAAGTTGAGCACCATCGGGTAGTCGCGCGCTTTTACCGCCCTGGCCATCGCCAGCTTCTGCTGGAAGGCTTTTTTGTTACCGGCCAGCGCAGCGTTGAGCACCTCATCGCTGGCCTGGAAGCTAATCTGGATATGGTCCAGCCCGGCCTCGCTGAAGGCGTCAAGTTTGCTCTCCGTCAGCCCTATGCCGGAGGTGATCAGGTTGGTATAGAATCCGAGGTCGCGCGCGGCGCGGATCAGCTCTGGCAGATCTTTACGGGTCAGCGGCTCGCCGCCGGAAAAGCCCAGCTGTACGCTGCCCATCGCCCGCGCCTGGCGAAAGACCTCGATCCATTGTTCGGTGGTCAGCTCCTTGTCCTGTTGGGCGAAGTCCAGCGGATTCGAACAGTAGGGGCACTGCAGCGGGCAGCGGTAGGTTAGCTCCGCCAGCAGCCACAGCGGCGGATTGACGGCGGGTTTACTCTGGCTCACGGCAGGTGATCCACTTCTGTTGACAGGCTATCTGCAGGAACTCGATGACGTCGTCATCGACGCCACCGGCTTCCGGGAAGCGTTCGTTGAGCACGGCGATAATTGCCGCGACGTCGCGCCGGCCATCGACCAGCTCGAGGATCGCCGCGGCGGTCTCATTGAGTTTAGCCATTCCCTCCGGATAGAGGATCACATGGCTCTCCTGGGCAGCTTCCCACTGCAGACGGTAGCCGCGACGAAAGGCGACGATGGAGGTTTTTTGCATGGTTACACCAGTCGGGTCGTGTGCCAGGCCGCCTTGTCGGTGACCGTATGATAGGGCGGGCGCTGCAGGGCATAGGCCATGGTCATGGCGTCAAGCATCGACCATAAAATGTCGAGCTTAAACTGCAGGATCTCCAGCATCCGGTTCTGTTTTTCAGCGCTGTCGCAGTAGGCCTTCGCCAGCGCCAGGCCATGCTCCACGTCGCGGTTGGCCTGGCTCAGACGGCTGCGGAAGTAAAAATAGCCTTCCTCTTTGATCCACGGGTAGTGCTGCGGCCAGCTGTCGAGGCGCGACTGATGGATCTGCGGGGCGAACAGCTCGGTCAGAGAGCTGCAGGCCGCCTCCTGCCAGCAGGCGCGACGGGCGAAGTTAAGATAGGCATCCACCGCGAAGCGCACGCCGGGCAAGACGTGGCGCTCGCTGAGCAGATCGTCGCGGCTCAGACCGACCGCTTCTCCCAGCCGCAGCCAGGCTTCAATCCCGCCGTCCTCGCCATGGCTGCCATCGTGGTCGAGGATCCGCTGCACCCATTTGCGCCGGGTCTGCGCGTCCGGGCAGTTGGCCATGATCGCCGCGTCTTTCAGCGGAATGGTGGTCTGGTAGTAAAACCGGTTCGCCACCCAGCCCTGAATTTGCTCGCGGGTCGCGTCGCCGTTATGCATGGCAATGTGGTAAGGGTGGTGAATATGGTAGAAGGCGCCTTTGGCCCGCAGGGCCTCTTCAAAGGCCTGCGGCGACAGCGTGTCGGTGATCAGCATGCGGTTTCCTGAAGGGTGATAGCCATCCCGTCCCAGCTCACTTCAATCCCCTGTTGCGTCAGCGCCTGGCGCTGGGGAGACCGCTCGTTAAGGATCGGGTTGGTGTTATTGATATGAATAAGAATTTTACGTTTTGCCGACAGGGAGGCCAGCAGGGCCATCATCCCGTGCTCATCACCGAGCGCCAGGTGGCCCATATCGCGGCCGGTATTGCGCCCAACGCCGGCGGCCTGCAGTTCGTCATCCTGCCAGACGGTGCCATCGATCAGCAGACAATCCGCTTTTTGCAGCCATGGCAGAATGGTCTTATCCGGTTCACCGAGCCCCGGTGCGTAGAACAGCGTCTGCCCGTTGCGGCGGTTTTCGATAAACAGCGCCACGTTATGGCCCGGCAGCGGCCGGTCGCGATACGGTGAATAGGGCGGCGCGTTGCTGGCGATAGGCACCGCGGTAAACTGCAAATCAGGACAGGCGTCAACGGTAAAAGGCTCCTGCGGCGCGATGGGGTGATGCACCAGGCCGCCGTTCCAGTGTCGAAGCATGGTAAACACCGGGAAACCGGTGGAGAGATCCTCATGGACCTCCGGGGTGCACCACACCTGGTGCGGGCAGCCTTCGCGCAGGCTCAGTAACCCGGTGGTGTGGTCGATCTGGCTGTCGGTGAGAATAATGCCGCCGATATGCGTTCCGCGCAGCACGCCGGCTTTATTTAACTCGGGCGTGTGGGCGATCTGCTGACTGATATCCGGCGAGGCGTTGCACAGCACCCACTCCTGACCGTTATCGCTGACGATGATCGACGACTGGGTGCGGGCGCTGGCTTGGATCGTGCCGTCGCGCAGACCCTGGCAGTTGGCGCAGTTGCAGTTCCATTGCGGGAAACCGCCGCCGGCGGCGGAACCGAGGACTTTAATGAACATGAAGACGGACCGGGTAATGTAAAAAGATGCCCGCGCGAACGGCGGGCGGGGCGATTAGCGGTTAGAAATGTACAGCGTCACTTCCAGACCGAGACGTAAATCGATAAAAGCAGGTTTCTTCCACATGTTTTGTTCCTCTTAAAAATGACCACAGGCCTCACGGATAATGCAGGATCTGTGACGGCCGCCGCATATTGCGCTTCACCGGGTGAGAGATCAACCCGGAATCTGTAAGGATTTAACTTTATGTTTACAATATAACCTATTGTTGCCAAACATGTTTTAATACCCGCAGCCAGTTACGCCACAGCAGCTTATCCAGCACCAATTGATCATAGCCGCTGTCACGCAAGGCATTGATTAGCAGCGGTAAGCCGGCCACATCCCCCAGCGCGTCCGGCAGGGTGACGCCGTCAAAATCCGAACCGAGGGCCACATGATCCTCACCCATTATGTTAATAAGATAGTCGATATGCCGGACGATGGTGGCGATGGGCGTGTCGCTATCGCGCCGTCCGTCGGCGCGCAGGAAGGCGTTGCCGAAATTGACGCCCACTACGCCGCCGCTGTCGCGGATCGCCCGCAGTTGCCGATCGGTCAGGTTGCGCGGCTGCGGGCACAGGGCGTGGGCATTGGAGTGGGTGGCCACCAGCGGGGCGGTGGAATGGTGGGCGGTATCCCAAAAAGCCTGTTCATTCATGTGCGAAACATCGATCTGCATCTTCAGGGCGTTGGCCTGGGCGATGAGCGCGATGCCCTCGCCGGTAAGACCCGGCCCGCTGTCCGGGCTGCCGGGAAAGGCGCCGGTGACCCCGCAGCCGAAGCGATTAGCGATATTCCAGAACGGACCGATGCTGCGCACCCCGGCGCGATAAAAGTCCTGCAGATCGTCGCCTTGCGCGTCGAACCCGCCGGCGCCTTCGATGTGCGCCACCATCGCCAGCGCCTTATCCTGACGACAGCGTTCGATATCCGCCGCGCTCAGGCACAGCCGGGCGCGGCTGGCGTCATGGGCGCAAATCGCCTTGAGAATAGCCAGCTGCTGCCAGAGGATCGTTAAGGGATCCCACGCCTGGCTGGCGTACTGCGGCGCCATACGGGCGATGTACTCCTGCGGCGGCACAAAGAGGGCGAACAGGCCGCCGGCCAGACCGCCCTGGAGAATACGCGGATAATCGAGGTGGCCGTTCTCTATCCCGGCAAAGAAGGCGGTCACCGGATCCTCGCGATGGTGAAGCCAGAGATTCAGCAGCAGGTCATTGTGACCATCAAAAATCGCCATAGCGGGCTCCTGGGTTATCAGGTGGTAAAAATGGCTGACACGGTAGCGGATTTATGCCCGGGGGCAAGCAGAAATTCACAAGCCCGCAACAATTGCCAACGTGAACTGTGTATCACACTGTATCCCGCGGCGGGTCCCTGACATTAAGAGATAAAAATGGCCCCGGTCGGGCACATGGCGGATACAAATTTCCGCTTAACTGGTCACGTACTCTCTTGACGAAGATAAAAGGTGAGAAAGCGATGAACAGATTATCCCTGATCCGGTATACCAGCGCCGCGGCGCTGGGGTTATCCACCCTGTGGTCCGCCGCCGTTTGCGCCGCTGAAGACGCGGGGGCGTTCGACAACATCCACCAGATCCACGCTGGCGATCTGAATATTGGCTACGTGGATATCGGTCCGCGGGACGGCCAGCCGGTGATTCTGCTGCACGGCTGGCCCTACGATATTCAGAGCTATGCCCAGGTGGCGCCGGCTTTAGCGCAGAAGGGTTACCGGGTGATTGTGCCGTATCTGCGCGGCTACGGCGCCACCCGTTTCCTGTCGGCGAAAACGCCGCGTAATGGTCAGCCGTCGGCGATGGCGGCCGATATTGTCCATTTGATGGACGCCCTGAACATCAGGCAGGCAGATCTGGCCGGCTTTGACTGGGGGGCGCGCACGGCGGATATCGTCGCCGCGCTGTGGCCGCAGCGGGTGAAATCCCTGGTCTCGGTGAGCGGGTATCTGATCAGCAGTCAGCAGATTGGCGAAAAACCGCTGCCGCCGCAGGCGGAGCTGTCGTGGTGGTATCAGTTCTATTTTGCCACCCCGCGCGGCGAAGCCGGTTACCGGCAGAACACCCACGACTTTGCGAAATTTATCTGGCATCAGGCGTCTCCGCAGTGGCCATTCAGCGACGCGACCTTTGCCAAAACCGCCCGGGCGCTGGATAACCCGGACCACGTGGCGATCACCATCAGCAACTACCGCTGGCGCCTGGGGCTGGAGAAGGGGGAAGCGAAGTATGCCGGCTATGAACAACGGCTGGCGGCGCTGCCGCCGATAACCGTGCCCACCATCACTCTGGAAGGGGCGAATAACGGCGCGCCGCATCCGGCTCCGGCCAGCTACCGGGCCAAATTTACCGGTAAATATGAGCACCGGGATCTGCCGGGGGCGGTGGGCCATAACCCGCCGCAGGAGGATCCGACGGCGTTTGTGCAGGCGGTGGTGGACGCCGATCGGTTGTAACCCGCGACTTGCCGGCGGCGCGACGTTGCGCTTCCGGCAACACGGCTTATGCTTGTGAAGAGTTTATTTTGCCGCAGGAGCAGCCTTTGGAGCGTATTGACCACATCCTGGTCGTCGATGACGACCGCGACATCCGGGAACTGATTGTCGACTATCTGGAAAAATCGGGATACCGCGCCAGCGGCGCGGCGAACGGCAAAGCCATGTGGTCGGTGCTCAAAAACCATCAAATCGACCTGATTGTGCTGGATATCATGATGCCGGGCGAGGATGGCTTAACGCTCTGTCGCCAGCTGCGCGCTAACCCGCAGCAGGATATTCCGGTGCTGATGCTCACCGCCCGCACCGACGACAGCGACCGGATCCTCGGCCTCGAGATGGGGGCGGACGACTATCTGGTGAAGCCCTTTGTGGCCCGCGAACTGCTGGCGCGCATCAAGGCCATTTTACGCCGCACCCGGGCGCTGCCGCCCAACCTGCAGATCACCGAGGCGGGCAGGCTGATCGCCTTTGGCGACTGGCTGCTCGATACCGCCGCCCGCCATCTGCTGGACGACAGCGGGGCGATTGTCGCCCTCAGCGGGGCGGAGTATCGACTGCTGCGGGTGTTTCTCGACCATCCCCAGCGGGTGCTGAACCGCGATCAGCTGCTCAATCTGACCCAGGGACGCGACGCCGAACTGTTCGAACGGTCAATCGACCTGCTGGTGAGCCGACTGCGTCAGCGCCTGCGGGAGGATGCCCGGGAGCCGGCCTATATTAAGACGGTGCGTAGCGAAGGCTATGTGCTGTCGGTCCCGGTCTCCATCCGCGAGAGGCATGAATGAGGTTCTGGCCCGTCTCGCTGCAGTCGAGGCTGATGGCGCTGCTGTTTCTGGCGCTGCTGCTGGCGAACACCTTAACCCTGTCGCTGCTGTTTTATGAGCGAATGAGCAGCGCCCGCAGTGTGATGCTGGGCAATCTGGCGTCTGATGTCGCCACCAGCGTGGCGATCCTCGACCGTCTGCCGCCCGCTGAACGCCCGCAATGGCTGCCGAAGCTGGCGCGCGGCAACTACCGCTATCAGCTGGACGCCGGCGAACGCGGCGACTACCCGGACAGCTGGCGCGCCCGGGACGCGGCGCGCTCCCTGCAGGAGGCGCTGAGCGCGCAATATCCGGTGAGTATTGTGGCGATCCCCGGTCCGCGTCAGCATATCCAGGCCCATATTACCCTCCACGATGGCGCCCCCTTGACCCTCGACCTGTGGCCGAAGCTACCGCCCATCGCCCGCTGGCTGCCGGTGGTGCTGATCGCTCAGTTTGTCCTCCTGCTGGCCTGCGCCTGGTATGCGGTTCGCCAGGTACTGCTGCCCATCACCCGTTTTACCCATGCGGTGAATGCGCTTGAGCCGGCCAGCGACACGGCGGGAACCATGGCCGAGCAGGGGCCGGAGGAGGTGCGCCGTGCCGCCCGCGCGTTTAACGCGATGCAGACCCGCATCCACGATCATCTGCAGGAGCGGGCGCGGATCCTCGCCGCCATCTCCCATGATCTGCAAACGCCGATCACCCGGATGAAGCTGCGGGTGGAGATGGCCGACCAGCCGGAACTGCGCGACAAACTGCTGCAGGATCTCGACAATATGACCCGCCTGGTGCGCGAAGGTATCGCCTTCGCCCGCACCTCACAGCCGCTGGCGGAGGCGCGCCAGCGGCTGAACCTTGACGCCTTTCTCGACAGTATCGCCTGCGATTATGCCGACGTTGGCCGGCCGGTGCGGTTTTGCCCCGAGGAGAGCGCCGGGGTGGTGTGGATCCCACCGCAGGCCCTGCGCCGGGTGATGACTAACCTTATCGATAACGGGCTGAAATTCGGCGCCACGGTAACGGTAACCCTGACCCGCGACGCCGCCGGGGATATCACTATCCATGTGCTGGATGAGGGGCCGGGGATCCCTGAGGCGTCGCTGCAGGCGGTGCTGCAGCCCTTTTTTCGCCTGGAGGACTCGCGCAATCGCGATACCGGCGGCACCGGTCTGGGACTGGCGATCGCCGCGCAGCTGGTCAGCCAGATGAACGGCACGCTGCGCCTGTCCAACCGCCCGCAGGGCGGCCTGGACGCCAGCGTGCGTCTCGCCGGGCAGGGATTGTATCCTGCTGTATCTCCGGCGCAGTTGGAAAACTAAGCCGACAATTCTCCCGCTTTCCTGACACATCCGCCCTACATCTCCTTGCTGTAATGTCGTGGCTGCCACTCCCGGCAGCGACGACACAATGAGGAGAAGGCGATGTCGATATTAATTGCGTTTTTCGGCGGGATGTTAACCCTGCTGAGCCCCTGTACGCTGCCGGTGATCCCGCTGCTGTTCGCCAGCGTCCGGGGCCGCCGGGGGCAGCTGGCGATCATGCTGGCGGGAATGGCGCTGATGTTCGGCGTTGTCTCGTGGCTGGTGACGGTCGCCAGCGGCTGGGTGGTCAATCTGACTCTGGTTGGACGCAGCCTGGCGCTGGCGTTCTTCGCCCTTGTCGGGCTGAGTCTGCTTTCGCAGCGCATCGCACAGCGGCTGACTTCACCGCTGGTGGCGCTGGGGAATCAGCTTAACGACGCCAGCTCACGCCAGCGCGGCTGGATCGGTTCGTTGCTGGCCGGGCTGGCGGTGGGGCTGCTGTGGGCGCCGTGCGCCGGGCCGGTACTGGGGGCGATACTGAGCCTGGGCTTTGTGCATCCGGGCCAGGCGACCACCGGTGGGTTGCTGCTGGCCTACGGCAGCGGCGGGGCGCTGATGTTATTCCTGCTCGGGTGGTGCGGCGCGGCGTTGATTGCCCGTCTGCGTTTCGGGCTGGCGTTCGGCGAA
This sequence comes from Klebsiella sp. GG_Kp175, assembly GCF_040062325.1. Taxonomy (NCBI): domain Bacteria; kingdom Pseudomonadati; phylum Pseudomonadota; class Gammaproteobacteria; order Enterobacterales; family Enterobacteriaceae; genus Klebsiella; species Klebsiella sp. GG_Kp175. The sequence continues at coordinate 249,037 of NZ_JBEAFX010000011.1, read as the reverse complement.
CGGCTGCGCCGGCTGGCGGGGGTGGCGATGCTGGCCTCGGTGGCGCTGATCGCCAGCGGCGGCGACCGCTATTTGCAAAGCGCGGGAGGGTGGAGTCAGGCGCTGGAGCAGCGGCTGGCCGCCCGTCTGCCGCAGCCGACGCAGAAAACGGTTCTGCAACCGATCGCTATGCCCGAGCCCAGCAGCGCCATGCCTTCGCTGGTGGGGGGCAGCGCATGGCTCAATAGCCCGGCGTTAACCCCGGAGCGTCTGAAGGGCAAAGTGGTGCTGGTGGATTTCTGGACCCGGGAGTGCATCAACTGCCAGCATACCCTGCCTTACGTGCGCGACTGGGCGAACAAATACCGCGCGGCCGGGCTGGTGGTGATTGGCGTGCATACTCCTGAATATCCCTGGGAGCGTTCGCTGCCGCTGCTTCGCCAGGCGGTGAAGGAGTGGCGGATAACCTACCCGGTGGTGGCGGATAATGAGTACAGCATCTGGAACGCCTTTGGCAATCAATACTGGCCGGCGCATTACATTTTTGACGCTCGCGGGCAGCTTCGCTATACCGCCTTCGGCGAAGGGGATTATGCCCGCCAGGAGCAGGTGATCCAGCAGCTGTTGCAGGAGAGCAAAGCCTGACCCGCGGCGCAGGCCTCTGGCGGATGGATCCCTCCAGGCCTTATACCTGATGCCGGGCGGCGCTGCGCTTGCCCGGCCTACGGGAGCGCGTAGGAAGAATGTAGGCCCGGTAAGGCGCAGCTGCCACCGGGCACTGAAACGGGAACGGCGCAGAATACCCCTTGCCGGTGACTGCCGAACGGTTCCTTCTCCCTTCGGGAGAGGGTTAGGGGAGTTATCGTGACACTGTCACCTTTCAACCCACCCCTGTAGGGCCTCGGTCATCAGTTCGCCGAGCAGCGCGACCGCGGCGGAATGGGGTTCCTGACGCGGGGTTTGTTGCAGACTGACGACCAGACTGCCAGGGGATGGCAGCAGTCCGCCGGCGGGGCGCAGATTGCCGGGCATGCCGATGCGGGTGCGAACCGTCAGCCCCAGGCCGGCCTGCACCGCCGCCCAGATGCCGCTCAGGCTGCCGCTGACGAACACCACCTGCCAGGGGATCCCAGCGGCATCGAGACAGGCAATGGCGCGGGAACGCATCAGGCACGGGCTGTCGAACATCACCAGCGGCAGCGGCTCGCCGGACGCCAGCAGCGCGCGAACGTCAAAGTCAGGATGCGCAATCCACGCCAGCGGACAGCGGCCCAGCCCCGGACCCTGATCTTCGGTTTGCCACAGCAGCGCCAGATCCAGCGTCTCCTCCGCCAGCGCCTGGCGCAGCGGGCCATTGCGATCCACCCTCGCGACTATCCGTACCTGCGGATGGTGGCGGGTAAACTGCCCAAGGATCCCCGGCATCAGCGATTCGCCAAAATCTTCCTGCATGCCAAGGTGAATTTCGCCGGTGAGCCGCTCGCCCTGCAGCGCGCGCAGGGTTTCATCATTGAGCGCCAGCAGCCGCCTGGCGTAGCTCATTAACTTTTCGCCTTCCGCGGTCAGCGCCAGGTGCCGCCCCTGCTTTACCACCAGCGCGGCGCCGCACTGGCCCTCCAGCTTTTTAAGCTGGGCGCTGACGGCGGAGGTGGAGCGCGCCAGACGCTGCGCCGCCAGGGCGAAGCTGCCGCACTCCATGCCGGTCACAAAGCTGCGCAGGGCGTCGAGATCGAGGCCGGGTAAGCGTTTCTCCATTATCATCCTTATTACCGGGACGTTAGGTTCTGGCGATTGCCATTATCGGGACCATACTGTGGCATCGCGGCGGGCAGGCGTCAACGAACCTACGGCGAGAAGCGTAGAAGCGCGTCGGTAGCGCAGGCAGGCATAAAAAAGCCGATAAGAGAACTTATCGGCTTAGTACTGGCTGGGCTGGCCGTTGAGCGGGGCGACAGACGCCGCCTCGCTCAGGCAGATTATTGCGCCAGCAGCTCCTGAGCGGTGCGCTCCACCAGGCTCAGCAGGACCTTCACATCATCCAGCGTCACCACCGGGTTCAGCAGGGTCAGCTTCAGGCAGGTAACGCCGTTGTGCTCGGTCACGCCGACGTTAGCGCGGCCGGAAGCCAGCAGGGCGTCGCCGACGCGCTGGTTGAGCAGGGCGATTGCCGCCGCGTCGCTCTGCGCCATCTGCGCCGGACGGGAACGGAACAGCACGCTCGCCAGCTGCGGCTGCATCACCAGCTCGAGCGTCGGCTGAGACTTCACGTACTCCGCGACGTTTTTCGCCATGGTGACGCCGTGATCGATGATCGCCGCATACTGCTTCTGGCCCAGCGCTTCGAGGCCCATCCACAGCTTCAGCGCATCGAAGCGACGGGTGGTCTGCAGCGACTTAGACACCAGGTTCGGCACGCCGTGTTCTTCATCGAACTCGGAGTTGAGATAGGCCGCCTGATAACGCATCAGCTCGTAATGGCGGGCATCCTTCAGCAGGAACGCGCCGCAGCTGATGGTCTGGAAAAACTGCTTGTGGAAGTCCAGGGTAACGGAATCCACCAGCTCCAGACCGTCAAGATAGTCGCGATACTGCTCAGACAGCAGCAGCGCGCCGCCCCATGCTGCGTCAACGTGCAGCCAGATCTGATGCTCCGCGGCGATACCGGCGATGTCGCGCAGCGGGTCGATAGCCCCCGCGTCGGTGGTGCCGGCGGTGGCGACGATCGCCATGATCTGCTCGCCGTTAGCCTGCGCTTGCGCAATCTTCGCCTGCAGATCGGCCACGTCCATCCGCGCGAATTCGTCGGTTTTCACCAGCGTGACCGAGCGGTAGCCGAGCCCCATCAGCGCCATGTTCTTCTGCACCGAGAAGTGGGCGTTTTCGGAGCACAGTACTTTGTACTTGCGGATATCCCCCGGCAGCCCATCCTGCTGGATGGAGTGTCCCTGGCGGGCAAAGAAGGCGTCGCGCGCCAACATCAGCCCCATCAGGTTGCTCTGGGTGCCGCCGCTGGTGAAGACGCCGGCATCGCCTGCCGGATAGCCGACCCGGGCGCGCAGCCACTCGATCAGCTTCATCTCAATGATGGTCGCCGACGGGCTCTGGTCCCAGGAGTCCATGCTCTGGTTGGTGGCGTTGATCAACACTTCCGCCGCCTGGCTAATCACCAGGCTCGGGCAGTGCAGGTGCGCCACGCACTGCGGGTGATGCACCGACAGACTGTCTTTCAGGAAGTACTCGATTGCACGGTCAATCGCCGCCTGGTTACCCAAACCCTGTTCGTTAAACTCAAGGGAGATACGCTCACGCAGTTCGTCAACGCTTTTCCCCTGATACATCTCAGGTTGTTTCAGCCACTGCACAACGGCCTGACTGGTCTGCTCGATAACCTGCTGATAGGCCTCAACGCTCTGCGCCGAACCAGCAAGAATCGGATTCAATGTGGACATGGTGGTCACTTACTCCACTCAGACCGGTTTTACGCCGGCGGCCAGCAGGGCCTGTTCAAATTTGTCGAGGAACACATCCAGTTCCGCGTTGCTGATCAGCAGGGACGGCAGCAGGCGCAGCACGCAGCCGTGACGGCCACCGCGCTCCAGAATCAGGCCCGCTTCAAAGCATTTCTTCTGCAGCAGGGCAGAGAGTTCACCGTCAGCCGGGTAGCAACCCATGTGATCCTGCGCTTCGTTCGGCTTGACGATTTCGATACCGATCATCAGACCGAGACCGCGAACGTGGCCGATTACCGGGTAGCGTTTCTGCAGCTCCGCCAGTTTGCCTTTCAGCCACTCGCCCTGGGCGGCGACTTTGTCGGCAATCTTATTGTCGCGCAGATGACGCAGGGTGGTCAGGCCGGTAGCCATCGCCAGCTGGTTGCCGCGGAAGGTGCCGGTGTGGTGACCCGGTTCCCAGGCGTCGAACTGCTTTTTAATGCCCAGCACCGCCAGCGGCAGACCGCCGCCAACCGCTTTCGACATCACGATGATGTCCGGCTGAATACCGGCGTGTTCGAAGGCGAAGAATTTACCGGTACGGGCAAAGCCAGCCTGCACTTCATCGACGATCAGCAGAATGCCGTGCTCTTCGGTCACTTTGCGGATGCGCTGCAGCCACTCGACCGGCGCCGGGTTCACGCCGCCTTCGCCCTGAACGGCTTCGAGGATAACCGCCGCCGGTTTACGGACGCCGCTCTCCACGTCGTTGATCAGGTTTTCGAAGTAGTAGGTTAGCGCTTTGACGCCGGCTTCGCCGCCGATGCCCAGCGGGCAGCGGTACAGGTGCGGGTAAGGCATAAACTGTACTTCCGGCATCATGCCGTTGACCGCCGCTTTCGGCGACAGGTTGCCGGTGACCGACAGCGCGCCGTGGGTCATCCCGTGATAGCCGCCGGAGAAGCTGATCACCGCGGAACGGCCGGTGTATTTTTTCGCCAGCTTCAGCGCCGCTTCCACGGCGTCAGCGCCGGAAGGACCGGTGAACTGCAGGCAATACTCTTTCCCTTCGCCCGGCAGGCAAGAGAGCAGGTATTCGGAGAAACGATCTTTTAACGGGGTAGTCAGATCGAGAGTATGTAACGGCAAGCCGCTGGTAATGACACTTTGGATGCTCTGCAATACATCAGGGTGGTTGTGGCCCAGAGCGAGAGTACCGGCGCCGGCGAGGCAGTCCAGGTACTGTTTGTTATCCGCATCCGTCAGCCACACGCCTTCAGCTTTAGTGATAGCCAGCGGTAACTTACGCGGGTAACTCCTGACATTCGATTCAAATTCGGCCTGACGGGCCAAAAAGGTTTCGTTGTTTGCGTCTAATAAATCAGCACGTAAAGTATCAATACGGACTTTATCCGTCATCATATCACTCCCACAACCAGCATTGCGGTTGAACGCTGGTTGAATAATTGGTGTAAGGAATTGAATTGGCATTCATAAAGCGCGCACAATATATGGCTTTTTAAATCCGCATTCAACGTTTTATTGATTGCGTTATTTTGACGCTATTCTTACCGGGGTAAAAATTAACATAACCTGCTGAATTATAATAAAACAACCCAAGGTAACGATAACCCTTTAAAGTGTAATTATTAGTGAGAAAGTCTCTATATTTTTATTGCCGCTGCGTTAAAGCGCTGACGGAAAGCCTTCCGTCAGCGATAGCAAGAGTCAATGCAGCTCAACCGCATAATTTGTTAAAGGTGTAACTTTTTTCACCAACTTATTGTTATATAAAAACTGTTCGTAAGTGTCATAGCGCGCTTTATCCAGCGCCGCCGGATCGGTGGCGAACAGCGGCACGGTTTGCAGCCACGCCTGATGGTTAAGCTCGGTCTTCAGCTCCGGGTGCGCGGCGGCGAACGCCTCCCAGCTCTCCTGTGGATGGGCGCGCAGATAGCTGACCCCGGCCTGCAGGGCGGTGAGGAATTTACGGATTTTCGCCTCATGAATCGCGTCGCGGTGGGCGACAATCACCAGCTCGTCATAGGCCGGTACGCCATAATCCTCAACGTTCATCACCACTGGAGCTTTGCCCTGCAGCTTCAGCTCCTGCGCTTCTATATTACGATAGCCGCCGATGACCGCGTCCACCTGGCCTGCCAGCAGAGCGCTGGTCAGCTGAAAATTGACGTTGACCAGCTTGATACTGGCCGGATCGATCCCCGAATGCTGCGCCATGGTCGCCAGGGTGGCCTGCTCAATGCCGCTGACCGAGTAACCCACCTTCCTGCCTTGCAGATCCGCCGGGGTTTTGATCTGCTTATCGAGGGCGATCACCGTATTCAGCGGCGAGTTGATCAGGGTGCCCACGCGCACCAGCGGTAATCCTTCGTCAGCGAAGAAGTGCACCTGCGGCTGATATGTGATGGCCAGGTCTGCCTGACGGGCGGCCACCATACGGGGCGGCAGCGCCGGATCCGACGGAGGGACAATCTTGACGTCCAGACCCTGGGCCTTAAAGGCGCCGATCTGCTCGGCCACCATAATCGGCGCATGGTCGGGGTTAATATACCAGTCCAGCACCAGGGTGAGCGGTTCATTGGCCAGCGCGTGACCGCTGAGCAGCGCCGTCAGGGTTGCCCCGGCGAAAAGCGACGTTTTCATCTGTTTTCCTTTATTACTTCATGATTATTCCGGCGACCAGTCGATCAGCCGGTGCAGCAGGGTGTCTACCGCCAGCCACAGGAAGAGGGTCAGCAGCACTAAAATAAACAGCGCGGCGAAGCAGATATCGGTTTGCAGCCGCGCGTTGGCATTGAGCATGACGTAGCCCAGTCCCTCGGCGGAGCCGACCCATTCGCCGATAATGGCGCCGATGGGGGCCACCGCCGCCGCCATGCGCAGGCCCGAGCCCAGCGCCGGCAGGGCGGCCATCAGGCGGACATGCCGTAGCTGAGCGCCAAAGGAGGCGTTCATGCTGCGCGCCAGATCGAGATAGTCGTGGTTGACCCGTCGCAAGCCGTCAAAGAAGGCGGAAGTGACGGGAAAGAAAATCACCAGCACCGCCATCGCCACTTTGGCGCTCATGCCAAACCCCAGCCACAGCACCAGCAGCGGGGCGAGGGCAAAGACCGGGATCGCCTGGCTGGAGAGCACCAGCGGCATCAGCCAGCGCTGCAGGCGCGGGGAGAGGATCATGCCCAGCGCCAGCGTGACGCCGAGCGCCACCCCCAGCGCCAGGCCGCTGAGGATCTCGCTGAGGGTAATCAGCGTGTGCCAGCCGAGATAGGCGCGATTGACCCACAGCGCCTCGGCGACCGCTGCCGGGGAGGGTAAAAGAAAGCGCGGAATGCCGCTGCGGCTGGCCAGCTCCCAGAGAAGCACCAGTCCGCAGAACACCATGCCGCCGCGCCAGAGACGTCCGCTCATGAGTGGGCCCTCATCAACTGCTGCAGCAGCGCCGCCTGGGCGTTCAACAGCTCGGGCGCGTCCGGCGCGCGCGGCGGCGCGCCGGTGAGGTGATGGCTGTCGTCGATCTCCCCGTCGGCGGCCGAGAGGACCAGCAGACGGTGGCTCAGCCGGCAGGCTTCCAGCGGATCGTGGGTGATCAGCACCACCGTCCGCCCCGCCAGCAGGGTGGCCGCGAGGGTCTGAATGCGCGTGCGGGTGAGGGTGTCCAGCGCCGAGAAAGGCTCATCCATTAGCACGATGGGCCGGTCCTCATACAGGGTGCGGGCCAGCGCGGCGCGCTGACGCATCCCGCCGGAGAGCGTCGCCGGCCGGGCGTCGGCGCAGGAGGCGAGCTCCACCTGTTCCAGCAGGGTGGCGACCCGGGCGTGATCCACTTTCTCACCGCGCAGCCGCGCGCCGAGGGCGACGTTCTCCCGAACGCTCAGCCAGGGGTAAAGCAGATCTTTCTGCCCCATCCACGCCAGGCGGCCGGGTATCGGCTTGCCGTCGCTGGCGACCACTTCCCCGCAGGTGGCGGGGGCCAGGCCGGCCATGACCCGCAGCAGGCTGGTTTTTCCGGCCCCGCTGGCGCCGAGCAGCGACACCCACTGGCCGCCGGGGACCGTCAGCGACAGATTGTCGAACAGGCGGCGGTCGCCGAAATGGAGGCTCAGATTGCGGACCTCGATACCTGGCGCCGTCACGCCCGGGACTCCACCGCGGCGTTGAGCCCCATCTGCCAGAACTGCGCCTCAAGGCGGGTGGCGGTGGTGAAGATGTCGCTCAGTTCAGTGATACGGGTCTCGCTTCCACGCTGTTGCCACACGGTCTCCAGCAGCGCCAGCGCGGCGCTGACGCCCTGCAGATAGCCTTCATCGCCGTAGTTGCGGATCCACGAGGCGTAAGGATTGTCGTCCAGTCGGGTGGTGGGGTGATGCAGCAGGCCCAGACCGATTTCGGCGTAACCCGCTACGCAGGGCATCAGAGCGACCAGCAGATCCAGCGCGTCGCCTGCATGGCCGATATCCAGCACGTAGCGGGTATAGTTGATGGTTTCCGGCGCTTCAGGCTGGGCGGCCATCTCCGGTTCGCTAATGCCCCACTGGGCGCAGTAGCCGACGTGCAGCGGCACTTCGTTAAGAATGGCGTTCATGGAGGCGGCCGCGGCGCGCATCTCCGGCAGCGTGCGCAGTTTACTCACCAGCAGCGCGTAGCTGCGGGCGAAATGGATCAGAAACAGATAATCCTGGGTGAGATAGCGACGAAATGCGCTTTCAGCAAGGGTGCCTTCGGCGAGCTGCCGGACGAAAGGGTGCGCCACATAGTGCTGCCAGTCAGCGGCGGCCAGCTGGCGTAAACGGCCATAAAGACCTTGGCTAAACGCGGGAACAATCACAGGACCTCCAGTTGTGCAGGGGAGATCCGGGCGTGCAGGGGTGTGAACAGGCAATGGCGGTAATGCTGGCAAAATTGCCGACCCGTCCCTTCGCTGGCATGACCCAGATCAGGTTCAAAGGGTTCGGCTTGCGCCATCTCAGCCCTCACGGGACACCCCTCGGTAGCGCTATGTTATACGACATTCACCTTATGAATACAATCATCGCGCCGTCCGGCGGAGCGAAGGCGGCTTTCTGTGACGGCCAGCTCTTTTTTGTCCAAAAATACCCAAAAAACAGGCCACTGCGCGTTGGTGAGGATTATCCGGTTACGTTATATTTTCCTAATTCCGTTGTAATAATCCTGTTCGCCACGCGTGTCGTGCGCGCCCCAACGCCCTGGAGTGAGCATGAAATTCCCGCTGTCCACGCTGGCGCTTCTGTTCCTGTTGTGCCCGCCTGGCGATGCCGCCGATCTCTTCGATGCGGAAGATGGCATGCTCGACATGAGTCAGTATCTGGCGGAAAACCGTTACGGTTTTCTGCCGGTGCCGCTGGCGATAACCGAGCCGGCCATCGGCTATGGTGGCGGACTGTTTGGCCTGTTTTTACACGGCAAAGGTAGCCGGGAGGGCGGGCAGTTTATTCCTCCGCCGCTCACCGCTTTTGGCGGGGCCGCCACGCAGAATGGCACCTGGTTTATTGGCGGCGGCCATCGCCACACCTGGCAGCATGATCGCATTCGTTACCTGGCGGGCGCCGGCTACGCTAACGTCAATCTGGATATCTATTCCGGCGACACCGGCGGCTTCAGCCATGCTAAACCGGTGCAGACGCAGACCAAAGGCGTCGCCGCGCTGCAAAAGCTGCTGTTTCGCCTAGGCGACACGCCGGTGTTCCTCGGGGCCTCCCAGGTGTATGCCCGGGCGGATGTCTCTACCGATAATCCACGGCTCAACCGGGTGTGGCAGCAGGTGCTCGGGCAAAACAGCACCTCTTCGGCGCTGGGGGTGGTGGCGGAATATGACACTACCGATAATATTTTCTATCCTCAGAGTGGGTTAGCGCTGAAGGGGGAATATCGGTTTTTCCGTTCGCTGCTCGGGGGCGATTATCACTACAACACTTTTTCGCTGGACGGAAAGGTGTTTATTCCGCTCAGCCAGACGCTGACCCTGGCGGTCGCGGGCAATTATCAGTCCTTAACCCACCATGATAAGCATCTGATGCCGATGGCGCGTCCTTATATCGCGTTGCGCGGGATTTCGCGCTACCGCTATCAGGGCGACTACGTGGCCACGGCGCAAACCCAGCTGGCCTGGGCGGTTACTCCGCGCTGGATCCTGCAGGGATTCGTTGGCGCCGGGAGCGCCGCTGACGCGGCGGATACGCTATGGGAAGAGTCAGAGGTGGCATGGGGGGCCGGTTTTCGATACCTGATCGCGCGACAGTACGGTTTACGTACCGGGATTGACATGGCGTTCAGCGAGCATGAACAGGCGGTCTATTTCAATGTCGGTTCGGGTTTATAACTACACATGAGAACAAAAATGAGATCATCCGGCGCGGTGTTAACGCTGCTGTTAGCGGCCTGGGGCACGTCGGCTGCGGAGCCGGACCAGAGCGACAGCTATTTTCCGATCTGGGGCGAGGAGGCTCGCGCCAGGGGATATTCCATTCCGTTACCTTACGGCGTCAATCTGAGCTATATGAATATCCGACAGGATATCATGGTCGACAGTATTACCTTTTCCGGGCTTAAGCTCGGCAACCATCCCATTCCCAGCGATATGTTCGCCATCGATGCCGGGCACACCCGCGAGAAGAGCAAAACCGAAAACCTGCGCCTTGATATGTGGGTCTTTCCGTTCCTCAACGTTTACGGACTGGTGGGGCATACCCGCGGGTCGTCCGTCTCCCAGGTCTCAGTGGATTCAGATCCGTCGCAGTTTCGCGGTCTGGACCGGGTCATCGCCGGCGCGGTTCATCAGCTTTATCAAAGCGGAAAGCTGCAGAATATTGATTTTACGCTTGATTTTAAAGGCACCACTTGGGGGACCGGCTTTACGCTCGCCGGCGGCTACGGCAACTGGTTTGGGTTGGTGGATACTAACTACACCCGCACCGACTTCGATATCCTCGACGGCAGCATTTCGGCGGTCACCGTCTCGCCGCGCGTCGGCTACCGCTTCAGTTTTCAGGGGATCGACGGGCCGTCCCATCTCAGCCTGTGGGTCGGCAGCATGTATCAGGACGTGCAGCAGGAGTTTAAGGGAGATCTCGCCGACCTGCACATGCCGCCAGAGCTGCAGCCCCTAATTGCCGCGGTCAATAAAGACGGCGAGGGCAAATTCGACGTTAAGCAAAAGCTGACCTCGCCGTGGAATATGCTGATTGGCGCCCAGTATGAAGTCACCAAAAACTTTAACGTGCTGACTGAATTCGGTTTTAACGACCGCAATAGCTTCTTTGTCTCCGGTGAATACCGCTTTTAACTAAACCTGCAGGCGCCGTCTGCCGGTAAGATGCGCGTTCTTTTGTTGCTGTGGAGAGGCTGTTGATGCGTAAAGCCTTATGGCTGTTATTCGCGCTGGCGCTGCCGGCGCTGGCGCAGGACCCGGTATTGCCCGCGGTGACGGCGATCCATCCGGTTCCCACCCTGGGCGAGCTGTCGCCGCCGGAATCGCTGCGGCCATGCTGCGCCTTTGGTTACGACCTGCACGTGCGGGCGGTGGGCATCCCCATCCCGGTGTACCAGATTGGTAACGTGCTGACTCTGGATTCTCTGGGCAAGCACCATTACAACGACAGCGCGCTCGGGGCGGTGAAAAATCTGCTGGGACTGAGCGAGGAGCAAAACGGGCTTATTTATACCCGTCGCGGCGGGTTTATCGATATTGCCCATGTGCGCGACACGGCGGATTACACCTTTTATCTGTTCAATCGCATTTCGCCGACGCTGGGCCAGGCGGGGCGCATATTCTACAGCGAAGAGCTGGGGGTGCGCCGCGTTCAGCTGAATGCCTTTACGCCGCCGCCGGGCGTCAGGCAGCGCTATCAGCTGGCGGCCTGGCTCGCCGGACATCTGGCCTTCGAAATCGCCCAGTGGCATGAGATCGCCCAGTGGTATGGCTTCCAGTCGGTGCCGGGGTTTTCTGAGGAGATCTCCGCGTTTTCGCCGGAAGATCTCTATTCCAATTTACTGGGCGCCAGGCTGGCAATTAACGTCATCCTTAGCGGCCATGGCGGGTCAGTGGAAGCGTATAACCAGGCCATGGAGGCGGCGCTGAAAAAGGCGCTGACCCGGCTGATGGTGGCCACGCGAGGGGAGACGGAAGCGATGTTCCAGCGGATAGATGGCGACTGGTGGAACAGTCGCCGACGGGTGCCGGATAAGTTTCTGGTGCTGAAGCGTAATTACGACCTGCAGGAAAACCGGCTGCCGACGCCGGTCCCTTTCGAAACCATGCCGCCATATCGCCTGACCATGCCCTCGCAGGTGGCGGGGTTCCGCTTGCGCGACCTCGGCGAGCTGCAGATCTACCCGGGGCACGATATGCAGGCTCTACCGGCGCCCGAGCAATACTATGGCGCCGCAGCGTTTCAGGGGCTGGCCGATCGCGCCCGCGAGGCCGATAAAACCCAGCTGGCGCGCATTGAAAAGTAACGTGGAAGGCTCAGGGCGAGGCCCTGAGCCGGCGAGTTAGCGGAAGTCGACCCAGCAGGCGCCGTTGTCGGCCGAGCGCACGCAGTTTTCCACCCAGCGGACGCCGAACGCCCCGGCGCGGGCGTCCGGATACCAGAAGTCGGCCAGCAGCGCTTCGTCGCGCCGGTCCGCGGCGTCCATAGCGATGGCGAAGCGGCGATAGAGATTCGACCAGGCCTCGAACAGCCCCTCCGGGTGACCACCGCCGATGCGATCATCCTGACGCGCCAGCGGATCAAGATAGTCCATGCCTCGCTCCAGAATGCGCGCTGGCTCGCCCTGCACCTCGTAACGCAGCTGGTTGGGCTGTTCATCCCACCATTCGAGACTGGCCTTTTCTCCCACGATGCGCACCTTTTGCCCGTGCATGGAGCCGCAGTTAACGGCGGAGCTCCACAGCGAGCCGATGGCACCGTTGTCATACTCCATCAGCACCTGCGCGTTATCCTCCAGCGGCGCGCGGCTTTTGACGAAGCTTTGTCTGGCGCACATCAGCCGGGCGATCTTCAGCTGCGGGGCCATGGTTTCGACCAGAAACAGCGGGTGGGTGGCTAAATCCCCCAGCACATAGCTGGGGCCGACGAAGCGGGGATCGACCCGCCAGCGGGTACTGGCGTTTTCCTGCTCCACCGGCTGGGCGTGGAAGCCATGAGCAAACTGCATATTGACGATACGGATGTCGCCCAGCAGTCCGTCGGCGATCATCTGCCGGGCCTGGAGGATAAGCTGATGACCGGCATAGCCGTAGGTCACGCCGATGATTTTGTGCTGCCGCTGGCTGAGGGCCACCAGGTCGTCCGCCTCTTCGCTGCTGAAGCACAGCGGCTTTTCGCACACCACGTGCAGCCCGGCCTCCAGCGCCGCCCGGCAGATGGCATAATGGGTGTTATTCGGCGTGGCAATCGACACGGCCTGAATACCGTCCGGGCGGGCAGCCTCGCCGCGAAACAGACTCTGGTAGTCGGCGTAACAGCGATCGGGATCCACCCCCAGCTGTTGGCCGAACTGGCGCCCGCGTTCGGCATTAATATCAAAGGCGCCTGCCAGCAGCGCAAAGGTGTTATCGCGCAGGGCGGCAGAGCGGTGAATATAGCCGATCTGGCTGCTGCCGCCGCCGCCGACCATGCCCCAGCGCAGGGTGCGATCGAGAGGTCTTAAACCGTTAATCATGGGGTGTCTCCTGTCAGAATCCAACGTCGCGCAGATAGCGCAGGCTCTCCGTGACCGCCTGCAGGCTGCCTGCGGCATGGCGCGGATCACGCTCTTGTTCAATGGTTATCCAGCCCTGATAGCCGCGGCGGGCAAGGAAATCGTTAATGGCCGGGTAGTCAATGGCGCCGCTGCCGAGCGGGCACATCACCCCTTCGGCGCAGGCGGTGAAAAAGTCGATGCCTTCGGCGATGGCGCGCTGGTAAACCTGCGGATCCACATCCTTGAAGTGCAGGTAGTCGAGCCGCGCGTAATAGCGATCCAGCCAGGTGAGCGGATCCATTCCGGCGTAGTAGAGATGCCCGGTATCCAGACACAACCCCGCCACGTCGTGCGGGATATCGTTGGCCAGCCGCTCGATTTCATCGGCAAATTCGATGCAGCCCCCGGCGTGGGGATGGATAACCGCCCGCACACCGTACTCCCGCCAGGCGAGGGTGCTGAGGGCGGTAATGTGCGCCATCATCCGCTGCCAGTCCTGGTCATTGAGGCGCGGAGCCAGCGCGCTGCGTCCGGCAAAGCGCGCCCGCTCGGGGTTGCCGAAGTCGATAATCACCAGATAGGGCGGCTGGAAAGGGTGCCCCGGGATAGGTTCGGCGGCCGGAACCTGAGACAGATTGCGGCATATTTGATGGGTCAGCGCCTCCAGAGTGGGGTAATGGGCCTCGTTCACCAGATCGTCAAAGATCGTCCCGGCGACCAGCGACAGCTGATGCTGGTCCAGCGCCGCGCGCAGGCTGGACGGGTCGGTGGGCAGGTAGCCCCACGGGCCGAGCTCGATGCTGCGATACCCGGCCTGCGCCGCCTCCTTCAGCACGGTAGCCCAGGCGGGAAGGTCAGGGTTTTTCGGGTCATCCACGCCCCAGCTGCAGGGGGCGTTGGCGATAGGATGTGTCATGTCGGCTTCCTTTTTTCACAGGGGATGCCGCAGAGTATCGAATAAAAATTTCATAGCCAACAATATTGGAATGATAATTTTATGATGGTCATCATGATTTGTATTGATGTTGTTTTTGATAGTTATTTATCAAAATGAGGCGAGGCGTGGTTCAGGCGCGAGGCAGCCCCGTTGGCGACGGGGCGAGCGTTTACATATTTTCTTTGGTGATGATATCGAAAGGCTGAGGGTGCGAAATCACGTCGCTGGGCGGCCGCGAAACGGCTTCCGTCATGGCGTGCAGGGTGGCGGCGGCCAGGTCATCCAGCCGGTGGTTGAGAATGACATCGATGGTGCCGTCGATCAGCGCCAGTTCACTGCCGCTTAGCGGGCCATGGCAGACCAGGGTGACGGCCTGCTGGCGGCCGCTGTCGCGCAGCGCCCCGACAATCCCTTCGACGCCGCCGCAGGGAGCATAGATCGCCTGCAGGGCCGGGTACTGGCTGAGCAGCTTTTCCGTTACGCTTCTGGCGACATCCGCCCGTTCGTGGCTGCGAACCGGCTCGAGGATCTGCTGCCCTTTACCCTGCTCGCGCAGGCAGGAGCGGAAGCTGATCTCACAGCTTTCCTGACAGGTAAAACGATTATCGCCAATGATAATGGCTATTTCGCCTTCGCCACGGCATAAGCGGTCGATAAACCAGGCGGCGGTGCGCCCGGCTTTTTGGTTATCGAGGCCGATATAGCCGCTGCGCTGGGGAACCGACAGATCTGAAAGTAGAGTGAATACGCGAACGCCGCGGGCGGCGGCCCGGCCCACCGCATGGCGAATCAGCGGATGATCCAGCGCCACCAGGCCGAGCACCTCCACCTCATCGCTGAGCCGGTGAATGGCTTGGGCCATTGCTTCCACCGCATCAATGGTAAAATGCAGGATCGCCGGTGTCTCGCCTGCCGGCAGCCACGGCGCGGCCTCTCTTGCCAGCGCCCTTGCCAGCGGCAGGTAGAAGGAGTGGGTCTCCTGCAGCAGAATAAAGCCCATTCTGACGGTAACCGGCGCTTTGCCGGCGGCCAGGCGATAGTGCGGCTGTTCGAGCGTAAACCCCAGCCGCCGGGCGGCCTCCAGCACGCGGTACGCGGTCGATTCCTTCACCGCCGCGCGCTTGTTGAGTACCCGGTCGACGGTGGCCACGCCGACGTTAGCTTCACGCGCTATGTCGGAAAGCGTGATTTTGCTGGTGGATTTTTTCACTGTGATGACCATTAAAAATGAGCGTTATGATAGAAACTATCACGGTAACGCTGAGCAGAACAGCGACAATCTGCGTGCCACAGGACAAGCCTGCGCTCCTGCCGCGTAAAGTGTGACGGGTATACACAGTCTGTGATCAAAAGCGACTACCTGTTCTGGCATTGCTGCTATGCTATTGAAATAAAATTAATAATAAAGGCAGTGTCGTCTTTGTCGGTTAAACCGTGCGCAAAGTCGCTCCGGATGGGCGTCGCTGGGCCTGTAACCGACTATACTTGCCGCGCACGCGCGTAATGACGTTTACTCGATGACTTTTTGCTATCACTTTATGCCAGCGTCAGGGCTGCACTGAATCATGTGCCGTTCCGCGCCGGGAGTGGGTCGATTTGGGGCCTGTATGTTATTAAAAGAGCTGGCTGTTTTTGATGTATTAAGCACGCCGATCTGGGTAGTCCATCCTTTTACAGAGTGTGTGGTCTATGCCAATCAGGCTTCCCGGACGCTGAGCGGCGATATGTCGCTGAATGAGATGCGCAACGGTATCTATTCCACCTGCCCGGAAACGCAGCTGCAGCATTATCTGCGCTATCTCGACGCGATGACTGAGATATTTGAAGTCTGGACGCTGCAGACCGCCAAAGGGTTGCAGTCGGTATATTGTAAAACCACCCTGGTCGAGACCGAGGACTGCGGCCCCTTACTGTTATTTGAAGCGGTGAAGCTGCTCGCGCAAAATCAGTCGATTCATACCGGCTCCCGCCGCTACCAGCGGCGTAACAATGGTTTTTTTGCCCGTTTTTTTATGACCAATACCGCGCCAATGCTGTTGATCGATCCTCAGAAAGAGGGCCTGATTGTCGATGCCAATATTGCCGCACTGCGCTTTTATCATTATTCCGATGAGGAAATGCGCAATAAACATACCTGGCAAATTAATACCCTGGGCCGGGATGTGATCCCTATTATGAATAACATTGCCAATATGCCCGGCGGGCATAAGCCGCTTAATTTTACTCATATTCTGGCTGACGGCTCGCTGCGCCATGTTCAAACCTATGCCGGGCCGGTGGTGCTATATAATATTCGGCTGATGTTATGCATCATTCACGATATCACCGAAGAAGTGCTTCTGAAAAAAGAGCTGGAATTTTCCGCCGCCCACGATCCCTTAACCGGACTGCTCAATCGCCGCGAATTTTACCGGCTCGTCGATGCGCCGTCGTTTATCGGCCATGGTTTTTGTCTGCTGCTAATCGATATCGATCATTTCAAAAGTATTAATGATATTCACGGTCATCAAAAAGGCGATGAAGTCCTGTTGGTGATCTCCCGCATTCTGGAAACCTCGGTGGACCGCGAAGATAAGATATATCGCTGGGGAGGCGAGGAGTTTCTGCTCTTTTTGCCTCATTCGCCGATCGCCCGCGCGCTGATGGTGGCGGAGGCTATCCGTCAGGCGATCAGCGAATATCAGACGATGTCGGTCACCGTCAGCATTGGCGTTGCCGAGCATCATGATGGCGAAGCGATTGATCAGCTGTTTTACCGCGTCGATAAAGCGCTGTATGCGGCGAAAAATGACGGACGCAACCGGGTAACGCGCTTGCCGTCGGAAAACGTAGCGGCCCATTCCGGGCGGTCAGAATAGAGGTGGCGCTATTTATCGCCGTCTGATACGCAGGCAGACTCGCCGGCTATACTCACGGGAGTCCTGCCTGCTGATTTGGGCGGTAATCTTGTTTGCCTGCGGCTGAGGTGGCATGCGACTCATGGTGCGTTTTCTCGTTGTCCTGTCGGTAGTTTTTCTTTCTGCGCCGGCGACGCTGGCGGCGAACGGTCACGCCATCAAGCAGCGTGCCGATGCTGTCCTGACCCTGATGAGCTATACCGTGGTCCCCGATGTGACCGCCAGCGATCTCAATATTGGCTCCGGGAGCAACGACAAACACAACCTGGCCATTACTCAGTTTGGCGGCGGGGCGACCCTGAGCGAGTCGTTTCCTCTCTATCTCGAAGGAACGATGGGCTACAGCCGTTACGACCCGCGTTTTGTGGTCAGCAATGGCGAACAGACGCGGAATGTGCCCACCAAGTGGAACAGCCTGACCACCACCGGCGGCGTCGGCTGGGATTTTTCGCTGCACCGGGATCGCTTTGGCGGCAACCTGGTGCTGCGGCCGATCGTCAATGTGATGCTCGGCACCCTGGCCAGCGATGCGCGCCTCGGCAGCTGGGTAATTGAGCGAAAAACCAACGCCGATCTGCAGTTCCTCGACGGCGGTCGGTTCAATGCATGGGGGCTCGGCGGGGCGCTGATGCTGGATTATGAACGCTTCTCCGCCACCCAGGATATTGATGCCGAGCTGCGTTACTCCTATATGCAACTGCAAAGTTTCGGCAGCAGCGCCGAGGTGGTGCAGGGGGAGGCCAGCGCGGAGAATCTCGGTCTGTATCTGCGCCGCCGCGCGCCGATCGCTGACTGGACGCTGCTGGGCAACCCGCTGCGCTACGTACTGGAGGGCGCGCATACTGAATATCTGGGCGATCAGCGAGGGGCGCTGGGCTTCTCTGGTTTAACGTCGCTGGGGATTGGCCTCGAGCTGGACAGCAGTAAATACCCGGTCTTTATCACCCGCACCCGGCTGGTGGCGCGCTATATGTTCGGCAATAACACCACAGGCTATGGCGTTGGACTGGCGATGAGTTTTTGAAGGCCACTAACCCAGCCGCCGCCGGCCAGCGCCTTCTTACCCCCGGGAGAGACCAGGGCGAAGGGGGTCCATAACCGTCCCCGCAGCCAGACGGTTTCCTCTCCCCCCAGTGTGAGGGCCAGGGTGAGGGTTAACCCTGACACCACACCCGCTCGCCGTTCACCCACGTCTCGCTGATATTGCGCTCATCACCCAGGGTCATCAGTACGAACAGCTGCTCATAAATATCATGGCAGCGGCCCATCCGCAGACGCTGCAGCGGAGTGACCGCCGGGTCAATCACCACAAAGTCGGCCTCTTTGCCCGGCTGAAAATTGCCAATCTTCTCTTCCAGCCGCAGGGCGCGCGCGCCGCCGAGGGTGGCGTGATAGAAGGCCTCGCTGGCGCGCAGGCGATAGCTCTGCAGTTGTCCTACCTTGTAGGCCTCGCCCAGCGTCCGCAGCATGCTGAAGGTGGTCCCGGCCCCGACATCGCTGCCGATACCCATCCGCACCTGGTGCTGCCAGCAGGCGGGCAGGCGAAACAACCCGCTGCCGAGAAACAGATTCGAGGTCGGACAGAAGGCGACTGCGGAACCGGTGTCATGCAGGCACTGCCACTCGGCATCATCAAGATGGATCCCGTGAGCAAATACACTGCGCTCGCCAGTGAGTTGATAGTGATGATAGACATCCAGATAGTGCGCATGCTCCGGCCACAGCTGCTTAACCCAGGCGATCTCCTCGCGGTTTTCACTGAGATGCGTCTGCAGCCAGGTATCGGGAAACTCGGCCCGCAGACGCTGCACCGCCTCCAGCAACGCCGGCGTCGAGGTGGGAGCAAAGCGCGGGGTAATGGCATACCCCAGCCTGCCGCGCTGATGCCAGCGGCGGATCAGCCCCCGGGTCTGCTCGTAGCTCTCCCCGGCGGTTTCGCACAGGTAGTCGGGCACATGGCGATCCATCATCACTTTCCCGGCGATCAGGCGCATATTGAGGCGCAGCGCTTCGCTGAATAACGCCTCCACCGAGGCCGGATGCAGGGTACAAAACACCAGCGCGGTGGTGGTTCCATGGCTTATCAATTGATTTACAAAAAACTGCGCTATCTCCTGGGCATACTCCGCATCGGCAAACTGGCTCTCCACCGGGAAGGTGTAAGTGGTAAGCCACTCCAGCAGCTGTTCGCCAAAGGCGCCGATCATCTCGGTCTGCGGATAGTGGACGTGGGCATCGACGAACCCCGGCAACAGCAGTTTACCCCGCAGGTCAACATAGCCCTTCAACGGATGCAGAAAGGCTTCACCCTCCTGCCATGGCAGCAGCGCGACAATTTTTCCGTCCTGCAAGAACAACAGGCCATCATCGAGATAGCGGGCCTGGGCGGCCACCTCATCCGGGGTCTCCGCCACGCCGGCGATATCAAAAAATGCACCGCGCACCGCGGTCTGGTAATCCATCATCGAACCTGCCTTCTCTTAACGCTCAGGGAATATTGATAAACAGCAAGATTGGTGCCAGTTTGCAGCCTGCCGCGGCCAGTCGCCGCGGCATAAGGGGAAGGTCACTCTTTTTGCGCCACCGCGCCGGAGCGGAAGGCGGCTTTCGCCTGCACTTCGCGCTCGTCGCGAGCCAGCCAGCGGTAGGTGGTCGCGCCGAGGAAGACGCCGATAAACCAGCTGAAGTTCGCCACTTCATGCAGGGCCGGAATAAAGCTGATAATCAGCCCCAGGCCCACCGACGGCAGCAGGGCGGCAATGGCTTTCGGGTTAAAGCCGTTGCGGTACCAGTATTTACCCTTCGGCGTATCGTCAAACAGGTCGTCCACCGACACCCGGCCGCGTTTGATCAAATAGAAGTCGGCGATCAGGATGCCAAACAGCGGGCCAATAAAGGCACCCAGCACGTCGAGGGTATAGTGGATCAGCTCCGGTGAGTTAAACAGGTTCCACGGCGTCAGGAGTATCGAGCCCACCGCGGCGATCATCCCGCCGGCGCGGAAGCTGATTTTCTGCGGCGCGCAGTTGGAAAAATCGAAGGCTGGCGAGACGAAGTTAGCCACGATATTGATGCCGATAGTGGCGGTGATCATGGTCAGCAGGCCGATGGCCACCGCCAGATCGTTCCCAACGCGGCTGACGGTTTCAATTGGATCGGTGATCATTTTGCCGAACAGCGACTGGGTGCCGGAGACAATCACCACGGTGACCACCGAGAACAGCAGGAAGTTAAACGGCAGTCCCCAGCGGTTGCCGCGGCGGATCTCGCCCATGCTTTTGCCGTAGCGGGAAAAGTCGCCGAAGTTAAGCAGCGGCCCGGAGAAGTAGGAGACGACCAGGGCCGTGGCGGTGATCATCTGCCAGGTCTGCTCTCCGGCGCTCAGGGATTTACTGGCGAGGGTAAAGGAGATCCCGTCGAGACCGGTCTTGTATACAATCCAGCCTGCCAGGGCCAGCATCACCACATAGACCGCCGGACCGGCGATGTCGATAAAACGCTTGATGGCGTTCATGCCGTGCCAGAACACCATCGCCTGCAGCAGCCACATGGTGGCGAAGCAGAGCCAGCCGAGCGTCGACAGCCCGAGGAAACTGCTGCTGGTCAGCGCGGCAAGGGAGGGCCAGAACTTGAGCAGGACCAGCATCAGGGCGTTCGCCGCCAGATAGGTTTGAATACCGTACCAGGCGAAGGCGATTAGCCCGCGGATCACCGCGGGGATATTGGCGCCGAAGACACCGAACGCCTGACGACAGATCACCGCGTAAGGCACCCCGGCCATCTGGCTGGGCTTCGCCACCAGGTTAGCGCACAGCTGCACAATACAGATGCCCACCAGCAGGCAGAGCAGAACCTGCCAGCTGGCCAGCCCAAGCGTAAAAAAGCTTGCCGCCACCACGTAGCCGCCCATGCTGTGCACGTCCGACATCCAGAACGAAAAAATATTGTACCAGCTCCAGTTCTGGTCGCGGGTGGGCGCCAGATCGTCATTACATAGCCGCGGACTGTAGCCGGCGGCCGCCTCGTGAGTCTTCGTCTGCTGCGTGTGGGATGAATGTGGCATGAAACCTGCTCCTCTGAATGAAAACCCTTTTGATATGGATTGCTGAGGCTATTGCAGGATCCAGGCCAGAATGATGAATCTTGTATACAAAAAATAAATTTTATGTATACGATCTGCTATCGATAAGTGAAACCGGAGTGGGTTAATGAATAATGAACATCGTCTCCAGGCCGCGCCAGCGCTGCAGGATAAGGACGAAAGCATTTACCAGGCGCTGATGACGGCTATCGTCGAACATCAGCTGCCGCCGGGCAGCAAACTGCCGGAAGAGGCGCTGGCGGAAGTATTCGCCGTGAGCCGCACCGGCATCAGAAAGGTGCTGCAACGACTCGCCGCTGTGCAACTGGTCACATTAACGCCCAAACGTGGTGCACACGTCACCAGCCCGAGCGTGGAAGAGTCCCAGGCGATCTTTCGCACCCGGGCGCTGCTTGAGGTCGCGAATCTGCCCGATGTGATCGCGCGCTGTCAGCCGCCACATCTGGCGGCGCTGGAGAACATTATTCAGCGTGAGCAGCAGGCCCATGAGGCGCACGACGGCCCGGCGGCCATCCGCCACTCCGCTGACTTTCACATTCAGCTGCAGGCTATCTCCGGCAACCCGGTGCTCACTGAGATGGTGACCCGCCTCAGCCAGCGCTCCTCGTTAGTGATTGCCGCCTGGGGCGCACCCTGGCGCCAGGGCTGTCGCTGCGACGATCACCAGCAGCTGGTCGGTTTGCTGCGGGATAAAGCCCTGCAGCCGCTCAGCGAGGCGCTGATGCACCATTTTGATCATATTGTCGCCAGCCTGTGCTTCGAGCGCGATGGCGTCAGCCTGCCCGATTTTTCCCGGCTGTTCGCCGGTCACAAGGAGTCGTGATGTCTTCTGTTTGTATACAAGTGATAAACCCCAACACCAGCCTGGCGATGACCGAAACGATAGGCGCCGCCGCGCGCGCGGTCGCCGCGCCGGGCACCGAGATCCTTGCGGTCTGTCCTCGCGCCGGCGTGCCGTCAATTGAGGGCCATTTTGACGAAGCCATCGCAGCGGTCGGTGTGCTGGAGCAGATCAGGGCCGGACGCGAGCAGGGGGTGGATGGACATGTGATCGCCTGCTTCGGCGACCCGGGGCTGCTGGCAGCGCGCGAACTGGCCCAGGGGCCGGTGATCGGCATTGCGGAAGCGGCGATGCATATGGCGACGATGGTCGCCACCCGTTTCTCCATTGTGACCACGCTGCCGCGCACGCTGATCATCGCCCGTCATTTACTGCACCAGTACGGATTTCATCAACACTGCGCGGCGCTGCACGCCATTGATTTGCCGGTACTGGCGCTGGAAGACGGCAGTGGCCTGGCGCAGGAGAAAGTGCGCGAGCGCTGCATTCGCGCGCTGAAAGAGGATGGCAGCGGGGCGATAGTCCTTGGCTGCGGCGGGATGGCGACCCTGGCGCAGGAGCTGACCCGCGAGCTGCGGGTGCCGGTGATCGATGGCGTCAGCGCGGCGGTGAAGATGGTGGAGTCGCTGGTCGCGCTGGGCCTGGCGACCAGCAAGCACGGGGACTTAGCGTTCCCGGAGAAAAAGGCGTTAAGCGGGCAATTTCAGTCGTTAAATCCATTTTAAAAGGGGCAGAAGATGGTTGAGAACCAGGAACACTATCCTCGCGATCTGCGAGGTTATGCAGGGCAGCCGCCGCACGCGCGCTGGCCGGGCGGGGCGCGGATCGCGGTGCAGTTCGTCCTCAACTATGAGGAAGGCGCGGAGAATCACGTCCTGCATGGCGATGCGGGTTCGGAACAGTTCCTGTCAGATATCATCGGCGCCGCCAGCTATCCGGCGCGTCATATGTCGATGGACTCGCTCTATGAGTACGGCAGTCGGGCCGGGTTCTGGCGCATCCATCGCGAATTCAGCCAGCGAGGGCTGCCGCTGACGGTTTTCGGCGTGGCGATGGCGCTGGCGCGTCATCCGGAGATTGTGGCGGCGATCAAGGCGGCGGATTACGATGTGGTCAGCCACGGCTGGCGCTGGATCCACTATCAGCACATGGATATCGCCGAGGAGCGCGAGCATCTGCACAAAGCGGTGCAGGTGCTGACAGACCTGTTCGGCAAGCCGCCCACCGGCTGGTATACCGGCCGCGACAGTCCCAACACCCGCCAGCTGGTGGTGGAGCACGGCGGCTTTGACTATGACAGTGATTATTACGGTGATGATTTACCTTTCTGGAGCGAAGTGGCCTGCAGCGACGGCAGCCAGCGGCCGCACCTGATCGTGCCTTATACCCTCGACGCCAACGACATGCGCTTTGCCACCGCCCAGGGGTTCAACACCGCGGAGCAGTTTTATACCTATCTGAAAGACAGCTTTGACGTGCTGTACGCCGAGGGAGAAACCGCGCCGAAGATGATGTCCGTGGGGATGCACTGCCGACTGCTTGGGCGTCCGGGGCGTTTCCGCGCGCTGCAGCGATTCCTCGACTATATCCAGCAGCACGACAAGGTGTGGGTCTGCACCCGGCAGCAGATCGCCGACCACTGGCGCGAGGTTCATCCGTATCGCGGGTAGCCTGCTGCCCCTTTTCCTGGCCCTCTCCCCGGGGAGAGGGCATCACCCGATCGCGACTCTTGCACCGATAAACCCTGAAAGACGCCGTGATGAATCGTGATTATTGAATCAGCATGGCGAGGAGCACCAGGAACAGTAGCAGGACATAGATACGTGCATACCATACATCCGGTACCGCAGGGATAGCCCGGCGGCTAAACGCTATCCCGGCCCAGCCGGTCAGGACGAGCAGGCCTAGAATTTTCAGGCTGATAAAACCCAGAAATCCGCTCAACGGAATGGTGTGCCAGCCAATGATGGCATAGGTCACAGCGCCGCATAGCGCCACGGGCAAAGAAAGCGGGTTGGATGCGCTAACGCACTCCTGCATCGCATACCCGTGTCGCCGTAGCAGGGGCACCGTCATGACGCTGCCGCCCACGCCCAGCAATGCGGCAATCGTACCGATAACCACACCGCCGCCGGTGACCATTGGCAGTGACAGCCGACGCCGAGCGCTGCCCGTGAAAAATCCCTTGCGCAACAAACAATCGCTGATGGTTGCCAGCATATAGAGAATAAACAGCGCGCGAACGATATTCTCGCTAAATAACCCCGCCAGACAGGAGCCTACTACTGCCCCAATGGCAATAAACCATATCAACGGAAACAGCGTCTGTGCGGCAAGCTTGCCCGCCCGCCAGTTACGATAGCTGATCCAGCCGGCGTTAAATATCATCACCGCCGTTGAGGTAGCCACCGCGACGTGCATAGCGTTTTCCGTGAGTTCCGGCTGGCGGAGCATCAGTTGATAGACAAAGGGCACCACCACAAAGCCGCCCCCGAAGCCGAACAGCACC
Source organism: Klebsiella sp. GG_Kp175 (assembly GCF_040062325.1). NCBI lineage: Bacteria > Pseudomonadati > Pseudomonadota > Gammaproteobacteria > Enterobacterales > Enterobacteriaceae > Klebsiella > Klebsiella sp. GG_Kp175. The sequence continues at coordinate 224,618 of NZ_JBEAFX010000011.1, read as the reverse complement.
GTGGTAATACCGGTAGTAAAGCCTGCCATTGCAATAATAACGATATCATTCAACAGAATATCCCCGCCCTGAAAATGAGCGAGCAGCTTATACCGGTCGCGTACAACTTCCCATTTGCACAGCGCTCAATTACCTTTGTAAATCGGTCAAAGGGAGACAGATGTGCGCAACGTAAAAATTGACGAGGTCGATCGGCTCGATCGCGAAGTGGTGGCGTTAGGTAATGACTATGCGCAAGGGTTTATCCTGCCCCCGCACCAGCATCGCCGCGCACAGCTGCTGTATGGCGCGACCGGACTGATGTATGTCACTACGCAGGACGGAGAATGGGTGGTTCCTCCGCAACACGCTGTCTGGATCCCCCCTGAAACCGTGCACGCCGTCAGATTTGCGGGGGTGACCACGCGCAGCTTGTATATTGAGCCAGATTGTGTGGCCGCTTGCATTAAACACCGGCGTTGCGAAGTGATCAGCGTCTCGCCGCTGTTGCGCCAGCTACTGCTGGAGGCTGTAGATTTACCACCGTTGTACGACAGCCCACGCGATCGCATGCTGATACAGTTGATGTTGCTGGAACTGGCCGCCATGCCGGTCCGCGAATTTGATATTCCGTTGCCGCAGCATCCGGCGCTGCTGGCGCTTTGTCAGGCTTTTTTGCTTAACCCCACTATCCATGATCCTGCGGCGCGCTGGGCCGGGGCGCTGTTTATGAGTCCTAGTACCTTTCGTCGCCATTTCCTGAAGCAGCTGGGCCTGTCATTTTCCGCCTGGCGACAGCGAGCCTGCGTGGTGAGCGCCCTGGCATGGTTGATAGCAGGCAAACCGGTGAACGAAGTGGCCTTATCCCTTGGATACGACAATGCGTCCTCTTTCGCCACCATGTTCCGCCGCGTGACCGGGCAACCGCCGTCGTTTTATCACCCAGCCTGATGCTCAGGGGAAGTGGGCTCCCGGCAGCATGTGTCGGCAATGAATGTCACTTTCATGGCGTTACTATGCGTTAACGTAGCCATAAGACAGACACCTGGCTTGCGTCTTCAGGTACCCCTACATTTAGTGGTGGCTACCTCCAGGCGGTTTATCTATTCTGCCTGTAACCGTGAGAAGACCGGAGTCTCTCTTTGTGAACCATTTAATCTTTGAAAAAGTCATCATCATCTTCATTCTCGTCCTGTGGGTATTCGATACATTCAGAACCAGGAAAAGAAAACGTTTTGATCCTGCCATTGAAGCGGCTGATGCCAGAGAACGTTATCAATGGCGTTATTTCAGATGGGGTTTTCGGATCATACAAGTGGTAGCGGGAGTGTATATCTTCGTACAGCTGATTCAGGTATTAATAAGATAGAGGCCCGGGCAGAGTTGCTTTTGCGTCGACAAAGGGAAGTGTTAGCTGTGTGCAAGAAGCAGACGTTAACGTCGTTAAATGCGTCACTTCTGAAGCTGAACATAACCATTCTCAGCTACACTTGTTCCTGTTTTTTCGTCGCGAGCCGAGCACTTTCCTGCATATTACAGGGGGGGTAAGTGGAGAGCATTTCAAACAACAGCATATGTGGCCCTTCAATGATGCAAGTAATACTGGTTCGACACGCGGAAACAGAGTGGAATGTAAAAGGTATTATTCAGGGACACAGTGATAGCGCCTTGACGCTCCGTGGGGAGCGTCAAGCAGCAGCATTGCTGGCAGCGTTTGTAGCGAGTGATTACCGGGTAGAATGTGTTTACGCTTCTCCGCTTGGCCGGGCCTGGCAAATGGGACAGCGCCTGGCGGAGAGTTTTCATTGTTCACTGATAGCTGAACCAGCTCTGAAAGAACAGGCTTTTGGTCAGTTTGAAGGTATGACAACCATAGAGCTCCTGCAGAATAATCCAGACGCCGCAGAAGCGTTATTCAACCTTGATGCAGAGTATTGTCCGCCAGAGGGTGAGTCTCTCTCACATGCTTCGCAGCGAATTATGCATTTTTTAACCAATCTGGAAAAAAAACGTCATCATCGAACAATATGTATTGTGTCTCACGGACAGGTCATTCAGGGTGTGCTTGCGATGCTAAAAAGTGGTGCTGTGGATGATTTTCACCGGTATGCACAACCCAACGCGAGTTACTCCGTGTTCGAACTGATTAATGGAAGATGTACCGCCCTAAAATGGGGGATCGCGACGCATTTACGTCACCTGGATTAAACAGTCTGACTTACCCCAGATTCCTGCTGTTCATGTTTGCTGTTCTTCCTCAGTTTGTCGTTCCCGTCGCGGGTCCTGTCTGGTTGCAATTGCTTGTTCTGGGGAGTATTCAAAAGCGGGCTGGAATGGTTTCCCTGGGTTCAGTCGCGATGGCATCAGGGACGTTTGGAAACGGTCCTTAACACCCGGGCGTTATCAAATGGCAGGAGCGGTGTACAGGCGTTGTCATCCGCATGATGTTTAGCGGGCCGGCATATTATCGACATCAGCCCGTTAAGGTATACACAACCTGTAAACCCGCTGTCCGCTTTTCGCTCCGACTGGCTCTTAACCTCAGTTGGTTCATCCGCTCTGTGCCAGGAGCGGACAGCCATGGAGTATAGGTATGTTGCTCTGAATACCGGTCAGGAATTAATCCCGTTCAGATCGGCAACTGCGCGGAACACCATCCTCAGGTGAAAGTTCAACGCGTCCATTAGCAACTCGAATCTCAAGGGCGCTTTATTAAAAGACGCTTTCTGAAACTTCCAGGGGACATCCCCATTATGGTGCTAAAGGCACGCCTGAACGCTGTTTCATCGCCGTATCCGCATGCACTTGCGATCTGAGAAATAGTTTTTCCTGGGCTTTCCAGCAGCACGGATGCCGTTTCAATACGAACTCGGGTAATGAAGTCTTTTGGGCTTTCCTGGACGAGTAGTTTCATTTTACGGTTTAGCGTCCGGGTGGTCATATTCAGAGCTGCAGCAAGTTGCTCAACCGTCATTGCAGGATTTTGATAACGAAGCAGGCTCTCTGCTTTAGTCAGCAAAGGATGCCTTGAATTGAGAAAACCTGCGGGCGCATAAATTTGCTGTGACAGAGGCTGGCTGTCAGCAACGGCCATGTCAGCTGTTAACTTTGCCAGCTCATTACCTGCGTATTTGCGAACTAGGTATATGACCAGATCAACCCATGAAAGTGGTCCACCCGCAGTGACAACATTGTCCTGCTCGGCCAGGGTTTTTCCCCATACAGGTTTTGCCAGTGGATAGCGTTCAGCGAAAGTGGGATATAACCACCACGTTGTGGTGCAGACCCGTCCGTTGAGTAAACCCGCTTCTCCCAGTACAAAACTGCCTGCACAGGCTGAGGCAATACAGCTTCCCTCTAAATACTTCACTTTCAGCCACTCGGCTGCATTTGATACAGCGGCTCTGTCAACGGGAAATCTATGCTCATCCAGCTGCATACCGCTGGCAATAATCACCCCAAAGGTATCAGGTCCACTAAATGCGCCATCACTTTCAATACTGCGTCCCTGAACATCCCTGACCGGCTGACCATCAGCGGTAATCGTCCTGACGTCGAATAAAGGAACATCTCTGGATAACTCAGGATTTACCGTAGGGTTCATCCTGACCACCTGATTCGCCAGCCAGAACATATCAGCCAGCCCCGCAAGCGCCGAACGCATGCTGCCCGGAAGAGCAAGTAACGCAACGCGCATGTTTAACCCCGTCATGAAGAATGTCTGATTTCGCATGTTACCTGTCATTAATGACACTTCATACCCTTTGTCATGGTGATTACACTGCCTGAAATTCAACACCGCAGGAAGAATACAAACATGTGGATGAGAAATGTTATGTCACGCGCGCTGATAAAAGGAGCATTTGCCTTGTGTCTTCTATTCATGAATAGCCCGTTGCTTATGGCACAGGAAGAGGGGATAAAAAATATCGTGCTGGTTCACGGTGCCTTTGCTGATGGCTCGTGCTGGTCAGCCGTCATCTTCCTGCTGCAGGAGAGGGGATACCACGTTTCGGCTGTTCAGAATCCTCTGACGTCATTACGAGACGATGTAACTGCAACTGAGCGTGTGCTTGAGCGCCAGAAGGGTAACGTTCTGCTCGTGGGGCATTCATGGGCAGGAGCCGTGATCACTCAGGCTGGCAATGCGAGCAACGTCAGGGGACTGGTCTATTTATCCGCTCTTGTTCCTGACAGCAATCAATCCGTATCTGACGCACTGGCGCGATTTCATGCACCCATGACAGGGATGGAAGCCGATAAGAACGGCCTTATCTGGCTTGATGAGCCAGAGTTTTTTCACCAGGTTATGGCCAATGAGCTAAGCATCAAAAAGAGCCGGCAGCTCGCTGCTGTGCAGCAGCCTGTCGCCGCTACCGCCTTTCAGGAAAAAGTGAAGGAAGCCGCCTGGCGAAAGAAACCGTCCTGGTATCTCATCACAGAAAACGACAACGCGCTGAATCCGTCAGTACAGGCCCGTTTTGCCCATGAGGCTGGGGCGCACATCACGCGAATTCACTCAGACCACCTGTCCATGATTTCTCATCCCGAAGAGGTTGCCGCATTGATTGTTAACGCGGCGCAGAGCATCCACTGATCCGTACATGCCAGGAAAATTTGCAATGAAAATTCTCCATCTTGATTCCAGCATCAACCATGAGTTTTCAGTAACCCGCCAGTTGTCGGCTGAAATAGTAAGGCAACTGGTGGCAACCGGTCAGGAGCATCAGCTGACTTATCGGGATCTTGTTAAAGACGAAATCAGTCATCTGACCGGGGAGATCGCTTCAGGTTTCAGGTCTGTATCGGAACGGCCGATTGCTACACCCCTTCTGGCATCTGAGCAGCAAATATCAGACGCTCTGGTCTCGGAGTTTCTTGAAAGCGAGATGATTGTTGTCGGCGCGCCAATGTACAACTTTTCTGTATCCAGCCAGCTGAAGGCCTGGATGGACAGAATTGCTCAGCCAGGGAAAACCTTCAGCTATACCCCAGCTGGGCCCGTTGGACTTGCGGGGGGCAAAAAAGTCATCATCGCCTCAGCGCGGGGCGGTTTTTATGCCGGTACGGGACTGGAAGATATGGATTTTCAGGAACAGTTCCTGCGCAAGTTTCTGGGCTTCCTGGGCATCTCGTGTGTTGAATTTGTCCGTGCTGAAGGTGTGTCGAAAGGTGAGGACGTAAAACTCAGAGAAATTTCCCGTGCTTTGTCTTTAATTCCACAGGCCATTAATGCGATTTTTGCCGCTAAGGAATGAACCATGCTCTACGCCGTTACACTGACTTACCTGACACAACCCGATGCAATTTCTGCTCATCTTGACGCACATAAGCAATGGCTGGTCAGGGGTTTTAAAGAAGGCAAAATCCTTTTTGCTGGCCCCCTCAGCAATCATGCCGGCGGCTACATACTTTTTAAAGGAGACAATGCAAGTGAAATTCAACACTGTCTTCAGGATGACCCCTTCATCATGCATAACATTGCCGATGCAGAAATAATGGTTATTGAGCCAGCGCTATGTGCGCAGGGATTCCCTGAGAAATGGGCAGAGAAAGCCCGTTTCATTTGACTATTAATCGCTGTAAAGTGCCCTGCATCCTGTGAAATGACTCCGTAACAGTTATTTAGAGGGCACTTTCTCTTATCATTTTTATGTCCGCTCCTCGTTCATAGCGGACCTTCAACTCAGGAAGCTTGTCCGCTCTGTGACAGGAGCGGACATTAAAATCAAAACCGACGGCAAGCTCACCGAGCATGACATTCTGCTTGCGCTGCTTTGTAACGTGCCTCCAGCTTATCCAAAAAGCCAAAAAGTACTTGGTTCATTTCGCTATAATCGTGCGACCGGAGCGCTTCAGGCGTGTCAACGAAACGATATTCTGCTGCACGGCTCAGGTCTTTCTCAGAATGAGCGATCAGCCGCTCTACAACGTCCAATGTGAGCTCCATGTGGCACTGGAAACCAAAGACGCGGTCAGAATAGGCAACGATCTGCCGCGGACAGCCTTCGCTGTAAGCAATAATTTTGGCCTCTGGCGTCAAACCCGGCATATCGTTATGCCAATGACCCACTGCCAGTGTTTTCCCAAAGTGAGAGAACATCTCATCCTTCCTGCCGTCTTCGGTCAATGTGTTCGGGAATTTACCAATCTCTTTTTCCGGGCTATGAGAGAAGGGTGCGCCCAGCGCTTCACCGATTAGCTGTGAACCCAGGCAAATACCGATCACCGCCTTACCGGTTTTAACCGCGGAAGCAATCAGCGTCTGTTCCGCTTTAGCATTAAAGTGCGGGCACGCTTCAAGCGTTGTGTCCGGATCTTGTGGACCGCCCATAACGATAAGAAAATCGATGCCTTCGGCGTCAGCAGGTAGCCGATCGCCTGCATAGACGCGTGAGTAAGTTACATCATGACCCTGGTTTATTGCCCAGGTTGCATATGCGCCCGGGGCTTCAAAACTTTCATGTACGATAAAGTGTACGCGCATGAGGTTAAGCTCCTGTAATATCTTTGATGATCAGAATGATAAGTCACGCACCCATTGCCTAAGGCTATACTCCGGGTGGTTCCAGTTTCGATATGATAATGGCAGGGGCTAAATCTGAAATGCCAGGTAGTATAGATAAAGCGCCAAGACATGATGAGGCCACAGGCTGGTCCAGTACTGCGATAAGCTATCAACGCGGTGAGGCAGATCCTCCCCATCATCATGTTGAGGGGCAGCTACTCTTCGCCACCAGAGGAGTTATGCTGGTGCAAACAGAGAGCGACCGGTGGGTGATCCCTCCTCAGCGGGCATTATGGTTACCGCCTCTGCATATCCATAGTTACCATCTGCTTTCACAAACCGATCTCAGGGCGATCTATTTCAGCAGTAGCCTTATCGCAGAATGTACGAGCTTTACGAAGAGTCAGCAGGTGCATGTGATCACGGCTACGCCGTTAGTCAAAGAGCTTATCGCTGGGCTGTTCAGTGAGGACTACGCCAGACCGATTCAACGGAAGATAGCTTTGTTGCTTCTGGAAATTCTCAGCGAGGCTCCACCTTTAACGATGGCGCTACCCATGCCGAATGATGAGCGATTATACAGCGCGGCCAGATCGCTACTGGTCACTCAGCGCTGGGAAGCATCGCTAAGCGAGCTGGCTTTTATGTCGGCCATGTCCGAACGGACCTTTTCCCGCTTGTTTATGAAGGATACAGGCTTTAGTTTTAGAACATGGAAGCAGCGAGCCAGAATTTGCGCTTCGTTGGATCTTCTCGCGAACGGCGTTCCAATCAAACAGGTCGCTTACCAGCTTGGTTTCTCATGCCCGGCGACCTTTACCGCTGCTTTTCGCTGCATTTTGGGGGCAACGCCGCGCGATTATGTGCCTTAAACCGGGAAACCCTCAAAGCGGTCTTTGAGACTGTCATGGGCATATTACCAGACGCAGAAACCCTGCGAGGGTAGGCGTATCCCGCCTTTGCTGTTGAGAAAGGTAGTTTAATTTGCACCCGACACACTCTCATTGATTAAAGCACGGAGTGGAGATTACTGCGGTCCACAGTTCTGACAAACCGTGAAAGAGAAGGCCTGCGTCAAGAAAAAAGGTGTCGCGATACGTTATGAAATTACCTTATGACAGACCTTGCGGTGATTTACGGCACCGGGTGGATTCCGGACGCTGTGAACCGACTCATTGCTACGAAGCCTGATTCTGCTGTACCTCAGGCCATATGATAGCCTGCACAACAATCACATACCGCCCATTAGTGCGTCCAGGGGAGTACACCCGGGCCCTTGACGTCCCCTGTGTGCCAAAAGCGGAAGTAGGCTGAAGATAAATTAGCATTGCTGTTAGTCGTGGGTTCTGCAGATGGGTAGAAATTGATAACTTAGGATGCAAGTTCGTCCCGCTCTTTCTGCAGTTTTCATCGAGGGGATATTCTCCGGAATAATTGTGCCCATATACAAAGATAGTTCAGAATCGGAATGAGTTAATAATCGGTACAGCAGGCGTTGCGCTCGGGCTGACAATGATCGACCACGAAAAGCAGGAAGTATTACTTTGTCAGTAATACGATATCCTCGCAGAAAAGCGATGTTTCCTTTCTGGCATATTAGCAACCCGGCGCGAACGTCGTTTTCATAGATAATATATACTTCTCTCTCAGAAATATGGTCACACAACTCTTCGTCATCAACTGCTACCAAATTGTTTGCAGAAAGTTCGCGAACTGTCTGCCATGTATGCTTATAGGCATCGCCCAGAGCCTGACAACACCAGTCAAAATCTTCGTATGTCGCCACTTGCAAAGTAAGAGATTTATCATTGAATTCAGGGGGTTCAGAAAAAGAGGTGGCGTATATATACTGGTCGGGAATACCCTGCGGGAAGGACTGGCCGGGTACAAGAATGCGAACATACTGAGCTCTGAGTTGTGACCATTCCTTACTAATGAGTTCTAATGCAGTATGATTTAGGTCAGAATCCATACCTACAATATCAATAAAAGGTTTGTTAATATTTCCGCCCTGATAACGGGGGCCAGTAAGAAATTGCTTTCCATCAATTTTGAGTTTTCGTTGTAAAAAATATTCCTGACATAATCCAGTTTCTCTCCAGGGAAATCGCGCCGAGAAACTTCTGTCTGTACACCTCGATTCCTGCTCTGACAACCATTGTTTTAGCCATGAACGTAGGGTAAATTCAGGCACAGGTAGCCTGGCATATTGAGATAGCATGTAAGATAGCATAAAAAATATTTCGCCCTTGGATGTAAAAATGTTCTTTATAAACAAATCAGAATAGCTCTACTCTCATTTTATTACCAATTATAGCTGGCACGTCCGCTCCTTGCTCAATGCGGACCTTTAGCTCGATAGCTTGTCCGCTCCGCGCCAGAAGCGAACAGTGTTATCAGTGGCGATTGATAAAACGTCAGCCCGTAGACCTTGTCTCACAGCACCTCAACCACTTCAAATTCTTCTGCGATCAACTCCATATCCTCAGAAAAATGACCTTCGGAGCTGAAAAATCTCTGATGCTCTTTCTTCCAGTATTCAAGGTTTAAATCGCCTTCACCTTCTTTGCGGGCGAATGCTTCAGTCACATCACAAAAACGAACCAGCTGCATCGAAATCAGTCTGATCACGCAAACTGGAACATTCTGGCCATCAAGAATAATGTTATAACTCCCTATCCTCGGGGCAGCTTTTTCCTGCTGGTAAGAGGCAAAAGATCCGCAAGAGGCCGTTTTTATCCCTTTTTTGATCAGGTCAGCAAGCTCGTTAGCCAGCTCCGGACTGTCACCCATTTGCCAGGCATCTGCGCCGGGATACTTCTTTTTTATTTCCTCAACCTCAACCATGAAAATCCCTTCGTTATCGTCAATGAAAAGAAATGGCATACCTTTTTAACATGAGCGGTCCCAACATTATCAGCGATATCTTTCTTTAGATAGTGTGGTCCGTTTTTCGCTCAAAACGGACCTTAAGGGCATTGAACGCGTTTGCTCTGCGCCAGAAACGGCAGTTAACTTCAAGACGAACCATAAAGTCGCCTGTCTTATTCAGACTGCCAGTAAAGCGGTGAACCGAACGCGTCGATGTAGTAATCGATAATCGCCCGCACGTTCAGCGGAGGGTGGCGGGCATTCGGATAGATTGCCGCGATATGCTGTGGCTCCGTTTTTATGGACCTATCCAGCTCCGGCAGCAGTTCGATAAGTTCGCCGCTCTTTAGCCGGTCTCCAATCAGCCAGTCAGGAAACAGCACAATCCCCATCCCTCCGAGTGCGGCAATCAGCAGGGTTTCAGCATTATTCGATGACATCAGGGGTGAGACAGGGTAGTGCACCCATTCCTCTCCGTGCCGGCGCAGCAGCCATTGGTTTGGTCCTGACGAACCGCGGTAGACCAGGCATTTATGCCGGGCGAGCTCTTCGGGCGATCCCAGCATGCCGTGCCGGCGGATATAATCCGGTGACGCGGCAAGATGATAGCACTGCTGGCCAAACACGCGCGCATGAAATGCGGAATCCATCAGCACGCCAATCCGGAAAATCACGTCAGCCGGCTCACGGTGCGGATCGATGTAATCATCAGTCAGCGTAAGCTCAATGCTGAGCTTCGGATATTGCTGCGCCAGGCCCGGTAACGCGGGTGCGACATGGCGCTGTCCAAAGAATACGGGTGCGTTTATGCGGACCATTCCGGAAGGCTCAAGCGTTCTCTCGTTGAGTTCCCGCCGTGCCTCCTCCATGCTGCCAGTCATCGCTCGCGCATAGCGGATAAAAAGATGGCCGCTTTCCGTCGGGATTATCGCCCGGGTATTGCGGTAAAAAAGCTGCTGGCCGAGCACATCCTCCATCTGATGGATGACCCGCGATACCTGAGAGGCCGATATCCCTTCCCGCCGGGCCACCACAGAGAAATTCTGCGTCTCATAGACGTCTATAAAAATCAGCAGGGCGCGAATACTGATGTTCCCAAGCTCATTCATTAATGCATATCCTGCACAGGTGTTTATCTCATTATGGCATTTTTCTCATCCATATTAAGCCGTAATCTCCTCCGCCTGGACTACTGGAGATGATTGTTATGCAGCTAATATTGATTTTTATCGTCATTGCCGGAGGCATGGGACTGTCCATAGAGGCAGGATTGCTCGGACCATTGGGTGGGGAGGTCGGTGACCTCTGGGCGACCTTCAGCATATTCGGCGTGGGCGCGGCGCTGACCTTTCTGCTGATGCTTTTTTTCAGCCCGCGCAACAGCCCGTCGTTCTTTGCGCAACCAGCGTGGCAGCTGCTTGGCGGCATGCTTGGGCCGATTTACGTCATCATCCTGACCGTGGTAACGCCGGCAATCGGCATCGCCATGACGATGATCGGCATCCTGGCAGGCCAGGTGTTCAAGAGCCTGATTATTGATCACTTCGGTCTGCTCGGTACGTCACGCAGGAAAATTGACAGTAAACGTATCATTGCGCTGATTTTCATTATTGCAGCGCTGGTTATGGTTGCACAGGGGTAAAGTAACATTATGACTATTATCATGATTCTGCTCGCCGTCGCCGGTGGCGCCATGCTGAGTATCCAGGCGGCTATCAATGGCCAGCTGGGCAGCAAGGTCGGCGTATTCAAAAGCGCGTTCCTGACATTTTCTGTCGGCGCCCTGGTGACGGGGCTGCTGATCTTTTTCTTCGAACCCAAACACACCCTGACGCTGATGGACGTGCCTAAATGGCAACTGCTGGGCGCAATGTTTGGTGTGCCTTATATCGTTATTATGGTACTGGCCGTCCAGCGTATTGGCGCGGCAGTGGCTACGGTCGCTGTCATTTTTGGTCAGTTGACCATGAGCATGCTGATCGATAACTTCGGCTGGCTTGGCAATGCGTCGATTCCATTCTCGCTGAGCCGAATCGGCGCCATTGTCTGCCTGGGTATCGCGCTGTTCTTCATTTACTCCAGCAGCAGGGCAAAAGCTGCCACGGCGAAAATCCCCCGCCAGCCATCGCCGGGGGGGAGCTGACGATTATTCCCAGCGTTTCAGCAGCAGGCTGGCGTTAACGCCGCCAAAGCCAAAACCGTTCGACAGCGCATAGCGCATCTTCTGCGGGCGGGCCTGCAGCGCCACCAGATTCATGCCTGCCGCCTCTTCATCGAGGTGATGCAGGTTCAGCGTCGGCGGCACCACCTGGTCACGCAGCGCCTGAATGGTGAAGATGGCCTCAATCCCGCCGGCCGCGCCTAACAGATGGCCGGTGGCGGATTTCGTCGAGGTAATGGCGACCGGATGCGCGCCAAACAGCGTTTTAATCGCCGCCAGCTCACCTTTATCACCGACCTGCGTCGAGGTAGCGTGGGCGTTGATATGATCAACCTCTTCGATGGTTACCCCGGCCTGGCGAAGGGCAGTTTCCATGGCCCGACGCGCGCCGTTCCCGTCTTCCGGGCCTGCGGTCAGGTGATAAGCATCTGCGCTGGTGCCGTAGCCGACCAGCTCGGCCAGCGGCGTGGCGCCGCGCGCCAGCGCGTGCTCCAGTGACTCGATCACGATAAGCCCCGCGCCTTCTCCCATCACAAATCCATCGCGGTCGCGGTCAAAGGGGCGGGAAGCGGCTTCCGGCTGGTCGTTGGAGGCGCTGGAGAGCGCCCTTGCCGCGGCAAACCCGGCCAGGCTAACGCGATGAATTGCCGCTTCCGCGCCGCCGCAGAGGGCAATATCCGCCTCGCCGCTGCGGATCATCCGCGCCGCATCGCCAATGGCCTGGGCACCCGCTGCGCAGGCGGTGACCGGCGCGCCGATGGGGCCCCGGAAGCCGTGAGCGATAGACACATGCCCGGCGGCCAGGTTGGCCAGAAAAGAGGGGATAGTGAACGGCGAGAGGCGACGCGGCCCGCGTTCATCGGTGGTATGTACCGCATTGGCGATCTCGCTGAAGCCGCCGATCCCGGTGGCGATCACCGTGGCGGTACGTTCCTGTTCGGCCGCAGATGCTGGCGACCAGCCGGCCTGGGTCAGCGCTTCACGGGCGGCGACCAGCGCAAACTCGATAAAGCGATCCATCTTTTTGCGCTCTTTCGCCGGGATGGTCGCCAGCGGGTCGAAGCCGTGCAGCGGATCGCTTTCAATGGACGGCACCTGGCCGGCCACTTTGCAGGGAATATCCGCGACCAGCTGCTCGCTGAGTCTGGTGATCCCTGACTTTCCTGCCAGCAGCGACTGCCAGACGTGCTGTACGCCGCAGCCCAGCGGGCTGACAATCCCCATCCCGGTGACGACAATGCGTTTAACGGAAACGCCCATAGTTTACTCTCCTGTAGTATCAGTGTGCCGGCGGCTTTTTCATCAAGGGAACCAGCAGCGCGGCAAGCAAAAAACCCATCATGATGAGGTAGAAAGCATCGGAAAAGGCCTGGGTTCGCGCCTCCCGCAGCGCCAGCGCGGAAAGATTTTTCAGCGCCGCCGTCTGCGCGGCATCCGGCGAGATCCCCTGGACGGTGAAGTTTGCCGCGCTGCGCTGAACAAAATCGCTCATCGCCAGGTTGGCGTTATTCAGATGGTCCGCCAGGCGGTTGTAGTGCAAATTGGTTCTGTCGTTAAGCACCGTGCCGCACAGGGCGATGCCGATAGCGCCTCCGAGGTTGCGCATGAGATTAAACAGCCCGGAGGCCAGCTTCAGGCGCGCGGGCGGCAGGCTGCCCAGCGTCAGGGTCACCGTTGGCGCGACGGCAAACTGCTGCGCCAGTCCACGAAAGGCCTGCGGGAGCAGCAACTGGTCCGCTCCCCAGTCATGGGTTATCGGGAGGAAGCTGTACATCGACACCGCAAAGCCGATCAGCCCGGCCATCAGCAGCCAGCGCAGGTCAACGCGGTTGGCCAGCCACGAATAAAACGGAATAGACATGACCTGGAACAAGCCGGTGGAAAATACCGCCAGGCCGATCTCCAGCGCGCTGAAACCCCGCACGCTACCCAGATACAGCGGAGTTAAATAGATGGTGGCGAAGATGCCGACGCCGGCCATAAACGAGAAATAGCAGCCGAGGCTGAAAGTTCGGTCCTGCAGGGCCCGCAGATCCATCACCGGCTGCGGATGGCGGAGGGTGCGGATAACAAAAGCCACGCCGCAGAACAGGGCGACCCAGGCGGTGGTCGTCAGGGTCGCGTCATCAAACCAGCCCCAGCGCGGACCTTCTTCGAGGGTATATTCCAGGCAGCCGAGGGACACGGCCAGCAGCAGAATACTGAGATAGTCGGCGCCGCGCAGCAGAGTGGGGTCGGCGCTGTCTACTTTCACCAGCAGCGGCACTGCCACCGCGATGTAAATCCCCGGAACAACGTTGATAAAGAACAGCCAGTGCCAGTTGTAGTTTTCGGTGATCCAGCCGCCCACCGTCGGGCCCAGCGTCGGGGCGAGGGAGGCCAGGCCGCCGATTGTCGCCGCGGCAATGACCCGCTGTTTGCCCTGAAAAAAGGCGAAAGCGGTGGTGAACACCAGGGGGATCATCGACCCGCCCGCCAGCCCCTGCAGGGCGCGGAAGGCGATCATACTCTGGATGTTCCATGCCCAGCCGCACAGCAGGCTCATCAGCGTGAAGCCCGCCGCGGAGGCGGCGAACAGCCAGCGGGTCGACATGACCCGAGACAGCCAGCCGGAAAGCGGGATAATAATGATCTCGGCGATCAGATAGCTGGTTTGTACCCAGACGGTCTCATCGTCGCCCGCCGACAGGCCACCGCCGATATCCCGCAGCGAGGCGGAGACGATCTGGATGTCGATAAGGGCGATAAACATCCCCACACACATGCTGGCGAAGGCAAAGATTTTCTTCGCCGTCGGCATCGACAGACCCTGCGGGGCGGACAGCGCCTGAGCGGTGCTCATCGAGGGCTCTTTTCATTCACGGTAACGATCACCGACAGTCCCGGGCGCAGGACGTCAAGCTTTGCCCCGTCACCTTCCAGCGCAATGCGAACCGGCACCCGCTGCACGATTTTAGTGAAATTCCCGGTCGCGTTCTCCGCCGGCAGAATGCTGAAGCGTGAGCCGGTCGCCGGCGCCAGGCTGGCGACATGGCCCTTAAAGGTATGGTTCGGCAGCACATCGGCGACGATGGTCACCGCCTGGCCGGCGCGCATATGCGCCAGCTGGTTTTCCTTGAAGTTGGCGTCAATCCACAGGCCGTGCGCGGGCACCAGGGAGAGCAGCTGCGTGCCGCTGCTGACGAAGGAGCCGGACCACGCGCGGCGGTTGCCAATCACCCCATCGAACGGCGCGCGAATGTCGGTATAGCTGAGGTTCAGCCTGGCCATCTCGAGGTTAGCCTGGGCCTGCGCCAGGGCAGCCAGGGTTTGCTGCTGGCGAGCATCCAGCACCGTCAGCTGACGTTCGGCCACGGTTTTATCCGCTTTGGCTTTCTCCTGCTCGGCATGCGCCCGGCGATAATCGGCGGAGGCGTTATCGCGGATCTGTGCGGAAATCGCGCTCGACGCGGCCAGGGCGTTATAGCGTCGGTTGTCGTTAGCCAGTTTTTCGGTTGCCGCCGTGGCGGCCAGTAACGAGGCCGTAGAGCCGGCAATGGTCGCCTGCTGTAGCTGGCGGGTAGCCTGAATATCGGCCAGCGCGGCCTGCTGCGCCGCCACTTCTCCGGCGGCTTTCGCGAGGGCGGCGCGGTAATCGCGGTCGTCAATGCGGATCAACAGGTCACCTTTTTTCACCGCCATATTGTCCTGCACCGCCAGCTGCTGGATATAGCCGGAGACTTTGCTGGAGATGGCGCTAATGTCGCCGCCAACATAGGCGTCATCGGTGGTCTGCAGAAAACGTCCGGTTTGCCACCAGTACGCGCCGTAGCTCGCTGCCGCCAGAACGGCGGAAAGGGCCGCCAGGACGAGGACGCTTTTCTTACTGGCCAGCTTCATGGTTGGCATCTCTGTAGGGTTCAGGCTGGAATTTTTGCCCGCTATCGCCTTCGCGTTTGCGCAGCAGATATTCATGACGATATTGCATCAGCGGCGAGGCTGCGGGGCCCGGCACCATGGCGTATTTACCGGGGGTAATCTCTTCCCCGGTCGCTTTATCCACCATGACTGGCTCCACGCGGCGCTGGGTGGCGGTTTCCACCAGCTGCATCTGACGGCCTTCGGGAGCGAAATGGCGGTTACCCCATTCCGCCAGCGCCAGCAATACCATGCGAAAATCGCGGCCGCGTTGCGTAAGGTGGTATTCGTAGCGCGGCGGGGTGCTGCTGTAGCAAACCTTCTCCAGCAGCCCGTCGTCGACCAGCGCCTTCAGGCGGCGCGACAGAATATTGGGCGCGACGTTACTGCTCTTCTGGAACTCGTCAAAGCGGGTAAAGCCCGCGAACGCGTCGCGCAGGATCATGATGCTCCAGCTGTCGCCGATGCGTCCCAGGCTGCGGGCGATGGGGCAGGGAGCGTGGCAAAGCGGTTCATTTTTCATGGGCTGTCCAGTAACAAGGTGGCTTTTGCCAGCAAATTGACATAGTCACTATCAAAATGCAAGTGACTATTTGTGGCAGCCAGGGGAGAAGCCGCTGCCGTTCCGCTACGTCGTTTCTCCCTTTGAACAGTCTCCGCCGCCTATATCTGCTTGACCGTAATAAGAGATAACTATCGCTGATGGCAGATGAAACATTTTAATAATGATAAAAATCGATGTGCTGGGTAATGACCTTTATTGGGGGATACGATATAAGGTATGGCGACACTCAAATTAACATTCTCATAACTTTTTAAGGTTAAATAAATGAAGCAGGTGGGTATTGTTGGCTGGCGGGGCATGGTTGGCTCAGTATTGTTGCAGCGCATGATCGAAGAAAATGATTTCGACGATATTTCAGCGCATTTTTTTAGTACCTCCAGTGCGGGTGCCGCTGGTCCGGTTATTAAAGGTAAAAGCGACAAACTGAAAGATGCGAATTCCCTTAGCGCCCTCGCCGAAATGGATATTATTATAACCTGTCAGGGCGGGGATTATACCAAAGCCATCTATCCTGCGTTAATTAACTCTGGCTGGCAAGGGTACTGGATTGACGCCGCTTCGGCGCTGCGGATGGATGACAACGCCTGCATTATTCTCGACCCGGTCAACCGCGATAATATCGATCGCGCGGTGAAAGCGGGAATGAAACTGTTTGTCGGCGGCAACTGCTCCATCACGCTGAGCCTGATGGGGCTGGCCGGGCTGATCAAGGCTGACCTGATTGAATGGATGAGCGTGATGACCTATCAGTCTGCCTCCGGGGCGGGCGCCAAACAGGTGCGGGAATTCATCGCGCAAAGCGCGTATATCAGTCAGCATTTATCTGCGGATGAACTGACGGCATCAGGTTCCGTGCTGCCTTTAGTCAATAAAGTGAGTGAGTTGATTAATAGCGCCGGCATGCCTGTGGAGAATTTTGGCGTCCCGCTGATGGGCAGCATCATTCCCTGGATCGACAGCGATCTTGGCGATGGAAACAGCCGCGAAGAATGGAAGGGCGAGGCGGAAACCAATAAAATTCTTGGCCTTGCACCCGGCACCATCCCGGTCAATGGCTTATGCATTCGGGTCGGCGTAATCCGCTGCCACAGCGCTGCCATTACCCTTAAACTGAAACGTGAGGTCAGCGAAGCGGAATTTGCTGAGTTAGTCACCCATTCCCATCCGTGGGTAAACTATATCCCCAATAATAAGCAAGAGAGTGTCAGTAAATTGACCCCGGCTGCTATTAGTGGTTCGTTGCAGGTAGGAATTGGCCGCTACAAGAAAATGTCGCTAAATAATGAACCCGTCTACTCGGTGTTAACGGTTGGCGATCAGCTATTGTGGGGCGCGGCGGAACCCCTGCGCCGCATGTTAAATATCCTGCAGGGCAAAATATAGTTAAGATTATTCGGGGAAAGCACTCGTTCGCTGGCGGCTAAGACAAACGTTTAACGAAGCGTTTGCGGACTTCCTTATAGCCGTTATTTTCATAAAATTGATGCGCTCTGATTCTTTTTTCACTGCTTGAAAGCTCAATATGAGCGCATTGTTTATCGCGGGCGAGGCGCTCTGCGGCATGGAGAAGCTGCTGGCCCTATCCCTGAACCCCGTGACGATTCCTCTATCACCAGCGCGGAAATTAATGCCCACAATCGGTTTTCATGTACCGGTAAGATAAAATTGATAACGACCACGCCACACACGGCGTTTTCTGCTTCAGCCACCAGCGTATGCATCATACTTTGGGGTTCAGTGATGCGTTGTTCTAAGATCGCCGTCTCCGTCTGATAGCCCAGCTGCAGAAATAGCGTTTTCAGCGCGGGGATATCTTTTGATTCAGCATCCCTGATTAACACCATGACCATCGTCTCCTCACGTATTGATACCGGGCGGGTGCGGGCCGGTGGATAGCCTCATTCCCCCGGCCCGCGTCAGTGTACGCCACTCAGTCCATCAGACTGACCTGAGCGGCGACAATCCGCCAGCCGTAGGGAAAGCGCACCCACGTTTGCTGCTGACGCCCAAGGCGCGCGCTGCCTTCGCGGGTAAACTCGGTGCTGCATACCGCCATGTCCGCGCCAAAGGTGGTGATGGTGGTATGGCGCAGGTCGCGGGCCAGACCGGCGGCGGGGCGGGTGGCGCGAAAGGCGCGGATCGCCTCAATGCCATACAGATTTTCGCCGGCCCCCAGCCGCACGGTGCGCGGGTCATGCCAGAACAACGCGTCCAGCGCCTCGATGTTATTGCTGACCAGCGCCTCTTCATACTGATAAAACGCCGCCGTCACCTCGGCGAGGATCGCCGGGCGGTCTACATTGTCCAGATTGATCATGCTGCACTCTCCGCCACTCGGGCATCGGTAACGCCCATCGCTTCCAGCGCCCGCGCGGCGCGAAGACAGGCTTGTTCGTTAAACGGCGCGGCTATCAGCTGCAGGCCAATCGGCTTGCCGCTGGCGGTACGCAGGGGCACGGTCACCACCGGCAGCCCGAGGAAGGAGATCGGCTGGGTCAGCATACCCATGCTGGCGCGCACCGGCAGCGGCTGGCCGTTAATCACCATCTCCTCGGCGCCAATCGGCGTAGCGCTGCATGGGGTGGCCGGGGCGATCAGCACGTCGGCCTGACTGAACAGGGATTTCATCGCCTGACGGGCATGACGGCGGAAGCGCTGGGCCTGCAGATACCACGCCGAGGGGATCATCGCCCCGGCCAGCAGCCGCTCGCGGGAGTGGGGTTCAAAGCGCTCGGGCGACTGGCGAAGATCCGGCAGATATTGATTGCCGCCTTCGCTGGCGCTGATGATAAAAGCCGCCGAGCGTGCCAGGGCGGCATCCGCGAACTGCAGCTCGCTGTCGGCGCCCAGCGCGTGGGCGACCCGATCCACGGCCGCCCGGGCGTCATCATCGCACCAGGTGGTGAAATAGCCCCCCAGCCGCGCGCAGCGCAGCCCCTCCAGTCCGCGCTCCAGCAGGTTGCCGGTGCGCTCGCTGGCTTTATCGGCCTGAAAGTCATCGGCCGGGTCGCGCCCCTGCAGGGCGTCATACACCGCGGCGAGGTCGGCCACCCGGCGGGCAAAGGGACCAATATGATCCAGACTGGCGACAAACGGATGGCTGCCGGAGCGGGAGAGGCGGCCGAAAGTGGGTTTCAGGCCAAAGATCCCGCACAGCGACGCGGGGACGCGGATCGAGCCGTTGGTGTCGCTGCCGAGGCTGAAATGGACCAGTCCGGCGGCCACCGCTGCGGCCGAACCGCCGGAGGAACCGCCGGCGATCCGCGTCAGATCGTGCGGGTTACGCGTCGCGCCATAGTGGCTGTTTTCGGTGGTGAAGCCGTAGGCGTAGGCATCCATATTGAGCATCCCGCTGAGCAGGGCGCCGGCGCTGTGCAGCTGGCGCACCGCCCAGCTGTCGCTGGCGGCCGGCGGCCGGTCGCTCAGCAGCTCCGCCCCGGCGAGGGTGGTGTGCCCGGCGACATCAAACAGATTTTTCACCGCATAGGGAATGCCAGCCAGCGGCGGCAAGGGGCGCTTTTCCCGGCGCAGGGCGTCGATGCTGTCGGCCTCCGCCAGCATGCGCTGGGCGGTGACCTCGGTCCAGGCGTTGATCTGCGGATTCACGCGGGCGATATCGTCCAGCGTCTGGCAGGCGATCTCCCGGGCGCTCAGTTCGCCATCGTGCAGCGCACGCTGGATCTCGGCGATGGTGAAATGGTGAAGTGTCATGCTTTATACACCCCCGCAATGTCGTCGCGCGGCCCGAGCGGATAGTCCATCAGCGGCTGCGCCATGGCGGCGATGCGGGCAAACTGGCGCTCCAGCTCCTCGCGGCGCGGCGCATCCAGCTCCATATCAAAAAGGTGAGTCATCTGCGTCAGATACTCGCTCCAGTCAGGCTGTGTGGTCATGGTCTGCTCCTTAGTATCCGGCGGCGGCGCCGTTGCTGCGTGGATCGGTAGCCCCTTCAAGCAGGCCGTTGGGATGGCGGACAATGGCCCCGGCGTGGCCCATCGCTTCGCTGAAATCGGCCAGCACTTCCACCTCGTGCCCCAGATCGCGCAGACGTGCGATGCAGGCGGGGGCAAAGCGTCCCTCCAGCTTCAGTGAATCCGAGGACTGGCCCCAGGTGCGGCCCAGCAGCCAGCGCGGACGGGAGATGCTCTCCTGCAGCGGCGCCCCCTGCAGGATATAGCGGGTAAACAGCGCGGCCTGGGTCTGCGGCTGACCGTCGCCGCCCATCGAGCCATAGACCATCACCCGGCCATCGTTCAGGCGCGCGGCGGCAGGGTTGAGGGTGTGGAATGGCTGTTTGCCAGGGGCCAGCGCCAGGAGATGCTGCGGATCGAGGCTGAAGGCCGCCCCGCGGTTTTGCCAGACGATCCCGGTGTCCGGGATCACCACGCCGCTGCCGAACTCGTGATAGATACTCTGAATAAACGACACTGCCAGTCCGCTGTTATCCACGACGCCCATCCAGACGGTATCGCCCGGGCCTTTACCGCCGCCCCAGGGGGAAGCGCTGGCGTCGTCGATGCTTTCGGCCAGCGGCTGCAGGGCTTCCGGGGTGAGCAACTGCTGTACATCCACATCCAGATGGCGCGGATCGGTGATATGCGCATCGCGCAGGGCAAACGCCCGCTTGGTGGCTTCGACGATACGGTGCACCGTTTGCGCCTCGTCGGCGTCGGCCATCTTCAGACGGTCGGTAATGCCAAGGATCGCCAGCGATACCAGCCCCTGCGTGGGTGGGGCAAGATTCCACAGCGTTCCCTGCTGGTGCTGGAGCGTCAGCGGCGCCGGACGCCGGGCGCGGTGGGCCTGCAGGTCGCCGAGGGTGACAGGCATCCCCAGCGCGGCCATCCCCTGGGCGAGACGTTCAGCCAGCGGACCGCGATAGAAAATGTCGAGACCGTCGCTGGCCAGCATGCGCAGGGTACCGGCGAGGGCGGGCTGGCGGAAGCGGCTGCCGGGCCGCGGGGCCTCGCCCGCGACCAGCCAGGTTTCGCTGAAGCCCGGCTGATGGCGCAGCTCTTCCAGTTTGCTGGCGGTGGCGTGGGCCTGCGAGGCGGTGACCGGAATGCCGTCTTCGGCATAACCGATCGCATCGGCCAGCAGGCGCGCCACCGGCAGCGCGCGGCCGGTTAAGTCCCGAGAAATACGCAGCGCCTCGTCCCAGCCGCTAACGGTGCCGGCGACGGTCAGCGCGGCCTGCGGCCCCCGGTGGGGGATATGCCGCTGACCGGCATAGGCCGCGAGGGTCGCCAGCGACCCGGCGGCCCCGCTGGCGTCAATGGCGATGGGGTCTCCCTCAGGCGGCACGATCAGCCAGAAACCATCCCCACCCAGGCCATTCATATGGGGATAGACGACGGCGATGGCCGCCGCGGCAGCCACCATCGCTTCAATGGCGCTGCCGCCCTCGCGCAGGATGGCCAGCGCGCTCTGGCTGGCGAGGTGGTGGGGAGCGACCGCCATGCCGTGGGTCGAAACGTTGCTACTGTGCATAAATTATCCTTTCTGAACGAATCACCCGCAGAACACTGCAAAAGCTGTTCCAGCTCTGAACGTTTCGTTTCATTGATAAAAACAATGACCGGAATTTTCCCGCTGGCACGCTATGTGTAAGGCATAGCAGATACAGTATGATGAGGGATGGACGATGAAACGAAAGTTACAGGGGCGCTATGCAACAACTCGATGAACGACTGAAAGGGCAATACGCCTCGCTGTCGCCGCAGGAACAGCGGGTGGCGGATTTCATCTTTGACCACTTTGATGACCTGATAAGCTACAACAGCGCCGAGCTGGCGCAGCTGAGCGGCGTATCGAAAGCCACCGTCAGCCGGCTGTTCAAGCGCCTGGGCTATGACAAATATAAGGACATGCGCGATGAACTGCGCACCCTGCGCCAGAGCGGGATGCCGTTGACTGATCAGCGCGACGCGGTGCAGGGTAACACGCTGCTGGCGCGTCATTATAAGCAGGAGATGGCGAACCTCACCCAATGGGTCAACGCCCTTGACGCGCGCCAGTTCGCCGAGGCGCTGACGGCGATGGTGGCCGCGCGCCGCATTGTGGTGATTGGCATGCGCAATGCCTATCCGGCGGCGCTGCACCTGCGCCAGCAGCTGCTGCAGGCTCGCGGTCAGGTGCTGGTGCTGCCCCAGCCGGGGCAGAGCCTCAGCGAAGAGCTGGTCGACCTGACCGCCGATGACCTGGTGGTGATGATGGCGTTTCGCCGGCGGCCGCGGATCGTCCGCCCGCTGCTGCTGCAGCTGCAGCGCGACGGGGTGCCGGTTCTGTTAATGTGCGAGCCGCAGGCCCACAGCCTGTTCCCGCTCTCCCGCTGGCAGCTCTGCGCGCCGCTGGACAGCGTCTCGGCTTACGACAGCTATGCCTCGGTCAACAGTCTGATCAATCTGCTGGCCAATGCCTTTCTGCATGAAACGCTCGACAGCGGTCGTCCGCGGATCCACGATATCGCTACGCTTTATCAGCAGCTGGACGAGCTGGAACAACGCTGATGGGGCGCCAGCGTGGTGCTGTGCATCAATATGGTGCATTTGGTTCCGCGTTCTGGCGCCGTCGATTTTTACTCTTCTGCTCCTTACTGCCTGTCCGTTCTCACTTTTTGCCTTAATTCCTCGCCAACCCGCGCATCGACCGTATCTGGCACATTAGTTGCAAAAACAGATTCAAAGAATCTTTTGTTTCATGCTAACGTAACGGGTAAACATCATGAAGAAACTGTTGATCGCACTGGCCGGGGCCGCTTGTCTCCTTTCGTCTGTTTCTGCTGCGCAGGCTGACCAGCTCCAGGATATTGAAAAACGCGGCGTCATCCGCATTGCCGTGCCCCAGGATTTTCCGCCGTTCGGCTCGGTGGGGACCGACCTGCAGCCGCAGGGGTATGACATCGATATGGCGCGCTATCTGGCGAAGTCGATGAAGCTCAAGCTGCAGCTGGTCCCGGTGACCAGCGCCAACCGCGTGCCGTATCTGCAGACCGATAAGGTGGACCTGGTGATCTCCAGCCTCGGCAAGAACGCCGAGCGCGAGAAAGTGATCGACTTCAGCCGCGCCTACGCCCCGTTCTTCCTCGGGGTGTTTGGCCCGAAAGGGGCGGAACTGAAGGACGCGGCCGCGCTGAGCGGTAAAAGCATCGGCGTGACCCGTGGGGCGGTGGAAGATATGGTGCTGACCAGCGTGGCGCCGCAGGCGGCGCAGATTAAGCGCTACGAGGACAATAACACCACGCTGTCGGCCTATCTGTCGGGCCAGGTGCAGTATGTCGCCACCGGTAACCTGGTGGTGGCGGCCATCTCCCGGCAGAACGCTGACAAAGCGCCGGTGCCGAGCTTTATGCTGAAGGACTCGCCGTGCTTTATCGGGCTGAAAAAGAACGAACCGGCGCTGAAGGAGAAAGTGGATACCCTGATCGAGCAGGGCATTAAGGACGGCACCCTCAACAGTTTGTCTGAGAAGTGGCTGAAAGCGCCGCTGCCTGCCAGCCTCGGCGCGTAAGGTCTGTGGATGACGGAGCAACTTCATTTTTCTGAGCTCTGGCCGCACTGGCCGGAGCTGCTGGCCGGTCTATGGGTGACGGTGCAGCTGACGGTGCTGGCGACGATCGGCGGACTGGCGATTGGGATCCTCGGGGCGGCGATCCGCAGCGGCCGCCCGGGCGTCCTCAGCCGGATCTGGGGCGGATATGTGGAAATCATCCGTAACACGCCGTTCGTGGTGCAGCTCTTTTTTATCGTTTTTGGTTTACCGAACCTGGGACTGAAGATGACCGCCGGCGAAGCGGCGCTGCTGGCGATGATGGTTAACCTTGGGGCTTACAGCACCGAGATCGTGCGCGCCGGCATCCAGGTGACGCCGAAAGGCCAGTGGGAGGCCGGACGCGTGCTCGGGCTCAGCCGGACGCAAACTTTCGTTCGGGTGGTGCTGCCCCCGGCGCTGCAGCGGATTTATCCGGCGCTGGTTAGCCAGTGCATCATCGTGATGCTCGGCTCGTCGGTGGTGTCGCAGGTCTCCTATGAGGAGCTGACCTTCGCCGCCAACCTGATCCAGTCGCGGACGTTTTTGAGCTTTGAGGTCTATCTGGTGACCACCGGGATCTACTTAGCGTTATCGATAGCGATGCGCCAGCTGCTGATGGCGGCGGGGCGTAAATGGCTGGGGGTGCAGGCATGATGACCACCTTTACCGACTGGGACATTATCCGCAACCTGCTGCTGGCCGGTCGCTGGACGGTGCTGCTGTCGCTGGTCGCGTTCACCGGCGGGGCGCTGGTGACCTTACCGCTGCTGCTGCTGCGCCTGACCGGCGGACGGCAGGTGAAACGGCTGATCCGCGGCTACGTCGAACTGTTTCAGGGGACGCCGCTGCTGATGCAGCTGTTTCTGGCATTTTTCGGCGTGGCGCTGTTCGGCATCGACGTCTCGGCATGGACCGCGGCGTCGGTGGCTCTGACGCTTTATACCAGCGCCTTTCTGCTGGATATCTGGTTCGGCAGCATTCGCGCGCTGCCGAAAGGCCAGTGGGAAGCCTCGCGCTGTCTCGGGCTGAGCTTCGGCCAGACCCTGTACCGGGTGGTGGCGCCGCAGGCGCTGCGCATCGCCATCGCGCCGACGGTGGGGTTCGCCGTGCAGGTGATCAAAGGCACGGCGCTGGCATCGATTATTGGCTTTGTGGAGCTGACCAAGGCAGGAACCATGCTGACCAACGTCACTTACCAGCCGTTTAAAGTGTTTGCCCTGGTGGCGCTGGGCTATTTCATTCTGTGCTATCCGCTGTCCCGCTACAGCCGTTATCTGGAGAACAAATTCAATGCCTCTCATCACCATTAATCAGATGCAGAAGTACTACGGCGACAACCATGTGCTGAAGGGCGTCGATCTGGATATCGACATGGGGGAAGTAATCTCGATCATCGGCCGCAGCGGCTCGGGCAAAAGCACCCTGCTGCGCTGCATCAATGGACTGGAGGGGTACCAGGAGGGGAGCATCAAGCTCGGGGGCATGACCATCACCGACCGCGATTCCCAGGCCCGGGAGATCAGCCGCTCCATCGGCATGGTGTTTCAGAACTTTAATCTCTTTCCGCACATGACGGCGCTGGAGAACGTCATGCTGGCCCCGCGGCGGGTGCTGAAGAAGTCTCAGGCCGAATGTCGCGAGCTGGCGCAGCGGATGCTGGAGAAGGTCGGTCTTGGCGATCGTCTGGATTACTATCCGGCCAACCTCTCCGGCGGCCAGCAGCAGCGCGTGGCCATCGCCCGGGCGCTGGCCATGTCGCCAAAAGTTTTACTCTGTGACGAAATCACTTCGGCGCTTGACCCGGAACTGGTGGGCGAAGTGCTGAAGGTACTGGAGCAGCTGGCGGCGGAAGGCATGACGCTGATCCTCGTCACCCATGAAATGAATTTTGCCCGCGAAGTGGGCGACCGCGTGGTGTTTATGCATCAGGGGCGCGTCTGGGAGCAGGGCGACAGCAAAACGCTGTTCGCCAGTCCGCAGACAACCGAACTGAAACAGTTTATCTCCTCGGTGCGCGGTCTTAACTAACGTAAGGAATGGCAGATGGATATCACTCAGTTTTCGCAAATTAACCCGCCGCAGCGCCTGCTGATGGGCCCGGGGCCGATCAACGCCGACCCGCGCGTGCTGCGCGCCATGGCGAGCCAGCTGGTGGGTCAGTACGATCCGGCGATGACCCACTACATGAATGAAGTAATGGCGCTGTACCGCGGCGTATTTCGCACCGAAAACCGCTGGACGATGCTGGTGGACGGCACCTCCCGCGCCGGTATCGAAGCGATTCTGGTGTCGGCGATCCGGCCGGGTGACAAGGTGCTGGTGCCGGTGTTCGGCCGGTTTGGTCATCTGCTGTGCGAGATTGCGCGCCGCTGCCGGGCAGAAGTACACACCATCGAGGTGCCGTGGGGGGAAGTCTTTACCCCGGACCAGGTTGAAGACGCGATCAAGCGCGTGCGACCGCGCCTGCTGCTCACCGTGCAGGGCGATACCTCGACCACCATGCTGCAGCCGCTGGCGGAGCTGGGAGAGATTTGTCGTCGCCACGATGTGCTGTTCTATACCGACGCCACCGCGTCGCTCGGCGGCAACCCGCTGGAAACCGACGCCTGGCAGCTGGACGCGGTGTCCGCCGGGATGCAGAAGTGCCTGGGCGGCCCCTCCGGCACCTCACCCATCACCCTCAGCCCACGGATGGAAGAGGTCATCCGCCGCCGCCGCTGCATTGAGCAGGGGATCCGCACCGATGCCCACCACGATGGCGTCGACGAGATGATCTACTCCAACTATTTCGATCTCGGCATGGTGATGGATTACTGGGGGCCGGAGCGCCTGAACCACCATACCGAAGCGACCTCAGCGCTGTTCGCCGCCCGGGAGTGCGCGCGCCTGATCCTTCAGGAGGGACTCGACAACGGCATCGCCCGCCACAAGCTGCACGGCGATGCGCTGCTGAAAGGGATCCAGGCGATGGGGCTCGAGACCTTTGGCGACCTGCGGCACAAAATGAATAACGTGCTGGGGGTGGTGATCCCCAACGGGATCAACGGCGATCAGGTGCGTAAGCTGATGCTGGAAGATTTCGGCATTGAGATTGGCACCTCGTTCGGCCCGCTGCACGGTAAAGTCTGGCGCATTGGCACCATGGGCTATAACGCGCGTAAAGACTGTGTGATGCAGACCCTCAGCGCGCTGGAGGCGGTCCTGAACTACCTCAAGTTCACCACCACCCAGGGCGCGGCGATGCAGGCGGCCTGGGATCACTACCGCACCGAGGCCACCCTATGAGTGATACCGTCCGCCAGCAGGCGGAGAGAGAGGCGGCCGCCAGCCGGGTGATGGCGCGCGCCGACCAGCTGGCCGCCCTCAGCGAAACCGCCGACGCCCTGACCCGGGTCTATCTGTCGCCGGAGCATCTGCAGGCCAACCAGCTGGTGGGCCAGTGGATGCAGGCCGCCGGCATGATGGTGTGGCAGGACAGCGTCGGTAATATCTGCGGTCGCTATGAAGGCGTGCAGGAGGGCGCGCCGGCGGTGCTGCTGGGCTCTCATCTCGACACCGTGCGCAACGCCGGGCGCTACGACGGCATGCTCGGCGTACTGGCGGCGATTGAGGTGGTTCAGCGTCTGCACCAGCAGGGGCGACGGCTGGCGAAGGCTATCGAGATCGTCGGCTTTGGCGATGAAGAGGGTACCCGCTTCGGCATCACCCTGCTGGGCAGCCGCGGCGTTACCGGCACCTGGCCCGAAAGCTGGCTGTCACAGTGCGATGCCGACGGGGTGAGCGTCGCCCAGGCGCTGGTGAATGCCGGACTCGATCCGGCGCGGATCGCCCATGCCGCCCGCAACCCGCAGGATATCGCCGCCTATCTCGAACTGCATATCGAGCAGGGGCCGTGCCTGGAGCAGGCGGGTCTGGCGCTCGGCGTGGTGGAGGCGATTAACGGCGCCCGCCGCCTGACCTGCCGCTTTACCGGCGAAGCCGGCCATGCCGGCACGGTGCCGATGCTCCATCGTAAGGACGCGCTCGCCGCGGCGGCGGAATGGATGGTGCAGGTGGAAAGCCTGACCCGGCAGCGCGGCGGCAACCTGGTGGCGACGGTCGGCACCCTGCGCTGTGCGCCGGGCGCGGTGAACGTGATTCCGGGCGAGGTGCAGCTGACGCTGGATATTCGCGGCCCGCAGGATGCACCGCTTGCGGCGCTGCTGGAAGAGCTGCTGGCGCAGGCGCAGGCCATTGCCGGGCGCCGCCAGCTGAGCTTCACCGCCGAGGAGTATTACCGTATCGCCGCCACCGCCTGCGACAGTCAACTGCAGGCGGTTCTGAGCGAGGCGGTGACGGCGGTGCAGGGGCGTTCACTGACGCTGCCGAGCGGCGCAGGGCATGACGCCATCGCCATCGCCGAGCGCTGGCCATCGGCCATGCTGTTTGTGCGCTGCCTGGGGGGCGTCAGCCATCACCCGGCGGAGTCGGTCACCGCCGCCGACGTCGGGCTGGCTATCGACGCGTTCTCCCGGGCGGTAGAGAAGGTAGCTGACGCCTGATCGCGCCGGTTACCGTGCCCCGGCTGGCGGTTTCACACCGCCAGCTGGTTGACTACCTCGGCGACGGAGGCGATGGCATGGATGTTGCCGATCCCCGCCCCCAGCGAGATATACCCCTCATCGGTATTCCCCTCCAGCATGCCCAGCCGCATTCCGCGCAGACCGCCCATCGCCTGGGCCAGCTCGGCCTTTGAGGCTCCGGCCCGGTCCATGGCCACCAGCTTGTCGCTCAGTTTGCCAGGCAGGGCGCGGTAGTAGTCCGGCAGCGTGCGAAACAGCCGCAGATCCAGGCCGTTGGCGGCGAGAATTTTCGCTTTCACCGAGTCGGGAACGCGACTTTCGACGGTGCTGATGAATACCGAACCGGCGAAGACGCCTTCCGCGCCGAGGGCGTGAGCAGCGCGCGCTCCCCGGGCGTCGGTGATGCCCCCCGCGGCCATCACCGGAACCCGCTGAACAGCGTCAACGATCAGCGGGACGATAGTGAAGGTCCCCATTGCGGTAGCCGGCAGCGTGCCGCCTTCGTCAAAGCCGGTGGCGACGATGATGTCCGCTCCGGCCTGCTCCGCGCGACGGCTGTTCTCCGGCGTCGGGTTAATATCGCGGTAGATAATGGTGATCCCGGCGGTTTTCAGCTCATCGAACAGCGCCGGTTTTAACGAACCGTCTCCGTAGCCGGTGTAGACCACCACCTTAACGCCTTCCTCTTTGATCACCGGCAGGATCGCCGGCGTCCAGATGTCGTTTTCCGCCGTCGGGATCAGGTTGACGCCAAAGGGTTTCTCGGTCAGCTGTTTGGTTTTGCGGATCTCTTCGCGCATTTTCTCTGCCGTCGCCTCCGGCGTGGAGACGGCGGTTGCCGCCGTCAGGCCGGCGTTCGGGCCCAGCACCCCGAGACCACCGGCGTTGCCGACGGCCGCCACCAGACGAGCATCGGTCAGCCAGGAGAGCGGGCCCTGGACTACCGGTTTTTCAATACCCAAAATGCGGGCCACACGGTTAGTTTGCATGATATTTTTCCTTGTTCGTTAATGAGTTATCAATTTCTTCGCCCCAGCGATGCGGCAATGAGGGCAGTGTAGGCGCCTTTATTGTTTTAAAAAATGAGCAAAAACTTTCATCACTGTTATTAAATTGGTAATAATTGAGACAGGCGAAGAGACGGGGAACGAGCCGTTATGCAGATGAATCTGTTTGAAAATATTAAAATCTTTATTGAAATCGTCGACGCCGGCAGCTTTGCCCAGGCGGCGGAAAATTTGCAGATCCACCGGCCGGCGGTGACCAAAGCGCTGCAGCAGCTGGAGCGGGAGAGCGGTGTCAGGTTGCTGCAGCGCACCACCCGCCGCCTGTATCTCACGCCGGAAGGAGAAGAGTTTTATCGTCGCAGTAAACCGCTGCTCTCCCAGGCCGACGATCTGCTGGAGTCGTTCGCGCCGGACCGGCCGATCCGCGGCCAGCTACGCGTCGATATGCCAATCGCTTTTGCGCGGCTGCTGGTGATCCCGCATCTGGCGGGTTTTTATCAGGCCCATCCGGAGGTGGAAATTGTCCTCAGTAGCTCCGATGTGCGCCGGGATATGCTGCGCGATGGCCTGGATTGTCTGCTGCGGGTGGGGGATCTGGAGGATGGCGACTATGTGGCGCGCTCGCTGGGGGAGGTGGCGTTAACCACCTGCGCGAGTCCCGCGTATCTGGCTCGCTATGGAGCGCCCGCCACGCTGGAGGAACTGCAGTCGCACCTGGCGGTGAACTGGGTAAACAGCAGCAGCCGACAGATTATGCCCTGGCGATTCCAGACCCCGCAGGGCATCAGGCAGATCGCCATCCCCGGTAAACTGGTGCTGGACAACTCAGAAGTTTTTACCTCCGCCGGGCTGGCAGGGCTGGGCATGCTGCAGGGAATGCGATTCTTTCTACAACCCTATATCGACAGTGGGGAGCTGGTAGAAATTCTGCCGGACTTCCCGGCGCCGCGTCGGCCACTGTCGCTGCTCTATCCGCACCGGCATCTCTCGCATAAGGTGCGGGTGTTTGCCGAGTGGCTGCAGGGGCTGGTGGCGACGCTGGATCGACCGGTGTCGCCTTGACTCTGGTGGCTGAGCGTTTATATATAAAATGTGAATGCTATTAAGGCAATAAATCACAAGGCTGGATAATGACTCAACCTGTAAGGGAATGCTGATGAAACTCTGGAATAAAACACTGCTTGCTTCCGCCCTTTGCCTGACCCTGTTTGGCTGCGACGATGCGTCGAAAGTGGATAACAAACTGGATAAGGCCAAAGATAATGCGGAGCAGATGAAGGATGCCGCGGCGGACAAAGCCCAGGCGATTAAGCAGGATGCGGATAAGCAAATTGATACGCTGAAAAGCCAGGCCGACGCCGAGGCCGATCGTCTGAAGGATCAGGCCAGCGCCATCAAGGCGGAGGCGGACAAGAAAGCGGATGCCATCGCCCAGCAGGCGAAAGCCCAGGCCGATGCGGTGAAGCAGAACGCAAAGCAGGAAAGTGACCGCATAGTCAAAGAGGCGGGTCAGATTAAAGACAACGCCATCGGTGACGCCAATCAGCTTTCGGCGGAAGCGGCGAGCAAAACCAAAGCCATTCAGGACAGTATCGCGAAGGATAAACAGAACACCACGCCACCGCCCGCCCAGCAGTAACTCGCGGTGTTTGCCGGGCCGTCGCCCGGAAATATAGGGAGCGGAGCCTGATAGATTGCCCGGCGGCGCTGCGCTTGCGCGGGCCTACGCAGGGGGCGGGTTGGCTGCGCAATGACCGGGCATCACCCTTTTGTAGGCCGGGCAAGGCGACGCCGCCCGGCATATGGACCGCAATAACATCCTGCTGAGGGGTATCTTACGATACCCCTTTTTTATGCCCGCCGCGGGTTCAACGGTTTGGCAGCAGGGTGCCTTTCAGGCCGTGTGGCTCGGAGCGCAGATATTGCGAAGGAACGCGAACCTGGGCGCCCAAGCTGGCGGCAGCGTGCCATGGCCAGTGCGGATCGTAGAGCACCGCGCGGGCGAGGGCGATCAGGTCGGCATCGCCATCCTCCAGCGCCGCTTCCGCCTGCTGCGGGTCGGTGATCAGCCCTACGCCAATCACCGGGATGGCTACCTGCTCGCGAATGTCGCGGGCGAAAGGCAACTGGTAGCCGGGCCCGACGGTGATGGCCTGCTGCGGCGACAAACCGCCGCTGGAGACATGGATATAGTCGCTGCCCAGCGCTTCCAGCTGCTGGCTGAACTGAATGGACTGCTCGCCGTCCCAGCCGCCTTCAACCCAGTCGGTAGCCGACAACCTGACGCCCACCGCCATGGCGTTGCCCACCGCCTCGCGGATTGCCTTAAACACTTCCAGCGGATAGCGCATTCGGTTTTCCAGCGAACCGCCATACTCGTCACGGCGCTGATTGCTGAGCGGTGAAAGAAACTGGTGCAGCAGATAGCCGTGAGCGGCGTGCAGCTCAATCAGCTCAAAGCCCAGGCGTTGGGCGCGCAACGCGCTGGCGACAAAGGCCGCTTTGATGCGTGCCAGATCGGCATGGCTCAGCTCCGCCGGGGCGCGGTCGCCGTCGTGAAACGCCACCGCGGAGGGGGCGACGGTCTGCCAGCCGCCCTGGTTGAGCGCCAGCTGATGACCACCCTGCCAGGGGGCCGCGCAGGAGGCCTTGCGCCCGGCATGCCCCAGCTGGATCCCCAGAGGGATCGGTGACCAGGCCCGGATATCCTCCACCACGGCACGCAGGGCGTTTTCGGTTTCATCATCCCACAGCCCCAGATCCCCAGGCGAGATACGTCCCGCCGGCTCTACTGCCGTGGCTTCCAGAATTAACAGGCCGGCGCCGGAGAACGCCAGCTGCCCGAGGTGGATCCGGTGCCAGGAGGTTGCCTTCCCCTCGTCGGCAGAATACTGACACATGGGGGCGATAACGATACGGTTATCCAGCGTCAACTGACCAATACGCGTCGCGCTAAAAAGATGACTCATGAGTACCTCGTAAATGTTAGACGTGGTCTTGCACGGGGGCGAACAGCCACTGTTTATAGCACGCCTGCTGGCCCCCCTTTATTCGGATATTGCGTTTAAACGTCCTGCTATTCGATAAACCAGAGACGACGCCGCCGGCCAGTTGCCTGCTGGGAGACCGCGCGGGCCATTGCGCTGCCAATCTCGGCGCTGGCCGTCAGCCCCTGGACAAAGGGGCGATCGTGCATCAGCCAGGGAAGAGCGCCGAAGGCGACCCGGCCGCGCACGGCCTCCGGCGCCTGCAGCGTGTAGTCATCGCCAACGTCAGGAATAGCGTCGCCGCAGGCCAGCAGCTGCTGGCGCAGTGAAGGAAAGGGCAGATCCCGGGTTTTCAATGCTTTCTGTCCGCGGGCATCGATAAAGACATCGAATTCACAGCGCTGCTGATGATGGACAATCAGCGTCCGGTCAGACTCGCGCTGCAGCTCGTAATCCTCGCCGAGCGCCACAATACGCAGAATACCGGCCCGGTGCAGAGCCAGCAGCCGGCGAATGGACTCCGGCGGGATCGCGGCGTAGTTATCAATAAACACGCGGGCGAGCCCCTGACGGAAGCGACGGCTGTCCTCGTCGTTGAGCTGTGGCACCACGGTTTCAATCGCCTCGTGCAGGCGGAGAATGGCATAGCGCCAGGGCACCGTGTGGCGCTCACGCTTATTGCGCTCCACCTCCTGCAGATTGTGCTGCGCCCACTGGAAGGGGTCATGGGTGAGACGATCAGCAAACCAGGCGTCGGCGATGCTGTCAGGCGTCAGCTGGCGCAGCCCCGTCGCCTCGCACCATGCCGGGGCGGCATATTCCAGCTCATGGACGATCAGCTGGAACACCCGATCCAGCAGGCCGTCGCAGCCCTCAGCGACGGCCGCCTCAAGGGCGGCGGGGGTGGCTATCTCCAGCGGCTCCCACGGGATCGGGCAGTAAAAATCGGCCTCCGGCAGCACGCCGTTACGTGACATCAGCGTGATCTCCAGCGCGTCGCTGCCGGGATGCAGGGAAAAATGGGTGGTTTTGTCGTGCTCAGTATGGAAAACGCCGTGGCGGGCCACCACCGCCACGGCGGCATCAATCGCGCTTAAGGAGGTCCCGAGGATCCCGACCCGACAGGGGGCGATGCGGGCCTCCATCAGGCCGGTCCACGGACTGGGGAAGTACTGCCGGCTGGCGCGTTCTTCTTCAGGCCACAAATGGCCGGTGGCAATCACCACCAGATCGACCATTACCGGCTGTGCCGCGCCGTCGGTGTGGATGGCGATCCCGACGGGCTGCACCGCAATATCTGTGACCTCACAGGACTCGCAGACGCTCACCACGAAGCCGGCGTCTCTGGCCCGTTGCACAAGATATAGAAAGCGGTCGCGGTAGTACTCGCCGAGGATCACCCGCGGCAGAAACTGGCGCTCATGCAGAGCCTGCCGTTCAAGACCGCGCGCCGCCAGCCAGTCGTCGCTCTGCTGCTGCAGCCATTGCAGATAGGTCAGGTCAATAGGGGGGATCTCAATGCTGGCAATATTGGCCAGCATCTGCGCCGCGGTATTATCGTCGCTATAGGGCATACCCACCCCGGCCTGCGCCTCTTTTTCAAACAGCGCGATCGATAGCGGCTCACCACGCTTCACCAGTTCATACAAGGTGTAAATCCCCGTCGGCCCGGCGCCGACGATGGCGATTCTCTTCATGATTCTCTCCCTTCCTGTGGGTGGATGCGGCATCTGGGGCAGTGCACTGAAGCCAGCCTGTCCTTAATTCTGGTCGAAAATTAGCGAACCGGTGGGCCGTCGCACGCAATTTGAAACAAATTAGCGTGCTAATAAACTTGCCGACGGCTGGAAAAGGGGTGTAATTAACAAAAGAGCAACTTTCTATACAAACAATTTACACAAGCGGTGGCACCAGCCTGCTCTGCCGGACGCCGCGCAAGCTCCCGGCAACGCCGTCGGGATAGGGATGACAAGATGCACGGCTGGACTTCACGACAGCGCAACGCGGCGATCGCCAGTTTTTTAAGCTGGACGCTCGATGCTTTCGACTTTTTCCTGTTGGTTTTTTTACTGAGCGATATCGCCCACTCGTTTCACGTCGACCTTGAAGAGGTCACCCTGGCGATTCTGCTGACCCTTGCCGTGCGGCCTGTCGGCGCGCTGATCTTCGGCAGGGCGGCGGAAAAGTTTGGCCGCAAACCGATCCTGATGCTCAACATCGTTTTCTTCTCCGCCTTTGAGCTGCTCTCCGCCGCGGCGCCGTCGTTGATGCTGTTTTTTCTGCTGCGGGTACTGTACGGCGTGGCGATGGGCGGGATCTGGGGCGTGGCTTCGTCGCTGGCGATGGAGACGATCCCTGACCGCTCGCGCGGCCTGATGTCCGGTCTGTTCCAGGCGGGGTATCCCTTCGGCTATCTGCTGGCGGCCGTGGCCTACGGGCTGTTGTTTACACAGCTCGGCTGGCGCGGGATGTTTGTCATTGGCGCCGCCCCACTGCTGCTGTTGCCGTTTATCTATTTCTGCGTCGAGGAGTCCCCGGTCTGGCTGGCGGCACGGCAGAGTAAAGCGAGCACGGCTCTGCTGCCGGTGTTGCGTAGCCACTGGAAGCTGTGCCTGTACCTGGTGGTGCTGATGGCGGCCTTTAACTTCTTCTCCCACGGGACGCAGGATCTCTACCCGGTCTTTTTGAAAGTCCAGCATGGCTTCGAGCCTAAAACGGTCAGCATTATCGCGGTGTGCTACAACATCGCCTCGATCATCGGCGGGGTTTTCTTCGGCTCGCTGTCGGAGAAGATTGGCCGGCGCAAAGCGATTATGAGCGCCGCCCTGCTGGCGCTGCCGGTGATCCCGCTGTGGGCTTTCGCCAGCGGCTCGCTGGCGCTGGGGGCCGGGGCGTTTCTGATGCAGTTTATGGTGCAGGGCGCCTGGGGGGTGATCCCTACCTGGCTCAACGAACTGGTTCCGGCCAACACCCGGGCAGTGCTGCCCGGCTTCGTCTATCAGCTGGGTAACCTGCTGGCCTCGGTGAATGCCACCCTGCAGGCCTCCATTGCCCAGCACCACGGGCATAACTACGGCCTGGCGATGGCCCTGGTGGCCGGGACGGTGGCGATCGTCATTACCATTCTGACCTTCTTTGGCCGTGAGGGCCGGATGACGCAACCCGCCGGGACGGCGCCTCACCAGCCGCTCTCCACCAGCCGTTAAGTGCTGACGCCGGGCGTTGTCAGACGCCCGGCAGACAAGCTAACCGCGCAGGCGAACCGTCGCCGCCTGGCGTTTCTCCAGCGAGCAGATGCCAATCCCCAGCATAATGAACAGCGCGCTGAACAGGTGCCAGGCATGCGGCTGGGTATGCAGTAAGAGGATGCTCAACACCCCGCCGGAGAGCGGGATGATATGGGTGTAAATCTCCCCCCGCGTGGCGCCAATCGTAGCGATACCTTTATTCCAGAAGAGATACGCCAGCCACGACGGGAAAATCACCAGATAAGCCAGACCGCTGAGGAAAAACGGCTCGCGCCAGGCGGTCCAGTCTTGCGCCGGGTGGCGCATCAGCCAGAAGGCGACGATCGGCAGCAGGAGCAGGGCGCCGAGCAGCGAGCTGACGGCGACAAAGCCATTCGCCGGGATGCGGCGGTCCTTCAGACGTAACAGCGAACAATAGAGCGCCCAGCTCAGCGCCGAACCCATCGCCCACAAATCGCCGACGGAAAAGGTATGCAGCGAGGCGGCATGCAGCGGATCCCCCTGAAATAAGAGGATCATCACCCCAAGAGTGCTGAAGACCACTCCCAGCCAGTTGCGGGCCGATACCGGGTCGCGAAAAATCAGCCGGTTAATCAGCAGCACCATGCTCGGCGTGGCGGACATATAGATGGCGGCGTTGAGGGCGGAGGTAGTTTGCAGACCGATATAGAGCGTGAGCGGGAAACTGACCTGACCGCACAGGGTGAGCACCAGCACCGCCGGGGCGTTTTCCCGCAGCAGGTGACGACTGTCGGCAATCTGCCGGCGGTAGAGCAGGCCCAGCAGCAGCGCCGTCAGCGCCCACCGCGCTTCGGTCATCAGGATCGGATCCACGCCCTGAACCAGCACGTGACCGACAACGTAATTCCCGCCCCAGAACAGGGCGGCCAGCGTCAGTAACAGATAGGGCATAGTGATTCCTTGTGTCGTTTGTCACTGTACTGGATGGTAACGTTATTATTTTTATAATATCAATAATATTTTAGTGGTTTTTGTTTGTTTCGTTTAAATTCTCTAAAAAAAACAGCACGTTATCAATATCAATGAAATTTACGTTGCCGCATTGTGAGCGGTACTATACCGTATAGTCGCCATGCATTTCACAGGGATAAATTCATGCGTAATACCGACAATGGGGTCATTGGTCGTGACCAAACCGCGGTGATGGCCAGGCTGGCGCTGGATGAGTTAATTGACCAGCTTCTGCACAGTAACGCGCTGTCGCTGAAGCTGACGGCCAATCCGCAGGTCGCCGACAGAGCCTGGCATCTGGCTGAGAATACCTGCATCCGCGCCTTCTCTGCTGACGACCCGCAGGCCAAAAAGCGCGCGCACCATGCGCTGTTCATCCTCTATCAGTCCTGGCTTGCCGACCCGCTCTCGCCGGCGGCTGCCAATCAGTTTCATCCGCTGCTCTCCGGGATCCGAAATTACATTGAGTCTGAGTGGCTGCGGGCGGAAAGCAAACGTTTCCACCGCCAGCGACCGGTGCTCAATGCCGGCAATATCGTCGACGAACTGCGCGCTCTATGCCTGCAGCACCCGGCGTCTCATCATCCGCTGTTCGATTTCCTTGCCAGTGAGGCCTCCGCCGCGCAGATCGACTATTTCTTCAAAAGCGACAGCGCGCTGAATCTGCTTTTCTTCGATCTGGTGGCGATGGGGCTGGTGGGCTCGTTGCCGGAAACCCGCGCCGAGATTGCGCAGAATCTGTGGGATGAGATAGGTCAGGGCAGCACTGAGATCACCCACGTTAATCTGTATAAGGATTTACTGAAGCGGCGGAATATCGCCTTACCGGACAACCATTTTGCCCATCTGTACGAGTGGCAGGGGCTGGCCGGGTATAACGCCTTTATGGTCGGCGGCGTAAATCGTCAGCATTACTACAAATCACTGGGGGTGATGGCGATGACCGAACTGCTCGACCCGCCGCAGTATGAAAAACTGGTGGCGGGCTGTCGGCGGATTGGGCTTTCCGATCGCGACGTGCATTACTATGCCGAACATATCACGGTCGATATCGGCCATGCGGACGGTTGGCTGAATAATGTCATTGTGCCGATTGGCAAAAAACATCCGGCGGCGATGGAGGAGGTCTACTTTGGCGCCGCGCTGCGCCTGCAAACCTGCAACGATTACTATGATGGTCTGCTGACGGCGCTGCAGTCGCTGGACGGCAGCGCATCATCTCACAGCGTACCGCCTTCTGAGTAAATAAGCGCTTTGGCCGCGCTCCAGGCGGTCGTCCCCGGCGGGATCTCCCGGCATTCGGCGGACTCGGCCTGCTGGGCGGCGATGGCGCCATCGATGAGCATCACCATCATCATAGCGACCCGTTCGGCAGGCTCTGGTTTTAATACCAGAGTCAGGATATCGCGGAAAAACTGCCACAGGCGCGACTTGAAGCGGGAGCACTGCTCCCGGATCGCCGGCGATGACGCGCCATATTCGAACAGCGCGCGGGTGAACATGCAGCCGTGGAACGTTTCGCAGGTCAACCAGCACTGATAGTAGTCGAACACGGCGAACAGCTTCTCCCGCGCGGTGGCTTTATCCGCGGTGATCTGCGTCAGATCCTGCATAAACTCGCTCTCTTTTTGCCGGAGGATAGCCAGAATGAGCGCCTCTTTATCGGCATAGTAGCGGTAGAAGGTCATTTTGGAGATGCCGGCATGCTCAGCAATCCGCTCGATGCTGGGGGACTGATATCCTTCGCGATTAAACAGCGCGCTGGCGTGGCGGAGAATGTCCGCTTGTTTTGGCTTCATGCGTTTTCCTGTCGACTGGTTCGCTGTCACGACGGCCGGAGACACGGCCGTCCTGCGACAGCGGTGCATTATGCCGGATATTGCCGCCAGGCGGGAAAAAAGTAAATCAGCCGCACCTTTGCGGCGCCGGTGTGTCTGTATAAGGTTACAAGGATGAAGAAGAACATTGCCTTTTTTGACTTCGATGGCACGATCACCCACGAAGATACGTTTACCCCTTTTATTTATCAGTCCCTCGATGCGAAAGCCATTCGTCAGGGCAAATTGCGGCTGTTGCCGTATATTCTCGCCTGGAAAATGGGCTGGCTTTCCGCCTCTGCCATCCGGCAAAAAGTATTTCATTATGCTTTTGCCGGGAAATCGCAACCTGAGATCCTGCAGCGCGGGAACGATCATAGCCAGGTATTTATTCCCCATACACTGCGGGAGAACGCGATGCAGCGCATAGCCTGGCATCAGGCGCGAGGGGACACCGTGGTGGTGGTTTCAGCCTCGCTGGATGTCTATCTTCGACCGTGGTGCCAGCAGCATAATCTTGAGCTGCTGTGCAGCGAAGTGGAATTTCAAAACGGGGCAGCGACCGGAAAGTATCAGGGGGGAGACTGCAGCGGCCTGGCCAAAAAGGCGCGTATCCTGGCGAACTACTCCCTGGCCGATTACGAGGAGATCTTCGCCTACGGCGATACGCCGGAAGATTTCGCCATGCTGGCGCTGGCCACCACTCAAATCTATCGCTGGGATGAGGCTCCGCCATGAGCCTGGCAGCGCCAGGCTGCGCAGGTTAAGATGACGCGCTATTGCCCGGCTCACCAGGAAGAAGAGAAGAGATGTTGCTACCCCTGACCACGCCCCGGCTGCTGCTGCGCCGGTTCAGAACGGAAGATCTGCCGTCTTTCAGCCATTATCGCAACCTGCCGGAAGTGGCCCGCTTTCAGAGCTGGAGCCATTACGGGATGGCAGAGGCGACAGCCTTCTATGAACAACAGCGTTCGCTGGCCTTTGCTGAGGATGAAAGCTGGTTCCAGCTTGCCGTAGCGATCCAGGCCAACGGTGCGCTGGCGGGAGATGTGGGGATCCATTTTTTCGATCGGGGCAGACAGGCCGAGCTGGGGATGACCTTTTCCCCGGCATATCAGCATCAGGGGTATGCCCGGGAAGCCATGAGGGCGGTGATAGCCTTACTCTTTGAGCAGTTAGCCCATCACCGGCTAATAGCGGTGGTAGACACTCGCAATACCGGGGCGATCAAACTTCTGGAAGGGCTGGGCTTTCGTCGCGAGGCGCATTACCGGCAGAATATCTTTTTTAAAGGCGAGTGGGGCGATGAGTATCTGTACGCGCTGCTGCGCAGCGAATATCAGTGAAGTGACGGCATGGCCGTCACTTCTGTCCGGCCGGGCGATCAGCTATGTTGGCGGATAAAGCGCGCGCGCCACGGTTTTAGCACCCACAGCGCGAGGGCGGCGGTGATAAAATCCAGACCAATGGCGCAGCTGAAAACCACATGCCAGCCGTGGGTGTACTGATAGAGCAGCGCCGCCAGCGGGCCGCCGAAGATGGACCCGATGCCCTGCGAAATATACAGCCAGCCATAGTTGCTGGCGGCATGTTCGCTGCCGAACGTATCGGTGAGCGTCGACGGGAAGAGCGAGAAGATTTCCCCCCAGCCAAAGAACACCACTCCGGAGAGCAGGACAAACAGCAGCGGATCTTCCCGGCACGCCAGCCAGAGCGTCATCGCCACTCCCTCCAGCGCAAAGGCGATAAACATGGTTTGCTCGCGGCCGAAGCGGTCGGAAATAAAACCAAACAGCGGCCGGGTTAAGCCGTTGGTGAAGCGGTCTATCGTTAACGCCAGCGGCAGCGCCGCCATGCCAAACACCACCGCCTGGCTAATGCCGAAGTCCTCGGCGAACACCGCCATCTGCGAGGTGACCATCAGCCCGGAAGTCGACATCATCGCCATCATGGCAAACATCAGCCAGAACAGCGGCTGGCGCAGCATTTCCCGGGAGGTAAACGATCTGCTGCTCTGCGCCACCGTCTGGCTGACGGGCAGGGAGACAGCAGGCGGCGGCAGCTTCAGCCCCTGACTGGCGAGGAAGCCGACGAGGGCGAACAGGATCCCGAAAGTTGTCAGCGTGTGTTCAAGGCCGTTAGTGGTCAGCGACAGGGAGATGGGGAAAGTGGTTATGATCGCCCCCATCCCGTAGCCCGCCGCCACCGCGCCGGCGGCAAAACCCCGCTGCCTTGGGAACCATTTAACCATCAGGCCGACAACGCCGATATAGACGATCCCGGTCCCGAGGCCGCCCATGCAGCCATAAACCAGCCACAGCGTCGCCAGGCCCTTCACCTGCGCAGAAAGCACCCAGCTCATTCCGGCCATCACCGTGCCGATAGCGATCAGCCGCCGTGGGCCAAATTTTTCCACTAACCGCCCCTGAAAGGGCGAAAAGAAGGTCTGGAGGATGATCAACAGCGAGAAGGTGACCTGCAGCTCGGGCAGACCGACGCCCAGCCTGGCGGCCAGGGGTTTCGTCAGCAGCGTCCAGACATATTGCGGGCTGGAGATGGCGGCCATACAGATCAAGCCCAGCACCAGCTGGCGCCATTTGTCATATTTCGGGGTAACCAACGGTTCGCTGAGTGTCGTCATGTTGTTCTCCGTTTTCAGTTAACAGACTTCCGTGAAACGCATTCACCCTGGATGCCTCACGGAAAGGGGAAGGTGGCGACCGCAGAGTGACGACGTGTTGTGGCCATACGGCATACGATCTTGTCCACATAGCGGTATACAAGCGCACAGCATTAAACGTGCCAGTTAAAATAGTGCTTTATATACATGCAGTTAACATGGCGATGCGGGATTTGATGGGCTTCAGTATGGTGAACAGCCGGCACTGAGTCGGTGCAAATGGGTCATCGCTGTGCGCTTCACTTGCTGACTGGCACCAGGTCGATGGTAGGTCTGATGGAAAAATAGACATGGCATTCAAGAGGGGGACAGGAACTCTCCTGCTTATCCTGTTCAGGATCGCTGATGATATTCACGCCATGGATACAGGGGGCACTAACCTGGCCGGTGCGAACGGCTTTAAATAGCATCCTGGTAAAGTTAAAGATAAACCGTGCATAAACATGACGCAGAAAAAAGTGAACAACAAGTTACTGGTAACAATTTT
Source organism: Klebsiella sp. GG_Kp175 (assembly GCF_040062325.1). NCBI lineage: Bacteria > Pseudomonadati > Pseudomonadota > Gammaproteobacteria > Enterobacterales > Enterobacteriaceae > Klebsiella > Klebsiella sp. GG_Kp175. The sequence goes on along the minus strand of NZ_JBEAFX010000011.1, from coordinate 183,347 downwards.
TTAAATTCAAATTAGAATTGTTTTAATGGTTATTTTATCAATGTGCTGATTTATAGGTTTAAATATATTTGCAGGCTGAATTTTGATCATTGAGTGAACATGGATAATATCATTGATAATACCAATATCATGATCTATGGTAGCGCATGCTTAATAGTGAACTTAATGAGGTTGAAATGCATAACTATATTACGAAAGGTATTGCGCTGGCTGTAGCTATCGCTGCCTCAGGAATGGTGCAGGCTGATGAGAAAAAGAATCATGATCCTTATTTTTCGGGGATCAAGATTTTTGCGCAAAAGGAGTCCACCGGAAGTGAATGGGATAGCGTTACCGGCGAGGCGAAGTATCTGATATTCTATAAAGTTACGCTTGATAATTACTCTAATAAAAGCATTGAACCAGGCAAAGATAACAAAATGTGCTTCTTTTTGTATGATAAAAATGGCAAATCATTTATGAGCACCGGAATTCAAATGGAGATGCTCAAAAAATACAAACCCATTGAAAGCCGAACCGGAAGCGTGTTATTCAGCAGCGCCGATCCTGAAATACTGAATATACCTTTTGTTCGTCTTGCTTTCGGTAAAGAGTGCTTAACAAAATAACCACCATCCAGAGTGTGGATGATCTGCCTTATATGATGTTAGCGTAACACCGGGCGTCAGTCAGGTGTTACGAGACCTTATTATTTACCTGAACATTCCAACTGAATGATGAGGATGCGTGCGAGGCAGAGACCAGTGGTGACAAGCACCGCGCTCACCTGAAGAGGGTCACTCGTATTTCGGTTTTACGCGGAGGAGGTGCGTCTGCCGGGAGGGGGATGCACTGGCCAGTTATTGGACAACCTTACGCGTCTTTTTTGCTCCGCTATCCGTGACGCTCCTGATGATTTTTCTCAGTTGGCATATGCCAAAACTCATAGCAAATTTATTAGGGTGCTTCGGTTTGCTTACTGCACCTGAAAAAAGGGATCGCTCGACAAAACTGCTATCCTGATACAAAACAGTATCAGCGTGTAACTCGCCAGATATCATCAGCACTGTTATTAGCAAAAGGAGAGATCTTTTCATCATTCGTTCTCTGATAGCTTAATTCTGTTGCTATTTATCTGCGCATTATGTGCACCGTTCAGCAATGGCAGTAACCGACCGATGTATATCCGGCGCATGCGGCGCATAATAAAATTCTACCGAAGTCTGCCTGCTGTTGAATTTGCTGATTTCAACCCACGCGACAGCCGTGGTTTCAGTATTTATCAGATTGTACTTATAAACATTTTCAGGGAGAGTGTCATCATATTCCAGTGATAGTTTCTCTTTAGTGGCTGCATAATGAAGGCAATCAACCACCTGGCTTTTTCCCTGATTAACATAGTAAGTTTTTTCTTCCGGATGTATGCCTACATCCCCGAGATCCACACAACCATTTAACAGAATAAGGGGTGGTAACATCAGCAATATTTTCATGGATCCTCTCTGTGTTAAATAACATTGGCGTGATTTTAACTTGTATTTAACAGGCTAATCATGCTGGATTAACGAATGGTGATTTCATTCCGCCCCTCTCCTTAACGTGGCGCAATATTATCATCGTGCGTTAAAACGCACAACCAGGAAATTTAGCGTTAGTAGGTATTCAACATTTAAATGCTTTACCGTCAGGCGGGTCGTACAGGCGGAAAAATAAGGATAACGCCCCCTGGCGACGGGGCAGCGGAGAAGTCCCTGCTACTTCCCAAATATCGAAGCGGCGTAATGGCAAACATTTACCCGCGCAATGATCATGAGTTACAGGACTCATCCCCCATGACCAACGGCCGGTTGTTTGCCAGGACGCGGTTGGCTTTCCCTCTGCACCAAAGCCATGCAATGCCCCACTTTTACTCCCCATTTTTGGGAGGCGATGCCCCGGTTGGCGGTAAATCGCTGATGGAACGGCTATCTGGCTCCTGGCATGGTGCTTGCAAGAACATCGGCAGAAAGCAGCGCAACAGACAATTCAGATCACACAATAGCTGGCTAGGGTTCCGGTTCACCGCGGTGAACGTCTGGTCCGAGAGCTGGCGACCTCGGCGAGGTTACACGGCGGGATAAAAGCCCGGGAGACAGCAGCACCGTTGGGTGTCGCGCTGCTCCGTTTCTCGTGCTAACCAGAGGTCCACCATGAAAACATCGCCGCTCCTCCGCTCACTCGTCCTGTCGCTGACGCTGCTGACCAGCGTCCCGTCCTTTGCCGCCGTCAAAAAAGAGTTCAACGTCTGCTGGACCATCTACGCCGGCTGGATGCCCTGGGGCGCCATCAGCAATGAAAAGATCATTGATAAATGGGCCAGCAAATACGGCATCAAAATCAATATCGTTCAGCTCAACGATTACATCGAATCCATCAACCAGTACACCGCCGGGCAGTTTGACGGCTGCACGATGACCAACATGGACGCGTTGACGATCCCGGCGGCGGGCGGTGTCGACAGTACGGCGCTGATCACCGGCAGCTACTCCGACGGTAACGACGGGGTGGTCCTCAAAGGGGTGGATAAAAAGCTCAGCGACCTGAAAGGAATGTCGGTGTATCTCCCGGAGCTGTCGGTATCCCACTATCTGCTGGTGCGCGGCCTGGAAAAAGCCGGGCTGCAGGAAAAAGACGTCAAGGTGGTGAATACCTCCGATGCCGATATCGTCTCGGCCTTCGGCACCAGCGGCGTGCGGGCGGCGGTGGCCTGGAATCCACAGCTGTCGGTTATCAAAAAGACCCCGCAAACCAGCGAAGTGTTTAGCTCCTCGCAGGTGCCCGGCGAGCTTATCGACATGATGGTGGTGAATACCCAGACCCTGAAAGATAACCCCGCGCTGGGCAAAGCCCTGACCGGCGCCTGGTTTGAAATGATGGCCAAAATGAAGGCCGGGGATAGCCAGGCGTTGAGCGCTATGGCCGCCGACGCCGGTACCGATCTTGCCGGCTACCAGGCGCAGCTGAAAACCACCCATCTGTTCTGGACGCCTGCCGACACCCTGGCGTTTATCTCCTCGCAGGATCTGGCGAAAACCATGCAGCGAGTGGCGCAGTTCTCGTTCGATAAAGGCCTGCTGGGTGAAGGGGCGCAGAGCGCGGACTTTATCGGCATGACCTTTCCGGGAAATGTCACCCTCGGCGATGCCGCCAACCGCAAACTGCGCTTTGACGACAGCTACCTGAAGCTGGCCGCCGCGGGCCAGCTCTAATGATTGCCGCCGGGAGACCACGCCATGCGCCACATTAACCGTTATCCCCAAAAGGGGATGCGCCTGACGCTGATGCTGCTGCCTTTTGTCGTGCTGATCGCCGCCTGGTTTATGGGATCGGCGGTGCGGCTGGAAGCCAATCCGCAGGACAAGTTGCTGCCAGGCCTGTCGCAGATGGTGGCAGCCATTGACCGGATGGCGTTCACCCCGGACAAACGCAGCGGCGAGTATCTGCTGTGGGCCGATACGCTGATCAGCCTGAGCCGTCTGCTGACGGGCCTGGCCGTCTCGTCGCTGATCGGCCTCGTCATCGGCATCGCCGCCGGCGTCTTCCCGATGTACCGCGCGGCGCTGTCGCCGCTGCTGACGGTGGTGTCAATGATCCCGCCGCTGGCGATCCTGCCGGTGCTGTTTATCGTCTTTGGCCTGGATGAGCTATCGAAAGTGATGCTGATCGTCATCGGTATTACGCCGATGCTGGCGCGCGACCTGGAGCAGCGGGCGCAGGAGATCCCGGCGGAGCTGTTTATTAAGGCGCAGACCCTCGGCGCCAATAGCTGGACCCTGGTGCTGCGGGTGGTGCTTCCCCAGCTGCTGTCGCGGCTGATCACCTCCCTGCGCCTGCTGCTGGGCTCGGCATGGCTGTTCCTCATCTCCGCCGAGGCCATCTCCGCCACCGCCGGGCTGGGGTACCGCATTTTCCTGGTGCGGCGCTATATGGCGATGGACGTGATTATTCCCTATGTCATCTGGATCACTTTGCTGGCATGGCTGATGGATCTGGCGCTGCGCCAGCTGCACAAGGCCTGTTTCCCGTGGGCGGAAGGAGGTCGGGGATGAGTTTTATCGACATCAAAAACATCTGGCAGGAGTACGGCGACCACGTGGTGCTGGAGCGCATCAATCTGCAGGTCAAAGAGGGCGAGTTTTGCTCGATGGTCGGCGCGTCCGGCTGTGGTAAATCGACCTTTCTGCGCCTGCTGCTCGGTCAGGAAAAACCGACCCGTGGTGCCATCCTGCTCGACGGCCAGCCGCTGGCGGCGGAGCCGGACCGCAGTCGTGGTGTGGTCTTCCAGCGCTATTCGGTTTTTCCGCATCTCAACGTGCTGGATAACGTCGCCATCGGTCTGGAGCTGCCGGCGTCCCCGCTGCTGGGGCGCCTGTTTGGCGGCAGAAAGCGCGAGGCCCGGCAACAGGCCCAGCGGATGCTGGAGAAAGTGGGCCTGGGACACGCCCTGGATAAATACCCGGCGCAGCTCTCGGGCGGGATGCAACAGCGGCTGGCCATTGCCCAGGCGTTCGTGATGCAGCCGCGGGTGCTGCTGCTGGACGAGCCCTTCGGCGCGCTGGATCCCGGCATTCGCAAGGATATGCATGCGCTGCTGCTCCAGCTGTGGAGCGAAACGCGCATGACGGTGTTTATGGTCACCCACGACCTGGCGGAAGGCTTCAACCTCGGCACGAGGCTGCTGGTGTTCGACAAAGTGCGCATCGACCCGCAGGCGCCCAACGCCTGGGGAGCGCGTATTACCTACGACATCCCGCTCAATGAAGCGCGGATGGCGCAGCTGGCCGCCGGTAGCGACACCAACGTTTACGCATTAAGGAGATAAATTGATGACTGAACTGCTTCACTCCACCCCCAGCCTGCGCGAAGAGCAGCTTCCCGGCGGGGCGCACACCTCGCTGATTTTGCGCAAAGGGCAGATCCTGCGCCTGACCGATATCGACGGCGGGGCGAACGTCAGCATGATGATGCTCAACCCCCATGAGAAAAGTGAGCGCCTGAACCTGCCGGATACCCTCAAGGGGCAGCATACCGCGCGTCTGACCGCCGGGCACTGTTTCTACTCCGATATGGGCCGGGTGCTCGCCGGGATCGTCGCCGACAGCTGCGGCTGGCACGATCCGTTCGGCGGGCTCCTTAACGCCGAAGAGACGCACGACAAATATGGCGCCGGACGCTACCAGGAATTACGCAATGGCTTCTACCGCAACGGCGTCGATAACCTGCTGGTGGAGATGGGTAAATGGGATCTCGGTCTGGAAGATCTGCTGATGGTGGTCAACTTCTTCAGCAAAGTCACCGTCGATGACCAGGGGCGCTTTCACTTTGTCTCCGGCAACAGCCGCGCCGGGGATTACGTGGAACTGTATGCCCCGATGGACGTCCTGCTGGTGCTCACCGCGCTGCCGCATCCCCAGGATCCGGCCACCGAGTATGCCCCCCGTCCGGTGCAGCTGAGCTGGTATCAGGCCGACGATGAAGACGCAGCCACCCAGGCGCTCCTGACCCGCGATGAGAACCAGCGCGCGTTCCGCAATACCCAACTTTTTGCCCTGTAAGGAGGCGTTTATGACCCTTATCACCAGTAACCGACGCCCGGAAGAGGCCGTCTATCGCCATGTGATCCCCGCTGGGGAGCCGTGGCTGTTTGAGGTAAAAAAAGGGCAAACCCTGCGCCTGCTCGATCTCGAAGGCAACCAGGCGATTGATACCCTGTTTTACAACGCCGACAACCCGCGCGAGCGCTACGATGCGCAGCGCACGCTGCGCCGCCAGGGTAACGCCTACCTGACCGCCGGCAGCGTGCTCTATTCCAATCTTGGTCATCCGCTGATGACCATCGTGGCCGATACCTGCGGGCGGCACGATACCCTCGGCGGCGCCTGCGCCCAGGAGAGCAACACCGTGCGCTACGCTCTCGACAAGCGCTATATGCACAGCTGCCGGGACAATTTTCTCTGCGCCTGTCTGCACGATGGCCGTCTGCATAAACGCGATATCGGCGCCAACATTAACTTCTTTATGAACGTGCCGGTGACGCCGGAGGGGGGGCTGACCTTCGAGGATGGCATCTCGGCGGCGGGAAAATACGTGGAACTGCGCGCGGAGTGTAACGTCATGGTGCTGATCTCCAACTGCCCGCAGCTCAACAATCCCTGCAACGGCTGGAACCCGACCCCCGCCGAGGTGCTGGTATGGAACTGACCCGCTGGCAGCGCTGGCGTTTGCTGGCCTTTCGGCTGTTCGCCGTTCGCGCCGACCGCCTGAACCACACGCCGACGCGCCACCTTTAAGCGCCGGCTCTCCCGGGGACGACCTCAGGGGAAGACGAATTATTGCGGGACGACCCGCTTCGCTGTGAGTTCCGCTTATGTTTGATACCTTACTGATTGCTAACCGCGGGGCGATTGCCTGCCGCATTCTGCGCACCCTGCGCGCCATGCAGGTGAAGGGCGTCGCCGTTTACGCCGAAGCCGACCTGAGCAGTCTGCACGTCCGCGAAGCGGATGAGGCGCTCAGCCTTGGCGAGGGGCCGGCAGCGCAAACCTATCTGATGGTAGAGAAGATCATTGCCGCCGCGCTGCAGAGCGGCGCCCGCGCTATCCATCCCGGTTACGGCTTTCTGTCGGAAAACGCCGCCTTCGCCGAAGCCTGTGAGACGGCGGGACTGGCGTTTGTTGGCCCGACTCCGCAACAGCTGCGAACCTTCGGCCTGAAGCATACCGCCCGCGCCCTGGCGAAGGCGGAGGGCGTTCCGCTGCTGGAAGGCAGCGAACTGCTGGCCGACAGTGAGGAAGCCTGCCGGGCGGCTGAGGCGGTGGGCTACCCGGTGATGCTCAAGAGCACGGCGGGCGGCGGAGGGATTGGCATGCGCGTCTGCCGCGACGCCCGCGAACTGAGCGAGGCGTTTGCCACGGTACAGCGGTTGGGGCAATACAACTTCAGCGACGCCGGGGTGTTTCTCGAAAAATATATCGAACGCGCCCGCCATCTGGAGGTGCAAATCTTCGGCGACGGGAAGGGGGAAGTTATCGCCCTCGGCGTGCGCGACTGCTCGCTGCAGCGACGTAACCAGAAAGTGATTGAAGAGACCCCGGCGCCAAATCTGCCGGACGGGATGGCGCAGGCGCTGTGTAGCGCGGCCATTGCCCTTGGAAAAGCAGTGAACTACCGCAGCGCCGGGACGGTGGAGTTTGTCTACGACAGCGCGGCGCAGCGTTTCTATTTCCTCGAGGTCAATACCCGACTGCAGGTGGAGCACGGCGTGACGGAGCAGGTGTGGGGCGTGGACCTGGTGCACTGGATGATCGCCCTGGCGGCAGGGGATTTACCGCCGCTGAGCGAGCTGGCCGCCGGGCTACAGCCCCGGGGCCATGCTATTCAGGCGCGAATTTACGCCGAAGATCCTGGCCGCCAGTTTCAGCCTTCTCCCGGACTGTTAACCGACGTCTGGTTTCCACCGGCGGACGGCGCCACCCTGCGCATCGATCGCTGGGTGGAGGCCGGGTGTGAGGTGCCGCCGTTTTTCGACCCGCTGTTGGCGAAAGCTATCGTCTGGCGCCCCAGCCGCGATGAGGCGATCGCCGGCCTGGCGCAGGCTCTGGCAGAGACCCGCCTGTACGGCGTCGAAACCAACCGCCAGTACCTGCAGCAGATCCTCAGCTTTGCGCCGTTTACTGCCGGAGAACCCTGGACTCGCTGTCTGGAGCAGTTGCGCTACCGGGCCGATACCGTGGAGGTTCTGAGCGCCGGCACCCAGACCAGCGTCCAGGACTACCCGGGACGTCTGGGGTACTGGGCGGTGGGTGTACCGCCCTCGGGACCGATGGATGACCGGGCGCTGCGCCTGGGCAACCGTCTGCTGGGCAATGCCGAGGGCGACGCTGCGCTGGAGATCACCCTTAGCGGACCCACCCTGAAATTTAATACCGCCGTACAGGCGGTGGTCTGCGGCGCGCCGCTGGCCGTAACGCTCGACGGCGTCGACCAGGAGATGGACTGCGTATTCACTATTCCGGCGGGTGCGACCCTCAGGCTGGGGGCGATAAGCGGGCCAGGGGTCAGAAGCTATCTCTGCCTGCGCGGCGGCATTCAGGTGCCGGATTATTTGGGCAGTAAAAGCACCTTTACCCTCGGTCAGTTTGGCGGCCACGGCGGACGGGCGCTGCGCGCCGGCGACGTGCTGCATCTTGCACCTCCGGCTGAGACCACGGAAAGCGCGGCGCTTACTGCAGGGTTGCGCACTGAGCTTGCGGCAGTGCGAACGCTGCGGGTGATCTATGGTCCCCACGGCGCGCCGGAGTTCTTTGCCCCGGCGTATATGGCGACCTTTTTTGCCACCGACTGGGAGGTGCATTTTAACTCCAGCCGCACCGGCGTGCGCCTGATCGGACCCAAGCCGGTCTGGGCCCGCGACAGCGGCGGCGAAGCCGGGCTGCATCCGTCGAATATTCATGACAACCCCTATGCCGTGGGGGCGGTGGATTTTACCGGCGATATGCCGGTGATCCTCGGGCCGGACGGCCCAAGCCTCGGGGGCTTCGTCTGCCCGGTGACGGTGATCGAAGCCGATCTCTGGCAACTGGGCCAGCTTAAGGCGGGGGATAAAGTGCGCTTTGTGGCGGTGGACGTCCCCACCGCCCGGCGGCTGGCGGCAGGCCGTCGCGCGGAGCTGGCGACCCTGCAGGCGCAGGACGTTGCCTGGCAGCCTGTGCCGCTTACCTCGCCGGTGGTGATGACCTGCGGCGAAGCTGACAAACGCCTGGTGGCGCGCCTCTCCGGCGATACCCATCTGCTGCTGGAGGCAGGTGAGGCGGAGCTGGATCTGGTGCTGCGCTTTCGCATCCATGCCCTGATGCAGGCCCTTGAGGAGCAAGCCCGGGAAGGGATCATTGATATCACGCCGGGGATCCGCTCCCTGCAGCTGCATTACCAGCCGGAAACGCTGGCGCTGGAGACCCTGCTGGCGTGGGTCCGCGAGGAGTGGGCCACGGTCTGCATGAGCGACGATCTGCAGGTGCCTACACGGGTGGTGCATCTCCCGCTCTCCTGGGACGATCCCGCCTGCCGCAAGGCGATCGACAAATATATGACCACCGTCCGCCCGGACGCCCCCTGGTGCCCAAGCAACCTCGAGTTTATTCGCCGGATAAACGATCTCCCGGATGAGCAGGCGGTGTGGCAAACGGTGTTTGACGCCAGCTATCTGGTGATGGGGCTCGGCGATGTCTATCTCGGCGCACCGGTGGCTACCCCCCTTGATCCGCGCCATCGGCTGGTCACCACCAAATACAACCCGGCGCGAACCTGGACGGCGGAAAACTCGGTGGGCATCGGCGGAGCGTATCTGTGCGTTTACGGCATGGAAGGCCCGGGTGGCTATCAGTTTGTCGGCCGCACCCTGCAGATGTGGAGTCGCTATCACGAGGTGGCCGATTTTGCTGGCAAGCCCTGGCTGCTGCGCTTTTTCGACCAGTTGCGTTTCTATCCGGTCTCGGCGGAGGAACTGCTGGAGATTCGCCGCGATTTCCCGCTCGGACGCTACCCGCTGCGCATCGAGCACAGCACGCTGCGGCTGGCGGAGTACCAGCAGTTTCTCGCTCGCGAGGCGCAGAGCATTAGCGCATTTCGCGACCATCAGCAGCGGGCGTTTAACGACGAGCGCGAGCGCTGGATCGCCAGCGGCCAGGCTCATTTCGACAGTCAGGAGAGCGCGACAGAAGAGGCGGGCGATGCGCCGCTGCAGCCGGGGGAACAGGGGGTGGAAAGCCCGGTATCCGGCAATCTGTGGCAGGTGCAGACCGCGGTGGGCCGCCAGGTACGTGCCGGCGATGTGCTGGTGGTGCTTGAGTCGATGAAAATGGAGATCCCGCTGCTGGCGCCATGCGATGGCAGGGTTCAGCAAGTCAATGTGCAGCCAGGCAGCGCGGTGCGTGCCGGGCAGCGGGTGGCAGTGATTATTGAGGAGAAGGCATGATGCAGCAGACGTTTGATTTACGCCTGGCGACCCTGGCGGCGAACTATCGTAACGGCAACACCACCCCGCGCGCCCTGCTGGCGGCGATCCGCCAGCGGGCGGAAGCGCTGAATCCCGAGTTTAATCTGTTTATTCATCTCCTGAGCGAAGCGGAGCAGGCGCCGTTTCTGGCGGCGCTGGAAGGCCATTCGCCAGAGACGCTCCCGCTGTACGGGGTGCCGTTCGCGATCAAAGATAATATTGACCTTGCGGAGATCGTCACCACCGCTGCCTGTCCGGCGTTTGCTTACCGGCCGACGCAAAGCGCGACCATTGTCGCTCAGCTGATTGCCCTGGGGGCGGTGCCGGTGGGCAAAACCAATCTCGACCAGTTTGCCACCGGCCTGAACGGGACCCGTTCGCCGTATGGCCGCTGCCGCAACGCGTACCATCCCGCTTATCCCTCCGGCGGCTCCAGCGCCGGCTCCGCGCTGGCGGTAGCGCTGGGCGTGGCAAGCTTCGCGCTGGGGACCGACACCGCCGGCAGCGGTCGCGTCCCGGCCGGGCTGAATAACCTGGTGGGGCTGAAAGCGACGAAAGGGGTGATCTCTACCGCTGGAGTGGTACCTGCCTGCCGGACGCTGGACTGCGTGACCTTTTTCAGCGCCACCGCCGACGAGGCCAGCCAGCTGCTGGCGCTGGTTGCCCGATCCGATCAGCAGGATAGCTACAGCCGCCGCAATCCCCAGTGGAACAGCCGTCAGGCCTTCGGCAGGCCGTCCGCCGGGTTTCGCTTTGGCGTCCCGCGGGAGCTTAACTTCCTCGGCTGCCGCGTCAGCGAAGCGCTGTTCGCCCAGGCCGTGCAGCGGCTGACGGCGCTCGGCGGCGTGCCGGTAGCGATCGATTTCGCGCCATTTCTGGCCGCCGCCCGCCTGCTATATGACGGACCATGGGTTGCTGAACGCTATGCGGTGGCTGGCCCGCTGATTGAGCAGCAGCCGGATGCCGTGCTGCCGGTCATTCGCGATGTGCTGGCGAAAGCGCCTGATATCGACGCGACGGCGACTTTTAAGGCGATGTATCAGCTGCAGGGGTATAAAGCGCAGTGCGATGCCATTCTCGAGACGCTGGACTGCGTGCTGACGCCAACCGTTCCGCGCCCGGTAACGCTCGACGAGCTGGCGGTGGAGCCCATCACCCGCAATGCCGACCTGGGCTACTACACCAACTTTATGAACCTGCTGGACTATGCGGCGGTGAGCGTGCCGTGCGGGTTTATGCCTGACGGATTGCCCTCCGGCGTCACGCTGTTTGGCCGGGCCTTTACCGATCAGTATTTGCTGAGCCTGGCCGACGCCTTCCAGCGCGCGGAGCGGCTACCGCTGGCTGGCGGCGCGCGGCTGGAAAGCCCGCCGCCTGCGCATCCCGCGGGTCATGATCGGATGGCTCTCGCGGTATGCGGCGCACATCTGTCCGGCCAGCCGCTGAACGGTCAATTGCTGGCGCGGGGCGGCAGGCTGCTGCAGGCGACCCACAGCGCGCCGCGCTATCGGTTGTATGTCCTTCCGGATGGCAAGCGCCCGGCGATGGTGCGTGACGAGCCAGAGGGGGACGCGATAGCCGTGGAAGTCTGGGAGATCCCCAGCGCCGAGGTGGGGTCGCTGCTGGCCGCCATCCCCGCGCCGCTGGGGCTGGGACAGATTGAGCTGGCCGACGGCCGCTGGGTGACAGGCTTTATTTGCGAAGCCGGAGGGCTGGGCGCGGCCACAGAGATCACCGCCTGGGGCGGCTGGCGTCAGTGGCTGGCCAGGTAAACCGGAAACCCTCTGCGGTAGCGCCGCAGAGGGAACCCTCGCTTATAACGGGCTGTTCTCATCGAGCAGGGTGACGCTCCAGACGCGGGCGTGCGTGTCATCGATGCGATAGTAGCTTTTCACGCTTGCCGTACCGCCGATGGCGTAGCCCACCAGAGCGACAATGTTGAGCTGATGCCCTTGCTTATCGGTAAACGCATAATACTCATCCAGCACATAACCGCTGGCGCTGGCCGCTGATTCCAGACGATCGTCCCTGGCTTTCAGGTCCGGGGTATAGTCGGCGATGGTTTTCCCCACATAGTTTTTGGCGACGTCCTGCTTTTCGTCATCGCTGACGATAAACGCCGCACTGGCAGGAAAGTGCTGAACCACCTCAGCCAGGGTTGGTTTCGGCGCAGCAGAGGGGAATAACGTATGATCGATGGTGTAGGCCTGTAGCCAGCAGGAGAATAACGCCGCTTCCGCCGCACGGCCATCCGGGTCGGAAAGCCCGGGCAGCGCATCGACGGTCTCTCCCGCTTTACGCAGCGCAATGAAATCGGCACAGGAAGAGACCCGTGCCTGATTCTGATCGCTCAACACCAGCGTCAGGGGAGACTGGTTAATCTCAAGCTCGCCCGCCGCCAGCACCGGCGTGCTCAACAATAACGTCACCGCCATACCGATAAAATATTTCATCACATAGCCTCCATGAATATCGTCGTATCCTGATCCGAGGTGACAGGGAAAGCAAGCGATGGATGACGTTTCTTCCGCACGTCCGGGCGATGGCTCCCGGACGCCTGGCGACGGCCGGGGAGGGTTACTGATGGTGTGGGGCTGAGTGGCAAACATGCCGCCAGTCAGCAGGATCGCGCCTTCTCCACGCGCGGCCATCCGCGGAGAGACCGCTTTGATGGCGGCATACCCGGGTATTTATCGACACGGTATGCCAACAGCTGGCGTCATCCCCGCTGTGGCAGGACGAGTTGAAGCGATAAGCAGGGGTTGCCGATGGCGCAGAACGTTGATAGCGCAGGGAAGCGCAAGCCTCGATAGGTTTCTGCTGAATGTAGGGACCAATGAATTAATCTTCGGCCAGATAATGCCCCTGCGGACTTTCTTCGTGCAGTAAGAAGGATCAAATCTCTCGAGTTAATAGAGAATATCAAATGCCAATTCGATATTAACGTTTATCAATAAAGCCATTAATATCACCAGTATGGGGGATTTATGAATTTAATTGATAACGTTAAGAATGAAGAGCTACAGAATATTCGTTTTGTTTTAACTGATATGGATGAAACGCTGACTTATAAGGGCAGACTGCAGGCCCGAACCTATCAGAGTCTGGAAATGCTACAACATGCGGGCATCAAGGTGATTCCGGTAACGGCGGCCTCTGCCGGCTGGGCCGATCAGATGGCGAGAATGTGGCCAGTTGATGGGGTCATCGCTGAAAATGGAGGATTATTTCTTACCAGAAATAACATCGAACATGGTATTAACAGGTACTTCTGGCATGAAGACAAATATCTTCTCAATCGAGAAAAAATCAGCCATATTCTTCTCAAGATTCGCCAGAAATACCCCTGGGTTGAAGTGTCTGACGATCAGGATTTTCGCCTGACGAGTATCGCTTTCAAACTTCCCAAAAATCATGAGCAGACCAGACAGCTCATTGACGAATTAGCGGAAAATAAATGCAGCTATACCATTAATAATCTATGGGTACTGGGGTGGTTAGGGGGGTATGACAAACTCGTCATGAGCAGAAAGGTGTTAAAGCATTTTTACGTACTGGAAGAATCAGATGAACAGGCATCGGTTTTCTACAGTGGTGATTCGCTCAATGATGCCCCCATGTTCAGCTACTACAGCAAAACGTTGGGAATGAACACGATCAATGATATAGCGCAAGTTATACCATCATTGCCGCGCTGGATAAGTCAATTTCCAGGTGGTGAAGGGTTTGTTGATGGCGCTAACAGAATTTTAAATGCTAAAAGGGCAAGTATCCGTTAAGTTGCCTTCTCCGCTCTGGCAGATGGCAACCGGGCAACAGGTCCGGTTGTTGTATGCGTTGGATAGAGAGCCTCATAGGGGACTTCCCGTTATCCAGGCGGACGCCATCCATGTTGAATGGCTCATCATTCTTGTTGCAAAAATGTGAACACTTCAGTAACCTTGTCTCTTTCGGAGACAGGAAATGCTCGTCACTGATTCACTTCTTGCTTACACCCTCGCTGCTACACTGCTTACCCTGACGCCAGGTCTTGATACTGCTCTTATTCTCCGCACGGCGACTGCTGAAGGGGGACGCAAAGCCTTGCATGCCGCGTTAGGCATCGATCTCGGGTGCTTTATCTGGGGCGCGCTGGTGGCCTTTGGTTTAGGTGCGCTACTGGCGGTTTCTGAGTTGGCTTATACCTTATTGAAATGGTGCGGAGCAGGATACCTTTGCTGGCTGGGCATCCAGTTGCTCCTGCGCCCACGCCAGCAATTTAACACCCATTTGGCCGAATCAGATTCCACGAGTAACTGGTTCCTGCGTGGGATGTTGGGGAATGTGCTTAACCCCAAAATGGGCGTCTTCTACGTTTCGTTTTTGCCCCAGTTTATCCCCGCCGGGCATTCACCCATCAGCTGGACCTTTCTCCTGGTCACAATCCATGTATTGATAGGGACGCTGTGGTCGTTAACGCTGATTACCGCCACTCGCTATGCTGCCGATATCCTGAAAAAACCAGCCGTGGTGAAATGGATGGATCGAACGACCGGCTGCCTGTTTCTGGTATTTGCCGCGAAGCTGGCCATGAGCCGCCGGTAGTCACGCAGGGGCGTATGCCCCTGTTTTTGTATTCTGCTCAGCGATAAATGGCTGGTGGAGAGGGAAGCGTAGCCAGAGAGTTTGTTAGGGTGTTACATGAAAAATGCCACTAAATTTTCAGGTGACATTTTTCAATATATTTATCATATTGTTACCTGAAAATGCAGTCCTGAATTATCATTCTGGCCAGCCTTGATTAGGTTTGAACAAACCACTCGCAGAATCGAACCTGGAAACACCTAAGTAACCATCTTCTTTAGCCTTATCAAGAGCTAAACTTAAAGACTTACATCTCTCCAGATTATTCTCAATCCCAACCAGACATAAAGCTTTTAGCTGTTCATCGGATGATAGTTTAGAAGTAAGTATTCCACTAATTTCTTTTCGAGTACCTCGTCCCTGATGATGAATATCGGCGATTGCAGTACATATAAGATCAGATGCACCATTAAGTTTATACCAAATATTATATCTCTCTCTTATTTTTCTCATTGTAATTTGTGCGGCAACATTAACTTGCAAATGATTAAAAGTAATATTAGTGTTAGCCAATTGAATTAATTTGGCTGCATTCGATAGCTCTTTGTCGTCAATGTCCGTCACATTCGGGTTAAGATAAGACATGAAATCTTTTAATATTAACTCCTCCGAATTTCCGGTTCTTGGATATTTTCTTTCGAGACTAACAGAGTGTAAACCTAAATCACGATGCAGCACACCATCAACCAGCACTAACTCAGGGAAATTTGTTTTAAACATCTCATGTTCCCGAGCAGCTCGTCGAATTAATAAAATGAGGTTATCATCCGGTGTATGCGCTGCAAACTGGAAAAAACCGAAGGTAAATGAAGCTCGGTCATATGTATTTAATGTATTGAAGTAACCCTCACTTTCACTTTGTGAGATCACAGCTATAACACCAGCCATAGTACCATATTCTTTAATATAGTCCTTGACCAAATAACGCGGTCCATTTTTTTTATTATGTGGCTGATATAGACCTTTAAATGATTTATATCGTACGCTGCGGGCAATATAAAATTCCTGACTGCCTTCAAAAGTTGCATAGTAATCATTTTGTTTATCAGAAACCTTTTCTTTTCTAATTATTGGTTCAGTTCCTTTAGATACGCTAACAAAATTTTGTAGGCTCACGCCTTCATTATTTGTGTCGGATTCTGAGTCTGGCAATATTGCTGATGGAGGAATAATGCCATAATATAATTTAAGGTTGCCACCATATGCTTTTTTGAAGCGATTCATAAAATCCTCAGCGGATTGGCAAATGACCATGTCTTGAATGTTTGAGTAATGGTAGATTAGACCGTTTGAAAATATTCCAACATGTTTTTTAGGAACGTTCCTCATTTTATGTGATTCTAGATCAACATTAAAACTATCAGTTATGAAGGCGATCTTTAATCCGGTTGGGGCATGTTCCCATTCACCAACAGCAGGGCACGCAGCAAAGAGTTCATGAACGCGGAGGCATGCTCCAGGATATTGTCCATTCATAAATAATTTGCAATCATAACCAGTATCAATTTGTAGCACATGGCATACAAAATGTGCACAATGGTTTTCTTCATTATCAGTGAAGTTATTTTTGCAAAAAAATGAAATGGACTTGTTAAGTGTGTCACTCATTTTCATAATTACTCTATGTCCTCTCTGTTTTTTAGGGGTTCATTTAATACCAGCACTAAGCTTATTTCGAATTTTGATTATTACGAAAAATATACAAATACTAAATTTGTTATTTTATTGAGTAAATCTCTCCCGAGGTTTAAAAAATTAATTTTTTACACCATAGAATTATCGCCTTTGTATATTGTCACCTTCAAAAAATTAGAGGCCATTATCAGTGAGATGTTCAACTTTAAAAGCTGATGGTGGCAGCCATACTTCAATAACTCCCTGAACAGCATCCAGTTTGTTAGGCAGTGCATGGATTTGCCATCTCGGTTCAGTACCTGGTGGCTGGAGAGCGAGGGCACAGGATCTTGCGGTTGCATTATGATAGATGACCGTCGGTACCGGGTAGGGTTGAGGCGGACGGCGGCCGTCTCTTCGGGCTGTATCAACAACGTCTTCTATAGGTGGAACGGAGGCTCCCATTTCGCGCCAGGGTTTACGGTACATTCTGGCAGCATCACGCCATTCTGGTCCATATATTTGTAAGTATATTGTTATACCTTTGCATTTGAAATCAGAGGTGTTGTGAGTGATATTATGAGTCTTCACAGAGTAAATATCCCCCACTTTACCTGAGGCTGAAATAGCTGTACTGGAACTAATGTCAGATAACGGAATAATAGGCATGCAATTAGGGATATTTAGTTCGGAAGACAATGAATAGTCTCGAGTCCAGTACATATGTTGGCAAGTTGCACGTGGATTTTGTTGTAGGCAAGGTGAGAAGTTGCTCTCATTGAGTAGTTCCTTACATGAAGGATGAGATGAATTACTTGTCTTACATGCTTCTCTGGTATTTTTAAGTATAAAGTTTAAAAAGTTAGACTTTTTGAATTCAGAAAAATTTTTTGAGCTACATGCGGAATCCCCAACACGTAGCAATGCTGTAGCCATTTGTCCAATTTTGTTTCCAGACAAATCAGGTGTATTACTTTCAGATACAGGTAGGCTACCAAATATATCTGATAACTCTTTGAGATCGGCCGATTTGACAAAGGAATCCTGTGACTGATTGTTCATTGCGCTGCTTATCGCCTGCCAACCCGCCAAACCTATAGATGCAAAAGCGCCAAGACTAATTGATGCTGATACAGCACCAGTTGCTACTATTCGTGAAGATAATCGTTTTGTAGAGTATTGTAGAGATTGCTTGCCATTAGGGGTTTTTATGATTATCGCACCATCATCATCTATAAAATAGGTATCAGCAAAAACCGCTGCGTTAGTCAATTGAGTGAGTGTGATATTATTGCCTATTGTTTGCCCTAGCTGAAAGTAACTTTCCCATTGAGCCTCGCTAAAAAATTGATCGGTTGTAGGTTCTTGAGGAAATAAGGGGTTTTCGGCTTTAAAATTAACCAGGTCAATGGGTGCTTGCTGGCACATATTGGGTTTTACGATGAACATATAACCAGCTGTGTTACTATGCATATAATTTATACGGGCAATGGCAAGACAAGCTTCACTTTCAGATGAAGCTAATTCGTTAAGCGATCCAAAAACACCAGGCAGGTTAGGATGCGGTTGTTTTGGACGTAGAAAGGTTATTTGGACTTGTAAATCAATTCGTGCTTTGCGAACTAGATTCTCCAGATCGCCAAATGAATAGCGTGGATCTGCACCGCAATCTGCAACTATGATTATTTCGCATTCTTCACGAAGCAATGCGTATGCACCTGTGTTTTCAAAATGCCCCCCGTCACTTAGAAACCAATCCCGTCGACTATTAATATCAAATCGACCACATAATTCATTCAAAAGTTGCTTATATTTCCCAGGATTATTTTTCTTTGAATCACTGTTGCTTGTTATGTTTGAGCTATCCCACCAATAACCTAAACGTATACCTGACATCATTAACAAGGCAGATATGCCAGGACGAGTTGAAGCCCCCAGCCCAGGTGCAACTGCTGCACCTGATATAGCCATCCATGAGCCAAGACTCAACGCTGTGTTTGATGCGCATTGGTACCATTTATTCTTAGAAATTGATACTTGCGCTTTAGGACCAACAGTCATTAGTATTCCTTTACGGTCCTGATTGAATAAGCCACCTTTAGCATCACGAGTTTGATTGACACAAACATTAATGAGATGCACCGGGCCACCACTATGGTGAGGCTGATATTGCTGCATTGGTATATCATCCTGAGGTTGCACATCAGTAACATTCGTAAATAATCCATTATTTTCCACTGGCGATAAACAGTTAGCCCGCGTGTTTGCTGTTGATTTGAATCTTTGTGGATTACCCGCACCTAGATAACTACGAATAAGCCGAGCCCGATAAAATGTATAAAGAGATGAACGATTCAGAAACTCCTGGTTTCGAGAAGATATGACAACTATCAAAAGGGTAGGAAAGAACAGATAACTTAATACCTGCCATGCTGCGGAAAACGTCAGATTTTTTAGGGACATATCGAAAAGAGCATTCGAGGTCAAACGGTGGACTAAACTCATCCAAAATATTACAATCAGAGCCAAGCCAAGGATGCCGATGAAATTTATCACCTCTAATACTACGCGACGTGTAACAGTAATCAGACTTTTAGGTAAATCAGAAATCTTAGGCAGCGCAATCCTGAATGCTACAGCGATAAGCCCAAGTACAGCACCCAGAGTTCCTTGTATATTACTATTGCTGTTACCCAATGACCATGCTAAGTAATCAGTTCCTCCAATTACCGTGATAACAAGTGCTATTCGAAGTACTAGCGATAATCCGGTCGTCAATTTATTACGAGCCCAGTCAAGATTTTTATCTTTCCTGCAGGCATTGAGAATTACAGCAACAAACACGCCAAAAAAATATACCATACAAATGGTGAGCAGTACATAACCCAGTTCCGCAGGTATCTTTAGCCACCCTGCAAGATTGTTAATGATAGTGTTATCTAAACTGTGTGTAAATTGACAAAGGATAATAAAAGCACCAGAAAATGCCAACAATAGTGTTAGATAGCTTTGCATACCAATAGAAAACGATTCTTTATTTTGTGTTGGTAAGGCCCAGTAGGCACATGACAATACGAGACTGAAAAACAGCAATGGTATCAACAGCAGCCATATTGTTGGCCATTGAGAAACAAAACCAAGGATTGTAATTAAAGGGGATGCAATTCGCAATGAATCTCGTTGAGCGTATATATTATCTGCCAATCCCCAAGCTAATAAATCTATGCTGACAATGATACTCCCCAACAGAATGGAAAGACATGCAAGTTCAAGATGGATTGCTAAGATATTTCGACCAAAATTAGCCGTGGCGAATATAACATCCTGCATTCCTCCTGGTATTAAGTATCGGCCATTAGCCCGGAGCCAGACAGCAAACCATCTTGTATCAGCTTCACTAAGTGCTTCTTCAACAGCAAAAGGGTCTTTAGTTCCATGGAATAATTTACCAATAGTCGAGCCAATATATCCACCACCAGATACTGTCGATAATATATCAAATCTGTGAAATATTTTATTTTTTGATAGAGCCTTTAATAAGCCAAAGCTGAAAGTAGCACTTCGTATACCGCCACCGGAAAGTGCGATACCCCAGGGCCGGGTAGAAAAGGTTTTTTTTACATCATCTGGAAAATTTTCTCGCCGTTTAGCACAATGTGTTGCTATGGTTAGCGAGCTATCATTTTCATCGCTCATTTTATTAACCTTCTTTAAAGAGGAACGTTGATGAGAAGGAAAGTGTTTTTTAACACCTAAAACGAATAAGTATTTTATTATGGCATGTAAGAGAAGTTATCACTGTTATAGTGTTAAAACTCAACCATGTAACATACTTGATTATTAGTAATTGCCTGCTATTTTCTCTGGTTGATAAGTAGGGCATTTTTTGTTTTTACGAAAATAACCCTATCGTAATGGTTATTTAACTAAACGTTTTTCTGCGCTGCTGGAAAATAAACCTTGTTATCTATGAGCGTTATGATAATGCATGGTTTTACAGGCCGACTTCTAAATAGAAGAACGCCAGTTTTTGGTGACAAATAACATTACAAGAACTACTTTTATGTTTAGCATAAACATATAACTTGTCAACGTGCTTGTCATTTTTAAATTGTAAAGCGTATTTGTGCTGTGGTGACCCAGTATAGAACTGCTATTTCAAAAGATACTAATCCGGTCATTTCATTAGATTTAATTGGTTTATGCGAGCATTGGCAGTTCGCGCGGCACGATATCATTGAGCCAGTGAAACACGTAACTTAACGCATCGCTTTCTACCATCAACATAGATAAGTGCAGTACGGATAACCTGAGCTTTTCACAATTCCCAACAGAAATGATTTTGTTTTGAAGATATGAGGTATAGGTTTTGCCATTCTCTTAAAGCAAACCTATCAAGGCTACGATGATACTGGACGGTTAAACGAGATTGCGTTTGAACAATCCTTCCCGCTCATCACTTCGACTCAAGCAACAAATCTCTGAGATAGCCCTCCAGCAGGGAGGCACAAATTCGCGTTTCATACGACATCATCCCAGCCGGTGGATGGAGCAACCAGGCACTAAATGGCGGGATCGGATAGTGGCTTAAGAGGGGGATGAGCGCGCCGTGTTCCATTTCTTTTCTGCAAACCGGACTTTGCAAAACACCAATGGCATGTCCAGCTAATAACCAGGAGAGGACACTCCGCCAGTGCGTGGACTGAAATTGAATATTGACGGGAACATTAATGAGTTGATCTTCGGAAGCGATCAATTGAATGCGATTACTGGCGAATACACCGGAAACAGCAGCAAATGGATAATCTGTCAGCGCTTCCGGCGTGTCAGGATGACCCATTTTCGCCAGCAGAGCCGGAGAGGCCACTAGCACTCTGCGCACGGCGCCAAGCGGACGTGCGACAAAAAAGCCTTCGGAGACATCACCTAACCTCAGTGATAAATCGACCCCCTCGGTGACGGGATCGATGATGCGGTCGTTAAAAATGACATCGACCTGCAGCTCCGGATGCTCGTTCTGAAGCTGCAACAATGCAGGCATCAGCAGGCTTTCTCCGGCGGAATAGGGCGCGGCAATACGGATTTTGCCTTGCAGCCCCTGATTTTCCTCATTCACAGAAAGAGCATGCTCTGCCGCCTGAACGGCCGTTTTGCTTCGCTCATAAAACACGTTACCGCTGTGCGTTAGAGACATGTTACGCGTGTTGCGCCTAAGCAAACGTGTCCCAAGATGTGCTTCCAGTTTTTCTATTCTTTCACTCACGGCGGGCTGGCCAATGCCGAGATCGCGGGCTGCAGCCGACATGCTGCCCCGTTCAACCACCCTGATAAATATGCGCATTGCTGAGAAGAGATCCATTCACCAATTATATTGGCTTTACCGATAAATGTAAGTGGGGACAGGCATCTACTGCTTTCCTGCGAAATGATGAAAAATCCAGACTCAAGGCCTGAGTCAGGCTAAATTTCAATCTATTTAATTGATTTATTAGTGGAAAATAATGATGCCAGAGATAAAGCTTTTCATGTTCCAGTCAGGAACACAGCATTGTCGATATCAGCATATCCGGATGAATCAGGGCGTGGGAGAGCATTATGAGATCCCTGTTCCCTGGTTTCTGCTGACCCATCCGGATGGGTTTACGCTGATTGACGGCGGTCTGGCTGTCGAAGGATTGAAAGATCCCAGCGGTTATTGGGGAAGTACTGTAGAGCAGTTTAAACCGGTGATGTCAGAAGAACAGGGTTGCGTGGAACAACTTAAGAGGATTGGCATTGCTCCTGAGGATATCCGCTATGTGGTCCTGTCCCATTTGCACTCTGATCATACGGGAGCAATTGGTCGCTTCCCCCATGCTACGCATGTTGTCCAGAGGCAAGAGTATGAATATGCCTTTGCCCCTGACTGGTTTACTTCGGGAGCCTATTGCCGACGCGATTTCGATCGTCCCCAACTTAACTGGCTATTTCTGAACGGGTTGTCCGATGATCACTATGACCTTTACGGTGATGGCACGTTACAATGTATTTTCACCCCAGGGCATTCACCGGGCCATCAATCTTTTCTTATCCGCTTACCGGGTGGTACAAATTTTACGCTAGCGATTGATGCGGCTTATACCTTAGATCATTACCATGAGAAGGCGCTCCCGGGGCTAATGACGTCTGCTACTGATGTCGCTCAGTCAGTGCGAAAGCTGCGTCAGCTTACCGAGCGATATCATGCGGTATTCATACCCGGCCACGATCCTGAAGAATGGAAAAAAAACAGGCTTGCGCCAGCCTGTTACTATTGAATCATTCCTCGCTGATCGCCAAAAAGCGTCTGTTAAGCAGGGCTGTCAGCTTATCTTGTTCGAAATGGCCCTGGTGATGGCCGGGGCCATTTCTGCGGGCAAGCTCAGGGCTTCACGTCCAGCACGACATGACTGAAGGTTTGATAGGTTTTTTCGTCCGGCGCGGGCGGGATGTTGGCTTTTTTCAGCGCGGACATCACCTGCGCGCAGAATGGCCGATCGCCGCTCTCGACCGTCGGATCCTGCACTGTCCCGTCACGCTGTAGCGTAAAGCGCACCGAGCATTTTTGCCCTTGCCAGGAGGCCGGCTGGTCTATGTTAGCGAATATAGCCGCCTGGATCCGCGCCAGATAGCGTGAGGCATTGGCCTGGGGTGAAGTATCGGAACCCGTTTGATAATCGCGAAGTATCTTATCCACTTCAGCCGATATTTTAGCGTCTTCGGCGCTGTCCGGCGCAGAAGCACCACCCGAGCAGGCGGAAAGAAGTAAAGAGAGGGTGCAAACGAGCACAGCGTTGGTTTTCACGGACATGCTAAGCCTCCTTGCTGGTGGGGATACCGTCGTGTACGAGGCGGTTATCCTCTGTTATTCCGCGAAATTATTCAAACGCTGAATGCATGGCACGCGCTTTCAGTGACAGTGTCACTCATTTTTTACTTTCGTCGCGGGCGGTGATGCCATCCAGTCGCGAATAATGTCACCGTATAGCTGTTCTGCCTCCGCCAGTCGGCTGAGCAGGCAGTACTCGTCGGTTTGATGCGCCATCGACGGCTCGCCGGGGCCGAGAATAATACAGGGCGGATCGCCCAATGCAGGCAGCAGCAGCGAGGCGTCGGTAAAGTAGGGCACCACGCGCGGCGCAATCGGCTCAGCGTGCAGCGGCTGACAGCGTTGGTAAACCTGCTTAATCCACGCGTGATCCTCCCGGCTGAGGACGGCGGGCAGGTCGACCAGCGTGGAGACGGTGACGCTTTCGCCAAGCAGCGTCGTCAAGCGCTCCCGGATAGCGGCGTGCTGTAAATTGGGCGCGCTGCGGATATCGACATCAAAACGCGTGCGGTCCGGTACGGAATTAATATTGAGTCCGCCTTCTATGCGTCCGACGTTGAGGGTGGGTTGCTTCATTAGCGGATGCGGCGCGCCTGGCGAAAAATGCTGAATCTTACCCAACGCATCCGCCGCAAGATAGATAGCATTGATCCCCAGCTCCGGCATCGCGCCGTGGGCGGTTTTCCCCCGCGTTTCGCAGCGCAGCCAGAGCGCGCCTTTATGGCCGATAACCGGATAGTTGGCGGTGGGTTCACCGACGATCAGCGCGCCCACCTCCGGCAACGTTGCGGAGGCGATCAGCGCCCGCGCGCCGTCGCAGCCGGTCTCTTCTCCGCCGGTTATCAGCAATACCGCGCCGCGTCCGGCGAGGATCGCTTCCCGCTGATGAACGCAGGCGACGGCAAACGCCGCTATCGCCGCTTTCATATCGCTGGATCCGCGGCCATAAAGACGCCCGTCTTCCATCTGCGAGCCAAAAGGATCGTACTGCCAGCGGGCATTTCCCAGCGGGACGGTATCCAGATGTCCGGTAAAGGCCAGCGGTTTACCGCTCTTCGCCCCGGGAAGGCTGGCGATAAGATTGCAGCGTCCCTCGCCGAACGACGACAGCGAAACCTCAAAACCGCTATCGTCAAGCCAGTCGGCGAAGAACCGCATGCAGTCAGCTTCGCTGCCCGGCGGGTTAATGGTGTTAAAGCCCAGCAGCTGCCGGGCGAGCTCAAGGGTCGTGGTCATCAGCGGCGTTCCGTCAGCCAGTCGAGGCAGTTAATCCATAGCTGGCGATAGCCGGGCCATTTGGCAAACTCTTCCGGCAGCCAGTGCGCCGACATGTCGCTGGTCCACACCAGCGAACGACCCTGCTGATATTCGCGAACAGCCAACAGCGGATGACCGGTACCGGCCACGCTCGCCAGCAGTTTGCCTTCCGGGTGCATTTCAACTTCGTTATAGCCCAGCAGCCACGGCCATTCGCCCGGAATATCGTTAAACAGGGGGTGAGACTCCGTCACTTCGGCATAGCAGCCTTCCGGGGTTTCAATGCGGTCGTCCCAGGCCAGGCAGCGTACCGGCAGCACTTTCTCCACCGCGGTATGGCGGTAGCGCGCGCCGCCGTTGATTCCCTGGAAGCTGTAATAGCCGCCGATCATCATCAGCGCCCCCCCGCCGGCCACGTAATCATGCAGGAGCGTTAAACGGTTGGCGGTGCGGCGGCTCTTCAGCCAGGTGTCCGGATGCAGCAGCAGCGTATTGGCGCCAATGTCCGAGAGAATAATCGCATCCCACTCCTGCAGCGCTTCCAGCGTCAGCGGAAAGTCGGTCGCCGCCGCGTGGGCGGGCATATAGGTAATGGCATAGGGACTGTCGGCGAGCGCGGCCAGAAAGTCCGTTGCGCCGGTGTGCCAGGTGGCGGTGGCAAACTGGTCGAAGCCTTTAACGTGCGTTGACGTGCTGGTCCAGGACTCACCGACCAGTAAGATTTTTTTCTGCATGATGACGTTTCCTTTTATCCGCCAAAGACCCGCTGGGGGTTTCCAATCATTAAGGTTTCAAGTTGTTCGCCGCTGACGCCGTGGCGCCGCAGACGCGGAACAAAATGCTTGAGTATGTAGCCATAACCGTGGCCGCCGTAGCGGGTGAGCATGGTTTTCAGGAAGACGTCCTGCGACAGCAGAATTTGCTGGATGTAGCCGTCGTCAATCAGCTCGCGGATCGCGCGGGCGTTCTCCTCGTCGGAGGGCGACTGCGCCGACTCGTCGGCGTAGTAATAGCTCATGCCGATCATGTCGTATTCGAGAAACGCCCCGCGCTGTGCCAGTTCGCGCTGGTAGCGCTTATCGGCAAAGCTGGGATTCATATGGCACAGCACGGTATGGCGTAAATCGGCGCCTTCCTGCTCGAGAATATCCAGCACCCGATGGCCCAGCCGCTCCCAGCCGGGCAGATGGACCTCGATCGGCACGCCGGTCGCGGCGCTGGCCCGACCCGCAGCGCGCAGGGATTTCTCCTCATCCGGCGTAAAGCGGCTGGAGATACCGATTTCGCCGATGAGCCCGGCGAGCACCTCCGGTTTCTCCTCCGCGCCGCCAAGATCGTAAATCAGCCGTTCGGTCAGCTGTTCGACGCTGCTGATTTTTACCCACTCAGGGTGCGAAGCTTCCAGATAGAGCCCGGTACCCATAATGATGTTCAGACCGGTCAGACGCGCGATGCGCGCCAGCGCTTTCGGATCGCGGCCAATGCCGATATTGGTCGGGTCGACCACGGTTTCGCCGCCAAGGGCGCGATATTTAGTGAGTTCCTCAATCGCAACGTCGACATCAAACAGCTGACAGTTATCGCGGCTCATCAACGGATTCAGCGACAGTTCGCCAAGGTTTTCCATTTTCACCGGCATTTCGGCAAGATGGCGATCGCTACAGCAGCAGGGCGGCACCCATTTGCCGGAGGCATCCAGCAGAATATGCTCATGCATCAGGGTGACGCCCATTTCGTTAATCGGCAGCGGGCCAAGCACTGTCATCACGTAACCGCTGCTGACGCCAACCGGCAGCGGTGAGGGATGACGAAAAATTGATCCGTTCATCAGCTATCCTTTTGTCGCGGAGCGCGTGGGGTTGAGAATGCGGGTGTTCAGCCAGATAGCCAGCAGGATAATGGTGCCGGTAGCTATCTGGGTGTAAAACGGCGAAATATGCGACAGGATCAGCCCGTTCTGAATGACCGCAATCGACAGCGCGCCCAGCAGCGTGCCGATAATGGTACCGAAGCCGCCAAACAGGCTGGTACTGCCGAGCACCACGGCGGCAATAACCTGCAGTTCAAAGCCTTCACCCTGGTTGGAGGAGCCGCTGCCGAGGCGAGCGGTAATGATCATTCCCGCCAGCGCGGCGGCCATGCCGCTGAGGATATAGACCTTCATCGTGACGGCTTTGGTGTTAATCCCGCTGCGTCGCGCGCCTTCAGCGTTGGCGCCGATAGCGGTCACGTAGCGACCAAAACGCATGTGATTAAGAACGATATGCCCGATCAGCAGAATCAGAATGCCGAGCAGCGCGGGCATGGGGATACCGACTACCCACGCGCGTCCGATAAAGGTAAACAGGCTGTCAGCCGGAACCGGAATCGAATAACCCTGAGTGATCAGCAGCGCGATGCCGCGAACCACAGCCAGAGTGGCGAGGGTGACGATAAACGCCGGAATCCCTTCATAGGCAATAAAGAAGCCGTTGATGGCGCCAACGACGCCGCCGAGCAGCAGGCCGCCGAGCAGTACCACCGGCCACGGCAGCCCCCAGCTATTCAGGGCGATAGCGGAGAGCGCGCCGACCAGCGCCAGGGTAGAGCCCACCGACAGGTCTATGCCGCCGGTGGTAATCACCATGGTCATTGCCGTCGCGACGATCAGCAGCGGGGCGCTCTGACGGATAATGTTCAGCCAGTTGGTGCCGGTGAGAAAGTTGCTGGTGATCAGCGAAAACACCACGCAGCAGAAGACGAAAAAGAGGGCGATACTGACCACGCCCGAGTGGTTATGCAGCAGGCGGCGCGGCAGCGAATGCTGGATCATGCGGGAGCTGCTTAAGTTCATGATACTCATCCTGTTACCTCAATGTGCAGCCGCAGAGCGGGCGGTGAACTTTTCGCCCACAATCAGGTTAACGATATCGTTCAGGCTGGTGTCGGACACCCGTCTGTCGGCGACATTAGTGCCTTCATACATCACCATGATCCGGTCGCAGACCAGGAACAGGTCCTGCAGGCGGTGGGTAATCAGGATCACGCTCACCCCGCGAGCGGAAACGCGGCGAATGAGTTCCAGAACCGCTTCGACCTCCGCGACGGCCAGCGCGGCGGTGGGCTCATCCATAATCAGCACTTTCGGGTCAAAGGCCGCCGCGCGGGCGATGGCTATAGCCTGGCGCTGGCCGCCGGAGAGATTTCGCACCAGCAGCCGGGTATCCGGAATAGATATCCCCAGCCCTTTAAGCATCTCTCTGGCATCGGCGTGCATTTTGGCTTCGTCGAGAAAGGGGATACCGAGGACCGATTTCATCGGCTCACGGCCCATAAACAGATTGCCCGCGACGTCGACCGTGTCGCAGAGCGACAGATCCTGGTAGACCATCTCGATATGGCAGCGGCGCGAATCGGCCGGGTTCGTAAACTGCTGCTGTTCACCGTCGATACGAATCGTGCCGCTGGAGGGGATCACTGCGCCAGAGAGCACTTTGGTGAGGGTGGATTTCCCCGCGCCGTTATCACCCACCAGGCCCAGCACTTCACCCGGGGCCAGCTCAAGGTTGACTCCGCGCAATGAACGTATCGACCCGTAGGTCTTGGTGATATTGATCATCTCCACCCTTGGCGGGGTAGTTTGTGGCTGCTGCATCTGATAACTCCCATCGCTATTGCCGGGAAAATGTTCGCCATCCTGCGGGAGAGACTCTATCCGACACGGTTTACAATCTAGTAAACCGGTTTACCTGCGGACCAGAGCACTCGCCAGTGCAGTCAGGACAAACGCTATGTAAGATATTTGTTCGCCAGTAAGAACATTGCAGCATCCGTGCCAGGGCAGGAACCACACAGCAGCCCTGTAACTTAACCTTATGTATTCAATACACTTAATTGAATACAATCCGGTAAACCGGTTTACTGATTATAGTGAATAAATTGTTAATTGATCGTTTTTTGCGCCAAAAGCGGGCGCTTTTGCGCCATTTTGGGACGGGCTTAACAGATCTTGATCGAGTCGCGGCCAATCCATTCAACCGGCAGGCGGGTTTCCGCCGGGATATCTGGATCGTCGTTTAGCAGGCGCATCATGATTTTCACCGCGGTGCGGCCCAGTTCGCGGGCGGGCTGGCGGATAGTGGAGATCCGCGGCTGGGTAAAATCGGCGTAATTGGCGTCATCAAAGCCGACAAGCGATAACGCTTCAGGAGCCTGGAGCCCGCTGGCGCGCAG
The DNA here is from genome assembly GCF_040062325.1 of Klebsiella sp. GG_Kp175. NCBI lineage: Bacteria > Pseudomonadati > Pseudomonadota > Gammaproteobacteria > Enterobacterales > Enterobacteriaceae > Klebsiella > Klebsiella sp. GG_Kp175. The sequence continues at coordinate 154,782 of NZ_JBEAFX010000011.1, read as the reverse complement.
ACCGTCAAGCAGACCGAGCACCAGATAGTCGCTGGCCGCGAAGACGGCGGTAGGGCGAACCGGCTGGCTGAAGAGGTGCCGCAGCGCCTGCTGGCCAAACTCGCGCTGGTAGTCGCCGTACATCACCCATTCGGGCGGCCAGCTCAGGCCGGCTTGCTCCATCGCGGTGCAAAAGCCTTGATAGCGCTCGCGGACGCTCATCAGTTTGTCCGGGCCGCCGACGAAAGCGATATGACGATGTCCGGCGGCAATCAGTTTTTCGGTGGCGATCCGCCCGCCCTGGACGTTATCAGCAAATACTTTTGGAACCTGACTCCCGGGAATATCTTCATCCAGCAGGACAATGCGTTCGTGACGCTGGATCTCCTTGCGCAGCAGGCCGTTATCAGGGCGGTTGGTGGTGAACAGCAGGCCGTCTACCTGGCAGGTATCCAGCCAGCGAATGAACTGGCACTCTTTTTCCGGGTTGTTGCGGGTGATACACAGCACCAGGCTGTAGCCGCTGGCCGAAGCGGCCTCTTCGGCAGCGTCGGCCAGCTCGGCAAAGAAGGGGTTGGTAATGTCGGGGAGCACCAGGCCAAGCGTCTCGCTGCCGCCTTTGCTCAGACGGCGTGCCAGGCTATTGCCGCGATAGTCCAGTTCGCGAATGGCGTTTTCGATGCGGTCGATGGTGTCCTGCGGCAGCACAATACTGTTGTTCATATAGCGCGACAGGGTCGCTTTCGACAGCCCCGCCAGCTTTGCCACATCAGATAACAATACGCGTTTTATACTCATTTCCTGCGCCATGTCTGCCAGAATCGGCTATCTGTAACATAGTTAAGCGCGGTGGATACAGCAATTTCTCTGCGAACAATCACCAAAAATAAATGCTTGACAAATTTTAATCTGCGGAGAATTGTATAGGCAGTTTACCGCATCATCCGGGAATTCATTCCCAACCCCGTTTAAGTCATTCCAGTCGCGCACCGACACGGACCGGTTGCCGGGATGACATTAAGCAGGTATCCGCCGAACGGTCGATGATTGTTCTGGCCATATAGACGATATTTGCCCGCCAAAAAATAATCCTTCTGCGTTCGCATGCGGCGCGGAACTCTGCTGGCTATCAACTATTCCCGACGAGGATACTGATGATGTTATTTCACACCGGAAAACTGCGTTTCCTTGCTGTCGCCACGACCATGCTGGCATCAATGAGTTTTATTTCTGCCGCCAGCGCTGCCGGTCCGACTTATGCGCTGGTACAAATCAACCAACAGGCGCTGTTCTTTAATCTGATGAATAAAGGCGCACAGGATGCGGCCAAAGCCAGTGGCAAGGATTTAGTTATTTTTAACTCTAACGATAATCCCGTGGCGCAAAACGACGCGATAGAAAACTATATTCAGCAAGGCGTTAAAGGCATTCTGGTTGCTGCTATCGACGTTAACGGGATCATGCCAGCGGTTAAAGAAGCCGCCGCCGCAAACATTCCGGTGATTGCGATTGATGCCGTATTACCGGCCGGGCCACAGGCAGCTCAGGTCGGCGTTGATAATATTGAAGGCGGCCGAATTATTGGTCAATACTTCGTAGACTACGTGCAGAAAGAGATGGGCGGCCAGGCGCGACTGGGTATTGTCGGTGCGCTGAATTCGGCCATTCAGAACCAGCGGCAGAAAGGGTTCGAAGATACGCTGAAAAGCAATCCGAAGATTACTATCGCTAACGTGGTCGACGGGCAGAATGTGCAGGATAAAGCGATGACCGCGGCGGAAAACCTGATCACCGGTAATCCGGATCTGACAGCGATTTATGCCACCGGCGAACCCGCGCTGCTCGGCGCTATCGCCGCCGTGGAAAACCAGGGGCGGCAGAAGGATATTAAAGTCTTTGGCTGGGATCTGACGGCGAAGGCGATTTCCGGTATTGACGGCGGCTACGTCACCGCCGTACTGCAGCAGGACCCGGAAAAGATGGGCGCAGAAGCCCTGAATGCGCTGAACAGCATCACGTCGGGTAAAACCGTGCCGAAAACCATTCTGGTTCCGGCGACGGTGGTAACCAAAGCGAACGTCGATTCATACCGTCCACTGTTTAAGTAGGTCAGCGCGCGCCGCCCGTGGTTAACAGGGCGGCGAGCTCATGGCTGCCGGGAAACGCGCTGAGCGTTCCCCGGCGGCTAACGGTAATGGCGGCAGCGCGACTGGCGTGCGCCAGCGCCAGCGCATCCGGCGCGACGCCGCGCAGCAGGGCGGAAGCCAACATGACGGCGAGGAACGTGTCGCCCGCGCCGGTAGTATCAAGCGCCTCGGCGGGCACGGCGGGACAAAACTGACGCTGGCCCTCCTGGACCAGCCAGGCGCCTGCGGCACCCTGAGTAATCACTAAGGTTTTCACCCCGTATGGCTGGAGCAGCTCGGCCTCGGATTCATTGACCACAGCGATGTCGATGAGTGGCCACAGATGGCAAAAGTCAGGATTGACAGGTGAGGGGTTGAATACCGTCGTCATGCCGCGGCTTCTGGCGTACTGGAACAGCGCCCGCGTTTTATCGAGGGAGAAATTGCCCTGCTGTAGCAGAATATCGCCAGCGACGGCATCCGCCATATGCGGAATAATTTCATCCAGGCTGAATGTATCGGCCGCCGCCGTAGTGGTAATGATGGCGTTGTCGCCATCAGCGCTATTTAAAATAATCGAGGTATCGCTATGTTGATTGAAATGGCCGTCGGGTAGTAGCGTCAGTGGTTCATTTTTTATCTGCTGGCGGATCCACGCGCCGTTGCTGTCATTTCCCGTGGCGGCAATTAAACGCGTCTCTATTCCGCAGCGGGATAATATAATCGCCTGGTTCGCGCCTTTACCGCCGATATCCTGCGACACTTTAACGCCGTGAATGGAGGCTCCTTTTTTCGGTATATCCGGAATGGACCAGGTTTCATCTACGGTAATATTACCAGTAACGTAAACACGCATAGTGTTCCCTTAACAGGATGGATAAGATGGTTGCTATCTCAGCAGAAAAAACGAATGCAATACAAGCTATTTTTTCACGAAGCAAGGCTGTTATTGGTGTTATTCATTGCGACCCATTTCCTGGCTCGCCAAAATATCGAGGAAAATCAGTCTCGGATATTGTTGAACGTGCGCTTCGTGATGCTGAAAATTATATTTCAGGCGGTGTTCATGGTCTGATTATTGAAAACCATGGCGATATTCCTTTCTCTAAACCTGAGGATATCGGCCATGAAACCTCAGCGCTGATGGCGGTCATTACCGAGAAAGTTCGTGAACGTTTTGCTGTGCCGCTGGGCATTAACGTTCTGGCTAACGCGGCGATCCCGGCAATGGCGATCGCCCTGGCGGGAGGCGCCGATTTCGTCCGCGTCAACCAGTGGGCCAACGCCTATATCGCCAACGAAGGATTTATAGAAGGGGCGGCCGCTAAGGCGCTGCGCTACCGCAGTATGCTGCGCGCTGAACATATTCGCGTTTTTGCCGATAGCCACGTTAAGCACGGTAGCCATGCCATTGTCGCCGATCGTTCGATTCAGGAACTGACGCGCGATGTCGATTTCTTCGAGGCTGACGCGGTGATCGCCACCGGCCAGCGTACGGGCGATAGCGCCACGATGGCGGAAATTGACGAGATCCGCGCGGCGACGGAACTACCGCTCCTGGTGGGCTCCGGGGTGACACCGGCTAACGTGATGCAGATCCTCGGGCGGACTCAGGGGGTCATTGTGGCCAGTACAATGAAGGTCGATGGCGTCTGGTGGAACGATGTTGAGCTGGCCCGGGTGAAACATTTTATGTCGGTCGCGCAGGCCGCGCTGGAGGAAGCTTAATGGAAGCGTTTAGCGAACGCCTGCTGCGCGAACATCAACCGGCGTGGCAGGCGATGCAGCAGCACCCGTTTGTGACTGATATCGAACAGGATCGTCTGCCGACAGTCGTCTTCAACCGCTATCTGGTGTTTGAGGGCAACTTTGTCGCGACGGCGATCGCGATTTTTGCCCTCGGGGTCAGCAAAGCGCCGGGTATTCAACAGCAGCGCTGGCTGATTGGCGTGCTGAATGCCCTGGTTGATATACAGATCGCGTGGTTTGAACAGGTGTTGTCAGCGCGGCAGATCGATCCCGCTGAGTACCCGGATGATTTGCCCGGGGTACGGCGCTTTCGCGACGGTATGCTGCGGACCGCCCACGAGGGCAGCTATGAGCAGATTGTGACCCTGATGTTCGGTGCGGAATGGATGTACTATTTCTGGTGCCGACGGGCGAGCGAACATTATCAGAGCGATGCTGATTTACGACGCTGGGTGGAAATGCACGCGGAGGACGAATTTTATCAGCAGGCTCTCTGGCTAAAAAACGAACTCGACCGCTGCGCCATGGCGCTGAGTGAAGACGAAAAGCAGGCGTTATCGGCGCTTTACGGCGAGGTGCTGCAGTGGGAAATTGATTTCCATCACGCGGCGTACGAGGAGTAGCCGCGAGGTGGATCACAGGGGGCGCCGGACGCGGCGTCTCCTGAATACGGGTTATATCTCGACGTTCTGCGTCTTGTTGGCGAAACTTACCATTACCGTTAATGCCGATTCTTATTTCACATTTTTATCTTAATAAAGTCGGAGGGTTAATTTAGCTGCCTTCTGACTCTTTTGAGAGAAATTATAGAGGGCGAGCATTTATGTTATTTTATTCGGGCCTGTAGCTCGGGGCTCTCTTTTTTCTTTTCTTCCCACCTGAAGAAAAAGCTATTTTCAGAAATAGATATAAATTATCCATCGTTACTCGACGGCGGCTCTCCCCCTACAATGGACTTTAATTGCCAGATATTTAAAAAAAACCAGGCCAAGGAAAAGGGATGAAACGAAGCATTTATTCACAGAACAGTTTATTGCGCATCAGTCTGCTTTCCGCGCTAACGCTTACTGCCAGCTTCACCACTCACGCACAGGATAAACCTGTCGCGGGGGGTGTGCTGACGGTCGCTCTGGGCAGCGATACCCCGATTATTGACCCCTCTATTACCGCTTATTCCGTCACCGCTCTGGTTACGCGTAACGTGGTGGATTCTTTGGTCGGCCAGGCGGAAGATAACAGCTTTACACCATGGCTGGCGGAACGCTGGGAAATTAAAAACAATAACCGCGAATACACCTTCCATCTTCGCAAGGATGTGACTTTTAGTGATGGCACGAAACTGGATGCTGCGGCGGTAAAATATAACTTTGAACGCATACTCGATCCGAAAACCACCTCCAGTTACTCCAAATCGTTGTTGGGGCCGATTGACGCGATCACTACGCCAGATGAGTACACCGTGGTGATCCGCTATAAAACGCCTTTCGCACCGCTGCTGCAGGGGCTGAGCTTGCCGTATCTCGGTATTCAGTCACCGGCTTATCTGCAGAAAACGGCGAATACCAGCAATACCGTGGTCGGTTCCGGTCCCTTTATCCTCGAATCGTTTGTCAAAGGCAGCGGGAGTAAACTCAGCAAGCGCGCCGATTACAACTGGGGTCCGGGCTATGCCACCCATAAAGGCCCGGCATGGCTGGATAAGATCGAATTTAAGTACCTGCCGGAGTCAGCGGTACGTCTTGGCGCGCTGAATAGCGGGCAGGTACAGGTGATCGATGCCATTCCGCCGGTGAATTATGCGCAGGTAAAAAATAACCCGAAGCTGGATGTGATCACCAGGGAAAACCCCGGCGTTCCGCGCGTCCTTTATTTGAATAGCGACACAGGGATCTTCAGCGACCTGAAAGTGCGGCAGGCCTTCCAGAGCGCCATCGATCGCACTACTGCCGTTAAAGCCGCGTTCTTTGGCATCCTGAAACCTGCCGACAATATTCTTGGACCCGCTACGCTGGATTACGATCCGGCCATTGCCAGCCAGTGGGGGTTTGATCTGCAAAAAGCCCGCCGTCTTCTGGATGAAGCCGGCTGGCAGCAAACCGATAGCGAAGGCTACCGGGTCAAGGAGGGTAAACGCCTTACTGTGCAATTTACCTATTCTTCAAACGATGTCGAAGCCGCTGACGTGACGCTGTTCCAGGCAATTCAATACCAGGTAAAACAAGCCGGTTTTGAACTGAAACTCGATCCGGTGGATTCAGGCATTCTCAGCAGCCGCACGGCGGCTAACCAGTACGACATTATCTCGAACTATTTTGTTCGCCCGGAGCCGGACATCCTGCGTACCGTTTTCCATTCCAATTATATTCCGCCGAAGGGGAACAACTTCAGCCGCGTTAAAGCGCTGGATAGCCAACTGGAAACCGCTGTCGGTGCCAGCGAAGCCGAGCGTAAACGCATCTACTATGCCATCCAGCACCAGATTATCGATCAGGCCTGGGCGGTGCCAATTTACATCCCGGCATATCAGTTAGGGAAAGCCAAACAGGTGCAGGGCATTAGCTGGGCCACGAACGCGAAGCCGAATTTCTATGATGTCTGGATCCAACGCTAAGCTGCTGGCAGCAGGCAAGCGCCTGCTGACCATTTTCGCCGTGCTGTGGGGTGCGGCAACGCTGACCTTTGTTGCGGTAAAACTGATCCCCGGCGATCCTGTGGCAATTCTGATAGGCAGCGCCAACAGCGTTGTGGATGATAGTTTTCGCGAGACACTGACCCGCCAGTTCGGCCTGGATAAGCCACTGTGGTGGCAATATTTGCGCTACTGTGGCGAGGCGCTGACGGGCAACCTTGGCGTGAGTTATCAGTATCGCCAGCCTGTTGTGCAGGTGATTAGCGCAGCGTTGAAAGAGACGGTGCCGCTGGCCGTCAGCGCCCTGGCGCTGGCACTGGTACTGGCGGTATTTAACGCATTACTGACAGCCGGACGTCATCCGCGTCTGCGGTCTCTGCTTGCCGGGTTGGAGCTGATGCTGCTTAGCACACCGGTGTACTGGATCGGCATCGTGTTGTTGAGCATTTTCAGTTTCAAACTGCAATGGTTTCCGGTGACCGGTAACGATGGCTGGATCGCCCTTGTGCTGCCGGTGGTGACGCTCAGCCTGCCGCTGGCTGCGACACTCAGCCAGGTGCTGCGTGATGGGCTGGAGGAGGCGCTTTCGCAGCCGTTCGCCATGACCGTGCGTACGCGAGGGGTGAGTGAAACTGCGCTGCGCTTACGGCATGCGTTGCGCCATGCCTCGCTGGCGGTGTCGACGCTGACGGGGACGCTGCTGGCCAGCGTATTAGGCGGCTCAATTCTGACCGAAACAGTATTTGGTCGGGCGGGGCTGGGGCAAATCACTCTCGGTGCGATTGAGAACCGAGACATGCCCCTGGTGCTGGGGGTGGTGATGTTCTCCGCGCTGTTGTTTGTGGTGATTAACCTGCTGATTGATACCCTTTATTTACTGATCGATCCCCGTCTACGTCTGCGAGGGCATGCTGATGAGTGATCTTTTACTGCGGGTGGCCCGCCGCGACGGGGGGCGCCATCGTAACCCGTGGCTGGCGCCGGGTACCAGCATTCCGTTGTTACTGGTGCTACTGCTCGTGGTGGCGGTGTTTTTTCCATCGCTATTCACGCCGTACACCCCCGAACAGATGGATTTCAGCGCGATTTTGCAGCCGCCGGACCTCAGACACTGGTTCGGTACTGACCAGTTGGGGCGTGATGTGTTTACCCGCGTGGTGTATGGCACCTCGCTGTCGCTGAGCATTGGGGTCGGCGCGACCCTGATTGCCAGCGCGGGCGGTATTGTGCTGGGGACACTGGCAGGTCTTGCGCCCAGGGCGGTACGGCAGTTACTCGTACGGCTACTGGACATTATGCTGGCGTTCCCCGATTTGCTGTTGGCGCTGCTGGCTATCACGGTGTTGGGGCGTGGGCCAGAGAATACCCTGCTGGCGGTCGGACTGGCCGGCATTGCTGGCTATGCCAGGCTGGTGCGCGCGCAAGTGTTGCAGGTCAGGTTATCGGGGTATGTGCAGCATGCGGTGGCGTTGGGAGAGCCGCCAATGGTGATTATTTTGCGCCATATTGTGCCCAATACGCTGCGCCCGCTGCTGGTACTGGCAACGGTGGGGATAGGGTATTCCATATTATCCGCCTCGGCCCTCAGTTTCCTTGGACTTGGGGTGACTCCGCCGACGGCGGAGTGGGGCGCATTGCTCTCTGAGGGACGTAATTTTCTCGATAGCGCCCCATGGGTCAGCCTGCTGCCCGCCAGCGTTGTCGCGCTGTCGGTGATTGCCATTACGCTGCTGGGCCGACGTGTTCAAACCCTTATTGCCAAAGGCGGGATCGCATGACTTCAGAGACCTTCCAGCAACCGCTGTTACAGGTGGCGCAACTGAGCGTCAGCTTCCCCTCGCCGCAGGGGCTGATTGAGGCGGTTAACGCCTTATCGTTTGACGTGCATGCCGGTGAAGTCCTGGCTTTGGTAGGCGAGTCCGGTTCGGGTAAATCCGTCACGGCCCGGACGCTAGTCGGGCTGGCGGGGGCAGGGGCGGCTGTTCGCGCCGAGTCCCTGATATTGCATGGGCACGATGGCCTGTCGCAGAATTTACTGGCGTGCGATGCCCGCCGTTGGCAGCAACTACGCGGGCGCGAAATTGGTTTTGTTTTGCAGGATGCACTGACCTCGCTTGACCCGCTGCGCCGGATTGGTCAGGAAGTCGCGGAGCCGTTGTTGACGCACCGCCTGGAACGGGGGGCGGCAGTTCGCGAACGCGTGGCGGAGCTGTTAACGCAAACCGGCATCCCCGATCCACATAACCGGATGGCGCAGTACGCACATGAACTCTCCGGTGGCTTGCGCCAACGAGCGCTCATCGCGTCGGCGCTGGCGGCGGGGCCGCGATTACTCATTGCCGATGAACCTACTACCGCGCTGGACGCCACCGTACAAAAACAAGTTTTGAATGTATTCAGGGCCCTGGCGGATGCCGGGCATGGCGTGCTGCTGATCACCCATGATTTATCGGTGGTGGCGGATATTGCCGACCGTGTGGTGGTGATGCGGCAGGGCAAAGCAGTGGAGAGCGGCAAGGTGCGACAGGTGCTGCATGCGCCGCAACACCCTTATACCCGCCGTCTGCTGGCGGCCATTCCCTCTGCCGGTACGCGTGGGACGTGGTTAACAGGAAACGATCCGCTGGGTCAAACGGTAGTGCGGGAGAACATCAGTACTGACAGCACCACACCCGTGCTGGCTGCCGATAACGTATCACTGGCGTATGTTCTGCCGGATGGCCGTCGCTTGCAGGCCGTCAATCAGGTGACGTTAGAGGTCGCGCAGGGCGAAACGCTGGGCATTGTGGGCGAATCCGGTAGCGGGAAGACCACGCTAGGCAAACTGGCGCTGGCGCTGCAGGCACCGCAACAGGGCGAGATCCTTCTCGCTGGGCAACCATGGAGCAGGCTGACAGAACGTCAGCGGCAGCCGTTGCGGTCGCGTATCCAGACGATTGTGCAGGATCCGCTGGGTTCATTTAATCCGCAATATAACGTGGCGCAATTGCTGCAACAGCCTCTGCGCCTGCATACGACGCTCACAGCCGCGGACCGGTTGTCACGTGCGCAGGCGTTGCTGGCGCTGGTTGGTTTAAGTCCTGATCTGCTGACGCGACGTCCGGCCACGCTTTCCGGTGGGCAGCGGCAACGTATCGCCATCGCCCAGGCCCTGGCCTGCGAGCCGGATATTCTGATTTGCGACGAGCCGGTGTCGGCGCTGGATGTCACCACCCAGGCGCAAGTGTTGGATTTGCTGGTAGCGCTGCAACGCCGTTTGCATCTGTCAATGCTGTTTATCTCTCATGATCTGGGCGTGGTGCAGCATATGAGTCATCGTATTGCGGTGATGAAAGACGGCGAGGTAGTCGAAAGCGGCAGTGTGGATCAAATTTTTCGGGCGCCACGCCACCCGTGGACTCGACAATTGTTATCAGCTGTTGGGCAGACGCCGTTGCGATATAACTGAGCAGTAAACGTCAAACACCGTTATCAGAAATGGGGTCATGTTATTCAACACTCTTATCATCTCCAGAGCCCGTTCCAGGCGGTCTTACGTGATAGAGGGCAGGGAAGAGGCACTGGCCCGGCGCTCGATAGTGCCATCCGTACGCAGTGCTCGTTCAGCTAAGTTTGCCTATGTGAATTTCAGTTTAGTGACCTGCTGCGGGGGCGCCTGGCATACCCGATTTCACGAACGGCGGGCGGGTGAACCAGATGATGATAATCAGCGCCATAAAACCCCAGCCGAGCACCCAGAAATAGTCGATTGTCGACATCATGTAGGCCTGCTGGGTAACCACCTGGTCAATCATCGCAAGATGCTGCTGCGTCGGGCCACCCATCTTATTTACGTAATCCATAGCCGCTGGGTTGTACTGTGTCACGCTCTCGGTCAGATTCGCGTGGTGGAAAACTTCACGTCGCTGCCAGATCCATGTGGTTAACGATGAGGCAAAGGAGCCGCCGAGTACGCGAAAGAACGTGGCCAGTCCTGAGCCTTCCGCCACTTCGTTACCGTGCAGATTCGACAGCACAATGGTGGTCAGCGGCATGAAGAAGAAGGCCACGCCAATCCCCATAAACATCTGCACGCTGGCGATGGTGCGGAAATCCACGTCAGTATTGAACTGCGCGCGCATCAGACAGGATGCCCCCATTGTCAGGAATGACACTGAGCATAAAATTCGCAAATCCACTTTGGTGGCGTAACGTCCGATGACTGGCGTCAGCACCAGTGGTAAGAAGCCCATCGGCGCAGCGGCGAGACCGGCCCAGATAGCCGTGTAGCCCATCTGGGTCTGCAACCACTGCGGCAGAATAATGTTGATGGCAAAGAACGCGGCATAGCCCAGCATCAGCGCCAACGTGCCGATGGCGAAGTTGCGGTCTTTGAACAGCCGCAGGTTCACAATCGGGTGACGTTCGTCCAGCTCCCATATCACAAAGCAAATCAGGCTGATCGCCGAGACAATAGACATCACGATAATGGGCGTAGAAGAGAACCAGTCTTCGTCGTTGCCCTTATCCAGCACCACCTGCAGCAGGCCCACGCCAAGCACCAACAGCGCGATGCCAATATAGTCGACAGGCGATGACTGCGTTGTTTCTTCACGCATGCGCAGCTGCGACCAGACCACGATGGAGGCGAAAATCCCAATCGGCACGTTGATGTAGAAGATCCACGGCCAGGAGTAGTTATCGGTAAGCCAGCCGCCGGTGATAGGCCCCACGATAGGCGCCACCACGGTCACCATCGACAGCAGCGCCAGCGCCATGCTGCGTTTCATCGGCGGGAAGATAACCAGCAACAGCGTCTGACACATCGGGAACATCGGCCCGGCGAAAAAGCCCTGCAGCGCACGGAAGATGATGAGCTCCGTCATGCTGTGGGCGAAGCCGCACAGAAATGACGTCAGGGTAAAGAACATCACCGAGGCGATAAACAACCGCAACTGCCCGAATCGGCGGGTAAACCAGCCTGTCAACGGTAGAGCAATAGCGTTACACACCGCAAAAGAGGTGATAACCCATGTCCCCTGATCGGCGCTAACGCCCAGGTTGCCGGAGATAGTCGGCAGCGCCACGTTGGCGATGGTGGAGTCCAGCACCTGCATAAAGGTCGCCAGCGACAGGGCAAGCGTCGCCAGAAACAGGCTGGGGGGCGTAAAGGCTGCCTTCGGCTCTGACATAGCTTCTCTCTTAGCGCTGGGCTACAGCGCTGGTGTTGTCATGAAGGATTTTCGCCACCAGTTTATCGGCTGCTTCCATTGGCGTTTCATACACATCGGTACGGAATCGCGGCTGTTCGACGGTTTTTTGTGGCAGAAGGTGACCACCCTGATTGCGGATATCCACCTCAGCGTTCATCGACAGACCCACACGCAGCGGATGCTTCTGCATGTCATGTGGATCAAGCGTGATGCGTACCGGCAGGCGTTGGACGATTTTGATCCAGTTGCCGCTGGCGTTCTGGGCTGGCAACAGTGAGAATGCGCTACCGGTACCAATGCCGAGACTTTCGATGGTGCCGTGATATTTCACGTTATCGCCATAGAGATCCGCATTCAGCTCTACTTTTTGCCCAATGCGCATGTCCTGCATTTGGCTCTCTTTAAAGTTGGCATCCACCCACACTTCATTCAGCGGCACGATGGCAAGCAGCGTGGTGCCGGAGGTGACACGCATCCCGAGCTGCACAGCACGTTTAGCGACGTAACCACTGACGGGCGCAACAATGGTGCTGCGGGAGTTATCGAGATAGCGTTGGCGCAGCGTCGCAACGGCGGTTTTGACTTCAGGATGGTTATCCACCACGGTGCGCCTGATTGGTTTTGAGCGCTTGCTCGGCAGCCAGTAAATCGCTTTGCGCGCTGGTCACGGCATCACGGTAGTGCGCCAGATCTTCCACCGCAATGGCACCGGAACTGACAATTTTTTCCCGGCGCACATAGTCACTTTTCGCTGTTTGCAGGGCTACTTTTTTGGCAGCTACTTGTGCACGGTAGTTGTCGGCGGTGCTGTAGAGGCCACGCACCTGACGCACTGTGCTGGCGAGATTGGCTTCAGCCTGCTGCAGGGCGATGGCGGTATCGCTTGGGTCCAGCAGAACCAGGGGCTGGCCTTTTTCGACATAATCGCCTTCATCCACGGTCACCTGAGTCACGGTACCGGTGATTTGCGGTGTCAGGGTGACCTGATTTCCGTTGACGTAAGCATCGTCGGTGCTCTCGTAATAGCGGGCGTAAAGCAGATACCAGGCCAGACAGCCTCCTGCCGCGAGGATCAGGATCAGTAATAAAATGGCGAAGTTTCTTGTACGCTTGCCTGGGCGCTTGTCAGAGGGAGGCGCGTTATTTTCCATAGACATAACCGGTGACCTTAATTAGCGATGGGGGGCCGTGAATTCATCGGGCAGCATTTTGATAAGAATATCTGCGAGCTGCCGGGATTCTTCGGGCGTCAGACGCGCCGTTAAGTCCGCGAGGATGGTATTCAGTGCTTCATTCTGAAACGTATTGCACAGCGTCTGACCTTTTGCCGTAAGGGCCAGGATCACCTGGCGCTTGTCGTGCGGATTCGGGCGGCGCTCGATCAGGTCGTTCTTCACCATACGTGCAACCATACGGCTCATTGCCCCGGTATCCATCTGCAGGCTCTTGCAGATTTCTGCCGGGCTGGTGTTACCTTTAAATATATTAATCAATACCTTAAATTGCGGTGCGGTAATGCCGCTGTCGGCAAAGTAATGGCCGATAAGCAGGTCCTTAAACTGGTTTGCCAGATGGAACAGCAAACCCAGATGCAGGTTTTTATGGGAAGAGTCGATTGGGGTATTCATGATAGCTGCCTGGTCAGTAATTAACATGATAATTACTGCCTGGTCACCAATTGTCAAATTAGGTCAACAGAAAGCACACATATTGACAAATGGAGGAGGGCGATAAGCGAATTACGATCACTCGAACCCGTGATGCCCGCAGACATCAATTTGGATGCGCTCTGGGGTACAGGCCCGACGCAGGCGTGATTGATGTACGCGCGGCCGTAACTTGCCAGGGTTCCCTGAACCAGTCGGTGTCATCAGCTGGCGTACTGTCGGACCAAAATCAGCGTAATGTTCGCGGATAGTACGCAGTGCTCGTTCAGCGAGGCCCGGCATGAGTTGCCGGTTGCCAGGCTGGCCACGACGACGGTTAACAAGTGAAAGCGGCCCATGTTCACGATAGCGCTCCAACAACCGTCGGCAGTGTCTGTCAGATATCTCAAGCGGATAATATTGAGTACGTACCGGGCAAGACCATCAGGTCGTTGGTTATTGCTGGGTTTTCAACGACGACGGCTAGCCATACCCAGCGGGCCAGATTCACGGTAACGCGACAGAAGGCATCGGCACAGGCTGTCAGATATGCTCAGGCGCTGTGTGGCCATCAAGTGTAGTCAGACGCCGAACGATAACGTCCTAATAACTTTGAGTCGGTTAACTTTATCCAAAGCAAAAAACTCCGCCGCATGAGCCGTCATCAGAATCTATCGATGCTGAATCTACGAGTAACTTATCCAGGAGAAAACCTAACAACTTAGCCACCACAATATGAGTGCGCATAATGTATATTATGTTAAATAGAATATCAGGACGCGTAACCCAACCATAGTTTGTATATGACTCGCGCTGTTTTCACTCACGGTACTCTGATGCCGACCGTGCACCACGTGTCCAACAACTTCCCGCGGACCAGCGATGGCGTTTTTCATAAACTCCTCCGGCACGCATATGGCGCTCTCGATCGTCGTTGGGTTCATTAGGCGAACGCCCGACGGCGACACGCTGACCGCACCCGGCTTTCCGGCGCGGTTAACATCAGGTCTCGCTTCTGGTTGCCTATCTGCCAGATAATGCCGACTCACTCAATTTTAACCGTTCCCGGCAAACCGCACGCCGCACTTTCTCCGCCCTAAAATGTCCAGGTAACTGCTGCTGTCAGTGCCGCCTCGTTACGTCGTAACACGATCGGGCTTTCATTAGCATGCTCCCCAAGCCAGGTATAGTCAGCACTCAAAACCGTGCCCCAGTGGGCATCAAACTGGTGGCTCCAGACCAGACTGTTGTCTATGCCATAAAATCCCCCCGGTGCTGAATAGCGGCTATAAGCTGAGCGCTGGCTCTGCTGCAAATTCACGCCATACCAGGTATTCAGGTAACGCTTGTCGCCAAACAGGGCCGCCGTTTGAATGGCGAACGTGTCCTGGCCAGTTTGTACGGGAATCAACGTGAAGGATGCCTGGTAGCTTACCCCCTGGCTGTCCGTTAAAGGCAGCGTCGCTTTACCTTCAACACTGAGCCAGGAAAAAGCCTGCCAGCCGACGGCAAGAGCTGTATTCAGGGAAACATCAATATCTCCCATCCCTTTCAAATTATTTGCCCCTGCCCGCCAGCTGGCGTTTTTATCCTTCCTTCCCAGATCGTACCCCAGCGTATGTTCGAAGTACCAGCCGCTGGTGTTTTGCAGGTCATACCCTACCCCTTTCTGCGAATCAATAAAGAAAGCGCCGTTACGACCCTGCAATACAGGAACCACCTGCCATACCTGCTTGTCTGAACCTGAATATCGCGGAGCGTAGCGCCCTCCCAGCCCGATAGTGAAAGAGCCGGAAGAGGCGTTATCATTTGCCTGTACGCAGGATGTGATGACCGTCAAAAGCGGTACGGTCATATACAGGGCTTTTTTTATCGCTATCATACTGTTCTCCTAACAGATGCCGGCTTCTCCTGAAGCAGGAGCTGCCACAAAATGTTGGCGCAGTATGCTTTGGCAAAATCAATGAATCGTCGGGATAGTGTTAAGAAACGGTCAAGGTGAATGGATGTTGTCCAGAAGAGTGCTGATTATTGAAGATGACGCCGATGCGGCTGGCGTGCTCGAAGCCTATTTATGCCGTGAAAATTACGATGTCGTCATTACCGGAGATGGACTTTCCGGGCTGGATATGGCGCACCGGTGGAAACCCGATCTGATCCTGCTGGATGTGATGCTTCCGGGGCTTAACGGCACCGAAGTCCTGGCTGGCCTGCGTCGCAAAAATGATGTTCCGGTGATCATGGTCACCGCCATGGGCGATACTCCCGATCGTATTGGCGCTCTGCGCTATGGCGCTGATGATTATGTTGTTAAGCCTTACCATCCGGGAGAAGTTGTTGCTCGGGTACAGGCGGTACTGCGCCGTAGCAATAAAAAAGAAACAAAGGAAGAGATCCTTCGCTGGCAATCACTTGAAGTGGATGTCACGGCCATCGTGGCGAGTATTGTCGACGGGAACAACACACCGCGGACGTTAGACCTCACCCCAACCGAATTTTCACTACTGACCACGCTTATGCGCTCTCCTTCACGACCTTTTTCCCGCCAGCATTTACTGGAGCACTGTTTGCCGGAAAGTGAAGCCCTGGAGCGTGTGGTGGATACCCATATTTATAACCTGCGTAAAAAACTCGAAGCGGCGGGTATTTCCGGCGTGCTGGTTAACGTTCGCGGCGTAGGCTACCGGTTCAGACAACCATGACAAAAAATCGCTACTCCTCCCTGTGGCGCTGGATTTGCGCACGTATATTAGCGCTGGCCATCGGAAGCGTAATTGTCATTGCGACCTGTATGTGGCTACGTTATGCGGTGCAGAATTACTGGAACCTGGGCAGAATGCCGGTATCGGTCCGGCAAGAGTTTCTTGCGCTCAGCCAGAACCCGCAGGCCAACCCGGCACGCTTCCATCAAATCGTCGATACCTGGTGGGGGTTGAGTTATTCAACCCCATCCATCGCCTCGGCAGACTGGGTCACCGTGGCGTTACTGGTCCTGGTCATGATCCCTTTTATTGTGGTGATGGGGTTGAGATATGCCAGGCCACTGGCGCTGCAGTTCAGCCGGTTGCGTGATGCGGCAAAGGACGTCGCCGAAGGGCAATTTGGCCGTCAGGCAGAGCTCATCAGGAATGCGCCGGCTGAAATGGTCAGCTTTGCCAGTGACTTTAATACCATGACGGGGAAACTGGCCCGCTATGAAAAAGAGTTACGTACCTCTCATGTGGCCATGGCGCATGAGCTTCGCTCCCCACTGACTGCCGCTATCGGACGTTTGCAGGGCATGCTGGATGGCGTGTTTGATGCCAGCCCGGAACAACTGGCAATGGTAATGAAACAGCTTCAGCACCTGAATCGCCTGACCGATGAACTTCATCTGCTCTCACTGTCTGATGCCGGGAATCTGGTTCTGGAAAACGAACCCTTTCGTCTGGATGAGCTGCTTAAGGAACGGGCGACATGGATCATGCCCCAGGCTGATGCACATCGTTTTACCATCAGACTTCATCATTCTCAGGCGTGTCCCTTCAAAGGCGATACGTTCCGTATGGGCCAGGTTTTTACTATCCTTATGGAAAATGCCCTCCGTTACGGGCGTGATGGCGGCCATCTTGATGTCACGCTGCACTACGCCAATGGGCAATATTACCTCGAATTTCGCGATGACGGCCCGGGGGTATCCTCCCAGTTCCTGCCGGAAATGTTCAACCGTTTTAGCCGGGAGGAGCAGTCGCGTGCCCGCCACTCCGGCGGCAGCGGTCTCGGTTTGTCGATTGCTCGCGCGATTTGTCAGGCCCATGGTGGCAGTATCAGCGCGTCGTTACCTGAAACCGGCGGACTCGCAGTCAGCATTTTGTTACCCTGGACGTCGTCTGAGATGGAAAATAGCCGCTCTTGATAATACCTTGACAAAACGTCGAATCTTTCTCGACTAAGCGCGCATTTAATAACGCCATAACCTTTATGGAGCGGCGTTATGTCAGATGAATTTTTACTCTCCCTCCGCCACAGTCTGCACCATTTGTACGACGTGGCGCGCACCCTTTCCTGGCTGCACTTTCTTCCCCTGACCATTCTTTCGGTGGTGATTTTTCTGTTGCCCGGATGCGGGGACAACCATGGTAATAAGACTGTTCCTGTTCGAACGGTACGCTACGTTGTCGTTGGCTCAGCGCAAACCCTTCCCGCCCTGGAAAGAACCGGAGAGATCCATGCGCACGATGAAACGATTCTTAGCTTTCGCACCGGCGGCCGGATAGTGACGCGTAGCGTCGATATTGGCGACCGGGTGAATGCAGGGCAACTGCTGGCCACGCTTGAAAATACAACCAGTCAGAATCAGCTCGATGGCGCACAGGCTGACTATGAAGGAGCCAAAGCCTCTGCTCAGGTTGCTGCACTTAACGTCAGCCGAATGCAAAAGCTTATGCCAACTGGCGCGATTGCCCGCACGCAGCTCGATAACGCCCGCGCGGACTGGCTTGTCGCCCGCGCGCGTTTAAAAAACAGCGAGTCCGCGTTACGTAATGCCCGGGAAAATCTTGGCTGGACGCGTCTGATTGCGCCGCAAAGCGGCATGATCACCGAAGTAAGCGCCTCTGCGGGTCAGGTTGTCAGTGGGGGGCAGTCGGTGTTGACGCTGGCGACCGGCGAAGCCCGCGATGTGGTGTTTGATATCGCGAAACCCGATGCGATCCCGCCACAGGAACAGGCTGGCTTGCGAGTGTCCCTCCTCAGCGACCCGTCGGTGCAAGCGTCCGCCGCGCTAAGAGATATCAGCCCGCAGGCCGATCCTCAGACCCGCACATGGCGCGTCAGGGCTACTCTGCAAAACCCGCCGCTGGCAATGGCGTTGGGCGCCAGCGTCACCGTCACGTTACCCGCAACCGGCCCGCATGGATACGCCCTTCCCGCTTCAGCGCTGAGCCGCGTCGGCGACAAACCGGCAGTTTATGTAATTAATCCGCAGTCGCAGGCACAGCTTCGCGTGGTGGTGCCAGCATACTATACCGCCACCTCGGTCATTATCTCCGGCGGCCTTGAACCAGGCGACCGGGTAATTACCGCCGGCGTGAGTAAATTACGCTCCGGCGAGCCGGTGATTGCCGGGGAGTGCGAATCATGAAACCAGTATTGAATGAGAAAGTTAACCTCTCCGCCTGGGCGCTAAATAATCAACAGATGGTCAGTTTTTTCATGCTACTGATCATTGCTATGGGCGCGTTCTGTTATGAGAAGCTGCCACGTAATGAAGATCCGGCGTTTACGATTAAAACGGCTGTCGTTTCCGCGCAATGGCCCGGGGCATCCGTAACGGATACCACCCGACTGCTGACCGATACGCTGGAAAAAAAGCTGCAGGAAACCCCCTGGCTTGATTATCTCGAAAGTGAATCCCGTGCCGGGAGAACCGTTATTTATGTCAATCTTCGTGACGATACCCCGCCGGAAAAGGTGCCGGATATCTGGTATCAGGTACGCAAGAAAATGCAGGACATTGCCCCGTCGTTGCCAGAAGGCGTTCAGGGCCCCGCCGTCGACGACGAGTTTGATGACACGTTCGGTACGATTTATGGCTTTATACCTGAGGGCTATACCCTGCGGGAGGTCCGGGACCAAGTTGAGACCATTCGCCGGGAACTCATGTCGTTACCGGATATCGGAAAAACCACTCTGCTGGGTGAGCAGCAGGAACAGATAGTCCTCTCTTTTTCTCCAGCGCGTCTGGCAGGTATGGGGCTGAACATCCAGCAGGTAGCGGATGCCCTCAGAGCACAAAATGCGGTTGTCCCGGCAGGTATAATCCGCACCGGACAGGAAAATATGGCGATAAAGGTCAGCGGGGAGCTGACATCTGAAGCGAGCTTACGTGCCGTCACGCTGCATATTAACGATCGTTACCTTCCTCTGACGGATATTGCCACCGTTAGCCGGGAAAACGGCGAGCCTCCCCAACCGGTTTATCGGGTCAACGGCAAACCCGCCATCGGGCTGGCTATCTCGATGGCGCCGACGGGTAATATGCTGCGTTTCGGCGCCGCGCTGAATGCAAAAATGCATGCCATCAGCGTCACGCTGCCGCACGGTATTGAGATGGTCAAGGTTGCCGATCAATCAGCGGTGGTCAGCGACGCCGTAAGCGGGTTTATCCGGGTGCTTATCGAAGCCGTGGCGATCGTCCTGGCCGTTTCGTTTGTCTCACTGGGTTTACGAGCTGGACTGGTCGTGGCTGCGGCCATCCCCCTGGTTCTGGCCATGACCTTTACGGGAATGATGCTGGCAGGAATAGGTCTGCAGCGTATTTCTCTCGGCGCATTGATTATCGCGCTGGGCCTGCTGGTCGATGACGCCATGATCACCGTGGAAACCATGGTCTCTGGTCTGGAAGCCGGGGATTCCCGCCGGCAGGCGGCTACCCGGGCTTTTAAAACGACCGCATTTCCGATGCTGACGGGCACCCTTGTGATGATTGCCGGGTTTATTCCCGTGGGATTTGCTGCGTCCAGCGCCGGTGAATATTGCTTTTCCCTGTTTGCCGTGGTGCTCATCGCCCTGCTGTGCTCATGGGTTGTCGCGATCCTGTTTTCACCGTTAACCGGCACGTGGCTGTTATCTGACAACATCAGACAGAAGGCGAAAGGTCCTGGATGGATGGCCCGCGGATACCAGTGGCTACTGCGCAAGGCGTTGCGTCACCGCTTCGCCACCGTGTGTATTGCCCTCATTGTGCTTGGTCTGTCCGTATACGGAACAACCTTTATGCAGGGGGAGTTTTTCCCCGCCTCCGACAGGCCAGAATTGCTGGTAAGCCTGACGCTACCGGCAAATGCCTCGCAGTCGGAAGCGCAAAATAGGGTTGAAAAGCTGGAGAAGGCCCTGGCAGGCAACCGCAACGTTGAGCGCTTTTCGACATACGTTGGGTCGGGAGCGATCCGTTTTTACCTGCCTATGGATGTGCTTCTGGCAAATGAAAATATCGCCCAGATGGTGGTGGTGGCTAAAGATCTTAAAGCGCGGGATCGTCTTCATCGACAGTTAAACAGGATACTGGCTACGCGCTTTAGCGACATCATTACGCGCGTATCGCCCCTGGAACTTGGGCCCCCGGTCGGGTGGCCAGTCAAATATCGGGTGAGTGGGCCTGACTATCTGAAGGTCAGGTCGATCGCGAATCGCCTGAGTGATGTCATTGGTCGGTCTCCCTCTTCCCGCGAGGTTAATCAGACGGCAGGCGAGCCGGAGAGAGTCATGACCCTCAAGGTCAATCAGACCGCCGCCCGGGCTGCGGGTGTGTCGTCAGAAAGTCTGGCCCGGATGCTCAATACCGTCTGGTCCGGCAGTATAGTCACGTCGGTTCGCGAAAATGACCGCCTTGTCGATGTAGTGCTCCGGGCCAGGGACAATGAGCGTCTTAACCTCGCCACCTTCTCTTCGCTGACTATTCAGGGGAATGACGGTAAACAAATCCCCCTCAGCGCCTTTGCCACACCAGTCTGGGGCGTGGATGATCCGGTGATCTGGCGTCGACAGCGTTTGCCTTTCATCACCGTGCAAACTGACCTCGCACCGGGACTTCGCGCCGAAGCAGTATCCGCAGCGTTGCGACCAGCGGTAGACAGGTTGCGCGCGGAACTGCCTGAAGGCTACAGCATTGAAGAAGGAGGCGCGGTTGCTGAATCGGAAAAAGGTAATAGTTCGGTCTATGCGGTTCTGCCGGTGACAATGGTCATCATGCTCTTGCTGTTGATGCTCCAGTTGCGCAACTATTCCCGTATGGCGTTGGCTATACTGATGGCCCCGTTTGGTTTACCGGGTATCGTACTGGCTATGTTACCTGGCGGAACACCGATGGGATTTGTCGCTCTGCTTGGCGTGATTGCGCTCGCTGGCATGATCATTCGTAACGCCGTCATACTAATTAGCGAGGTTGACAGCAATCTTGCTCAGGGGATGGCAAGCGATGCCGCCATTATTGCGGCCGCAGAGCATCGTGCGCGCCCCATCTGCCTGACTGCCTGTGCCGCCATTCTGGGGATGATCCCCATCTCCCATCAGGTATTCTGGGGACCGATGGCCTATGCGATTATTGGGGGGCTACTGATTGCCACGCTGGTTACACTGACCGTTTTACCTGCATCGTTAAGCCTGTTGTTACACCTGAGAATGACGTCCTCAGGCGAGACTTGTGAAAAATGAGTGGCGTGCCGTCGTATCCTCGTCTCAGGGGGTTGCCAGGTTATTCGCTACAAGTCAAAGAACTTGCTCACCTGCTGCTGCAACGCCTGGGTAACAGGAAACCTAATAAAAAGTCAATCTCCCTGACCATGTTTATTTATACTCAGAAAACATGTCATTAAGAAAGGAAGCTACGCATTGAAATGGCTAACCTGGTTAAAACGTATCGTGTTGTCCCTGCTGCTGTTGATCGTTGGCGCTCTGGGACTACGCCTTTATGACATTCAGCGCGGGCCCGATCTGCAGCTCTGGCATACCTGGGTTCCGCATGAGATGGACGCGGATGAAATCGACAATGCTGACTGGAACGATTACATCAAAAAAGAGAATGCGCTCTTCAGTGAGGTAAAACGCCAGATTACCGATAAGCTGGACGCTGAGCAGCAAACCGAACTGAATCGTTACTACAGCCACAGCCCCATCTATCCGGACTCGTTTCCCACCAACTGGAATCGGTCATACATCATGATGCCGGATGGTAAACCGCAAGGTGCTGTGGTGTTGCTGCATGGTCTGACAGATACCCCCTACAGCCTGCGGCATATCGCCGAAAATTACCGCCACCAGGGTTATGTCGCCATCGGTATCAGATTACCGGGCCATGGGACGGTTCCCGCCGGGCTGACCGACGTGGACTGGCAGGACTGGCTGGCCGCCACGCGCCTGGCGGTGAGAGAAGCGAAACGACTGACGGGTAAAGATGCGCCCCTGCATATCGTCGGATTTTCCAACGGCGGCGCGCTGGCAATGAAGTATTCGCTGGACGCGCTGGATAATGCCGAACTGGCAAAACCCCAGCGGGTGATCCTGATTTCTCCGATGATCGGCATTACTAGCTTCGCGCGTTTTTCCGGCCTCGCGGGCTGGCCCGCGTTTCTCCCCGCCTTCTCGAAAGCCGCATGGTTAAACATCATGCCCGAATTTAATCCGTTTAAATATAACTCCTTCCCGACGAACGCCGCCCGGCAGTCCTTCCTGCTGACCAAAGCGCTGCAAAAGCAGATAGTGGCTGACGCGAGGAATCAGAAACTTAACAGCTTACCGCCGGTATTGACCTTTCAGTCCGTCATGGATTCAACGGTCAGTACGCGGGCGATCGTGACGGCGCTGTATAACCGCTTGCCGGATAATGGCAGTGAAATTGTTCTGTTCGATTTAAATCATGCGGTCAGGTTTAATTCATTATTACGCCGGACGTCTTACACCGCGCTGGCGCGGTTGCTGCCCGCAGCGCCGCGAGCTTATCAAACCACGATCATCACTAACGCCAATTCCGCCAGTACAGAGATGGAGATCCGAACAACACCTGCCGGGAAAACAGACACTACGGTGGAGAAGCTACAGGGACTGCATTATTTACCGGACGTGTATTCGCTTTCTCATGTCGCGCTTCCCTTCCCCTTGAGCGATTCGCTGTACGGACGCTATCCCCATCCGCTGAATCAATACGGGATCAGCCTCGGCACGTTTGCAGCTCGCGGCGAGCGTTCTGTGCTGGTAGTGGGCCTGGACTCGCTGATGCGCCAGTCTTCCAATCCGTTTTTTCCCTATATGATCAAGCGCATTGACGAAGGGATCGACACTCGCCCGGCTCTCTCCGGGAAATAACTCTTCTCTGGATAAGTGGCAACCACGGCCACTTTTTCCTGAGGATGCGGTACTACGCTTTCGCCGACGCCGACAGCCACTGATATATCGAGGACAAATCCTGCCCGGCATATCCTGCGTCCGCCGCCTGCTGCCACAGTTCGGCGATGTTATCCAGCCCCGGCATGGCGTGCGGCTCGGCCAGGGAAAGCGCCAGCCGGGCATCTTTCAGCGCATGCGCCAGCTGCATCTGCGGCACGAATTGCTCATTGGCGATGGCGTCCAGTTTGACTTTGACATACGGTGCGGCCAGCGGGCCGCCTTCCAGGGCGCTCCACAGCTGGTCGGGAGTAAAGCCCAGCGTCTTCGCCAGCTGAGCGCTTTCCGCGATGCCCTGCATCATCGAAATCAGCCAGGCATTGAGGACCAGCTTCATTTTCTGGCTGTTGCCCGCCTCACCAAACCACTGCGTCCCACGTGAGATAGCGGCAAATACCTGCTCCGCCGCGCCACATTTTTCACGCTCCCCGCTGGCGAGCACCAGGATCTGCGCCTTCTCCGCCGGGGCTTTGGTCCCTGAAACCGGAGCATCGACGAAGGTCATCGCCGGCTGAAGCTCCCGCAGCAAGGCGATAGCCTGCTGGGTCTCCGGCAGGCCAATGGTGCCCATCTGGCAATAGATCGCCTGCGGCTGACAGGCAGGCGCAATTTGCGCCAGTACCTCCAGGGTAGCCTGACCGTCGGCGAGCATACTGATGATCACCTCAGCATCGGCCACCGCCTGCTGCGGCGTGGCGTGCAGAGATAATCCCTGCGCCTGTAAATCCTCGCCGCGCGCTGGCGAACGGTTCCAGCCCGCGACGGTAAAGCCCTTCTTCAGTAGATTGCTGGCAAAAGCGTGTCCCATGGCGCCGAGTCCCAGCACCGCGACCTTTGGTAATGTACTCATCTTGTCTGTCCTGATTCGCGTATTAATAAATGGCGGACGTCTACTATCGCATCTCTGGCACGGAAGTCAGTAGCAATAACCGCCATAAAAAGTGACACTGTCACTACGTCATGGCCATGTTTATAGCGGCTCAGGGCTGGCGGAGCCACTCCAGCAAGCGGCGCATTGCTGGCGACAGGCGGTCGTCATCCTGATAGCACAGGCACAGCCGACGCAGCGCCCAGCGATCCTGCAATGTGATAACGGTGAACCGGTAGCGCAGCTGGTAGCGTTCGGCAATAACCCGCGGCAGGATCGCCCCGCCGGCACCGTGAGCCACCATCTCGCAAAGCCCTTCAAAATGGCTCATCCTGATGCGGACGTTCAGCGCCTGGCCGAGCCCGGCGGCCTGCTCTTCGATATGCTGCTGCAGTGCGCTGGTCTGATAGAGCGCGACCAGCGGCTCATGGATAATCGTCGCGAAAGCCACTTCGGCTGTTTCACTCAAGGCATGGGCCGGCGGCACGATCAGCACCAGGGGATCCTCCGCGACGGGCTCCAGACGCAACGGCCCGGGATCGACCGCATCGGACACCACCCCGGCCTGCGCTAAGCCCGCCAGAATGCTGCTGACAATATCCGCGCTGGTGCGCTCTTCGGTGTCGATCTGTATCCCAGGATGCGCAGCCATCCACGCGGCGAGTTTGCCCGGCAGAAAAGCCGACAGCGCCGAGGTATTGGCAAACAGGCGCAGCGTTCCCTGCTGACCGCGGGCGAAGGCGTGCATCGCCTGGCGCAGACGCCGCTGCTGCTCTAACAACGGACGAGCATGGCGTGCCAGCACCTCCCCGGCCTCGGTCGTTGTCACTCCCCGGGCATGACGGTGCAGCAGCGGCACACCGACCTCCGCCTCCATTTTGCGCAGCCTTTCGCTGGCGGAGGCCAGTGCCAGATGGGCCGCCGCCGCTCCGCCGGTAATGCTGCCGGTATCCACGATGGCGATAAACAGCCGCAGATCGGCGAGATCCAGTCGCATGACGCCCTCCTTCCCTTCGGTTTTACCGTAGCCTTTGGGCAACATACCGCATTGTCCCCCCCGCGACCAGCTGTTTCAATGCCCTTCTCTGAGCCGATAGGTGAGCCATGATGTTTGATCTCCACACTCTCTGTTTACTGCTGATTTTTATCGCCGCCGGCCTGGTCAAAGGGGTGACCGGTATGGGGCTGCCCACCGTGGCGATGGGCCTGCTTGGCCTGCTGATGCCGCCACCGGCCGCGGCGGCCTTGCTGGTGCTCCCCTCGCTGTTGACCAATCTCTGGCAGCTGCTGGCCGGCCCCGCGCTGGCGCAGATTGCGCGTCGCCTCTGGTTAATGATGACCGGGATGATTATTGGCACGCTGGCGGGATCGTCACTGCTCATCCATCTTAACCCGCGGTGGTCGGCGCTAGCGTTGGGCGCCGTGCTGATAGCTTATGCCGGATACGCGCTCCGTGGTCCGGCGGTGCAGGTTTCTGCACGCATGGAAAAGCGCCTGTCGCCGCTGATGGGCGGACTGACCGGAGTGATCACCGGGGCGACCGGGGTATTTGTTATTCCGGCGGTGCCCTGGCTGCAGGCGCTGGGCTTTCGTCGCGACGAGCTGGTCCAGGCCCTGGGATTGTCGTTCACCCTGTCCACTCTGGCGATGGCGGCCGGCCTCTCTCTGCACGCTGGCTGGCACGCAGATTCGCTGCTACTGTCGGCGCTGGCGCTGGCGCCCGCGCTGCTCGGCATGTGGCTGGGACAGCGGATCCGCTCGCGTCTCAGCCCGGAGCGCTTTCGTCAGGGCTTTCTGTTGTTCCTGCTGGCGCTGGGGCTGGAGCTTGTCCTCCGGGGGTTGCTGGCGGAATCATCCTAGCGGCGGGTAATGTGCTTCACATTGTATTTACTGGTGTTCTGGTAGATCTCTGAGAAATCAACGATCGCCCGGTTCTGGGCGTAGCTGACAGACTGCACCCGTAGCAGGAGGCTGTTAGGCGCCACCTGCAGCAGCTCCGCCTGCTCGCGGGTCGCCAGCACCGGGGTATAGCTGCGGTGGCTCTCAATAATGGTGATATGGCACTCTTTTTTGAAATAGTTGAACTTAGACTGCTCAAGGTTACCCACGCTGAGCCACGGAAAAGCGGCGTAGGGAATGTAGCTGTTCTCCACCAGGATCGGGACCTCATCAATCAGCCGCAGCCGCCTGACGTAGTAGACTTTTTCTCCCGGCTGGATCTTTAACTGCTGGGCAATGGCCGGCGGGGCGTCAAGCAAGGTGAACTCAATAACCTTATTGCGGTAGTTGGTGACCCCCACCACCTGCATCTGGTAGTTAAATCCCTCCAGCTCTCCGCCATGATAGTTACTTTTACGCACAATGCAGGTTCCGCTGCCGTGCCGCCGGGCGATCAGCTTTTCCTCCTCGAGTAGCGCCAGCGCTTTGCGCAGCGTCATCACCGAGACCTGCAGCTCCGCAGCCAGCGCTTTTTCGCTGGGCAGCATATCGCCGACGGCATAGTCGTCGCTGTTGATGCGGGCCTTCAGTTCTGTGGCAATCTTTTTATAAATCACTTTTAGATGTCTCACCGAGAGGAATGACGTCAAATGCAGCTGCATTTAATGCATTGTATTTATTCATAAAAATTAATTTTCACGCGCCATAAGCAGCGTTAACTCATCTATAAAAATGGCTATATTTATATATCTCTCCTGCAACAATATATATGACTTTCGTCACAGATGGCCTTTTTCCTGCTCGGGATCCCGGTGGTCTGCTCCTAGTCTGATAAGCCTATTGATCAGGTGATGACAGCGGGCGATGAAGACGAGAGGACAACCATGATTGGCGTGAAAAAGCTTCAGGACTTTTCCAAGGCGATGATCGGGCCGGTGCTGTATCTGCCGGCTATCGGCCTGTTGATCGCCCTGTTCAGCATGACCACCAACCGGCTGTGGGTGGATGAAAGCAGCGGGATCTATCTGTTGGGGAAATTCGTCTCCAGCATGCTCTGGGCGCTGATGAACAATCTCGGGTTTCTGTTCTGCCTCGGACTGGCCAGCGGTCTGGCGAAAACCCGCAAAGCCGAAGCCGCTTTCGTGGCGGCCATGACCTGGCTGGTCTATCTGGCGGCGAACAACAGCTGGCTGACCCTGACCCATCGTCTGGCGACCGGAGCCACCAACGCGCAACTATATGGCAGCGGACAAACCTATATCTTCGGTTTTCAGGTCATCGATATGGGCGTGTTCCTCGGTATTATCCTTGGCTGCGCCGTCGCCTTTGTTCACAATCGCGTGGTTGGCATTGAGTTTCGCGGCGCGCTGTCGATCTACGGCAACAGCAAGCTGGTGCTGATCGTGATGCTGCCGCTGGTGGGCCTGTTTGCTATCGCCACCGTCTATCTCTGGCCGGTGGTGGAGCTGGGTATCTCGGCGCTGACCGGCTTTATGAAATCCTTTGGCGCCATCGGGGTCTTCCTGTACGGCTTTCTCAACCGGTTCCTGATCCCCACCGGGCTGCATCATTTGATCTGGTCGCCGTTCGTCTTTACCTCTATCGGCGGTCAGTTGCTGATTGATGGCCAGACCGTCATTGGCGCCAAGCCTATTTTTCTCGCCGAAATCGCCCGTCATCCCGTTGACGCGCTCACTGATTCCGCCCGGTTTTTGACCTATGGGATGGTGAAGATTTTCGGCACCGCCGGTATGGCGCTCGCTTTCTATCGCACGGCGAAACCGGAGAATAAACAGCGGCTCAAAGTCACGCTGATCCCCTTAATTGTCACCTCCGTGCTGGTGGGGATCACCGAACCTTTTGAGTTTCTCTTCATCTTCACCGCCCCGCTGCTGTGGCTTATCTACTCCCTGCTGGACGGTTTTTTCCAGATGCTGGCCTGGCTGCTTCACGTGCGGGTCTGCGCCACCAACGGTCTTATCGATTTTGTCGTCTATAACCTGCCCGCCGGCGCCAGCGTGACGCGCTGGCCGGTGTTTGTCGCCCTCGGGCTGCTGGAGACCGCCACCATGTACCTGGTCGGCACCTTCTGTATTAACCGCCTGCGAATGCTTACCCCGGGGCGCGAAGCCGCTTCCGATGCGGTGCGTTCCCAACAGACGGATCCGGCAAATGGCGAGTCAGACAAAGGTGCGATGGTGATTGCGGGGTTGGGCGGCAAAGAAAATGTTTGTGCGGTGGAAAACTGTTTTACCCGCCTGCGGGTCGATGTGCGCGACCCCGCACTCATCCAGCAGACGCTGTTAAAAGAGAGCGGCGGGAGCAGCGTGCTGATTAAAGGTAATCATGTTCAGGTGATCTACGGCCTGGGGGTTAACAAAATTCGAACGGCGGTCAACGCCAGTCTGGGTGTAACTGAATAACGAGGTGGTAAATGAAAGATAACTTTGTGGTCACGATTGCCGGCGGCGGTAGTACCTATACGCCGGGGATTGTCATGATGCTGCTGGAAAATATGGCGCGCTTTCCCCTGCGGGAGATCCGTCTGTACGATAACCATTACGAGCGTCAGAAGACCATCGGCGACGCCTGCGCCATTCTGGTGGCGGAACGCTTCCCGCAGGTAAAATTCAGCTATACCACCGATCCGCAGGCGGCCTTCACCGACGTGGATTTTGTGATGGCGCATATTCGCGTTGGCCTGTATGAGATGCGGGAAAAGGATGAAAAAATCCCGCTGAAATATGGCGTGCTGGGTCAGGAAACTTGTGGACCGGGAGGGATCGCCTACGGTATGCGCTCGATTGCCGGCGTGCTGGAGCTGGTCGATTATATGCAGCAGTATGCCCCGGGGGCGTGGATGCTTAACTACTCCAACCCGGCGGCCATCGTCGCGGAAGCGACCCGTCGCCTGCGGCCCGACGCGCGCATCATCAACATCTGCGATATGCCGGTGGCCATCGAGGGGCTGTTTGCCGATATCCTCGGTCTGCCGTCGCGTAAGGCGCTGAACGTCCGCTACTATGGCCTGAATCATTTTGGCTGGTGGACCAGCATCACCGATAAAGCCGGTAACGATCTGATGCCTGCGCTCAAGCGTCACGTGGCGGAGCAGGGTTACAGTAGCCCAAAAGATGATTTTCAGCATAAAGCGCCGAGCTGGATCGAAACCTTTAAAAAAGTGAAGGATGTGTTTGCCCTCGATCCCCTGACGTTGCCTAACACTTATCTGAAATACTACCTCTATCCTGACTACGAGGTAGCCCACTCTGACCCGGACTTTACGCGGGCTAACGAAGTGATGGCCGGACGTGAAAAAGAGGTCTTCGATATGGCCCGGGAGATCACTCGTCGCGGCACCGCGGAAGGCGCGCATTTCCATGCCGGGGCCCATGCCACCTTCATCGTCGACCTCGCCTGCGCCATCGCCTTTAACACCCAGGAGCGGATGCTGTTGATCGTGGAAAACAACGGGGCGATCGCCAACTTTGACGAGACAGCGATGGTGGAAGTCCCCTGCCTGGTGGGCGTCAACGGCCCGGAACCGCTGGCGATGGGAAAAATCCCTTCGTTCCAGAAAGGACTGATGGAGCAGCAGGTGGCGGTGGAGAAGCTGGTCGTTGACGCCTGGATTGAGAAAAGCTACCAGAAACTGTGGCAGGCCATCACCCTGTCAAAAACGGTGCCCAGCGCCGCGGTGGCGAAAGCGATTCTCGATGAGCTGATCGTCGCCAACGAAGGTTACTGGCCCGCGCTGCACTGATTTTTTGCCACAACCCTGCCGTGAGTGCCCCTCTCGGCAGGGTTATCGCCGGCATCCATCCCGCGATACCTCCTTCCATAGCCTCCCTCAGCGCC
The DNA here is from genome assembly GCF_040062325.1 of Klebsiella sp. GG_Kp175. Classification (NCBI taxonomy): domain Bacteria; kingdom Pseudomonadati; phylum Pseudomonadota; class Gammaproteobacteria; order Enterobacterales; family Enterobacteriaceae; genus Klebsiella; species Klebsiella sp. GG_Kp175. The sequence continues at coordinate 124,879 of NZ_JBEAFX010000011.1, read as the reverse complement.
AACGAGTCGATCAGCGCCAACGCGTCGATGGCCTTCGCGACGCCAGGCCAGACTGACATTACAGCATCGCCAGCCACAATTTTCCCTGAACAGAGTAATGAAATATAAATTCTATTCTTCGATATTATGGCGTAAAAATGTGATCTGCGTTGTATTCTTTGAGTTACATTAACCCACTGAAAACAACATCATTATTACTAACTCGCAAATTTAACCCGCATTTCATAGGGATATAGCGCCGTATGCCATTGTGATTCGCTTCATGCATTTACCTTCCTGCAACACCAGTTTGAAATTAAATTTTCATAATGTGATCTTGTAGCATGCTCATTCCATTTCTTTGTGCCATATTCTTAGCACGGTAAATCGCCGGAACGACAGCAACGTGCCACACCAGGGCGCTGTCCTGCGGCCAACGTCGGCGCTGCCGACGCACTGAAGACCGCTAACCCGAAAAGGAGAACGGATATCGACGACATCCATGCCAACACCAAGCCGTAAACCTCTTTGACCGCCATTGCTTAGCGTACCCTGCCTTGTGCTGAGCAATTACACAAAGAAGAAAATCATTTAATTCAGTTAGATACGACAACACAGGCGTGATAAATCCTGACTGGGGAGATGTATTTTTATCTTGTGTCGTTCAACAAAATAAAGGGACTACCATGTCATTTATAACAAACCTGAACCAGCAACAGAGAAAACGACTTCATCAGATCACCTTAGTGGCCACCTTCGGCGGCCTGCTTTTCGGTTACGACACCGGCGTTATCAACGGCGCCTTTTCCTCACTGAAGCAGTACATGGCGCTGACCCCGACCACCGAAGGGCTGGTAATGAGTGTCCTGCTGATCGGCGCCGCGCTGGGCAGCGTGTTTGGCGGTAAGTTCGCCGACTACTTCGGCCGGCGCAAATACTTGCTCTTCCTCTCCTTTGTTTTTCTTATCGGCGCCCTGCTTTCCGCCGCGGCTCCCGATATCACTACCCTGCTGATTGCCCGCGCCCTGCTGGGCTACGCCGTCGGCGGCGCCTCGGTCACCGCCCCCACCTTTATTTCTGAAGTGGCGCCCACCGAGATGCGCGGTAAGCTGACCGGCCTGAATGAAGTCGCCATCGTTATCGGCCAGCTGGCGGCGTTTGCCATTAACGCGATCATTGGCATCATCTGGGGCCATCTGCCGGACGTCTGGCGCTATATGCTGCTGGTGCAGGCGATCCCCGCTATCTGCCTGTTTGTTGGCATGTGGCGCGCGCCGGAAAGTCCGCGCTGGCTGATTAGCAAAAACCGCCACGAGGAAGCGCTGCATATTCTCAAACAGATCCGCCCGGCGGAACGCGCGCAGAAAGAATTCGACGACATCTCCACCCTGATCAAAATTGAAGCCGGCAATAAGTACAGCACCCAGAACACCTTCACCACTATCCTCAAAACGCCATGGATCCTCAAAATTTTGCTGGTGGGCATTACCTGGGCCGCGCTGCAGCAAACCACCGGGGTGAATGTGATTATGTATTACGGCACGGAAATCCTGAGTGCCGCCGGCTTCTCAGAGCGTACCTCGCTGATCTGTAACGTGCTGAACGGCGTCTTCTCCGTCGGCGGTATGCTGATTGGCGTGCTGTTTCTCGTCGATCGTTTTAAGCGTAAGACGATCATTATCTACGGCTTCGCCATTATGGCCACGCTGCACCTGATTATCGCCGCGGTCGACTACACCCTGGTGGGCGACCTCAAAGCCACCGCTATCTGGCTGCTGGGCGCGCTGTTCGTCGGCGTGATGCAGGGTTCGATGGGCTTTATCACCTGGGTGGTATTAGCCGAGCTGTTCCCGCTGAAATTCCGCGGATTGTCGATGGGGATCTCGGTATTTTTCATGTGGATCATGAACGCGGTGGTCAGCTACCTGTTCCCGCTGCTGCAGGCGAAACTGGGCCTTGGGCCGGTCTTCTTTATCTTCGCGGCCATCAACTATTTGGCGATTCTGTTCGTGGTGTTCGCCCTGCCGGAGACCTCCAATAAATCGCTGGAGCAGTTAGAAGCGGAGCTGTCAGCGAATCATGAGGATAAAAAATCTACTCGTCTCACCAGGGAGGTTGGCTATGATCGATAACATCACGCTGGATAATCTGCACATCGGCTGCAAGGCCAGTAATAAAGCGGAAGTCATCGCCATGATTGGCGCAGAGTGTAAAGCCAAAGGCTATGTCAATCAGGAGTGCGTTCATTTTCTGCTGGAGCGTGAACATCAGGTTTCCACTTTTTTGGGCAATGGCATCACCCTGCCGCATCTGCCGAAATCAGCGACGGATATCATTCTTAAAACCGGGATTGAGATCTATCAGTTTCCTGATGGCGTTATCTGGGATCGCGGCAACGTGATGTTTATTGCCATTGGCGTGATTGCGAAAGAGAAAGAGCATATTGACGTGCTCAAAGAAATAGCCTCAATATTCAGCGATGAGCTGATCGCGAATGCGTTGTCATTAATCTCCGACAAAAATGACTTCCTGAAGATCCTCCAGCATAACGCGCTACCGCGTTAAGTGCGCCACCGGCCGGGGCTCTGCCCCGGCCAACGCCCTATTTTATTGGTCTCGCAGAAAGCAAGCATTACGAAAAATCTAATTTTCTCCGTTATCACGTCACTCACAATAATAACTGGGGAAATTAACGCATATCGAATGGCTATCAACTCTATTTATTATGCGACAGCTCTTATTCAATATGGAAAAATGACTAATAAAAACAGCATGTTAAACATTAAAAGTCTTTGCATTCTTTGCTTTGCTGTTCAGGCCGTGAGTGCCGCGCGCCAGTGATTCCTGCGCTATCCCATTAGTTTTGATTTATATCAATACTGCCTCCAGCGTTAAAATGCATTTTACAGCGCGATTATTTTGGAAAGGTGTATACGACATTGGTTTTACGATTTGGATATTTATTTAGCCGGCCCGCAAGCCTGTGGGGATGGCTGATGTGTAACGCGCTTAATGGTATCGCGATCGTCCTCTGCTTTCGCGGGATAAGCATCGTGACAGGCTATCGTCAGGCGGTCTGGCAGGTCATCATCACGCTGGCTATTATTATATCGACCTGGTATAGCGCTAATTATTTCGCCGCCCTGGAAGCGCGACGCGACAGACGACGCTTTCTGCTGCTGGCCTGGGTGGTGATGACCATTCTACTGAATTTCATTCACCTCAGCGGCGCTGAATACCGTTATTAAAGGAGCATGCCCATGACGCTGGCAATGCTGTTGGTGCTTATCAATCACCATAAAGGTCTGACTATCTTATTGATTGTCATTATTGCGCTGCTGTTTATGGCGCTTACCCCGCTGGTCAAAAAACTGCTTAGCACCCTTCACGATCGGTCCTGACTTTTCTCTCACGGCCGCCGACAGGCGGCCATCTCTCCTCCAGTTAGACTGATTCCGCCACCAGCCTTAGCGGCATGCAGCCTGCTACAGCGCGCATGAAAAGAAATGAGAACCATTATCAATGAAGCTATGCTAACGTGTCAGCCCAGGCAAAACGCCAGATGACAGAAAATGGGGGACAGACGAGGTGAAGCAGGATTCAGGGATCATCACAGCGCGGCAGGCGCACGGATTGCTGACGCTGGCGATAGGCGCCGCGCTCTTCTACAGCAGCGGCAGTTTCGCCCGGCCGGATCTGCAGCCGCTGGGGCCGAATATTGCGGACAAAGGGTCAGCTTTCTATCATTTTACCCAGCGCCAGTACGACTCTGCCGATGGCGAACGCCATTACCGGGTGTGGACCGCGGTGCCGGATAAAGCGCCGCCGGCCGCCGGTTATCCGGTGCTGTATATGCTGGACGGCAACGCGGTGATGGATAAACTCAACGACGCGTTTCTGCAACAGCTCTCCGCTGGTTCCCCGCCGGTCATCGTCGCTATTGGTTACCAGACGGCGCTGCCCTTCGATACCGCAGCCCGGGCCTGGGATTACACTCCGCCGCTTAAGACGCATCAACCTCGCGCCGGAAAATCCGCGCTGCCGCCGCGAAAAACCGGGGGTAATGACCTGTTTCGCCAGCTGCTGAGCGAAACGATGGTTCCGCAAGCAGAAGCTAAGCTGAAAATCGATCCCCGCCAGCGCGCTATTTGGGGTCACTCCTATGGCGGACTGTTTGTACTCGACGCGTGGCGTAAGAGCGACCTGTTCCATATCTTTTATTCCACCAGCCCGTCGCTCGGCCAGGCACTCGAGTCTCCGCTTAAAGACAGCAACAACATCGATGCCGCGGCTTTCGTCGGGAAATCGCTGTATCTGCTGGAGGGGGATGGCAAAGCCCCTGGAGAGCCGTCCGGGCACGTGGCTTCCCTGGCGGTTTTGCGTCAGACCCAACAGCAACTGGCGGACAACGGCTTGCGGGTGGCCTTCTGGCGCTACCCTGGGCTGACCCATGGTCAGATGTTCGAGGTCTCCCTGCGCTCCGCGCTGCTGCACCTTTCCGGGCAGGCAGCGCTTGCGCATCAGTGATGACCTTGCGCCCACCAGCGGACGGCGGGCGATTCAGCGCTGATCGGGCAGGTGTTTAATATCGACCGGCTCGCCGAACAGGAACCCCTGCATTTCGTCACATCCCTCCTCTTCGAGGATCTGCAGTTGTCCTGCGGTTTCCACGCCCTCGGCGATAAGCGGCGTATTGATCGAGTTGCCCAGCGAAATAATGGCCCGCACGAATGAGCGGACCTGGGGATTGCTCTCCACATCCAGCATAAAGCTGCGGTCGAGCTTGATGACGTCGAAATGAAAATCGCGCAGCATGCTCAGGGAGGAGTAGCCGGTGCCGAAATCATCCAGTGCGATACTGATCCCCATCTTTTGCAGATGATGCAGGACGCTGAATGCCAGCTGCTTGTTCACGATAAACGCCGTCTCGGTAACCTCAAACTCCAGCAGGCTGACCGGATAGGCGGTACGCATCAGGATCTCGCGGACTTTTTCGATAAAGCTACGATGACGCAGCTGCACCGGCGAGATATTGACCGAAATTTTTCTGTTGAGACCCTTTTTCAGCGCTTCGTTACACACCTGCTCCAGCACCCAGTAGCCTAACGGCACGATGGCGCCGCTCTCTTCGGCAATGGGAATAAACACGTCCGGCGGAATAGCGCCCAGCTGAGGATGCTGCCAGCGCAACAGCGCTTCATAACCGGTGATGCGACGATCTTTAATATTGCGGATCGCCTGATAGTGAAGCGAAAACTCCCCCGCCTGAATACCGCGGCGGATGTCGGCGGCCATCATATTCCGCTGCCGCGTCTTGTCGTCCATCTCGCGTTCGTACCAGCAAATTTTGTGGTCGAGACTGCTCTTTGCCCGATACATGGCCAGATCGGAATTGCTCAGAACCGTATTAATATCCGTCCCGTCCTCCGGGTAGACGGAGATACCCATGCTGGCGGAAAGGATCACTTCCGTCGCGGCAAACGTCTGCTTACCGCTGAAGCAGTGCCAGAGACGGGCGGCAAAGGCGTCCACCTCGCTTTCATCGGCAAAAGGTTTGACGGCCACAAACTCATCGCCACCGAAGCGGGCGACCATCTCCTCCTTCTGCAGCGTTTTGAGTACGGCGCCTGCCACGCGCTGCAGCAGTTGATCGCCAATAAGATGGCCCTGCAGATCGTTAATCTCTTTAAACTTATCTAAATCGATGGTGAAAACGGCAAAGCGGCGGGCGTCATTCCCGGTGATTAGCTTTTCCACCCGCTCAAAGAACTCCACCCGATTGGGTAAACCGGTCAGCGCATCGTAACGCGCCATCCACGCGATGCGGTCATTGATCGCCTTCTGTTCGCTGATGTCGCGGGTAATTTTGGCAAAGCCCAGCAGGTTATTTTGCTCATCGCGGATGGCATTGATCATGACATGCGCCCAGAACCGGGAGCCATCTTTACGATACCGCCAGCCTTCGCCTTCGAACTGCCCGCTACGCAGGGCAATTTGCAGATTATTCGCCGGCACCCTGGAGAGTTGTTCGGCTTCGCTATAGAAGAGACCGAAGTAGCGACCGATGATCTCATCGCTCAGGTACCCTTTTGCCCGGCGGGCGCCCTCATTCCAGCTAATGACCGTCCCGTCGGCGCTCAGCATATAGATGGCATAATCTTTAACACTTTCAATAAAGTGGCGATAGGCAATGTCCGTCAGGTGATCGTTACTCATGGTACAGCGCTCTCTGTGGCTCGGTCGTGGCAAAACGCATTAGATATAACAGAATCACGCCCATAATGAATACAAGGTTAAGGTGTTTTATGGTCGCCTTTCCGGCCCGGACAACCGCCGATCGCGCGGCGGACACTCCTGTTAAGCGTAGTGGACCAGGCCACCTTCGGGGGGATAACCTCGGCGATTTTCGCACTTAGGTCGCCCACTAATAGTTACTTTTATTGATTAAAAAGTTTGATTGAAAGAATAAATAAAAGGAGTAATGTTAATAATACTTTCTATGGAGGTTAAATATGTTGCGTGATTATTTAAAAGTGGAAAAAGAAGATCGGTTGGTTGAACAACAGAGTCGTCATGACAATAGTCAGCATTATTCTTCGGTAACTGAATGGGTTATTTTAAGTAAAGATGGCCAGCGTAAAGGCCGGGTATCCCTGTTTGACCGCTTCACCACCCGCCGCTCCTGGAGCGACAGCTTCCGCATTACGCAGTTCGATAATGCGGGTAAAGTGGTGGTGGATAAACTCACTGACGCGCTGTAAATTCCCCGGATTCCCGGCCTGACGGGAGAATATTCATACGCAAAATTAACACCTGCATAAAATATATTGATGCGTCGTCATCATGTTATTTTCATTCCGCATACCGATAACCTAATGGGTAATTTTCGCCATGGTGAGCCGCGCGAATTTTTAACCTGTAAAAATACGGTAAATAAGCCCGCTGGTCGGGCTTTTTTGCATGACGCTCGTCACCCACGCCACAAAATGCCAAGGACATCCCGCGCTGGTTTGTATACGATACATCTACGAATCATATATGGTCTGTTTCTATGGGAATCGTCAAAATCTCCGATCTGCTGCACGATGACATTCGTGATGCCAGCAAAGCCATGTCCCGCTCCGTTAATGCCCAGGCGGAATACTGGATCCGCCTGGGCATGATGAGCGAACTCTACCCCGAGCTTAACCACCAGCAGATCAAACTGCTGATGCTGAAATCCGGCTCTGACCGTCTGCTGGAGGTGATCAATGCCATCAATAATCATTAAAACCGCCGATGAGCTCGCGCGCCAGCGCCATGCCGGCCAGCTGCTGGCATCGGTGTTTGCCATGCTGGATACCTTTATCGTCCCCGGCGTGACGACGATGGAAATCAACGATCGAGTGGAAGATTTTATCGTCAACCAGCTGCACGCCCGCCCGGCCAGCAAGGGGCAATACGACTTTCCCTATGTGTTGAACACCTCAATTAACGATGTGGTCTGCCATGGGATCCCGAAGGCGACCGAGCATCTGCGCTCCGGGATGATCGTTAACGTTGATATCACCCTCGAGAAAGCGGGCATGATCGCTGACTCCAGTAAGATGTACCTGATAGGCGACGTTTCCCCGCTGGCTCGCCGGCTGGTAAAGACCACCTATGAAGCGATGTGGAAAGGCATTGAGGTGGTGAAACCCGGCGCGACGCTGGGCGACATCGGCCATGCCATTCAGCGCTGGGTCGAGGACCATGGCTACAGCGTGGTCAGAGAATACTGCGGTCACGGCGTCGGTCAGGAAATGCATGAAGAGCCGCAGGTGCTGCACTACGGCAGGCCCGGTGAAGGCGCGGTGCTGCGGGAAGGCATGGTATTCACTATTGAACCGATGGTGAACCAGGGCGACAGTCGTATCAAGACCAAAAAGGATGGCTGGACGGTGGTCACCCGCGATAAAAAACTCTCCGCGCAATGGGAGCACACCGTGGCCGTCACCGCCAACGGATTTGAGGTGCTGACGCTACGCGACGACGAGCAGTCGCGGATCCGCTAAGTTTTCTTCTCCCGGTATATCGGCATAGCCGACATTTCTCGCTGGCGAGTACCGCCCTTCGTCAGCGCACTTTATCCCCTGGCCTCTATTGCCCCCCGCGTTCTCCACACCGCGCCGGGTGTGTCTGCTTTACTCCTCATAAAGTTAATCATAAAACGATAAAAATTTATTGTAAAACGATAAACACCAGGCTAACCTGCGCTCACTTTAACACCAGGGAGAAACGGTATTCCCTCACCTGGATGTCGTACCGCGTTAAGGAGAAAACATGCGCTGGAACAGCTATCGCCGGGACAGACAGATCATTGCCGCTGTGCTGGTTTTTACCGTCATTGTGGCGGCGGGGATCGCCCTGCAGCCCGGCTTTCATCCCCCCAGCTCCCGGACGACGGGGGATAAACAGCTGGTCTCGATATTAACGCCCCTGCTCAATGGCGCCCGCGGACAGGTCGCCGCAGCGCTGATTACGCCTCAGGGGGTGCGTTACGGCCTGTGGGGGAGCGAGTATACGACGCAGTATGAGATCGCCAGCCTGAGCAAAACCATGACCGCCAGCCTGCTGCTGGAGGCTATTCGCCGCGGCGAAGTCACCGCGCAGACGCCGGTGTCGGCGCTGGTCCCGGAGATTGTCAGCCCGGTGCGGGACGTTACCCTGGAGCAACTGGTTTCTCACCGTTCAGGACTGCCACCGCTCACCGCGTCGGTTGGGCAGCGGCTGGCTATTCTGAGCGACATTGCCCGGCGGCAGAATCCCTGGCGCTACGATCGACCCGCGCTGATCGCGATGATGAACCAGGCCACTCTGCAGCCGACGAAATGGTTTGATTATTCCAACGCCGGGTTTGCCCTGCTCGGACTGGCGCTGGAGCGGGCGTCTCATCGCGATTTTGCCACACTGATGGCGCAACGGGTCTTTGCCCCCGCCGGAATGCAGGACGCGGAAGTGGCCCGGCAGAATACCCCAGCCTCGCCGACGTTTACCGTGGGCTGGTCAGCCTCTGGTTTCCCTCAGCAGCCATGGGTGATGGACGCCTTCGCCCCCGCCGGCGGCGTACGCGCCACGATTGTCGATATGGCGAAATATGCCCAGGCGCTGCTGGCAGGAAACCTGGCGGGCAGTGAAGGCATGCCCCCCCTGTTCGCCACCGATGATCCCGATTCCCGGGTGGGTTATGCCTGGTTCACTACCCGCGTCCGCGGACGGGAGATCGTCTGGCATGACGGGCAGAGTGGCGGCTTTGCGGCAATGATGGCCTTCGACCGACAGCGACAGACCGCGGTAGTGATCCTCTCCGATACCGCCTGGCCGGTGATCGGGCCTGCCATCAAGCTCTTACTGGCTGCCACCCCTGATGAACAGGAGGCGCGTAATGAACGGAATTGACATCCTCTGGGCGCTGTTAACGCTGTTGTCGGTGATCCTGTTTATTTCCGGCGACTGGCTGGCGCAGCGAAAAATACGCCTGCTCAATTATGTTTTGCTGGTGACCGGGGTTATTTATCTCGCCGAGGTTTTCCAGACCCTGCAGAATCTCGGCAAAATGGGCTACCTGTTTCGGATGCTGACCTGGACCATCCAGGCATCGTTCATCACCCTCAGCCTCTACCGCGTCTGGACCCGTCCGTGGTTTGCCAGCCGTCGACGCGGCGTCCGGGCGATGAGCGTTGTCTTCGCCGTGGCCCTTATGTCATGCTTGACGCGGCTGGTGCTTTAATTATTCTCATCAATCAGGAAGGTAAATTGTGAAGCAATCCAGAACCCGGCTGAGTCTGGCTATTATTAGCGGCATACTGCCCCTCTTTTTTATGCTCGCCCTGATCGTGCCGCTGTGGATTTTCTTTACCGGCGAACGATATTTTCTTTCCACCCTGCTGCACTTTGCTGAAGTGCCGTTAACCGACAACCCGGCCCGGGCGCCGGGGATGGTGAGGAGCCTGCTGCTGCTGGCCCTGCTGTATCTTCCGGCCTCCCTGTTTGCCTTTGCTATCTGGCAGGGCATGAAGGTAACCCGTAGCGTCCGCCAGCGCAGCGTGCTCAGCCTCTCCCTGGCGCACAGCGTTCGTTACATCGCTCTGGCCATGGTGGGCATGGGGATCCTGTTGCCGGTGTGCCGCTTTCTGATCCCGCTGCTCGCCTGGTGGCCGCAGCCTTATTACCAGGTGGTGTTTCTGCTCAGCGACGGGGTGCTGCTGCTGACAGGAAGCTTGCTGTTTGTGACATTTCACGCCATGCTCCACGGGATCCGTGCGGAAGAAGAGAATAAGGAGTTTATTTAACGATGGCTGTGGTGGTGAATCTGGACAAACTGCTGGTGGAAAAAAAGATGACGTCCAGGGCGCTGGCGGCCTTTGTAGGCATTACCGAACAGAACCTGTCGCTGCTCAAGTCAGGTAAAGTCAAAGGCATCCGCTTTGATACCCTGTCGCGCATCTGCGAGGCGCTCGAGTGTCAGCCTGGCGATATTCTGGCGTGGGAGCCCGACTGACCTCTCCCACCTGATGTCAACAGTCCTATCAAGGAATTGCTCTGGCCAGCGAATCGTAAGAGAATAGCCGCTACACGCGACGATCTGATTACACGGGAGTTCATCATCAGCCATTCTCGTCGATTCCCCCTAGCCAGCAAAGTGGCGCTGGCAGGCGCGGCGCTCATCGCCGCCGGCATGCTGTTCAGCTGCACCAGTAAGGCCCCCAAATCCCTCGTCACGCCGCCGAAGAGCGCGGCCGTTAAAGCCGGTCAGACGCACCGGGAGCCGGTACGCGGCGTCTGGCTGACCACCGTCTCGCGCCTTGACTGGCCGCCGGTCGGGTCAATTATCGCCAGTACGCCGGAAAGCCGCATCACCCAGCAGAAGCTGGCGCTGATCGCCAAACTCGATAATCTGCAGCGCCTGGGGATCAACACCGTCTTTTTCCAGGTGAAACCGGACGGTACGGCGCTCTGGCGGTCTGATATTCTGCCGTGGTCCGATATGCTGACCGGCAAAATCGGCGAATACCCCGGCTACGATCCGCTGCAGTTTATGCTGGATGAAGCGCACAAGCGCGGCATGAAGGTCCACGCATGGTTTAACCCTTACCGCGTCTCGGTCAACACCAAACCGTCGACGATTGCCGAGCTGAACAACACCCTCACTCAGGTGCCGGCCAGCGTGTTCGTCCTGCACCGTAACTGGATCCGCACCGCCAGCGATCGCTTTGTTCTCGACCCGGGTATTCCCGAAGCGCGTGACTGGATCACCAGCATTGTCGCTGAAGTGGTGCAGAACTACCCGATTGACGGCGTGCAGTTCGATGACTATTTCTACACCGAAACCGCTTCTTCCCCGCTTAACGACAACGAGACCTTCCGTCGTTACGGGCAGGGCTATGCCTCGAAGGGCGACTGGCGGCGGCATAACACTCAGCAGCTTATTGCCCAGGTCTCCGCGACCATTAAAAAACTCAATCCGAACGTCGAGTTTGGCGTGAGCCCGGCCGGGGTGTGGCGCAACCGCTCCCACGATCCGGCGGGGTCTGATACCCGTGGCGCGGCCGCCTATGATGAATCCTATGCCGATACCCGCAGCTGGGTGCAGCAGGGGCTGCTCGACTACATCGCCCCGCAGATTTACTGGCCGTTTGCCCGCGATGCGGCGCGCTACGATGTGCTGGCCAACTGGTGGGCCGAGGTGGTCAAGCCGACGCATACCCGGCTGTATATCGGCGTGGCCTTGTACAAGGTGGGTGAACCGTCCAAAAATGAACCTGACTGGACGGTGGATGGCGGCGTGCCGGAGCTGAAAAAACAGCTCGACCTCAATGAGTCCCTGCCGCAGATCCAGGGCACCATCCTGTTCCGCGAAAACAACCTCAATCAGCCGCAGACCCGCCAGGCGGTTAACTACCTGCGCAGCCGCTGGGGGCCGCCGCAGAGCTAACCGCCAACCGGCTTCGCTATCCCGCCAGCAGCCCTTGCTGCAGGCGGGCGTGCAGTTTAAGCATGTTCTCCGTGATGGCCCGCCAGACGTGGGCGGAAAAGTCCGACGGCAGCGTCCGGCGGGCGCTTTCGATGGCCTGCGGCACGCGGTCGGCAAACTCGCCCAGGATCGCCAGCATCTGCTCCCGGGGGAAGTTAACCGCTTTGGCGGTCGCCAGAAAATGACGCGGATAGATAGCGTTAATCTCCGTTTTCCGCCCTTTTGTGGCATTGAGCCCCATCGACAGCTTCAGGTCGCGCAGATGCAGTCCCGTCCCGCCCAGCACCGGAAATGCCGAAATAATGTCGTAGAACGGCGTGAGCCGGTAGCTGCCGCCGGGCAGCAAAAAGAGCGAGAAGTTCTTCGCATGCCCGTCCGTTGCCCCGGTCAGCCACTGGAACACCATGAACTTCATAAAGTCATAGCGATCTTTCAGGGCCTCACTGGAGCCCAGCAGAAAGGTCATGATCGCGGCGATACCCGGCCCGCCGTCAGACTCATATTTCATCGACGACGGTATGCCGAATGCCTGACACAGATCCTCCTGCGGCAGACGCAGCAGCACGCGCCCCTCCTGCGCCCAGCGCCGGTCGAAGCGGGTCACCGCCAGCGCACGGATCCGCGGCGTGTTGATAATCTCCGCCTCCGGCACCGCCAAGCCCAACGCCCTGGCCAGCGCCAGGCACAGATATTCGTTATCCACGCTTTCACGCAGATCCAGCGTCGCATTGGGCTGCTTTATCTCGCCGATGGGCAGTTTAATGATATGGGTGGTCGGGGTGGTGCCCTGCGGAATACACCAGTGCTCGCCCATTCGCAGCAGCGCGGTTTTCTCCTGAGCGCCGGCCACCGAGATCCGAAAATCGTCCTGGCCGGTCACCATCCCGAGAGGAATATCCGACTGGTAGGCGGTCAGCAAAGCGGTCAGCTGCGCCTCATCCAGCGTCTGCCAGCGCAACGCGGCAAGATGCGCCTCTTCCCCCGGCGGCAGCAGAGTCACCGCCCCTACGCTGTCCCGCCCGACCTCGGCCAGCAGATCGAACGGCTGTTTCGAACGCGCCTGATAGCGCCTGACGATCCGCTCGCGGACCTGCGGGCTGTCGGGCAGCAGGTTATCAAAATAGTGATACACCGCGTCGGCGGTAATATTGCCATACTGCAGCGGCAGCGAGAGGGAGAGCGGTCTGGCGCGCGGGCTGCGCAGCCACTCCTCATCATAGCGGAAACTGTGCGCCCCGTTGGCCTGGCGGGTTAAGGTTCCCACGCGCGCATTGTTCATCCAGGTGGTGAGCGTCGCCATTACCAGTCAAGATCCGTGGTGTTATCGGGAATCATCGCCGTCTCTGCCGGTTTGGCGTTCAGGGTCATCACCACCCCCAGCGACTGGAGGATCTTAAACAGGGTGGTTAAGGTGGTTTTGTCGGGGTGATTTTCAAAATTGGACAGCGTCGCCTGTTTAATGCCGATCCGGCTGGCCAGCGCCTCCTGAGTCCAGTGATTTTGCTGGCGCAGCAGTTTCAGGTAATTGGCCAGCTGAACCGGACTGTATATCTGCGGGGAATTCATCGCCTTGTTCCTCACCATCATTTATCCCCCTATCGGGATAAAACTGGTTTTATACCCTGCAAGGGATAATGTCAAGTTTATCCCCTGGTGGGGATAGGTCAATGATTATCCTTACGTAGGGATAAAGCAGAAGGGATGGCAGCCGGAGCAACGTGGTCTGCCCGGTGGCGGCTGCGCCTTACCGGGCCTACGGGCTGTCGCTACCAGTTTCATCATCATCCAGGCCGGGCAAGCGCAGCACCGCCCGGCAATGGCTGTCACTCGGGCAACGCGCAGCCGGGCTTAGCTGCCGCGGTAGGTCGACCACCCGCCCGGGGCGATCAGAAACGGCAGATGGAAATGGTCCTCTGCCGCCTCGCCAATGACAAAATCAATCTGCGCCCGGGTAAAAACGCTATCGCGCCCGGCACGGGCAAACCACGCCCCGGTTTCCGCGGTTAAACGGTAGCGCCCCGCCGGCAGCGGCGCGGAGCTGAAGCTGGCGATACGCCCCTGGGCGTTGGTCACCAGGTTCGCCAGGGTCTCGCCCTCCCGGCTCAGGCTGACCGCGACGCCTTCAGCCGGCGTGCCGGTGGAAATATCCAGAATATGGGTGCTCAGGGTGCTCATTCGCCAATCGCTCCTTCCAGTCTTAACATCGTAATTTCCCGCAGCTGGGCAAGCGCCTCAGCCACTTCTTCGTCAGCGGTATGCTGCAGCCGGCGCGTCAGCGCCTGCAGAATCTCTTCGCCGCTGCGCCCTTTGGCGCGGATTAAAAACACCCGGCCAAAGCGGGCTTCGTAGCGGGCATTCCCCTCCCGCAGGGCCTGCGCCAGTCTTTCATTATCGCTGTCCACCGCCGACTGCTCCTGGCGCGACATCGTCGCGTGCGCCTGGCTGCCGCTCGGTTTTTCGCCGATCCGCGGATGGGCGCTGAGCGCCGCGTTCAGATCGTTCTCTCCCCAGTCGCCCATCGCTTCCCGGGCGACCTGCAGCAGCGCTTCACGGTTGGCGAAGGGGCGCAAGTTCACCAGCTTATCGCTCCAGGCCGGGATCGCCACACAGGGAGCCAGCAGCTCCCCTGCCTCATCGCCACTCAGGCTGTTAAACTGACTCAGCGCGATCATCCTGACTCCTTATCGTTTTCGTCGCCGCCTGCTCCTGCGGCAGAACAAGGTTCAGCGCTATCGCCACCAGCCCACCGCTGGTGGCCGCGGAACCGAACAGATCGCCGACCATCGGCGGAAAATGGCTGAGAAACGCCGGCACCGACTCCACGCCAAGACCCGCACCAAACGCCAGACCCACGATCAGCACATCGCGTCGGGTGAGCGGGTTCTGGGTAATGATCCGGATCCCGGCCGCCACCACGCAGCCAAACATCACCATCGTAGCGCCCCCCAGCACCGGCGCCGGGATCTGCCGCAACAGTTCGCCCACCGGCGGGAACAGCCCGAGCAGGATCAGAATTACGCCAATGTAGCGTCCGACATAGCGGCTGGCCACCCCGGTCATCTGGATCACGCCGTTGTTCTGCGCGAAAGTCGTGTTTGGAAAGGCGCTGAGCATTGCGGCCACCATGCAGCTGACGCCATCCGCCAGGATACCGCCCTTCAGCCGGTTGCGGAAAGCGCGATCGTCAACAGACTGTTGTGAAATCAGCGAGTTGGCCGTCAGATCGCCCACCGCCTCCAGAATACACACCAGCGACACCAGCGCCACCGGCAGAAATATCGCGCTGTTAAACTGAAAGCCAAACGGGAACAGCGTTGGCAGGCGAAACAGGGTATCGCCCAGGCTGTGAAGATGGAACTGACCGCTCAGCCCTGCCGCCACACAGCCCACGGCAATGCCCACCACCACCGAGGAGAGCCGCAGCCAGCGGTTTTTGGCGCAGCTCAGCAGGACGATAACGCCAAGGGTACCCGCCCCGAGCGCGATATTGCTCATGCTGGCAAAATCCTGCGCCTTTTCCCCACCGCACCAGTTAATGACGCTGACCTTGATCAGGCTGATGCCGATCAGCGCAATCACGCTGCCGGTAATGATAGGGGTAAAGATTTTCTTCAGCGGTTCGATAAAGCGGCTGACAATCACCGGCACCAGGGCGGCGACAAAGTTAACGCCAAACAGCATCGCCATAATATCCTGTGGCCCGCCGCCCTGCGCTTTCACCCACATCCCTCCGGCTACCGCCACGCCCAGAAAGGCGAAGCTGGTGCCCTGCATGCAGATCATCCCGGCGCCAATGCCCCAGACCCGGTTGGACTGCAGAAAGGTACCGATACCCGAAGCCAGCAGCGACATACTGATGAGATACGGCAGCCAGTCGCCAAGTCCGAGGGTGGCGCCGATGATCAGCGGCGGCGTGATGATCCCCACCAGACCCGCCAGCACATGCTGGAGGGCGCTAAAAAAGGCCGGAAGCGGTGGGATCCGCTGTTCAAGGCCGTAAAGCAGGCCGCTGTGATGTTCGTCAGACATGGTGTTATCCCGTAGCAAAGAGAAGTGCATGGGCTACTGCACAAAGCAGGCCAGAGACGACAAAAGCGCACGAATAAATTTATTAACACTTCAAAATCATCAACTTAAATTATTCGAATGATGCATCATTTCCCTCCGCTGCTGAACCAGGCTTATGAAACGATAGATTCTTAATGCAACATACAGAAACTTTTGATTCATAAAAAGGCAACCAATGCATCACATTGCACCGAGGTGGTGCGCCATGACCTGCCGCTGTGCCTCTGGCGGGCGGTTTTCCTCCCTCCGGCGAACTGGTACGCAAATTGCTGTAGTCAGTGCCTACATCTGGAGAAGGAGAAAAAAATGAAAGCAATCGTGATTGGCGCGGGCATCGGCGGCTTAAGTGCGGCAGTGGCGCTCAAACAGTCGGGGATCGACTGCGACGTCTATGAGGCGGTGAAAGAGATCAAACCGGTCGGCGCGGCGATTTCCGTATGGCCCAACGGCGTGAAATGCATGGCCCACCTCGGCATGGGCGATATCATGGAAACCTTCGGCGGACCGCTGCGCCGCATGGCGTATCGCGATTTCCGCAGCGGCGAGAACATGACCCAGTTCAGCCTCGCGCCGCTGATCGAACGCACCGGCAGCCGCCCCTGCCCGGTATCCCGCGCAGAGCTGCAGCGGGAAATGCTGGATTTCTGGGGACGGGAGCGCGTGCAGTTCGGCAAACGCGTCACCCGCTGTGAAGAAAACGCCGACGGCGTGACGGTGTGGTTTACCGACGGCAGCAGCGCCAGCGGCGATCTGCTGATTGCCGCCGACGGCAGCCATTCCGCGCTGCGTCCGTGGGTGCTCGGCTTTACCCCGCAGCGCCGCTACGCCGGCTACGTCAACTGGAACGGTCTGGTGGAAATAGATGAAGCGCTGGCACCCGGCGATCAGTGGACCACCTTTGTCGGCGAAGGCAAGCGCGTCTCTCTGATGCCGGTCTCCGCTGGCCGGTTCTACTTTTTCTTTGATGTGCCGCTGCCGGCGGGTCTGGCCGAGGATCGTGACACCCTGCGCGCTGACCTCAGCCGCTACTTTGCCGGCTGGGCGCCGCCGGTGCAGAAGCTGATCGCCGCCCTTGACCCGCAGACCACCAACCGTATTGAAATCCACGATATCGAACCGTTCAGCCGCCTGGTGCGCGGTCGCGTCGCGCTGCTGGGCGACGCCGGACACAGCACCACCCCGGATATTGGCCAGGGGGGATGTGCGGCGATGGAAGATGCGGTGGTGCTGGGCGCCGTTTTCCGCCAGACCCGCGATATTGACGCCGCCCTGCGCGAGTATGAAACCCAGCGCTGCGATCGGGTTCGCGATCTGGTGTTGAAGGCGCGCAAGCGCTGCGATATCACCCACGGTAAGGATATGCAGCTCACCGAAGCCTGGTACCAGGAGCTGCGGGAAGAGACCGGCGAACGGATTATCAACGGCATGTGCGACACCATCCTCAGCGGGCCGCTGGGCTGACGGTCGCCATGGATTCAATCACCGCGCTCAGCGTCTGAATGGCCATCTGCGCGGGACGCGATAGCTGACGCGAGGGCGCGGTGCACAGCGCCAGGGTCAGCGGCCGCAGCAGCGTACTGCGCAGCGGGATAAAGGCCAGCTGTCCGCGCTGAACCTCGTCCAGCACGTCGAGCAGGCTGAGGAGCGTCACGCCGCTGCCGCGCAGCACCAGCGACTTAATGAGTCGAATATCATTGCAGCTGATGGTATTCTCCGGCGCAAAGTCATGGTGGCGATAGAGGAGCGCAACACGCTCATGAACAATCAGCGGCGCGCCGGGCACGATGTGCCGCTCCAGGCTGAGCTCGCCCAGAGACAGGGCCTTCGCCCCCGCCAGAGGATGGTCCGGGCGCATCACAATCCCCACCTCCAGTTCGGCAAAGGCCAGCACGCTGAGTCCGGCCTGCCCCTGCGGATCGAGGATCAGACCGACGTCCAGATCCGCCTGACGCACTTTCTGGCTGACGGTGTGGCTGTCGGCTACCTGCAGATCCAGCTCCAGCCACGGCCAGCGGGCGATGATCTCCGCCAGCGCGGCGGCGAAGCCGCCTTCCGCCAGCGCCTGCACCATGCCGACGCTGACGCTCCCGCGCTTCATCCCCTGCAGCTCATCAAATTTTTGCCGGGTCTGACGAAACTCCTTCTGCCAGCGCAACAGATTGTCATACAGCAGTTCACCCGCAGTGGTCATCCGCAGTCCCTCCGGCAGCCGCTCGAACAGCGGCGTCCCGAAGGCCTCCTCGGCCTGCAGGATCTGGCGGTTAATCGCCGAGGCCGAGATATGCAGCTGCTCGGCGGCCCGGCGCAGGCTGCCGCAGCGAGCCACGGCGATGAAATAGTGGGCGAAACGGGAAAATGGACTCATGGTGCCCCTGTACTCTTTTTTGCAACAGCAGAGTGAATTAATGGTGATGGATGTGAACACCCTAATATGACAACAATAATCTCACAACAATAAAACAATCACCGATGTGAGCAGGAAGAGAAATCATGAAGACAACCACCCCCACGCCCCCCGCCCATTGCACCTTCGATCCGGAAGACTGGCTGCGGCTGGCCCGTTGCTGGCACCCGGTGGCCCGCGCCTGCGATATTGACGGCGCTCCGGTGAAAGCCACCCTGCTGGACGAACAGCTGGTTATCTATCGTATAAAAGGCCAGGTGGTGGTCGCCCGCGACGTCTGCCCGCACCGCGGCGTCCCGCTGACCCTGGGGTTTCATGAAGAAGAAGGCATCGTCTGCCCCTATCATGGCCTGCGCTTTGGCGAGGATGGCCGCTGCAACCGCATCCCCTCCAGTCCGGGGCAACCCATTCCGGCCAAACTGCATCTCACCAGCTTCGCCGTGGAGGAGCGTTACGGGCTGATCTGGACCTGCCTGGCCTGCGATCCGGACAATCCGCCGCCGTTACCGACCATGCCGCACTGGGACGACGCCGGCTTTCAGCAAATCAACTGTCCGGCCTTTGAAGTGAAGGGCTTTGCCGGCCGCCAGGTCGAAGGCTTTCTCGATGTCGCCCACTTCGCGTGGATCCACACCGAGACCTTCGCCGATCCGGACAACCAACAGGTGCCGGACTACACCCCGCAGGAGACGCCGTTCGGCTTTGTTGCCGACTACTGGAGCTCGGTAGGCAATTACCCGGCCAGCTCCGATTTCCGCGCGCCGGAAGGGTTCCAGTGGCTGCGTCACTTTGAAATGCATCTGCCGTTCACCGCCACGCTGACCATCCATTTCCCTGCCGATGCGAAGCTGGTGATCATGAACGCCGCCTCGCCGGTGTCGTCGCGCGTAACGCGAATGTTTGCCCCTATCGCCCGCAATTTTGACCTGCATGTGCCGGTGGAAGACGTTCATGCGTTCAACCTGCGGGTGTTTGAGGAGGACCGCCTGATGGTTGAGACCCAGCGCCCGGAGCGGCTGCCGCTGGATCTGACCCTGGAGGCGCATATTCCGGCAGACCGCAGCTCTATCGCCTACCGGCGCGGGCTGAAGAAGATGGGCTTTGGCGATTTCTTTCTGGTATGAGTGGAGGTCTTATGCGCGACATACTCCCGGTGGTGGTCGATGGCCTGTGGCGCCAGGGCGCGAAAAATCTGGCCGTTCGTCTGGTGAGCGCCGATGGGCAACCGCTGCCGGCGTGGGCGCCCGGCGCCCATATCGACCTCCATCTCCCCTGCGGGCTGATCCGTCAGTATTCGCTGACCGGCAGCCCGGCCAGACGGGATCACTATCTGCTCTGCGTCGCCCGCGAGGCGCAGTCGCGAGGCGGCTCCCGTTATATTCATGACACCCTGCGTCCGGGGCAGCCCTTGCTGATCTCTGCTCCGCGCAACCACTTTCCCCTGCACGGGGGTGGCCACGTGGTGCTCCTCGCCGCCGGGATCGGCATTACGCCGCTGCTGGCGATGGCCCATGCGCGGGCGGCGTCCGGCGCCAGCTTTACGCTGCACTATTACGTCAGCCGCGCGCAGGAGGCCGCCTTCGCCACCGAGATCGCCAGCCAGCTCACCGGCGGAACCTGCCTGATCCACAGCTCTGCCGAAGGGCAGAGTCCGCGCCTGCGGCTGGCGCAGGATCTGGGCGCGCCGGACGCCGACACCCGAGTCTATTTCTGCGGACCGCCGGGGTTTATGGCCCAGGTGCGCGACACCGCGCTGGCGGCCGGCTGGGCGGAAACGCAACTGCACAGCGAAGCGTTCCAGCCGACCGTCCCGACGGCGGCGTCGGCGGAGGACGGCACCTTCACCATCACCCTCGCCTCCACCGGTGAGCGCTGGCCGGTCCCGGGGGACAAAACCATCGCCCGGGTGCTGCAGGAGCATGGCGTTGAGGTGCCGCTCTCCTGCGAGATGGGGATCTGCGGCGCCTGCCTGACGCCGGTGCGGGAGGGAACGGTAGACCACCGGGATACCGTGCAGTCGGAGGCGGAAAAACAGGCCGCGGAGCAGCATATCGCGCTGTGCTGCTCCCGCAGTCTGTCGGCCAATTTAGTTATCGATCTCGCGGGATAAGCGGCCGGTCTCCGGCTGCTCGGCGCTGGCGACCGGTTTCACCCGCACGGCGGTGAAGACCACGACCATCGCGGTCAACAGTAGCAAACCGCTGCCGGTGAAGACGCCGCTGGCGCCATGCAGATCGAACACCGCCCCGCCGCCGGCGGCGCCGGCGCTGATGGCCAGCTGAATAGAGGCCACCAGCAGACCGCCTGCGCTTTCCGCCTCATCCGGCACGGTGGTGGCCAGCCAGGTGGACCAGGCCACCGGCACCAGACCGAAGGCAAATCCCCACAGGGCGACCAGCAACCCGTCAAGCACGGACAGATGGCCAAACGTCACCATCAGCAGCGCCAGGACGCTCATCATCAGCGGCACCAGCGCCAGGGTCAGACGCAGGCTGCGGCTCAGCAGATAGCTCGCCACCGAGGTGCCGACAAAGTTAGCGACACCGAAGCCGAGCAAAATCAGCGAAACGCCTTCAACGCTGGCCTGCGCGACGGTCTCAAGGAACGGTCGCAGGTAGGTGAAGAAGGCAAAATGGCCGCTGAAAATCAGGATCGACGCCAGCATGCCCCCCAGCATACCGGGACGGCGCAGCACCCTGAACAGCGTGGAGAAGGTGCCAACGCTTTCCGGCCGCATGGAGGGCAGCACCCACAGCTGCCAGAGCAGCGCCAGCAGGCTGGGTATCGCGCAGAGAATAAACACGTTGCGCCAGCCGATCAGCTCTCCGAGGTAGCTGCCGAGCGGCGCGGCCACCACCGTGGCGACAGACACCGCGGAAAAGATGATCGCCAGCGCTTTCGGCACATGGGCCGCCGGCACCAGACGCATCGCCGTGGCGGTGGACATCGCCCAGAAACCACCGATGGCGATCCCCAACAGCAGACGACCAAGCAGGAGAAACGCCAGCGAACCGGCAAAAGCGACCATCAGGCTGGAGACAATCTGCAGCACGGAAAAGAACATCAGCACCCAGCGGCGGTCGATATTGCGGGTGGCGGTGGCGATCAGCAGGCCGGTGACTAACGCCACTAACGCCGTGGCGGTCACCGCCTGCCCGGCCATCCCTTCGCTGACGCCGAGGCTGCTGGCCATCGGCGTTAACAGGCTGGCGGGCAGAAACTCAGCCACGATCAGGCCGAACACCCCGAGGGCCAGGGCATAGACGGCGCGCCAGGCAGGCCTGACGGGTGACAGGCTCGCGTCAGCAGCTATGCAGGAAGTCATATACATCTCTCCAGGTTTATTAACATCCTGGTCATCTTAGGGGCTTACCACTGGACGATATATGATGCATACTCTTCAGTTATTGATTATTCGTCCGGAATTACCATGAGCCAGCCCACTATCGATCTAACCAGCGAACTGCTGCGCGGTATGCGCCTCTCCGGCGTGAATTACCGGCGCATCGAGACCTCCCGCCCGTTTGGCGTCGGTTTTAGCGCCGTGGCGGGCAAAGCCCAGTTCCATTTCATCAGCCGCGGGCCGGTGCTGCTGCGCATGGCCAGCGGGGAACAGTTCACCCTGGAGAGCGGCGACGCGCTGTTTATTCCCAACGGCGACGGGCACGCGCTGCTCTCCGATCCGCAGGCCGCGGTGGTGAATGTGGCGCAGCTGAACAGCGAAACGGTGTGCAGCACGGTAAGTTGTATCAACGCTGGCGGCCAGCCTGACTGCCCGGAGCGCGCCGTGATTTTCAGCGGTTGTATGGACTTTGAACTCGGCGGCATGCAGCCGCTGGTGAAGGCCATGCCCGAAGTGATGCGGGTGAGCTGCCTGCTCAACACCTGGCCGGAGATCCAGCCGCTGCTGGCGGCGATGGAGCGGGAATCGCTCACCCGCCAGGCGGGCTATGCCGGGATCCTCGCCCGACTGGCGGACGTAGTGGCCGCGCTGATAGTCCGCGGCTGGGTGGCCTGCGGGTGCGGTAACGCCACCGGCTGGGTGCAGGTCCTGCGCGATCCCCGGCTGGCGAAAGCGATCTACGCCATGCATCAGCGTCCGGGCGTTAACTGGAAAGTGGAAGATCTGGCGCGGGAGGCGGGGCTGTCGCGCTCTCTCTTCGCCGAGCGTTTTCTTGCCGCCACCGGCACCACCCCCGCCCGCTATCTCACCGAGCTGCGTATGCGGCTGGCGGTGCAGTACATCACCCACGAAGGCCAGGCGCTGGAAAAAGTCGCCTTCAGCCTCGGGTATCAGTCGCTGGCGGCCTTTAGCCGGGCTTTCAAACGCATCACCGGCCAGCCGCCGGGGGCACTGCGCGCTACGGTACGCTAGCGTCAGCCTTTATATAAAGCGATACACGCCGTTGCCGACGCGAAAGCGTTGCCCCTTAAGCGCCGGGTTGGCGACGCGAAACACCAGCTCGGCCAGCTGGTTGGCGGGTCCCTGGCGAAAAATAAACCACTGGCCGCCCGCGTCCAGCCCCTGCTCCCCCTGTGACGGGAAGCCCAGTAGTGCCTGCCAGCGGTCGCGCACCGCCTGCGGATTGTCCACCTCGAACACCGCCTGCTCGAGCACAATGTCGCCCAGCGGATGAGGCACGTCCAGCCCCTGAGCGCGCAGCCGCGCCAGCCGGGTCTCGTCGTCTTCTCCCCACTGCAGCACAAAGGGAAAGACCAGCCCGTCGGTGTCGCCATCGATGGTGAAGATCCGCCAGCGGATGACATTGCCCTGCGGATCGTGGCGCTGGCCATCGACAATCGGTGACACCGCCAGCCCCTTGCGACGCAAGTGGTCATGGGTGGCGTCGATGTCGTCGCTGCGCAGCGCGACGCGTAACAGCGCTTCGTTCTCCGGCAGCAACCGCGCGGCATCCCGCGAGAGCAGAAATCTGTCCGTCGCGGCGCGCAGTTCGTCCGGGTCGGAAATGGCGAGGAATTCGATATAGGTCAGACCAAAATAGCTCAGCGCATTGCGGGTTCCCCAGCCCGGATGGCGCCCGCCGACCGCCGCCCGCAGCTGCTGCCCGGCAAAGATTTCAATCGCCGCTTCCGGCTGATTCACAAACTGTACTGCGTGATCCCACTGCAAGGTGGCCATGATCTCTCCCGGGGTTGTGCCTGTTAAGACGTCTGCGGCAAAAGATAGTGCTGGGGTGAAGGCAATGGCAAACAAGAATTATGTATATTGAAAGCTGGATAAGTGATTTATATCAACGCGGTATGTTGAGTCTGACAGGCGATGAAACGGCGGGCTAACGAATTGCCCGCCGGCGGGATCAGACCGACCCTTCTTTCTCAATCACCAGAATACGCGCCGCCCCCTGGGGATGGGCGACATGCTCGCATCCCACCTCGGCGTAAAAGATATCTCCGGCGTTCAGCATGATCACCTGCTCCTCGCCGTCGACCTTCACATGCATCGCCACCTGACCATCCATCACGGCAAACACCTCCTGACCGTCGTTGATGTGCCAGATATAGGGTTGGTCGGTCCAGTGCAGGCGCACGGTGGTGCCGGAAAAATTGGCAATGTCCAGCGCGCCCCACGCGCGGTCGGCGGTGAAATCTTTACTGCTCCAGCTCTGCATGATGTTGTCCTGTGGTAAGGGTTATTTTTTCTGCCAGTTTGCCCAGGGATCCGGTTTCTCTGCCGGCGCATCGTCGTCGAGCGAAGCCAGATACATCGCCTCCACCTCTTTACGCGCCCACGGCGTCCGGCGGAGAAATTTCAGGCTGGACTTGATGCTGGGATCGCTTTTAAAGCAGTTAATGTTGACCTGGCGGGCCATTTCCACCCAGCCGTAGCGCGCCACCAGGGCATTGAGCAGCGCTTCCAGCGTCACGCCGTGCAGGGGATCTTTTGAGCTGTGCATGAGGATACATCCGTTCCGCATTAAAAAAGTGCGCCCACCTTACTGACTCTCGGTGACGGGCGCAACGGCTTCAGTTCGCCCTTACGCCTTTATCTATTTAACGCAAAAGCACAGAACCCCGCGCGGACATAAATTAGAAAATAACGTTATTGGTTGCTTATCTGGCCCTGAGGCAAGCTGTGCTCAGCCCCGGACAGAGGAAATCACCATGCGCTGCTGTTGTGCCAGAACCCTGAACCTGAATCGACCCATAACTTATTATCCCGTTTTCGGAGAACACAATGAACGCGACCACCCTGCCGATTCTCGATCTGGCCCGCTACGCGGACCCCGCGGATAAAGCGGCCTTCCTGGCCGACCTGCGTCACGCCGCCCGCGACATCGGCTTCTTTTATCTGATCAACCACGGTGTCGACGACGCGCTTCAATATGAAGTTCAGCGCCAGTCCCAGCGCTTTTTTGCGCTCGATGATGCGCAAAAACAGCAGGTGGCGATGATCCACTCCCCCCATTTTCGCGGCTATAACCGCGCGGCCTCTGAGCTGACGCGCGGCCAGCCTGACTGGCGAGAGCAGTTTGATATCGGCGCCGAACGTCCGGCGCTGACCCTCAGCGACGACGCGCCGCGCTGGCAGCGCCTGCAGGGTCCGAATCTGTGGCCTGCCGCGCTGCCATCGCTAAAACCGGTATTACTTCACTGGCAACAGCAGATGACTCAGGTGGGGATCCGCCTGCTGCGCGCCTTTGCCGAAGCGCTGCAGCTCCCGGAGAATGCCTTTGACCGGCTTTACGGCGACCAACCCAACGAGCATATCAAGCTGATCCGTTATCCCGGCCAGCAGGAGACCCAGAGCAGCCAGGGCGTTGGCGCCCATAAAGATTCCGGTTTTCTCAGCTTCCTGCTGCAGGACGAGCAGAAAGGGCTGCAGGTTGAGGTGGCGCCCGGGCAGTGGATCGACGCCGTACCGCTGGCCGGCAGCTTTGTGGTCAATATTGGCGAACTGCTGGAGCTGGCCACCAACGGCTATCTGCGCGCTACCGTTCACCGGGTGGTGTCACCGCCGGCTCAGCAGCAGCGCCTCTCCATCGCTTTCTTCCTTGGCGCCCAGCTTGACGCGGTGGTGCCGGTTTATACCCTGCCGCCCGAGCTGGCGCGTGAAGCGCGCGGTCCGGACAGCGACCCGCACAATCCGCTGCTGCGCGATGTCGGCTGGAATTATCTCAAGGGCCGTCTGCGTTCCCATCCGGACGTGGCGGAACGCTACTATCAGGACGTTTTTCGCGAACGCGCCGAGCAATTGATCGTTTAACCATAACTAAAAAGGAACACACCATGAAATATGCTGCTTTTAAACTGGCAGGGGTCGCACTGTCTCTTTCTCTGGCATGGACGTCTGCCCAGGCCGCCGCGCTGCGCGTCGCCGCGGACCCGGTTCCCCACGCGGAGATCCTCAACTACATCAAAAAAATCGATCCCAGTCTCGATCTTAAGGTGGTGGAGCTGACCAGCGGGGTCAACGCCAATGAACTGCTGGCCAGTGGCGATGTGGATGCCAACTACTTCCAGCATGTCCCCTACCTGAAGGATCAGGAGAAAGCGCTGGGTAAAACCTTTGCCGTCGCGGCCACGGTGCATATTGAGCCGCTGGGGATCTACTCGCATAAGCATAAAGATTTCTCGTCGCTGCCGGAAAACGCCACGGTGGCGGTACCGAATAACACCACCAACCTGAGCCGGGCGCTGTTCCTGCTGCAGGCGCAGAAGCTTATTAAGCTGGACCCCAAATTTACCGACCCGGCCACCACCCTGGCGACGCCGAAGGATATTGTCGAGAACCCGAAACACCTGAAGATCCTGGAGATTGAATCGCCGCAGATCCCGCGCTCCCTCGACGATGTCGACCTGGCGGTGATTAACGGTAACTACGCGCTGGAAGCCGGTCTGGTGCCAGCGAAAGATGCCCTGGGGCTGGAAAGCGCCGAGCATAACCCCTACGCCAATATCCTGGTGACCACCCCGGCCCTGGCGAATGACCCGCGTATTAAGGCGCTGGCGAAAGACCTGACGTCGCCGCAGGTGGCGGAGTTTATCCGTAAAAACTACAACGGCTCGGTGATCCCGGTGGCCCCTCAGTCATGATCACCATCGAAGGGCTGAGCAAAACCTACGCCGGAACCGGCCGACCGGCGCTGAACGATATCGCGTTACAGATCCCGAAAGGGGCGATATACGGCATTCTCGGGCGCAGCGGCGCCGGCAAAAGTACGCTCATCCGCTGTCTCAATTTGCTGGAGCGGCCCACCTCGGGCCGCATTCTGGTGAACGGACAAGATATTAATCAGCTGAACAAGGCGGCGCTGCGGGATTATCGCCTGCGCACCGGGATGATTTTCCAGCACTTCAATCTGCTGCATGCCCGTACCGTCGCCGATAACATCGCGGTGCCGCTGGAGATTGCCGGGGTGCCGCGGGCCGCTCGCGAAGCGCGGGTGCGCGAACTGCTGGAGCTGGTGGATCTCAGCGAAAAGGCCGCCGCTTTCCCGTCGCAGCTTTCCGGCGGGCAAAAACAGCGCGTCGGCATCGCCCGGGCGCTGGCCGCCCGACCGGAGGTGCTGCTGTGCGACGAGGCGACCAGCGCTCTGGATCCCGAGACCACCGCCTCGGTGCTGGCTCTGCTGGCGGATATTAACCAGCGGCTCAATCTGACCATTGTGCTGATAACGCACCAGCTGGAGGTGGTGAAAACCATTTGTGACCACGCGGCACTGCTGGAACAGGGCGAGATTGTCGAGAGCGGCAAACTCGCCGACCTGCTGGTGACCCCATGGTCGCGGCTGCGCCAGTCGTTGCTGCACGACCCGCAGGCTGAACAGGATTTTCTTACCCGTCACGGCGTTCAGGGGAGGCCATTATGCGGAGTAGCATGAGCTGGGAAGATTTGTGGCCGTTATTACTCGACGGCACGCTGGATACGCTCTATATGGTGGGCCTGGCGGCCCTGTTTACCGTGCTGATCGGGCTGCCCACCGGTGTGTTGTTATTTATTTCCCGCGCCAACGGGCTGGCGCCGATGCCGAAACTGAACGCGCTGTTAGGCGCGGTGATCAACATCGGCAGGTCGCTACCGTTTATCGTGCTGCTGATCGCCCTGATCCCTTTTACCCGGCTGATCGTCGGCACCACGCTGGGCAGCACCGCCGCCATCGTGCCGGTGACCATCGGCGCCTTTCCGTTCTTTGCCCGCCTGACGGAAAACGCGCTCGACGAGGTGGATTACGGAAGAATCGAAGCCATTCTGTCGATGGGCGGCAACGTCTGGCACGTGATTTTTAAATCCCTGCTGCCAGAAGCCCTGCCGACGCTGCTGGCCGGGATCACGCTGACCATCGTGATGCTGATTGGCTTTTCGTCGATGGCCGGGGTGATCGGCGGCGGCGGACTCGGCGACCTCGCCATCCGCTACGGCTATCAGCGATTCAATAATGAGGTGATGTTTGGCACAGTGCTGATCCTGGTGGCGATGGTTCAGGGCGTGCAGATGGCCGGCGATCGGCTGGTGCGCAGCCTGGCCCACCGCCGTTAGCCGTCAGTCATTAGTTCCAGCCGCTCTCTGCCGCCAACTGGCGGACCAGACGGGCGGCGTCACACTCGCGGATCAACCCCACCCCCTGCCCGGCCCAGTGGGCGCCATACTCATGGACGCCCTGGGCTTTCGCGGCGGCGGCCAGCGCTTTGCCGATATCATACGCCAGCGGATAATCCGGCACGGCGCTCGTCGGACAGGCTTCCCCCAGCGCGCAGAAGGCATTCGCCAGACAGCGTGCCGGACGCCCGGATATTGCGGAGGTCAGCACCGTACGCCCGTCAAGGCTGTTGTGGATCGCCGCGCGATAGCCGGCGTCGGCGGCCGATTCCGGACACAGTAAAAACGCCGTACCGAGCTGTACGCCCTGCGCCCCCAACTGCATCACGCTAGCGATCCCCGCTCCGTCCATGATGCCCCCGGCGGCCACTACCGGGATGGTTAGTCGACGCCGCAGAAGTTGCACCAGGGTGAAGGTGCTCAGCTGCGCGTCAGGCTCCTGCGGAGCAAAGATCCCCCGGTGCCCGCCCGCCTCATAGCCCTGAGCGACCACCACGTCGATCCCCTGCTGTTCAATCAGCTGCGCCTCCTGGAGCGAGGTTGCCGTCGCCAGGGTGACAATCCCCTGCTGTCGCAGACGCTGGATCGTCTCACCTTCAGGAAGGCCGAAATGAAAGCTCACCACCGCCGGCGAGTGGTCGAGAAGCAGCTCCAGCATGGCGGTGTGGCCGATAAACGTCTGGTATATCTCCCTAAGCGATGCCGGAGGCGTACTGCCAAAGCGGGTAAAATGGGGGCGCAGCGTCTCTGCCCAGTCCGCTTCACGTGGGGCGTCGCGCCGCGGCGGCGCATGGCAAAATAAATTGACATTGAACGGCCGGTCCGTCAGCTGGCGGGTGGCGACGATCATCGCTTCCGCCTGGGCAACGGTTGCAGCGCCCAGCCCCAGCGAACCCAGCGCCCCGGCATTACTCACCGCAGCAGCCAGCGCGGGGGTGGAGACGCCCGCCATCGGGGCCTGGATCAGGGGGTAGTCAATATCAAGAAGCGAAAGCAGTGAATTTTGCATGGGTTCCTCGTAGATGAGTGATGCCGGAGGCTTACCATCTCTTTTAAAGATGATAAGATCAACATCATTATCATATTGAGAATAAAAATATGAACCACAGCACACTGCAGATTTTTATCCAGGTGGCCGACACGCAAAGCGTCACCCTGGCAGCAAAACGGCTTGGCCGCGCCCAGTCTAATATCACCACCCGTATTCAGCAGCTGGAAGAGGAGCTTGCCGTGGAACTTTTCGTCCGCGGCAACAAAAAAATGGTGCTATCGCCGGCAGGCGTTCAGTTTCTCAGCTATGCCCGGCGGATCCTGAGCCTGGCGGAGGAGGCAAAGCAGGCTCTGCATCCGACCACACCCGGCGGCAGCCTGCGGTTGGGCGCGATGGAGGCGACCGCCGCCAGCCGTCTGCCGCCGCTGCTTACCCGCTTCCAACAGCAATGCCCGCAGGTGGATGTCACCCTCAGCACCCGGCCGACCCGCCAGTTAGCCGAGGGGGTATTCACCGCCGCCCTCGATGCCGCGCTGGTCTGCCTGCCGCCAGGGCCGGATGGCCAACCGACATGCCCGCCCGGGCTGGAATCTGTCCCGGTGTTTCAGGAAACCCTGATGCTGGTCCGGCCGCAGGGCGCGGGCCCGCTGCGGTTCGCGGCATTTACCAGCGGCTGCAGCTATCGGGCGTTGGGAGAGCGCTGGCTGGCGGAGCAACAGGCGGCCGTCGAGGTGCATGAGGTTAGCTCCTATCACAGCATGCTGGCCTGCGTGGCCTCCGGGCGCTACGTCTGCCTGCTGCCGCAGAGCGTGCTGTCGCTGATGACGCTTCCCGAAAACTGTCTTAGCGAACCGCTGTGCGAGGCGACCACCCAGCTTATCTGGCGTCAGGGGTTCAGCACCTCCGCCCTCAGCGAGTGGCGCATCCTGTTACAAAGCGCTGCGAACGGCTAAGCTAGAAGAGGATTCAGTGACACACGCGCAGGGGGCGACCCAGAGCTCTTGCCGACAAACGCAGAGGCGTTTTGCCGCTACAGTATCAACCCGAGCGACAACAGCGACAGAATCGCTTTTCGCCACAGGTCGCGGCTGTGACGCCGTTTTTTTGCCGGGTGGCGGCTGCGCCTGACCCGGCCTACGCCTTATGGGAGTCATTATGTCGTTCTGCCACATGCGCATCGCCAGACCGGTCAGCGAACTGGAGACCAGCGCCAGCATGTATTGCGCCGGGCTGGGGCTGCAGGAACTTGGAAGCTTTACCGATCATGAAGGATTCAGCGGGATAATGATCGGTTTGGCGGATGCCGGCTGGCATCTGGAATTCACCCATTGCCGCCACCATCCCGTCACTCCCTCGCCAGGAGATGAAGATCTGCTGGTGCTGTACTATCCGCAGCGTCAGGCCTGGGAGGCACAATGCAGCGCCATGGACGCCGCCGGGTTTCTGCGCGTCACGGCGTTCAACCCCTACTGGGAGGTCAACGGCGTCACTTTCGTCGACCGCGACGGCTATCGCACCGTGCTGCAAAACCGCGCCTGGGGCGTGGTGGGCGATGATTCGCATGTGGCGGCGAGCTGACGATGATCGGGGCTGGCGTCAACCGCTGCAAAAGCAATTATTTACCTTCGGACAGACAACGTTCCCGTCGGTTACCGATAAAACGCCTTCCCGACTCGCCAGCCTTCTCGCGGCGCGCTATGCTAAACATCCCTATGTATTAACCCTTTATCCCTATGAGCACTTCCGTCAGCACCACGCAGCTTAATTTGCGCATCATTTCGATCGTTGTTTTTACCTGTATCTGCTATCTCTCCATTGGTCTGCCACTGGCCGTTCTACCGGGTTATATTCACTATCAGCTGGGCTACAGCACCTTTGTCGCCGGTATTGTGATCAGTCTGCAGTACATCTCCACGCTAATAAGCCGGCCGCACGCCGGGCGCTATACCGATATCTGGGGGCCGAAAAGAGTGGTTAGCCTCGGGATCGTCTGCTGTCTGCTTAGCGGCGCCTTCACGCTGCTGGCGGTAATGTTGCAGACGATGCCCATGCTGGCGATTGCCGCGCTGTTGGCGGGCCGGGTATTTCTTGGCGTCGGCGAGAGCTTTACCGCCACCGGAGCCACCCTCTGGGGGATCAAAACCGTCGGCGCGATCCATACATCACGGGTGATCTCGTGGAACGGCGTGGCGACCTATGTGGCGATGGCGGTGGGCGCGCCGCTGGGGGTCACTCTTAACCACTATTTCGGCATCAGCGGCTTTGCCACGGTGGTGGTGATGGTCGCCGCCATCGGCCTGCTGTTCGCCCGCACGCGGCAAGACGTCAGCGTGACCGCCGGTGTCAGAGCGCCCTTTCACGCGGTGGTGCGCAAAATCTGGCCTTATGGCCTGGGGCTGGCCTTTGGCACCGTCGGTTTCGGCGTTATCGCCACCTTTATCACCCTTTACTTTGCCGCGCACAGCTGGCAGGGCGCCGCGTTTACCCTCTCGCTGTTCAGCGTCGGTTTTATCTGTGTTCGCCTGGTGCTGGGGAATACCATCACCCGCTATGGCGGAGTCCCGGTCTCCCTGGCCTGCTTCGTCATCGAATGTCTCGGTCTGCTGCTTATCTGGCTGGCGCCGTCAGCCTGGGTGGCGGGCATCGGCGCCTTCCTCACCGGCTCGGGTTTTTCGCTGGTCTTCCCGGCGTTGGGGGTTGAGGCGGTAAAACAGGTGGAAGAGCAAAACCAGGGGACCGCCCTCGGCACCTACTCGGCGTTCCTTGACCTCGCGCTGGGGCTGACCGGGCCGCTGGCCGGCTGGGTCGCCGGCTACTACGATCTCGCCACCCTGTATCTGCTGGCGGCGATCGTCGTCGTGTTCGCTTTCCTGCTGATTTTACGCGTACATCTGCAACAGCGGGCAGCGGTCAGGACGTAGCCAGGCCCGGCTCGCGGATCGCCGCGGGCTGCCGACACCGGCAAAAAACGAATCGGCAATTGACGACGATTCGGCTTCCGTGCCAACATCCCCCTCAGCGTCTGGCGACAGATGCAAGGACGGTGGCGGAAAACAACAGAGATCGCGCAACGATCCAGCCCGCCGCCGTAGTCCAATCCGAATCACTGACCCACACGGTGAATTCCTGATTCTGGCGGGAAACACAGACATGCACCAAAGTTTTAATCAGCGCGTTCATTTCTATTACTGCGTCCTGGTCGCGCTGAAGATGCACGGAAAGTCGAAAAAGTCGGGCGGTATCCGAGGAAAGAACAACTTTCTGCTGAAATGGCTGCGCCGGGCGCAGGATAACAACATTTTCCATCCCGATATCACCAGTGAAATCGAATGGCTGCGCGGGAAGATTATTCAGGCCGGCTATGATACCGATCTCGAGCCGATGCTGGATTTTGTTTACGCCACCGCCAGCCGCGCCGAAGCGCTGAAGAACGCCGAATAAGCCACTGCGCCCGCTGCGGGCGCAGATGCTGACCAATCCGCTTCCCCTCACAATGTGCCCATACCGCACGCGATAGCCTGCTGATGCCATTTTATCTGTGACAGTGTCACGCTGCCAGGTGCTGCAGGGGATCATTTCCCCTGACAGGCGGCCCTGGGCGTTCTATGCTTTGCCCTGTCTCCCTCACACAGGACAACGCCCGATGGCTGACTGGAATCCTTCGCTGTATCTGCAGTTTGACGCTGAGCGCACACGCCCGGCGGCTGACCTGCTTTCCCGTATCGCTCACCTGCAGGTAGAGAGCGTCGTTGACCTCGGCTGCGGGCCGGGCAACAGTACCCGCCTGCTGCGTGCCGCCTGGCCGCTGGCGGCGATCGTCGGTATCGATAACTCCCCGGCCATGCTGGACCAGGCAGCGCGGGCCTTACCCGACTGTGAGTTCATCGAGGTCGATATCGCCAGCTGGCGGCCTGCGCAACCGCCAGACGTGATCTATGCCAACGCCTCGCTGCAGTGGCTGGCGGATCATGAGACGCTGTTTCCGCATCTGGTGAATCAGCTGGCGGATAAGGGTACGCTGGCGGTGCAGATGCCGGATAACTGGCAGGAGCCCTCCCATACTCTGATGCGTCAGGTCGCCGGCGAGCTGGGAATGCCGGACCGCGGCCGCCAGCCCTTGCTTCCGCCGGACGCCTGGTACGATCTGCTCACCCGTCAGGGCTGTGAAGTTGATATCTGGCGCACCACCTATTTTCATCCGCTCGCTTCTCATCAGGCGATAGTCGACTGGCTGCAGGGCACCGGATTGCGACCTTATCTGACGGACCTCGATGAGCAGGCCAAAAGCGCCTTTCTGACCCGCTATTTGGCATCGTTGGCCGACCACTATCCGTTACAGTGTAACGGAATGGTGCTTCTACGCTTCCCACGTCTGTTTATCGTGGCGCGAAAAATAGCCGCCTGAGGGTTGCCTTGAGCGTGGAGTAAAACATAACCAATACATAAGCAAGTCGAGCCAGCAAACATTCCTGTTTTTCAGGATCAATTATCCTGAACATTGCGATATTCAACACATTCCTCAGCGTGCGACAGTGACGACCACTTCAACCTGTAACGGGAGTCACCATGGATACCACCCCTGTCGATCGCCACACGCTGGCTGCCATTGCGCCAAAACTGGCAGAACTGACCGAAACGGTGCTGTTTGGCGATATCTGGGCGCGCAGCGAGCTGTCGCCCCGGGAACGCAGCTTAATCACCCTCTCCGCCCTGACGGCGCTGGGCAAAACCGAGCAACTGCCCTGGCATATCGCCTACGGCTATCGAAATGGCCTGAGCCAGGAGGAAATTGTCGAATTATTTACCCACCTGGCGTTCTACGCCGGCTGGCCGGCGGCGGCCAGCGCCCTGACCTGCCTGAACGCGCAGGAGGCGCCATGCCTCTGACCCGTATTTCGCTTGGTACGGCATGGCGTCCCGCGGAGTTTGCTCAGCTGTCGGCGCTATTCCATGAGTGTCTGGTGGCGGAGTTTGCCGTGCCGCCGGCGGACAAATTTCAGTTTATCGAGCAGACCGCCGACGGGCAGCGCATTTACGACCCGCATTATCTTAGCGGCGGTCGCAGCGACCGCTTCGTGCTGTTTCATATTTTCGCCGGAAAACCGCGCCGCCGGGCGCAGAAACAGGGTCTCTATCGTCGGCTCTGCGCGCGGTTAGCCGATGAGATGGCGGTCAGCCCGCAGGACGTGATGGTGGTGATCCAGTTTAACCAGCTGGAGGACTGGAGTTTTAGCGCCGGCAAAATGGCGGGTGAATAAGTCAGGCGGCGCCTGCAGGGGCGCCGCGATTCAGGCTATTTAGTTGCTACCAGGCGAGATGATGCACCAGTGACAGATCCCAGGCCGTCGCCAATAGCGAAAGAAACATTATCAGATTGACCACTGTTTCGAGACGTTTTTCCATCGTTGCTTCTCCTGAGCCTGTTTCCCCTGTTATAGCGGGAAAAGCTTAACAGCATCTTATCGCTTCAGGAGTCAAGGGTGATCCTGTAGCGTACATAATCGTCAGCTGGGGTGAATTCATCATACAGGTGGCGGGCGGGATTATCACGGCGAGTATGCCAGTACAGACGTGACCAGCCTTGATCAGCCCCTTCAGTTTGCAGCGACTTAATCAGCGTTCTGGCAATGCCTTGTCCGCGGAAAGCTGGATCGACGAACAGATCCTCCAGATAGCAGATTGGCGTGGTGACCCAGGTGCCTTCGTGCAGAATGCAGATAGCGAATCCCACCACCGTATCATCCACCACCGCGACCCTGCCCAGCACGGGTGAGTTCACGTCCAGCATCCGCTGCCAGGTGCATTCGGTCACCTCTTCCGGCTGCGGACTGCCGTAGAAGTGGGTATAGCCTTCCCAGAGCTGAAGCCATTCGGCTTTGTCATGCGGCCGTACTTCCCGGATATCGATGACCATGCGAGTTTCCTTACAGATGAATGAATTAGCCTGCGAACATTGGCAGGAACCAGGTATTAAGGCCATTATTTTCCTGCGCAGATATTTGTTCAAGCGGCTTAACCATAATTCCCGCCTGCGCAGGGCGATTTGGCACTAAAAAGCCTTTTGCAGCGGGGCTGCTGACCGGCTCTATCGGGACAATAAAAAAGTATGTTGTAACTAATTTGAGTGCCAATAAACCCGGCCGCAGCCGGGTGAAGAGACTTCGCTATCAGCAGAGCGGCCTGACGGCGTCGCGCATCCCGCGGGTCAGAATAGCGTCAAGGTCAGCGGCGACCTGATCCACCAGTCCGGGGATCTGGCTTAGATCCTGCTCCCAGTGGGACTCCACGCTGAGCACAGCGGAAACCAGCTCGCGGGTGCTTATCTGACCGTCGCGATGGCGGGCCCAGAGCGTCTGGTAGCGCGTCAGCCAGTCAGCATCATCCTGTACCGGATAGCTTGTCCCCTCCCGCTCTCCTCGGTAGAAGGCGATCAGCGCCGCCAGCGCGAAGGTCAGGCGCGGCGGCAGCGCGCCATGCGCCTTCTGCCCTGCCAGCAGCTGCGGCAGAATACGGGTGCGGTACTTGGTCATGCCGTTGAGGGCGATCGAGAGCAGCTGATGTTTGATATAGGGATTGCGGAAGCGCCCGGTCACGGCGCTGGCGAATGACACCAGCTCATCGCGCGGCAGGTCCAGCACCGGAATAATCTCGTCATAAATCGCTTTTTCGACAAACGCGCAAATCTCCGCGTCGTTCATCGCTTCGCCGACGGTGTCGATTCCAGCCTGGAAGGCCACCGGCACCAGGGCGGTGTGCGCCCCGTTAAGGATCGCCACTTTGCGCTCTTTATAGGGCTTGATATCGTCGACGATACGCACATTCAGCGGCAGCTTATCGAGACGCAGCTCGCTGGCCAGCGAAGCGGGCCCCTGGATAACAAACAGATAGAAGTGCTCGGCGGTATCGAGGAAAGCGTCTTGATAGCCGGTTTGCGCCTCCAGAGCCGCCACTTCATCGCGCGGATAGCCGGTCACAATGCGATCCACCAGGGTGGAACAGAAGGTGTTCGCCGAGGTGAGCCAGTTGATAAAGTCCTGCGGCAGCTGCCACTCGGCGGCATAGCGCAGGACCAGGGCCTGCAGCGCCTCACCGTTATAATCGATCAGTTCGCAGGGGATAATCACCCATCCCTTATCGGCTGCGCCGGCGAAATGCTGGTAACGCTCAAACAGCAGGCGGGTTAGTTTCGCCGGATAGCTGACCGGCGGCGCGTCGTCAAACCGATCCCCGGCATGGTAGCTGATGCCTGCCTCGGTGGTATTGGAGAAGACAAACCGTATCTCCGGGTTATGCGCCAGTCGTAAAAAAGCGTCGTAGTCAGCGTAAGCGCTGATTTCGCGGTTGACCGATCGGATCAACCGCGCGTCGCTAACCGCTTCGCCCTGCTCGTTGAGACCACGGATAATGGTGGTATAGAGGCCGTCCTGGGTGTTCAGCGACGGTGGAAAATCCGTCTCAATGGGGCGAACGACCACGATGCCCGCATTCAGGTCGGTATGCTCGTTAAGCAGGTCGATCTGCCAGTCAACGAATGCGCGCAGGAAGTTGCCTTCACCAAACTGGACGATACGGTCAGGGTACTGCGCGCCGGGGAAATCACGACGGTTTAATGTTTTCACAATGGGTTCCCTCTAATAGTAGTCATACAACCTGAGTAATTGGTCCAATAAGTTATCAGGTTTTACGACCACTTAAACCCTGTTTTGATCAAAGCATTCTGCAATAGCGGCCGTCAGGGCAGAAACTTATAGAACAGCGAGGTGGCAGTCATCTTGCCGTCTGGCATCAGCGCATAGCGCGGAATTTCCCCCACTTTTTCCCAGCCACAGCGCACATAGAACTGCTCCGCCCCGCTGCCGGTCGCCGTGTCCAGCACCAGCACTGTCTTCCCTTCCCGGCGAGCGGTTTGCTCCAGCTCCGCCATCAGCGCGTTGGCAATACCCTGGCGGCGGGCATTTTGGTGAACCAAAAGTTTGGCGACATCCGCACGATGCGGCTGATTTTCCGGCTGGCTGATAATCAGCTGCACGGTGCCGACGGGGCGCGCGTCAGCGTCAAGGGCGGCCAGCACGATGCGCTCCCCGGCCGCCACACTGTCAGCGGTACGTTGCCAGAAGGTCGTCGCGGTTTGCAGACTGAAAGGCAGCATAAAGCTCACCGAGGCGCCGCCGTTAACGCAGCTGGCCAGGATATCGCTTAATGCCGGAAGATGATGAAGAATATCGTCACGCGACAGCGTGCGCAGTGAAAAGGATGTGGTCATAAGAGCTCCCTGTTATCGACCACATCACTATGTTTTTAACCAAAAATTAACACAAGAGAGATCCTGATAGGATTTTCTTATGGCGCACTTTCGGTGAGCGCCGGCATACAGATGCGGTTACGGCCGGTCTGTTTGGCTTTGACCATTTCATCATCCGCCGCCAGCAGCAGCTGGTTAAACAGTTCGGTAATGCGGGCTTGGCCCACCTCGCGGGTCTCCAGTCCCATACTGATGGTCAGATGGATCGGGTTCTGACCGAGGCCGAAGGGTTGCGACTCCACACCGTGGCGGATCTTCTCCGCCAGCACATAGCCCTGCTGAGCGCTGTCGACGACGGCGGCCACCGCAAACTCCTCGCCGCCGATACGGGCAACCATCCCCTGCTCGCCCACCAGGTGTCGAACCTGCTGGGCAAACTGGGTCAGCACGCAATCGCCGCCTTCATGGCCCAGAGCATCATTCACTCGCTTGAAGCCATCGATATCCAGCACCATCACCGTCAGCAGCTTATCCGCCGGCAGCGCCTGGCGCTTCAGCGCCTCGCTCAGCCCGGAACGGGAATAGACGCGGGTCTGGAAATCAAAATCAGCGCGCAGGGCCAGCTGCTTCACCAGCATGTTAATCGCCTCGACGCTGGAGGCGACGATCACCGGGCTTATCAGCATAGCCGCGATCCCCAGGCGGGTGGAAAACAGCTGCCACGGCTGCATTCGCGTATCCGGCGAAAAGTGAATTAACGAGTTGGCCACCAGCAGTATCTCGCCGATGCCGGTGAGAAAGGTCAACAGGCAGGTCAGCGGCAGCGGATAGCGCACGGCGCACCAGATCAGGGCCGGTAACGGGAAGGTAATGCTGCCGGCGCCGCCCACCGCCACGCCGAGGGCAATCGACAGCACCAGCGCCAGCGCTGGCAGCAGCTGGTGAAAGCGAAAACCGCTTAACGCGGATGGCAGCGTCAGGGTCAGAATAAACGGCAGGATAAGCACCGCCGTCGAGAACTGCTCGCTAAACCAGTCCGCCAGCTGGGGAATAAAGGTGGCGCGCTCGACGTCCACCGACCCCAGCGCGCCGACCGCTGCGCACAGCAACGCGGCTAACAGACAGAAACAGAATAAATTAAGCGCGTTAATCGGGCCTGGCATGGAATCGGCGCGTCGTTTATCCCACAGCACCAGCTGTGCCAGGGTCACAATAAAGACAATATTGGAGAAGTTAATCAGCAATGAGGCAAAGCCCATTCCCCAGCGCGAGGTTAATCCGTCATAGACCAGCATTGCCGCAAAGCAGACGGCATAAAAATAGCTGCGATTAAGCCATACGTAGCGCGCAAAAATCCCGGCCATCACGGCGTTGAGCGGCCAGAAGAAAGAGAGCTCCTGCACCAGACGCAGCATGGCGCCCAGAAAATGCAGCAGTAGCGTTAACGTAAATAAGACCAGTGCATCGCGCACGGGTTGTTCTTCACGAAACAGTGTAAATGACCGAATCGACAGTGAAGACATTCAGTAATTATCCGTCTAATTGTTTCAGGCAATTATTATGTTAATAGTTAGTTAGCGGATTATCATAACATGAGAATATTTATCAGGCATACTCCGGCGCCGATCAAATGCAAATTAGCGCACAGACGGCGCGTTCATCTGCAGCACCAGCCAGCGGTGGATCACCTGCACAATATAGCGCTGTTCCTGCTCGCTCAGCGCGCGGCCGTGGGGAATGGCGTGCCATTTTTCCAGGCAGCCGCGACAGCAGGTGGCGGTCGCGTGCTGGGCAATAAACACCGGGTGACCGCGCATCGGCGTCTGCTTGCCATCATTGGCCGGCGCGGCGGATGCCAGCCGCTGGCGAATGAAATCGGCGGCGTGCTGGTCGATGACCTCCGGTCCCTTATCGAGACAATATTGCCGCTCTTTCATCCCCAGCCGGAAGCGCGAACGAAACGTCGAGCGCGCCAGACGAGCAAACAACCGATCCTGATCGACCATCAGAACACCGACCTCCCCAGCCGCTGAGTCAGTTTCTCCAGCAGCGCCACCCCGGCCAGCGAGTTACCCGCCTCGTCAAGCTCCGGGCTCCACACCGCGATCGCCATCTCCTGCGGCACGATCGCCACAATTCCGCCGCCGACGCCCGATTTCGCCGGCAGCCCCACGCGCCAGGCGAACTCGCCGGCGTTCTGGTACATGCCGCTGGTCATCATCAGGGCATTCACCTGACGGGACTGGATAGGCGCGATAACCGGCTTTTCCAGGTGCGGGGCGATGCCGCGGTCGGCGAGGAAGAGAAAGGTTCGCGCCAGCTCGACGCAGCTCATCTCCAGCGAACAGTAATGAAAATAGTTCTGCAGCACGGTGGTGACGTCGTTATGGAAGTTGCCGAAGGATTTCATCAGCCAGGCGATGGCGGCGTTGCGCGCCGAATGCTCAAACTCAGAGCGGGCCACCAGCGGATCGTAGGCGATATCGGCCACGCCGCTGAGGCGGCGGACTATCTCCAGCATCCGCTGGCGCGGCGCGCTGAGCCGGCTCTGCAGCATGTCGCAAACCACCAGCGCCCCGGCGTTGATAAATGGGTTGCGCGGTTTACCCTGCTCGATCTCCAGCTGCAGCAGCGAGTTAAACGGCTGGCCAGAGGGATCTTTCCCCACCCGCTGCCAGATCTCTTCTTCCTGATAGTGGTTCATGGCCACCACCAAACTCAATACTTTGGAGATCGACTGGATGGAGAATCGTTCATGCGCATCGCCGGCGGCAAAATGTTGCCCGTCCACTGTACTGATAGCGATGCCAAGCTTGTCGCCGCTGACGCTGGCCAGCGCCGGAATATAATCCGCCACTTTACCGCGGCCAATCAGCGGCCTGATTTCTGCCAGAATGGCTTCCAGCATTGCGTTATTGATCACCGTCGCCACACGCGGCTCCTTGCCCACCGTCGAATTTTGGTGGGCGAGTATAGCAGACGAGAACGACGGTCGTCAGGGGCAAACGCAGATTAGCGACGGTCTTTCCAGACGGTCTGCGCATTGCAGAACTCGTGCAGACCAAAATGCGACAGTTCACGACCAAAACCGCTCTTCTTCACGCCGCCGAAAGCCACCCGGGCGTCGCTGGCGCAGTAGCCGTTAAGGAAGACGCCGCCACACTCCAGCTCGCGGGCAAAGCGCTGAGCCTGCGCCTCGTCGGTGGTGTAGACCGTTGCTGACAGGCCAAATTCGCTGTCGTTGGCGAGGGCCAGCGCGTGGTCCGCATCTCGGGCGGTGGTCAGGGTCGCCACCGGACCAAACAGTTCCTGGCGGAAGCCGGTCATTCCGGCGGTGACGTTGCCCAGGACCGTGGGCGCGTAGTAATTGCCCGCCCCTTCGATTTTCTCCGCCCCCAGCAGCAGGGTCGCGCCTTCATCGAGGGTCGCCGTGACCTGCTGGTGCAGTTCATCGCGCAGATCGAATCGCGCCATCGGCCCGACGTAATTCTGCTCGTCGCGCGGATCGCCCATCTTCAGCGCCGCGACAGCGTCGACAAATTTGCGGGTGAAGGCTTCGGCAATGCCGGCTTCGAGGATAAAGCGTTTCGACGCGGCGCACACCTGGCCGCTGTTCTGATAGCGGCCGGTGACGGCTGCCTTTACCGCTTCATCCAGATCGGCGTCGTTCAGGACGATAAAGGGATCGGATCCCCCCAGCTCGAGCACGCATTTTTTCAGCGCTGCGCCCGCCTGAGCGCCAATCGCTTTTCCGGCGCGGACGCTGCCGGTGACGGTCACCGCCGCGATGCGGTCGTCATTGATAATCTGCGAAACGCCGTCATTGGTGGCGTTGACCCAGCCAAAAACCCCCTCCGGCAGGCCGGCGGCGGCAAAAATTTCGCCCAGCAGACGGGCGCTGCCCATTACGTTAGGGGCATGCTTCAGCAGGTAGCTGTTGCCGGCCAGCAGGATCGGCACCGCGCCGCGCAGCACCTGCCAGACCGGGAAATTCCACGGCATCACCGCCAGAATGGCCCCCAGCGGACGATATTCGATCACCGCCTGGTTATTTTCCACCAGGGTGGCTTCGGTCGCCAGCATCGCCGGGCCATGTTCGGCATACCAGTCGCAGAGGTTGGCGGATTTCGCCACCTCGCCGCGAGCCTGAGCAATCGGTTTGCCCATCTCGAGCGTGATCGTCTGGGCCACCTCTTCACCGCGGGCGCGCAGCTCGGCCCCGATGCGGCGCAGCGCGTCGGCGCGTGCGGCGAGCGGCGTCTGACGCCACTGGCGATAACCCGCCGCGGCGAGAGCGATAGCCGCGTCGACCTCGCGTTCGCTGGCCCACGGCAGCGAGGAGACCACCTCACCGGTAGTCGGGTTGACGGAGACGGCGTGCGTTGCAGATAAATTCATCGTTATTCTCTCTCTCGTTGCTTGCGAAGTGAGCGTATTCTGGCTTACCTTTCCATTCATTGAAAATGAATAATATTAAGCAACGCATTCACAAAAGAAGAATGGTATGGACCTGACTCAACTTGAGATGTTTAACGCTGTCGCCAGCACCGGCAGCATCACCCAGGCGGCGCAAAAAGTGCATCGTGTGCCGTCCAACCTCACCACCCGCATCCGCCAGCTGGAGGCTGATCTTGGCGTTGAGCTGTTTATTCGCGAGAACCAGCGGCTGCGCCTCTCCCCCGCAGGCCACAGCTTTTTACGCTACAGCCAGCAGATCCTCGCCCTGGTTGACGAGGCGCGAATGGTGGTGGCGGGCGACGAACCCCAGGGGCTGTTCTCTCTCGGTTCGCTGGAGAGCACCGCGGCGGTGCGGATCCCCACCACCCTGGCCCACTTTAATCAGCGTTACCCGAAAATTCATCTCGCCCTCTCCACCGGCCCCTCCGGGACGATGATCGACGGCGTGCTGGAGGGAGCCCTGAGCGCCGCGTTCGTTGATGGACCGCTGGTGCATCCGGGCCTGGAGGGGCTGCCGGTGTTCCCTGAAGAGATGATGATCGTCGCCCCCTACGGCCACGCGCCCATCGCCCGCGCCAGCGAAGTGAACGGGGCAAATGTCTACGCTTTTCGCGCCAACTGTTCCTACCGCCGGCATTTTGAGAGCTGGTTCCATGCCGACAGAGCGACCCCGGGGAGGATCCACGAGATGGAGTCTTACCACGGGATGCTGGCCTGCGTGATCGCCGGCGCGGGCCTGGCGTTGATCCCGCGCAGTATGCTGGAAAGTATGCCCGGCCATCAGCAGGTATCCGCCTGGCCGCTGGCGGAAGAGTGGCGCTGGCTCACCACCTGGCTGGTGTGGCGCAGGGGCGCCAAAACCCGCCAGCTGGAGGCGTTTATAGCGCTGCTGAACGAAGATCGGCGAACAGCGGTTTCTCCATAAACACGCTGAGCGGATCGGGCTGGTAAGGGGCAAACGCGCAGCGGGTCTGATAGCCGTTGCGCGTATAGAGGGTGATGGCCGCATGCTGATGGATGCCGGTCTCCAGGCGCAGAGTATGGCAGTCGCGCTGCCGCGCTTTCTCCTCCAGGGCCGCCAGCAGCTTTTCTCCCAGCTGCTGTCCGCGGTGCTGAGGATCGATATAGACCCGCTTCATCTCGCCAAAACCTTCAGCGCTGAGGACGATAGCCCCGCAGCCAACGGCTTCGCCCTGCGGACTGCGAATCGCCAGGGCGATCACTGTCTCTGGCGGAAGCTGGCCGAGGTCCAGCAGATGGTTGCTCTCTGCCGGGTAGAGTGTCTCCTGCCAGGCGTCGAGGGCGGCAATCAGGGCGGTAAATTCGGCGTCGGTGGGGGCGATGTCGG
This sequence comes from Klebsiella sp. GG_Kp175, assembly GCF_040062325.1. Classification (NCBI taxonomy): domain Bacteria; kingdom Pseudomonadati; phylum Pseudomonadota; class Gammaproteobacteria; order Enterobacterales; family Enterobacteriaceae; genus Klebsiella; species Klebsiella sp. GG_Kp175. Next base: position 81,838 of record NZ_JBEAFX010000011.1, on the reverse strand, counting down.
TAACGGTATACATAGGTGAGCTCCTTTTTTTACGCCACTGTAGCGCGCCTCAGGACGGTTTCCGCCATAGCATTAACTTATATTGCCGCTAACCACTTGCGCTAACTCACTGAAACACAGTAATTTTATCCCTTGCCGTTCGTTTTTGAGAGCTGAATATGCACACCAAAGCCCGTAAAGTGATGATTATTGGCGCCGGCAACGTCGGCGCGTCGGCGGCCTACGCGCTGCTCAATCAGAGCATCTGCGAGGAGCTGATCCTCGTCGACATTAACCAACAGCGCGCCGAGGCCCACGCTCAGGACCTCAGCGATGCCGCGGCCTATCTGCCAGGGATGATGACCATCTCTACCCGCGAGGCTAGCGACTGCGCTGATGTCGACATCGCGGTGATCACCGTCTCCGGCGGCGCGCTGCGTCCAGGCCAGAGCCGACTGGATGAACTGACCACCACCGCGAAGATAGTGAAGCGCATCGTGCCAACGATGATGGCCAATGGGTTTAACGGCATCTTTCTGGTGGCCACGAACCCCTGCGACATCATCACCTGGCAGGTATGGCAGCTCTCCGGCCTGCCGCGCAGCCAGGTGCTGGGCACCGGCGTCTGGCTGGATACCACCCGCCTGCGCCGTCTGCTGGCGCAGGAGCTGAACATTGGCGCCCAGAGCATCGACGCTTTTATCCTCGGCGAGCACGACGACACTCAGTTTCCGGTTTGGTCGCACTCCTCGGTATATGGCTCGCCGATAGCCGACCTCTACCAGCAGCGCACCGGCCGGCCGCTCGACCGCGAGGCGATGGCCGACAAAGTGCGTAAGCTGGGGTTTGAGATCTACGCCGGTAAAGGCTGTACGGAATATGGTGTGGCAGGCACCATCGCCGAGATCTGCCGTAATATTTTTACCGGCAGCCACCGCGCGCTGGCGGTCTCCTGCATTCTTGACGGTGAGTACGGGGTCTGCGGCGCGGCGGCTGGGGTGCCGGCGGTGCTGGCCCAGGGGGGCGTGGAGCAGATTATCGAACTGCGGCTCGCCGACGAAGAGCAGGCGAAGTTCAGCCAGTCGATTGCGGTAATCAAAGCCAATATCGCGCGTCTGCCCTGATGGCAGACGGCGACGTCTGGTTCAGTCGGCAATGATCAGCTGTGGGGAAAGGGTCACCAGCGCCTCGCGGGTCGCTTCCGGCAGGTGGCTGTCGGTAACGATATCGGTCAACGACTCCAGCGGGGCAATGTTGAACAGTGACCAGGCACCGTATTTGGAGCTGTCCGCCAGCAGGATGCGCCGGCGGGCATTGGCCATCAGATCGCGCTTCAGGGCGGCCTTCTCTTCCGTCGGGGCGGTGATCCCTTTCTCAAGGTCCCAGCCGTTGCAGCTGACGAAGGCGAGATCGGGCCAGATGGCCTGCAGCAGGCGGCGGCCGTGATCGCCAATGCACGACTGGCTGCTGTCATCGATGCGGCCGCCGATAATCGTCACTTCAATCTGCTTAAACTCCGACAAAAACAGGGCGATATGTAAATCGCTGGTGATCACCCGCAGCGGCAGATGGGTGATCTGCCGCGCCAGTTCAATCATGGTGGTGCCGGCATCAAGCACAATGGCGTCGCCGGCTTTCACCAGCGCTGCCGCCGCGCTGGCGATCGCCTGCTTTTCCAGCGGGCTGCGCTGGGCTTTCTCCTGCGTCGTCGGCTGGGCAGGAATAAACCGGTTTAACGTCACCCCGCCATGCGTGCGGCTGATCACCCCTTCCTGATCGAGTTTGATCAGGTCACGGCGAATGGTGGCCGGCGAGGCATTGGTCGCCGCCACCAGCTGGTCGACTGTCACCAGATTATGGCTTTTCAGGAAGTCCATAATCTGCTCTAACCGGTTATATCCCTTCATGTTATTCCTGCGCGATGTGCATGGCGAGCTCAATGGAGGTTGCCATGCTCTCAGACTTCGCTTTACCTGTCCAGGCAATATCAAACGCGGTGCCATGATCCGCAGAGGTGCGGATAAACGGCAGCCCGGCGGTGATATTCACCCCATCATAGAATCCCAGCAGCTTCAGCGGGATGTGCCCCTGGTCGTGATACATCGCCACCACCATGTCGTACATCCCCTCATGACACTGCATAAACACCGTATCCGGCGGACAGGGGCCGGTCACCTCCACGCCCTCCGCCCGCATGGCGGCCACCGCGGGGGCGACGATGCGGATCTCTTCATCGCCAAACAGGCCGTTCTCCCCGGCGTGCGGGTTGACGCCGGCGACCGCAATACGCGGACGCGGATAGCCGACGCGGCGCAAAAACCGATCCGCCACGCCAATCACCGTCTCAATCCGCGGCTGATTGAGGGTATCGAGGAACTGGCGCAAGGAAATATGGGTCGTGATATGGATAACTTTAAGTTTCTCGGTATACAGCACCATGGCGTAATCTGTAGTCTGCGTCAGGTGGGCCAGCAGTTCGGTATGGCCGGGATAAGCGTACCCGGCGAGATGCAGCGCCTCTTTATTCAGCGGTGCGGTAGCGATGGCCGCGACCGCGCCCTCCAGTGCGAGGGCGGTCGCCCGTCTGATGCAACGAAATGCCAGATCGCCCGCCTGAGCCTGGACTTCGCCAGGACGCAGCCCCTGCGGATCGCTGAGCGGTTCATCGATAACGTTAATCGTCGCCGGGGTAAATACTGCTTCGGCGGGATGGTCGATGATGCGCAGCTCCACCCGCGGCGTGATATTCAGCGCCAAGATCCGCCGCAGCGTCTGCGCGCAGCCTACCACCACCACCGGCGCGCCGCTCAGCGCCCCCTCGGCGAGGGATTTAATAATAATCTCCGGACCAATACCTGCCGGGTCGCCCATTGTGACTGCAATCATTTTAGACACTCAGTTTCTCCTCAATAAAATTCACAACATGTAACAGCGTGGTGTCGGTGCCGAATCCTCCGGCTTTGGTCATCACCGGCCGCGACCAGCGGCCACCGAGAAAATGTCCGTAAGGAACGCAGGCCGCCACCCGGCCACGGATCTGGAAACCGCTGGCACCCAGCGCGTGCGCGACGGCGATGGCTACATCACCACCGGAAAGATACAGCGCGCCCGGAGGGCACTGCGCCACCGCCTGCGCCGTGACGTCGGCAAGCCAGGCGCAGATGCGCTCCCCGTAGGCCGCGCGGCTGAGGCCATGTTCGCGACACTGGGCTTCAATCCCGTGCCGGGCGGCGTGATTCGGGCGGGTGGTCACCACGCAGTGCTGCCCCTCACGCAGCACCTCGGCGATCCGCGAGGCTTCCTCCTTCGGCGATCCGCTAAAGGCCTGTTCGACATCAATTTCAATCTTCCTCACTCGGGAATGAGCCTGCAGCGCAGCGACCTGGCGCTGCGCCATCTCGCTCATCGAACCAACCACCGCCAGCAGAGGCCCCTGCTCGCTGCGGCGAAGGCGGCGGGCCAGCGCCTCGCAAAGTCCCGCCGAGCCAACCAGCAGCGTCTCTCGCGCATGGGGCGCGACGGCGTCGATCACTTGATCCAGTTGGCTGTCTTCCCAGGCGTCGACAATCAATACTCGCTTCTCCTCGCCCGCCATCGCTAATGCCGCCGGGAGCTGGGTAGCGTTCAAGGTCAGACAGGGAAGACGGCTCTGCATGGCGATAATTTCGCTAATCTCCGCCCGGCTCACCGGCGTTTTCGGGTCGCTGGCAAATTCGGTCTGATCGAGGGCCACCCCATACACATAGCAGCGTCCGTCACGGGTATGCCGCCCGGCCGCCGGATACGCCGGCGCCACCACCGCCACCCGGCAGTTCTGCACCGCCATCATGGCCTCCAGCTCGGCTCCGGGGTTCCCGCGCAGCGTGGAGTCGATCTTCTTTACCTGCCAGTGTGGGACGAATGTCGCTGCGTCGCGCAGCAGACCGGTGACCTTGTCCGCCGCTGCGGCGGCGCTCATCGCCCGGCTGTCGCTGTTGAGAATTAATGCCCGCACGGAGGACGTCTGCCCGGCGGTGAATGCCACTTCCACCGCCATTCCCGCCTCTGCGAGGCTGACCCCGGCGTCATTGGCCCCGGTAAAGTCATCCGCCAACACCAGCACGTTGTTATTGCCGTCGTTCATTGTCCTGCCTTGTGGTCGATGAAATTATGAATTGATTATATTCAATCATAATTGATTAAATGTGAGCAAGCTCAAGTTATTAACCCGCCGTATAAATTATAACTTTTCCCCACCAGACGAGTTCCATAACTCACGAATGATTGAAAATAATCAATTGCTACCAAGGAGAAACGCGTGGCGACGATACACAGCACGATTATCAGCGGGGCGGGTGCCTCATCGGCTCTGCTCCCGTTATTGGCCGGTAAAACCTCTATCCTGCTGGTGACCGACAAGAACGTCGGGGCGCTGGAAGCAACCCAGGCGATCCATCGTCTGCTGGCGGCTGAGGGGCGTGTAGTTGAGGTCATTGACACGGTACCGGCCGAGCCCAGCCATCACGATGTGGCGCAGATCGTCAGCCAGCTCGACGCCAGCCAGCCACAGTTAGTTGTTGGCATCGGCGGGGGAAGCGTGCTGGATGTAGCAAAATTGCTGTCCGTACTTCTGCACCCTGAGGCGCCCGCTCTGACGGCCCTGCTGGCAGGCGAGCAGCCGCAACGACGGATCGGCTCATTGTTAATCCCGGCCACCGCCGGGACCGGCTCCGAAGCGACGCCGAACGCCATTCTGGCAATCCCCGAGCAGCAGACCAAAGTGGGGATCATCTCCCCGGTGCTCCTGCCGGACTATGTCGCCTTGCTGCCGGAGCTGACCACCAGCATGCCGGCCAGCATCGCGGCGTCGACCGGCATTGATGCCCTGTGCCATCTGCTGGAGTGCTTTACCTCCACCGTCGCCAACCCGGTAAGCGATAACGCCGCGTTAATCGGTTTGCACAAGCTGGTGCGCCATATCGAACGCTCGGTGAATCAGCCGCAGGATCTGACGGCGAAGCTGGAGATGCTCTGGGCCTCGTGGTACGGCGGCGCGGCGATTAACCATGCGGGCACCCACCTGGTACATGCGCTCTCCTATCCGCTCGGCGGCACCTGGCATCTGCCGCACGGAGTGGCCAACGCCATTCTTCTGGCGCCCTGTATGCGGGTGATCCGCCCCCACGCGGTGGTGAAATTTGCTCAGGTCTGGGATCTGATCCCCGACGCGGATCGCACGCTCAGCGAGGAAGAGAAATCCCATGCGCTGGTCGCGTGGCTGGCGGCGCTGGTCAAACGCTTACCGCTGCCCGATAACCTCGCCGCTCTCGGCGTGCCGCAGGAGAGCATTCCCGCCCTCAGCGCGGCGGCGCAAAACGTTAAACGCCTGATGAACAATGCCCCCTGCAGCGTCAGCCGCGAAGAGATCGCGGCCATCTACCAGACGCTGTTTCCATAACATGCCTAACAGGAGAAAGTAAAATGAGGAAAGCTATCAGCGGCGTACTGACCGCCATCGTCACCCCCTTTACCGTCGAGGGCGCGCTTAACCTGCCAGCGCTACGCCAGCAGGTGCAGCGCCAGATCGCCGCGGGCAACGGTATTTTCTGCGGCGGCACCAACGGCGAGTTTTTTGTCCTCAATGAGGAAGAGAAGATCGCCGTCGCCAGAACCTGTGTGGAAGAAGCGGCCGGTCGCGTCCCGGTGGTGGCCCATATCGGGGAGGTTTCCACCCGCGAGACTCTCCGGCTGGGCCAGCAGATCGCCCGCCTCGGGGTTGATGCGGTATCGGCCATTACCCCGTGGTTCGTGCCCTTGAAGCAGGAAGAACTGATTAACCACTATACGGCGATCGCCGACGCGCTGAGTGTCCCGCTTTTTCTTTACAACATTCCCGCCCGCACCGGGAACACCATTGCCCCGGAGACCGCGCGTCAGCTGGCCAGGCACGAGAATATTGTCGGCATTAAGGATAGCGCCGGCAGCTACGACAGCCTGAAAGGTTTTCTCGACGCGGTGCGCGATATCGACGGTTTCGACGTTCTGAACGGACCGGACTCGCTTATCCATCAGGGATTTGTCGACGGCTGTTCGGCGTGCATCTCGGGGCTTGCCAACGTCGCGCCCGCGGAAATTAACGCCATCTGGTCGCGCTTTCACGCCGGGGATATCGTCGGATCGCGCCAGGCCCAGGAGCAGGTAACGGGCCTGCGCACCGATCTGTATAAAGTGGCGTTCTCGCCTGCGGCGGTGAAGAAAGCTCTGCAGCTAATGGGTCATGAGGTGGGCGACAGCCGCTACGCGGTGCAGTTCAGTGACCAGCAGCTGCAGGAAATTCGCGGCATCATTGCCCGTTATTTAGCGTAATACCCGCTGCGTTTCGTAAATAAAACAGACCGGGTACCGTCGTACCCAGGATTCGTACGCCCAGAGAGAGGCTAAGATGAATCATTTTACCGCTGAAGATACCTTTATTATTGTCGGCATTGTCATTGCCTATATTCTGTTTACCACCTGGCTGACATTCCGTATTCGTAGTAAAAATTCCGGGGATTTTATGGAAGGCTCGCGCGCCATGCCGGCCTTAATTGTCGGTATATTACTGATGTCGGAATATATTGGTGCCAAATCAACCATCGGTACCGCTCAGGCCGCCTTTGAGAGCGGCATTGCCGCTTCATGGTCCGTGCTGGGGGCAGCCATCGGTTTCCCGCTGTTCGGTTTGATTCTGGTAAAACGCATCTATAACACCGGGAAAATCACCATCTCCGGCGCTATCGCTGAGAAATATGGCACCAGTACCAAAAATATCATCTCCCTGATCATGATTTATGCGCTGTTGCTGGTTAACGTGGGCAACTACGTCAGCGGCGCCGCGGCTATCTCCACCGTCTTAAAAGTCAACTTACCCGTGGCCGCCTTTATTACCGCCATCGTCAGTACCTTCTATTTCGCTTTCGGCGGCATGAAAGGCGTCGCCTGGGTCACCATGTTACACAGCGCGTTAAAATACGCCGGACTGCTGATCATTCTGGGTTTTGCTCTGTCCAAAACCGGCGGCTTCACGCCGATGATTGAGAATATGCCGGATTACTACTGGACGTGGGATGGCAACATTGGCGCTGGCACCATCTTCGCCTGGCTTATCGGCACCATCGGCTCCATCTTCTGCACCCAGTTTGTTATCCAGGCGATCAGCTCCACCAAAGATGTCCGGTCAGCAAAGCGTTCCACCTGGATCGCCTTCTTTTTCTGCCTGCCCATCGCCCTTGCCATCGCTATCATCGGCGTGGCGGCGAAATATCTGCATCCGGAAATCAACAGCCTGTACGCCCTGCCGGTATTTCTGCAGGACATGAACCCGTGGCTGGCGGGACTCGTGACAACGTCACTTGTGGCCTCGATATTCGTCAGCGTTAGTACCGTTGCCCTAGCCATTGCCTCGCTGGTGGTGAAAGATTTCTACGTGCCATGGCGTAACCCGACCCCGGACCAGGAGTTCAGAGCCACGCGCTGGGCATCGTTAATTATCGGCTTCCTGCCGCTGGTCTTTGTGCTGCTGGTGCCGGAAGTGCTGAAACTCTCCTTCTTCACCCGCGCCATACGCCTGTCCATTACCGTGGTGGCGGTTATCGCCTTCTACGCACCGTTTTTCCGGAGCACCCGCGGCGCCAATGCCGGTCTGATCGGCGCCTGCGTGGTGACCTCCGTTTGGTATTTACTTGGCGATCCGTTCGGCATCAATAACATGTATGTCGCCCTGGCGACCCCGGCGATCATTATGGTCCTCGATCGCTTGATCCCGAATAAATCACAATCATCTCCTGCCCCTGTTGAGCAACGTGGAGTCTAAAACATGACCACAATACCTTCTTTCGACGGCGTCATTCGCCAGCACCCACAAGATGAACATATCGCATGGGCGATGCTCCCCTGCGCCTGCCCGCAAAATCATGCCGCCAACCTGCTTCAGCTGAAAGATGGCAGCCTGATGTGCGTCTGGTTCGGCGGCTCGCAGGAAGGGAAAGCCGACATTTCGATCTGGGGATCGCGGTTAGCCACCGACAGCGATCGCTGGAGCGAAGCGGTTAAGCTCTCTGACGATCCTGACCGCTCGGAACAAAATCCGGTGCTGTTTCAGGCGCCTGACCAGGTAGTGTGGCTGTTATGGACGGCGCAATACGCCGGCAACCAGGATACCGCCATTGTCCGCTACCGCCAGTCACATGACGGCGGGCAAAGCTGGGGTCCCATCGACACCCTGTTGGATCAGCCCGGTACCTTTATTCGCCAGCCGATTAGCGTCATGCCTGACGGCAGCTGGCTGTTGCCAGTGTTTTACTGCCGCACCGAACCAGGCGAGAAATGGGTGGGTAACAATGACGTCAGCGCGGTGAAAATCTCCTCAGACGGCGGCATAAGCTGGCGTGACGTGGCAGTCCCGGAGAGCCTTGGCTGCGTCCATATGAGCATCACCCCGCATCCCGACGGCGGACTGGCGGCCTTCTTTCGCAGTCGCTGGGCGGATCATATCTGGTTCAGCCACTCCAGCGACCAGGGTGAAAGCTGGTCTGCGCCGGCGCCCACGACGCTGCCGAACAATAACTCGTCCATTCAGGCGACAACTCTCGACAATGGCGAACTGGTGCTGGTGTTCAATAATATGAGCGCCGCCGGAGCCACTGAACGCCGTGCCTCGCTGTACGATGAAATTGCGGATGACGATGGCCGTAAGGAGCCGGAAACAACCGGGAAAAGCGCCTTCTGGGGCGCGCCACGCGCGCCGATGACGGTGGCGATTTCACCCGATGGCGGCAAAAGCTGGCCGTGGTTGCGCAATCTTGACGAGGGTGACGGCTACTGCATGACCAATAATTCGGAGCAGAAGCTGAACCGGGAGTTCTCCTACCCCAGCATCAAACAGGGAGCAGACGGTAATTTGCATATCGCCTACACCTGGTACCGCCAGGCGATCAAGTATGTTCGCGTTTCGCCACAGTGGGTGAAAGGAGAAAGCGCATGATTATCGGTAATCTGCAGGCGCTGCAGCAGGCTGGCCTGCCGCCGGCGTTAAACCAGCTTTTGAGCAGCGAGGTCTGCTCGCTGGCCGCCCTGAGCGCCAGAGAGGATGGCCGGTTCCAGCCCGACGGCGCGCCGTGGTTCTGCACCCTCAGCGTGGTGCAAACCCAGCCCGCGGCCGAGCGGCATACGGAATATCATCGCCAGTGGGCGGATATTCAGGTCATCCTGGCCGGCGAGGAGCGGATCCAGGCGGGCATGGCTCCCGCGATGCGCCCGGAAGATAATGAGATTAAGCCCGACCTCTATATCTGTCAGCCGGCCCCGGAGAGTGTCTCTATTCTGCTGCGTCCCGGCGACTTCGCGGTCTTTTACCCCGGCGAACCGCACCAGGCGCTGTGTGCGGTTTCGACGCCAGCGCCGGTCAGAAAGGCGGTATTCAAGATCCCGGCGGCGATGCTGGAGGCGCGATGAAGCAGGCAATTGTAACCGGGGCCAGTTCCGGGATCGGCGCCGCGGTGGTGAGGCAGTTGCTGGAGGACGGCTGGCAGGTGGTCGGCATGAGCCGTTCGCTGCCGCCCTTCTCACAGCCGAACTTTCGCCATCTGACGGTCGACGTCAGCCAACGCAGCGCGCTGCTGGCGGCGCTGGAGCAGATTGAGCCTCCTCAGGCCATCATCCACGCCGCGGGCTCGATGACCGCCGCAACCCTGGGCAATCTGGATCCACTGCACGGCGAGTCGCTGTGGCGTTTACATGTCGACGCGGCCCAGACGCTGGTCAATCACTTCGCCCCGGCCATGAGGCCGGGTGGGCGGATTGTTCTGCTGGGAAGCCGTACATCACGTGGCGCAGCGGGTCGTTCACAGTATACGGCCACCAAAGCCGCGCTGGTCGCCCTTGCCAGAAGCTGGGCGGCAGAGCTGGCGCCCGCTGGGGTGACGGTCAACGTGGTGGCGCCCGGGGCAACCGATACGCCGATGCTCCGTCAGCCCGGCAGGGAAAGCTCCCCGCCGCAGCTGCCGCCGCTGGGGCGGCTCATTACCCCGCAAGAGGTGGTCTCGCTGATAAGCTGGTTATTGAGTGGGGGCGCATCGGCGATGACCGGACAGGAGCTGGTGATGTGCGGTGGCGCCTCCCTCGCCTGATGACGCACGCCGCGCCGTCCCCGGACAGCGGAACGACGCGGCGGTGATGATTAACGCAAATAGACAGTCCCGCGCAGATAGGTGGTGGCCTGGCCGCCGATCAGCACCCTGTCGCCCTGCCACTGGCAGCGCAGGTCGCCGCCGCGGGCGGAGCCCTGGCGCGCCATCATGGTGGTTTTCCCCAGTTTTTCGCCCCACCAGGGGATCAGCATGCTATGGGCGGAGCCGGTCACCGGATCCTCCGGCACCCCTTCACCCGGGCAGAAGAAGCGGCTGACAAAGTCATACTCCTCATCCGGCGCGCTGACGCAGATCATTTTGCCAAGCGTCTGCAGGCGCGCCATGTCCGGCCGCACCGCTTCAACCTGCTGACGATCCGCCAGCAGCACCAGATAATCGCGCCCTTCACGTACCTCGACGGCCGCCTCGAGGCCTAGTCCGGCCAGCAGGTCCGCCGGCGGGTTGGCCACCGGGCTGGTCGTCCACGCCGGGAAGTCGAGCGTCAGCCAGTCTCCGCTGCGGGTGACTCGCAGGTCGCCAACGAAGCGGGTGCTGAAGGTGATGGTCGCCGAGGGATGGTCGAGATATTCAAAAATAACGTGCGCCGCGGCCAGGGTGGCATGACCGCAGAGGTTGATCTCGTGCAGCGTGGTAAACCAGCGCAGCTCATAGCCTTCGTCGGTGCGGACGAAGAACGCCGTTTCGGACTGATTATGCTGTTGGGCCATTTTCAGCAGCACATCGTCGGCTAACCACTCGCTGAGGGGGCAGACGGCCGCGGCATTGCCACCGAAGTTTTTATCGCTGAAAGCATCGACCAGATAAAATTGAATTTCCTGCATACACTGTCCTTACTTTTTTTACTTTCCTTCAACATGACATAAAAGCGCCCCTCTGACACTATCCATAGCAAAATTAATTGCTTAACCGCGCCTGGCTGCTTGCAGTGAAATGAGAGGCAGATCACATAATGATTGTCTTTTCGCCAGCAAACGTTTTATGATCGGCGTCACATCTTCCCCTGAATCACCAGTCCAGAGCTTATGACTACGAATACGGTCTCACGCAAGGTAGCGTGGCTACGTGTCGTGACGTTGGCCATCGCCGCGTTTATTTTTAACACCACAGAATTCGCCCCGGTCGGTCTGCTGTCGGATATTGCCGACAGCTTCGGCATGGAAACTGCCCAGGTGGGCATGATGCTGACCATCTACGCATGGGTGGTGGCGTTAATGTCGCTGCCGTTTATGCTGCTGACCAGCAAAGTGGAGCGCCGGCGGTTGCTCATCGGCCTGTTTATTCTGTTTATCGCCAGCCATGTGCTGTCGTTCTTTGCATGGAATTTTGACGTGCTGGTCATCAGCCGCATCGGCATCGCCTTCGCCCATGCGGTGTTCTGGTCGATAACGTCGGCGCTAGCCATCCGCATGGCCCCCCCGGGCAAACGGGCGCAGGCGCTCAGTCTGATCGCCACCGGTACCGCGCTGGCGATGGTGTTTGGGATTCCGATCGGCCGCATCATCGGCCAGTATTTTGGCTGGCGAATGACCTTCCTGGCGATCGGCCTGGGCGCGTTAGCCACCCTGGTCTGCCTGGTGAAACTGCTGCCGACTCTGCCGAGCGAACACTCAGGCTCGCTGAAGAGCCTGCCGGTGCTGTTCCGTCGCCCGGCGCTGGTCAGCGTATACATTCTGACTGTGGTGGTGGTGACCGCACATTATACCGCCTACAGCTATATCGAACCCTTCGTCCAGACGGTGGCGGGTCTGAGCGGCAATTTTGCCACCGTGCTGCTGCTGATCCTCGGCGGGGCCGGGATTATCGGCAGCATTCTGTTCGGCAAGCTCGGTAACCAGCACGCTTCGGGGCTGATAAGCCTCGCCATCGGCCTGCTGCTGGCCTGTCTGCTGCTGCTTCTGCCGGCCTCGCATAACCCGCACCACCTGATGCTGCTCAGCATCTTCTGGGGGGTGGCGATTATGATTATCGGTCTCGGCATGCAGGTGAAAGTGCTGGCCTCCGCCCCGGACGCCACCGACGTCGCCATGTCGCTGTTCTCGGGCATCTTTAATATCGGCATTGGCGCCGGCGCGCTGGTGGGCAGCCAGGTGAGTCTGCATCTCTCTATGGCCTCCATCGGCTATATCGGCGCTATCCCGGCGCTGGCAGGCCTGATCTGGGCCCTGCTGATCTTCCGCCGCTGGCCGGTATCGCTGGAAGAACACCAGCCGCACCACTCTTAATTTAGCCGCAAAAAAAGCCCGCCGGTATCGCTCCGGCGGGCTGTTGTCTCTCTGCGCATCACCGCGGTCAGGGATGCCAGGTCGAAATGATCTCCAGCACGCCATTAATAATAAATTGCACGCCCATGCAGACCAGCAGGAAGCCCATCAGTCGTGAGATGGCCTCAATGCCGCCTTTGCCTACCAGACGCATAATCGCCCCCGAACTGCGCAGGCAACCCCAGAGAATGATCGCCAACAGGGCAAAGATAATCGGCGGCGCCGCCAGCACCACCCACTCCGGGAAGTCCACCCCGTGTTTAACGGTCGAGGCGGAACTAATGATCATCGCGATGGTGCCCGGACCGGCGGTGCTTGGCATCGCCAGCGGCACAAAGGCGATATTGGCGGTCGGCTCATCCTGTAGTTCTTCCGATTTGATCTTCGCTTCCATCGAATCGTGGGCTTTTTGCTGGGGGAACAGCATACGGAAACCGATAAAGGCTACAATCAACCCCCCGGCGATTCGCAGCCCAGGTATTGATATGCCGAATGTATTCATCACCACCTGGCCGGCATACCATGACACCATCAGGATGGCGAAGACATACACCGAGGCCATCAACGCCTGCTTGTTACGCTCGGCGTTGTTCATATTGCCCGCCAGGCCGAGGAACAGCGCCACGGTAGTCAGCGGATTCGCCAGCGGTAAAAGCACCGCCAGGCCGAGCCCTATCGCTTTAAACAAATCGAACATAGTTAAATAAAGTCCCGTAAATATTCATTTTTTAAAGATGGTTTCAGTCCGTGAGTATACCGGCTTCAACAATTCCAACGCCAGCCAGCTGATAAATCACTTTCGCCAAAAATTAACAAGCGTTAGAAAATTCACAAACAGTGACACGCGTCGAATTTTTTTATTTTAGCAAATCGTGGCATCGGCTAATTCATAATGTTGACTTATGATTGCCTGGGCAATAGTATCACTCGCAACTAAATCATTGCCTGGGCAACCATCATGAAAAATACCAGCGACCTGTTCAACGAGATGATTCCGCTGGGCCGCTTGATCCAGATGGTTAACCAGAAAAAAGATCGCCTGCTCAACGACTACCTCTCACCCATGGATATTACCGCGACCCAGTTTCGGGTGCTCTGTTCCATTCGTTGCGAGGTATGTATTACCCCCGTTGAGCTGAAAACCGTGCTTTCCGTCGACCCGGGCGCGATGACGCGTATGCTCGACCGCCTGGCGTGTAAAGGCTGGATTGAACGGTTACCCAACCCCGCTGACAAGCGCGGTGTGCTGGTGCAGTTGACGCCAGACGGCGCAGCCCTTTGCGAGCAGTGTCATCAGGTTGTGGGTCAGAAGTTACACCAGGAGTTAACAAAAAATCTGTCGGCGGACGAAGTCGCCATGCTTGAGCAACTCCTCAAGAAGGTCCTGCCGTAAAAATAAGAAGAGGTAAGATGATGTCCAGACGTAATAATGACGCCATCACTATCCATAGTATTTTGTCGTGGATCGAGGATAACCTGGAATCGCCCCTGTCGCTGGAAAAAGTGTCTGAGCGCTCAGGTTACTCCAAGTGGCACCTGCAACGTATGTTTAAGAAAGAGACTGGCCATTCCCTCGGCCAGTACATCCGCAGCCGTAAGCTGACGGAGATTGCGCAAAAGCTCAAGCAGAGCAATGAGCCAATCCTGTACCTGGCGGAACGCTACGGTTTCGAATCGCAGCAGACCTTGACGCGAACATTTAAAAACTATTTTGATGTTCCGCCCCACAAATATCGCATAACGAATGTACCTGGCGAATCCCGCTATCTGCATCCGCTAAATAACTGATGTTAATCGCCTGTAATATCAAAGACGTATTGAGGAAATCATGAAACTATTCGCTGCCGCAGCTATCGTCCTTCTGTCGCTGGCATCCAGCTTCAGCTTTGCGGAGCAAACCACCACGCCGGTGCGGCAAAACCAGCGTGACACAATGATTCTCCCTTCGGACCATAACGACTCGCCGTTTGATTTCAATCATATGGCGGCCGGCAATGATAAATCTGACGAACTAGGCGTGCCGTACTACCAGCAGCACGACCTGTGATGCCATTACACGCATACTTGTGTATAGCCCCGTCTCCGGGGCTTTTTTTTACCCGCGCGCCATGCCCGGCCGCACCAGACGCAGACCGAAAACGTTGATATAGAGCCCGGCCATGATCAGCGCCGCCCCGGCGAGCTGCAGTCCGCTCAGCGTCTCCCCCAGCAGCAGCGCGGCGCTGGCCATCCCCACTACCGGCACCAGCAGCGACAGCGGCGCCACCCGCCAGGTTTCATAGCGCCCCAGCAGCGAGCCCCAGATACCATAGCCGACGATGGTGGCGATAAACGCCAGGTAAAGCAGCGAGAGAACCGTCAGCATATCGATCTGGCGTAGACTCGCCAGCATGAGCTGCGGGCCATCGATCAGCCACGAGGCAAACATAAACGGCAGCACCGGGATCAATGCGCTCCACACCACCAGCGACATGATCGGCGGGCGGGTCGCCTGGGACATGATTTTTTTGTTGAAAATATTGCCGCAGGCCCAGCTGAGCGCCGCCGCCAGGGTCAGCATAAAGCCCACCAGTGGGACATGCTCCCCGCCGAGGCTCCCCTCCACCAGCACCAGCACGCCGAAGATCGCCAGCGCGATCCCCGCCAGCTGCTTGCCCTGTAAGCGTTCGCCAAAGACGAAGGCGCCAAGAATGATGGTAAAAAAGGCTTGCGCCTGCAGCACCAGCGACGCCAGCCCCGCCGGCATGCCCAGGCCGATAGCGCAGAACAAAAAGGCAAACTGGCCAAAGCTAATGGTCAGGCCATAGCCCAGCAGCAGACGCAGCGGAATGGCCGGCCGGGCGACAAACAGCAGCGCCGGGAAGGCGACCAGCATAAAGCGCAGGCCCGCCAGCATCAGCGGCGGCATATTGTGCAATCCCAGCTTAATCACCACGAAGTTAAGCCCCCACACCACCACTACCAGCAGCGCCAGCAGTCCATCTTTCCTCGTCATCCCCTGCCTCTGTCGTTATTAGAATTTTTGTGAACAAAATCAAAGTAGCGAAAAAGCGGTCGCCAGGATAGATCATTATTTTTGGCAGGTGCGGAAGTGCCTATCGCCACCGGGGCGACCTGTACAAGGCGTGATGGCCGTGTTATTTGTGATCGAAGACATAAAATTATAACAACATGACAGGCAAGGAAATCATGATCACCACACTCCGGCGCTCCACCATCGCGCTGCTGGCATCGTCGCTACTGTTGACTATCGGCCGCGGGGCCACACTGCCGTTTATGACCATCTACCTCACCCGACGCTATCAGCTGGAGGTGGATGTGATTGGCTACGCCCTGTCGCTGGCCCTCGTGGTCGGCGTGCTGTTTAGCATGGGCTTTGGCATCCTCGCGGACAAGTTCGACAAAAAGCGCTATATGGTGTGGTCAGTGCTGGTGTTTATCCTTGGTTTCAGCGCGATACCGCTGGTCAATAACGCTATCCTGGTGGTGATCTTCTTTGCGCTGATCAACTGCGCCTACTCAGTCTTTTCCACCGTGCTGAAAGCCTGGTTCGCTGACCGGCTGACGGCGGAGAAAAAAGCGCGCATTTTCTCGCTGAACTACACCATCCTCAACATCGGCTGGACCGTCGGACCGCCCATCGGCACGCTGCTGGTGATGCACAGCATTAATCTGCCATTCTGGCTGGCGGCAGCCTGCGCCGCCTTCCCGTTAGTGTTTATTGAGCTGTTTCTGCAGCGAGATGGCGCCGCCGCCGCCCAGCCAGGGGCTGCCGTCTGGACGCCTTCGGTGCTGCTGCGCGACCGCGCGCTGCTGTGGTTTACCTGTTCAGGGCTGCTGGCCTCCTTCGTTGGCGGCGCTTTCGCCTCCTGTATCTCGCAGTACGTACTGGTGGTCGCCAGCAGCGACTTCGCCGAAAAAGTGGTGGCCGTGGTGCTGCCGGTTAACGCCGCGGTGGTCGTCGCTCTGCAGTACGCGGTTGGCCGGCGACTGAGCGCCAGAAATATCCGCCCGCTGATGACCTTCGGCACCGTCTGCTTTGTGATCGGCCTCGTGGGCTTTATGTTCTCCGGCGCCAGCCTGTGGGCATGGGGGATCTCGGCGGCGATCTTCACCCTTGGCGAGGTGATTTATGCCCCCGGCGAGTATATGCTGATTGACCATATCGCCCCGCCGGGGATGAAGGCCAGCTACTTCTCCGCTCAATCGCTGGGATGGCTGGGCGCGGCATTCAACCCGATGCTGACGGGGTTGATCCTCACCCATCTGCCGCACTGGTCGCTTTTTGTCATTCTTATCGGGGCCATTGTCGCCGCCTGGCTGATGATTTTCCGCGGGATCAATGCCCGCCCCTGGCAACCGGATTCTCCGCTGGCCAACGCCTGACGCCAGCTGGCATGCGGCTGTCAGGTTGCTGTCGGGCCGTTGTCGGGTCGCTGTCGTGGTGGCTGGCGGCCCGCTTTTCCATACTCCATCACAGGTTTACATCCGCAGAACGTTATGGAGCATACAAATATGAACAGCAACAATCAGGTCAAACAATTACGGCTGCAGCGCGCCTGGTCCCAGGAACAGCTGGCCGAAATGGCGGGTCTCAGCGTCCGCACGATCCAGCGCATTGAGAATGGCGAACGCCCGGGACTGGAGACCCTCAGCGCCCTCGCCGCGGTCTTTGAGGTGACGGTGGCCGAGATCGGCGGCGAAGCCTCGCGGGAGGGCGCGCCGGGCCCGGAAGCCTCGCTGGATCTGCGTATAGAGGAAGCGAAAGCGCGGGTGCAGCAGGAGAGCCGCTTTTTTCGTTCGCTGTCGGTCGCGCTGGTGGTCTGCGTGCTGCTGGCGCTGCTCAACCGGTACACTAACCCGCAGTACACCTGGTCCGGCTGGGTCGCCCTGATCTGGGGCGCTCTGCTGGCGGTGAGAGGATTACGCCTGTTCGTGTTCGGCGAATGGATCAAAAACTGGCGCCAGGCGCGCCTGCAGCGGCTGCTGCGTAAATAGCAAGGAAACCGGCGGCTCGAACGCCGCCGGTCCGTTCAGATAGTCACCAGGGCGCGTACGCCGTCGGTTTCCATATCTCCGCCCTTGCCCTGCTGGACGATGGCGCCGCGCGACATCACCAGGTAGTGGTCCGCCAGCCCGGCGGCAAAGTCATAGAATTGTTCCACCAGCAGGATGGCCATATCCCCGCGGCTCGCCAGCTGACGGATCACCTCGCCAATCTCTTTGATGACCGAGGGCTGGATCCCCTCGGTGGGCTCATCGAGGATCAGCAGCTGCGGACGGCTGGCCAGCGCCCGGCCGATCGCCAGCTGCTGCTGCTGGCCGCCGGATAAGTCACCGCCCCGCCGCTGCTTCATGGTCTTGAGCACCGGGAAAAGCTGGTAAATCTCCTCCGGCACCTGCTGCGCCTCGCGGGCGGGAAAGCGCGATAGCCCCATCAGCAGGTTTTCCTCCACCGTCAGGCGCGGAAAAATCTCGCGTCCCTGAGGGACGTAGGCCACCCCGGCCTGCACCCGCTGGTGCGGTTTACGGTGGGTGATGTTCTGATCCTGCCAGCGCACTTCGCCGCTGCGCGCCGGGATCAGCCCCATCAGACATTTCAGCAGGGTGGTCTTGCCGACGCCGTTGCGCCCCAGCAGGCAGGTGACTTCGCCCTGGCGGGCGGAAAAATCCACCCCACGCAAAATATGGCTGCCGCCGTAGTATTGATGTAGCTGACTCACCTGTAACATTGGCGCTCCTTAACGTCCCAGATAAACTTCAATGACCTGTTCATTGGCCTGCACCTCCCGCAGCGATCCCTCCGCCAGCACCTGGCCCTGATGCAGGACCGTCACCCGGTCGGCGATGGTCTCGACAAACCCCATGTCGTGCTCCACCACCATCAGGGAGTGCTGTCCGGCCAGCGTACGAAACAGCTCCGCCGTATATTCGGTTTCCGCATCGGTCATGCCGGCCGCTGGCTCATCAAGCAGCAGCAGATGCGGCTCCTGCACCAACAGCATGCCGATCTCAAGGAACTGTTTCTGGCCATGGGACAGCAGACCGGCCTGGCGGTAGCGTTCGCCGTCAAGACGCAGCAGGCGGAGCACCTCATTCAGCCGATCGTCCTGTTCGCTGCTCAGCCGGGCGCGCAGGCTGGCCCACACCGATTTATCTCCTTTCATCGCCAGGGCGAGATTTTCCGCCACCGTCAGCGCTTCGAAGACCGTCGGCTTCTGAAACTTGCGCCCGATGCCCTGGCGGGCGATGGCCACCGGTTCGAGGGTGGTCAGATCCACCGACTGGTCATAGATCGCTTTGCCGCTCTGCGGCCGGGTTTTGCCGGTGATCACGTCCATCAGGGTGGTCTTGCCCGCGCCGTTGGGGCCGATCACACAGCGCAGCTCGCCGACGCCAATCGCCAGCGACAGGTCCGTCAGCGCCCGGAAACCGTCAAAGCTGACGTTAATGTTCTCCAGCTGCAGTACCGGGTCGGTTTGCGCACGAAAGCGATCGCCGGGCAGCTGGCGGGTAAACAGTCCTTCATCCGGTTGCATTAGCGGTCTCCTCGACGCAGCAGGCCCATCACCCCGCGGGGTAAAAACAGGGTTACGATGATAAAGATGAGGCCGAGAAACAGCTGCCAGTACTCCGGCATCGCCACGGTGAAAATGCTCTTCGCGCCGTTGACCAGCCCGGCGCCAAGCACCGGGCCGATCAGGGTGCCGCGCCCGCCGAGCGCCACCCAGATGGCAGCCTCAATGGAGTTGGTCGGCGACATCTCGCTGGGGTTGATGATCCCCACCTGCGGGACATATAACGCCCCCGCCAGGCCGCAGAGCACCGCCGACAGCGTCCACACCAGCAGCTTGAAGCCGCGCGGGTCGTACCCGCAGAACATCAGGCGGTTCTCAGCATCCCGCACCGCGGTGAGGATCCGGCCAAACTTACTCTGCGCCAGCGCCGAGCCCAGCCACAGGGTCAGCAACAGCAGCAAAACCGTGGCCATAAACAGAGAGGCGCGGGTGCCGGTGGCGGTGACCGGAAAACCCAGCAACGTGGTAAAACCGGTGAAACCGTTATTGCCGCCAAACCCGGTCTCGTTGCGAAAGAACAGCAGCATACCGGCATAGGTCAGGGCCTGGGTCATGATCGAGAAATAGACCCCTTTGATCTTCGAGCGAAAGGCAAACCAGCCGAAAACCAGGGCCAGCAGACCGGGAACCAGCACCACCAGCGCCATCGCCCAGGCGAAATGCTGCGTGCCCCACCAGAACCAGGGCAGTTCGCTCCAGGAGAGAAAAGACATAAACGCCGGCAGACCGTCGCCCGCCGCCTGGCGCATCAGGTACATGCCCATAGCGTACCCGCCGAGGGCAAAGAAAATCCCGTGCCCCAGCGACAGCATACCCGCGTAGCCCCAGACCAGATCCAGCGCCACCGCCACAATGGCGTAGCAGAGGATTTTACCGCTCAGGGTCAGCAGCCAGCTCGGTACCGCGAGCGGATGGGAGGCCGGCAGCAGCGCCAGAAATGGCATGCTCAGCAGCCCCAGCACCAGCAGGATCCCCAGCCAGCGCAGAGGCCGCGGCGCGCGCTGCGCCAGCGTTAAGGTAACAGGTTGGCTCATCAGTCAATCACCCTCCCTTTCAGCGCGAACAGACCCTGCGGGCGTTTCTGAATAAACAGAATAATCATCACCAGGATCAGGATCTTGCCCAACACCGCGCCCATTTGTGGTTCGAGAATTTTGTTGAAAATGCCCAGCCCAAAGGCCGCCGCCACGCTGCCGGCCAGCTGGCCGACGCCGCCCAGGACCACCACCAGAAACGAGTCGATGATGTATCCCTGACCCAGTTCAGGCCCGACGTTGCCGAGCTGCGACAGCGCCACGCCGCCCAGCCCGGCAATACCGGAGCCGAGGCCAAAGGCCAGCATATCCACCCGCCCGGTAGGCACGCCGCAGCAGGCGGCCATCGCCCGGTTCTGCGTCACGGCGCGGACGTTCATCCCCAGACGGGTGCGGTTCAGGATGAGCCAGGTAAAGCACAGCACCAGCAGGACGAACGCCAGCACCGCCAGCCGGTTCCACGGCAGGATCAGGTTCGGCAGGACCTGCACGCCGCCGGAGAGCCAGGCGGGGTTCGCCACCTCGACGTTCTGTGCGCCAAACAGCATCCGCACCAGCTGGATAAGCATCAGGCTGATCCCCCAGGTGGCGAGCAGCGTCTCCAGCGGCCGACCATACAGATGACGAATAATGGTGCGCTCCAGCGCCATGCCGATCCCGGCGGTCACCAGAAACGCCACCGGCAGCGCGACCAGCGGATAAAAGGCCAGCCACTGCGGCGCGAGCTGCGCCAGCGCCTGCTGAACCAGCCAGCAGCTGTAGGCGCCAATCATCAGCATCTCGCCGTGGGCCATGTTAATCACCCCCAGCAGGCCGTAGGTGATCGCCAGCCCCAGCGCGGCCAGCAGCAGCACCGAGCCCAACGATAGCCCCATAAAGGCCTGGCCCAGCAGATCGCCGAGCAGCAGACGATGTTTGATCTTTTGCAGGCTGTCGCTGGCCGCCTCGCGCACCGCCGCATCCGGCTCATGCTGGGCATCGGTAAAGGGGATCAGGAGCGCCTGGGTTTCCGGGTCCGCGGAATGGCCGAGCAGCGTCACGGCGGCCAGCCGCGCGCTGGCCTCAGGCTGAGTGAGCTGCAGCCGGGCCAGCGCCACCTCCAGCAGGCCCCGCACATTATCATCGCTTTCCGCCTTCAGCCGCTGCTGCAGCAGCGCGGCCATGGCCGGGGTCGCTTCCCGCTGTAGCGTTCGTGCGGCGGAATCTCTCTCCGTGACGTTGTCACTTAAAATAAGGTGGCTGGCCAGCGCGCCGGCAGCCAGATTGCGCAGGCGGTTGGTCAGACGCACCGGTCGGGTTTCGCCCTGGGGCGCGGCGACGGCACCCAATGGCTGTAATCCGCCCTGTCGGGTGCGGAAAGCATGTTTTCCGTCGTCCATCACCAGGCTCTCGGTGGTCAACGCCCGCAGCAGCGGCAGACGATCCGCCTGCGGCGCTGCCGCCCACTGGGTCAACAGCTGCGCCTGCTGGCTGCGGCTGGCGGCAACGAAGTCGTCCGCCTCCGCGGCCTGTGCCCGCCATGGCAGCAGGATCAGCAGTAGCGTCAACACACTCATGAGACGCAATGCGTTCATGTCGTTCTCCTCTGGTCAGCGGCCGACGGACGCGACGTTCCCGCTCCGTCGGCCCTGGCGCTTACTGGCTGACGGTTTTCACCGGATGGTCAGGTTTCTTATCATTACCGGGGATCCACGGGCTCCACGGCTGCGCGCGGACGGGCTCATCGGTCTGCCAGACCACGTTGAACTGGCCGTTGCCTTCAATTTCACCAATCATCACCGGCTTATGCAGATGGTGGTTGGTGGCATCCATCGTCAGGGTGAAACCGGACGGCGCTTTGAAGGTTTGTCCGGCCATAGCGTCGCGCACTTTGTCCACGTCGGTGGTGCCGGCTTTGGTCACCGCCTGCGCCCACATATGCAGACCCACCCAGGTCGCTTCCATCGGATCGTTGGTCACCACCGTATCGGCATTCGGCAGCTTGTGCGCTTTGGCGTAAGCGCGATAATCGGCGACAAAGGCTTTGTTGGTCGGGTTATCGACCGACTCAAAGTAGTTCCATGCCGCGAGGTTGCCGACCAGCGGTTTGGTATCGATGCCGCGCAGCTCCTCTTCCCCCACCGAGAAGGCCACCACCGGCACATCGGTCGCTTTCAGCCCCTGGTTAGCCAGCTCTTTGTAGAACGGCACGTTGGAATCGCCGTTGATGGTAGAGACCACCGCCGTTTTGCCGCCGGCGGAGAATTTTTTGATATTGGCGACGATGGTCTGGTAATCGCTATAGCCGAACGGGGTGTACACTTCTTCGATATCTTTGTCCTGGATCCCTTTGGCATGCAGGAAGGCGCGAAGGATCTTGTTGGTGGTGCGCGGATAAACGTAGTCGGTTCCCAGCAGGAAGAAGCGTTTGGCGCCGCCGCCGTCCTCGCTCAGCAGGTATTCCACCGCCGGGATGGCCTGCTGGTTAGGCGCCGCGCCGGTATAGAAGACGTTGGGGGACATCTCTTCCCCTTCGTACTGTACCGGGTAGAACAGCAGGCCGTTCAGCTCCTCAAACACCGGCAGGACCGATTTACGCGAGACCGAGGTCCAGCAGCCAAACACCACCGCCACCTTGTCCTGGGCCAGCAGCTGGCGTGCCTTCTCGGCGAACAGCGGCCAGTTGGAGGCCGGGTCGACCACCACCGGCTCCAGCTTCTTGCCCAACACCCCGCCTTTGGCGTTGATGTCGTCGATGGCCATCAGGGCGACGTCCTTCAGCGGCGTTTCGGAAATCGCCATCGTCCCGGAGAGCGAATGCATGATCCCGACTTTAATAGTGTCGGCGGCATAGGCCTGGAAGGAGAGACCCATAGCCATAACAGAGGCGGAGAGTGCAAAAGCTTTTAATAACGTTCTTCGTTGCATGATTCACTCCTGAGTAGCGCAAAAATAAAGAATTAACAGCTAACCAGAGGTGATAAGGCAAAAACGGTGCCAGGTTGTGAGAACAGTGGGATGCGGCGCAGGCGGACGGCGGAGGCGAAGGAGATGGCAGCGTTGCCTCATCACGGTGCAACGCTGCGCTAAGAAAGCAATTACCAGACGTCGGCGGCGATGGCGGTCACCAGACGGACTTTTTGCCACTGCTGGTCTTCGCTGAGGGCGTTACCCTCTTCCGTGGAGGCGAAACCGCACTGCGGACTCAGGCAGATCTGCTCGAGCGGAACATATTGCGCCGCCTCAGCGAGGCGCGCTTTTACCCCCTGCGGGTTCTCCAGCTCGCCGTTTTTGGTGGTGATAAGCCCGAGGACCACCTGCTGATGGCCGGGACGAATAAAGCGCAGCGGAGCGAAATCTCCGGAGCGGTCGTTGTCATACTCGAGGAAGAAGGCATCGACATTGACGCCGCCAAACAGCACCTCAGCCACCGGCTCGTAACCGCCCTCCGAGATCCAGGTTGAGCGGAAGTTGCCCCGGCAGACGTGCAGGCCCACCGTCAGATCGGCCGGCTTGCCCTCCAGCGCCTGGTTCAGCACCCGGGCATAAATGCGCGCCAGCGCATCCGGATCGTCGCCGCGCTCGCGCACCTGCTGACGCTGGGCATCGGAACAGAGATAGGCCCAGACGGTATCGTCCAGCTGCAGATAGCGGCAGCCGGCGTCATAAAACGCACGGATCGCGTCGCGCCAGGTGGTGGCCAGGTCGTCGAAGTAGTCGCTGAGATCCGGGTAAACGGTGGCATCAATATCTTTCCGACCGCCGCGGAAGTGGAGCACGCTCGGGCTGGGAATGGTCATCTTAGGCTGCGCGTCGCCGCTGATGCTTTTCAAATAGCGGAAATCCTCCAGCATTGGGTGGTCGCCAAACGCCAGCTTGCCGGTAACGCGCACGCCGTGCGCTTTGGTCTGCACGCCGTTGAACTGGATCCCCTGCTCGGCATCGTAACGCTCAACGCCTTGCAGGCCGTCGAAGAAATCAAAATGCCACCATGCGCGACGAAACTCGCCGTCGGTGACCACGTGCAGGCCGCAGTCGCACTGCTGCTGAACCAGATGACGGATCGCGTTATTCTCAATCTCGCGTAGCTGAGCGGCGTCGATAATCCCCTCAGCCAGCTGCTGACGCGCCTGTTTGATGCTGTCCGGGCGCAAAAAACTGCCGACGATGTCTGCGCGGAACGGGGCCTGTTGACGTTGCATGCTGTCTCCTTAGCGGTGGGCGCGTTAGTTGCCCACCGTGATAGTTCATTATTTGAATTTTTAGACTTCTGGATGGCTATATGTCCAGATACTGGCATGCAGGCCGGCGGGCCGCAAACGAGAATATTTCATGGGACATGAAAAATATTCATTTACCGGCGACAAACGCATAGCCCTCATCTTCCCAGCCGGTGATCCCGCCGAGCATCATTTTCACCGGCCGCCCCAGTTCGGCCAGCTTTAGCGCGGCAACGTCGGCACCGTTGCAGTGCGGCCCGGCGCAATAGACCACAAACAGGGTCTCCGCCGGCCAGGCCGCCATTCTCTCGGCGCTGATCTGGCTGTGCGGGAGATGCAGCGCGCCGGGCAGGTGGCGCCTGGCGAAGGCCTCCTCGCTGCCGACCACGTGCAGCAGGACAAAGTCGACCTCGCCGGCACGCTGGGCGCTGTGCACATCGGCGCAGTCGGTCTCGAGATGCAGCTTATGGCGGAACCAGCGGATAGCCTCGGCGGAGGTGGCGGGGGTAAATTGGGTTACTACACTCATGGTGTCTTCTCCTTGTCTGTGATAACACTACTTTACTGACGCCCATCACCCTTATCTGCCGGCAACCATGACAGAAAACGCTAACATCCTGACAACCCCTTCGGTGACACTGTCACCTCACCGCGTGGTGGCCCTCGCCTACGATGGCCTGTGCACGTTTGAGTTTGGCGTGGCCGTGGAGATCTTCGGCCTGCCGCGCCCGGAAATGGGCGAGCGCTGGTACCAGTTCGCCGTCGCCGCCGTCGATGAAGGGCCTCTGAGAGCCACCGGCGGAGTCCGGTTGATGACCGACGGCGGCCCTGAGCTTCTCGCCCAGGCGCAGACCATCGTGGTCCCCGGCTGGCGCGGCATCGACGCCCCGGTCCCCGAGGCGCTGTGCGCCGCCCTGGCCGCCGCTCACGCCCGCGGGTGCCGGATTATTTCCATCTGTTCCGGGGTGTTCGTTCTCGCCGCCGCCGGGTTGCTCAATGGCCGCCAGGCGACAACCCACTGGCGCTACACCGCCGCGCTGCAGTCCCGTTTTCCGCAGATCCAGGTGGTGGAGGATGTCCTGTACGTGGGTGATGATTTGCTGATGACCTCCGCCGGCAGCGCGGCGGGGATCGACCTCTGTCTGCATCTGGTGCGCGAGGATTTCGGCAGCGAGGCAGCGAATGTGGTCGCCCGCCGCCTGGTGGTCTCTCCCCATCGCGACGGCGGTCAGGCGCAGCAAGTCCTGCGTCCGGTGGCCCGCAGCCGGGAGAGTCTGCGCCTTGGCCAGCTGTTTGATTATCTGCACCAGCATCTCGCCGCCAGCCACACCGTCGCCTCCCTCGCACAGCGCGCCGGCATGGGGACGCGCACCTTTTTGCGCCGCTTTGAAGAGGCCACTGGTAAAACCCCCGCCCGCTGGCTGCTGGAGGAGCGTCTGCTGCGCGCCCGTCAGCACCTGACGGAGAGCACGATGGGCATCGACCAGATCGCTGAGCGCTGCGGCTTTGTCAGCGCTGGCACCCTGCGCCACCATTTTCGCCAGCGCTTCGCGCTAAGCCCACTGCAGTACCGTAAACAGTTTGCAACTTCTCCGATTGCAAAATCGTCCCAGCCACGGACAATAGACGGCCACAGTAAACCGGTCGCCAGGATGGTCGATGATGAAGAAAGAGTGTCGGGTAGTGATCTATAAAGAGGGCCTGCTGGGCAGCCTGTTTTTTGGCGAAGCCAAAGCCGACCCTGACAAAATGAGCCAGTTTCTCAGTAGCTATACCCGCGAAGGCTGGGAGGTAAAAACCATGTCGGTGGAGCGACGCCGTACCGCCTTGTTCTGGTCGCGGGAAGCGTATCTGTTTGTGCTTGAACGGCCCCTCTGACGGTGCCTGCGCCTGGTTTAACCGCTTAAGCCAGGCGTTGCCCGGTATCCGCGCTCAGGGCTGGCGGATATAGCCCTGCTCCTGCATGTTGCGCATGGCCTCCTCGCTGGCGCAGACCATCCCGGTGGTCAGCATGGCAAAACCAAAGCGCTGATAGAATGGGATTTTATCGGCCACCGCATAGATAAAGATTTTGCCGAAGGGCAGCAGCTGCTCCCGGATGGCCAGCATTAGCTGTTGTCCGTAACCCTGCCCCTGGCGGTCGGGGACGATCGCCACATCCGACAAATAGCTGCTCCAGGTGCAGTCGCTGATGGCCCGCGCCACGGCAATCAGCTGACCGTGCTCATAGCCAAACCAGCAGAAGGTGCTATGGAGAAACGCCTGCTCCAGCTGCTGAACATCACGTTCATTCAGCCCGGCCTCGGCGACGATGGTCCTCACCCGCCGCCAGTCTACCCGCCCAATCGCCTCTTTCCCCTCAATCACCATCATGACCTTGACTCCCGTTGTGTTCGGCATCTATCCCGAAAGACAGATGTAGCATGCCGCCGCATGGGGATGCCAGGCGAAAAAACGAACGGAACAAAACGGGAAACGGAGGAAGGCAAAAAAAAACCGCCATGTGACTGGCGGTAAATCAATGCTTGCATGGATAGATTGTATTTTGCATTTTTCGCAGGCAGAGGATCCTGACCTCTCTACGTTTGATCCCGAGGTTAGCATGGTCAACCTCAATAAATCCTCAACGGCCTGCGGCTAGAGCTTCTCCACCAACGCTTTCAGCTGCGCCAGGGTCTGCTGCCGGTCCTCCGCGGCGGCGAGCGGCCACGCCGACTGGCGCACGATGAGCCGGGTCGGCAGCAGCTCGCGGATCCGCAGCTGCGGGGCCGCCATCAGAGCAATCAGCCGCTCCACGGCCCGCTTGCCCAGCAGATCGAAGTCCTGCGCCACCGTGGTGAGCGGCGGCTGAAAGTAGAGACTGTCGGCGGTGTCGTCATAGCCGGTCACCGATACCGCCTGGCTGCCGCTGCGATTGAGCTGGGCCAGCGCGCTGAGTACCCCGAGCGCCATCTGATCGTTCGCCACCACAATGGCGCTGATCCGCGGCTGCAGGTGCAGCAGTTCAAAGGTTTTCTGCCAGCCGCTGGCGGCGCTCCAGTCACCGAACACCGTGGTTGAACGGGCGATATTCAGACTGTGCAGCGCCTCGCGCCAGCTGGCGAGACGCAGACGAGCGGAAACCGAACTTTCCGGCCCTGCCAGCAGGCCAAATTCGCGATGCCCCAGCTCCCACAGATGGCGCACGCACGCCCCACAGCCGTCGCGATGATCGAAGCGCACGCAGCAGACATCGGCCTCCGGGGAGACGTCCAGAAACAGGCAGGCCATATCCGGGTTCTCTTTAACCAGTCGCTCGGCGGTAGCGCTTTCCAGCGGCAGACTAACGATCACTCCGCGAATATGCTGGGCGCGCAGTTCGTCCAGCCGGGCCTGCAGCGCGGCGAAGTCGGCCTGCGCCGGCATCGCTATTGCCACCTCCAGCTGGTGCAGGCTGGCATGGCTCTTTACCGCGGCGGCGATCTGCGAGGGAGCATGCAAGGTCAGCGAGGCAGTGATAAGCCCAATGGAGGGCGCTGCTTTGCCGGCGAGCAGCTGCGCCGAGCGGTTAGGTACGTAGTGCAGCGCCTGCATCGCGCGGATTACCTGCTCGCGGGTGCGGGCTGACACCACTTCAGGACGGTTCAGGACCCGGGAGACGGTCTGTTGGGAAACCCCGGTCGCGCGAGCGACATCCTCCAGGGTAGCGGTACGACGCGGCATTTTTTCTCCTCAGCAATAACAATGTCGTGCGCTAACATTTTATGTTTAACGCGCGACAAAAAACAGCGCTTTACCCTCGCTTTCGTGATCGTCTGTTAATTTCATTTCCGCCGTCGTTGCTGGACAAAACAAATTATCCGATAACGTTCTTTATCCTGTTTAGCGATCGACATTTTCTGACTTACCGGGGATTACTATGCCAATAAGCGATACCAGTCGCCGCCACGCGCCTGACTTCCACGCCGTCCTCGCCCGCGAAGACTGGCAGAACCAGACCATTACCCATCTCAACCGCCTGCCAGCGCATCCCGCGTTCGCCAGCTGGCGCGATGAGCTTGCCGCCCGCGATAATCGCCCTTCGCCTCGACGTCGTCAGCTGGACGGCGAATGGCAATTTGCTTACGCCCGCAGCCCGTTTGCCGTCGATGCACAGTGGCTGACGCAAGACCTGCCAGGCAGCCGCGGGACGCCCGTGCCCTCCAACTGGCAGATGGAGGGCTATGACGCGCCGATCTACACCAACGTCCGCTACCCCATCGACACCATCCCGCCGCGGGTGCCGGAGGATAACCCAACCGGCTGTTACTCCCTGCACGTTGCGATCGATGACGCCTGGCGCACGGACGGACAGACGCAGATTATTTTCGACGGCGTCAACTCAGCGTTTCATCTGTGGTGCAACGGCGCCTGGGTCGGTTACTCCCAGGACAGCCGCCTGCCGGCGGCGTTCGATCTCAGCCCCTTCCTGCGCCCGGGCGACAACCGCCTGTGCGTGATGGTCATGCGCTGGAGCGCCGGCAGCTGGCTGGAAGACCAGGATATGTGGCGAATGAGCGGTATTTTTCGCTCGGTGTGGCTGCTGAATAAGCCGCACCAGCGGCTATGCGACGTGCAGCTGACGCCGACCCTTGACGCCCTCTGCCGCGACGGCGCTCTGCAGGTTCAGGCGACCGTCGAAGCGACAGAGGCGGCGCTTGCCGGGCTCTGCGTCGGGGTTAGCCTGTGGCGCGGCGAGCAGCCTGTCGCCGCCCATCGTCAGCCGTTAGGCACCCCGGCGGTGGATGAGCGCGGCCACTATGCCGAACGGGTCGATTTCTCCCTGGCGGTAGCGGCGCCGGCGCACTGGAGCGCGGAAACCCCGAACTGTTATCGCGCCGTGGTCACCCTGTGGCGTGGCGACGAACTGCTGGAGGCCGAGGCGTGGGATATCGGTTTTCGCCGCATCGAGATCGCCGACGGTCTGCTGCGCCTTAACGGCAAACCGCTGCTGATCCGCGGCGTTAACCGCCATGAACACCACCATTTGCGCGGTCAGGTGGTCAGCGAGGCGGATATGGTGCAGGACATTCTGTTGATGAAGCAGAACAACTTTAACGCCGTCCGCTGCTCACACTACCCCAACGCGCCGCGCTGGTATGAGCTGTGCAACCGCTACGGTCTGTACGTGGTCGATGAAGCCAATATTGAAACCCACGGCATGGTGCCGATGAACCGGCTGTCCGACGATCCGGCGTGGCTGCCAGCCTTCAGCGCCCGCGTCACCCGGATGGTACAGAGCAACCGCAACCATCCATGCATTATCATCTGGTCGCTGGGTAACGAATCCGGCGGCGGCGGCAACCATGAAGCGCTGTACCACTGGCTGAAGCGCAACGACCCGAGCCGTCCGGTGCAGTACGAGGGCGGCGGCGCGGATACCACCGCTACCGATATTATCTGTCCGATGTACGCCCGCGTCGAACGCGACCAGCCGATCCCGGCGGTACCGAAGTGGGGGATCAAAAAATGGATCAGCCTGCCCGGCGAGCAGCGGCCGCTGATCCTCTGCGAGTACGCCCATGCGATGGGCAACAGTCTCGGCAACTTCGCCGATTACTGGCAGGCCTTCCGCGAGTATCCGCGGCTGCAGGGCGGGTTTATCTGGGACTGGGCCGACCAGGCGATCTGCAAAACCTTTGACGACGGCAGCGTCGGCTGGGCCTACGGCGGCGACTTTGGCGATAAGCCGAACGATCGCCAGTTCTGTATGAACGGCCTGGTGTTCCCCGATCGCACGCCGCATCCGTCGCTGATCGAGGCGAAGCACGCCCAGCAGTATTTCCAGTTCGCCCTGCTGTCGACCTCGCCGCTGCGCGTGCGCATCGCCAGCGAATACCTGTTCCGCCAGAGCGATAACGAAGCGCTGCGCTGGCAGGTGCAGGCGGCCGGTGAAACCCTGTATCACGGCAACCTGACGCTGGCGCTTCCCCCGGAGGGCAGTGACGAGATAACGCTGCTTGATGACCTGATTATACCGCCAGGCGCCCGCGCGGTGTGGCTGACGCTGGAGGTGGTCCAGCCCCGGGCGACCGACTGGTCCCCGGCGGACCATCGCGTCGCCTGGCAGCAGTTTCCCCTGCCCGCCCCGCTGGCGCTGCCGGCGCCCACGGTGCCTGCCGGCGCCCCGGATCTGGTCGTCAGCGAGGAGGCCTGGCAGATCCGCGCCGGCACGCAGTGCTGGACCGTCGATCGGCGGACCGGTTTGCTGAGTGGCTGGTCGCTTGCCGGTCAGGAGCAGCTACTGACCCCCCTGCAGGATCAGTTTATCCGCGCGCCGCTCGACAATGACATCGGGGTCAGCGAAGTGGAGCGCATCGATCCCAACGCCTGGGTGGAGCGCTGGAAAAGCGCCGGCCTGTTCGACCTTGAGGCGCGCTGCGTGCAGTGCGATGCCCAGCGCCTGGCGAATGAGACCCTTGTCGACAGCCGCTGGCACTACCTGCGCGGCGACGAGGTGGTGATTGTCAGCCACTGGCGCATGCGCTTTACTGCGGACGGAACGGTACGGCTGACGGTGGACGGCGAGCGCGCGGAAACGCTGCCGCCGCTGCCGCGGGTCGGACTGCATTTCCAGGTGGCGGATCAGCAGGCGCCGGTGAGCTGGCTGGGGCTGGGACCGCATGAGAACTACCCCGACCGGCGGAGCAGCGCCTGCTTCGCCCGCTGGGAGCAGCCGCTGGCGGCGATGAGCACGCCCTACATCTTCCCGACGGAAAACGGCCTGCGCTGTGATACCCAGGCGCTGGACTGGGGACGCTGGCACGTCAGCGGCCATTTCCACTTCTCCGTTCAGCCATGGAGCACCCGTCAGCTAATGGAGACCGACCACTGGCACAAGATCCAGGCCGAAGACGGGGTGTGGATCACCCTCGACGGCCTGCATATGGGAGTGGGGGGCGATGACTCCTGGACCCCAAGCGTGCTGCCGCAGTGGCTCCTGACCCAAACGCGCTGGCAGTACGAGGTCTCATTGCGTTGCCTTTAATCCGTGGGGGCGGCAGCCCCCACCCTACAAACAGAATAACAAGGGATCATGGTGATGAAATTCTCTGAACTGGCGCCGCGAGAACGGCATAATTTTTTCTATTTCCTGCTGTTCTTTTTCTTTTACTATTTCATTATGTCGGCCTATTTTCCTTTTTTTCCGGTGTGGCTGGCGGACGTTAACCATTTAACCAAAACGGAAACCGGGATCGTCTTCTCCTCCATCTCGCTGTTCGCGATTATTTTTCAGCCGGTATTTGGTCTGATGTCGGATAAGCTTGGCCTGCGCAAACATCTGCTGTGGACCATCACGGTACTGTTAATTCTGTTCGCGCCGTTCTTTATTTTCGTTTTCTCCCCGCTGTTGCAGATGAATATTATCGCCGGTTCGCTGGTGGGCGGGATCTACCTGGGGATTGTTTTCTCCAGCGGCTCCGGGGCCGTGGAAGCCTATATCGAGCGCGTCAGCCGGGCAAACCGCTTTGAATATGGCAAAGTGCGGGTCGCTGGCTGCGTCGGCTGGGCGCTGTGCGCCTCGATAACCGGCGTGCTGTTCGGCATCGACCCCAATATTACCTTCTGGATCGCCTCCGGCTTTGCGCTGGTGCTAGGTCTTCTGCTCTGGCTGTCGCGCCCGGAAAGCAGCAACAGCGCCCAGGTTATTGAGGCGCTGGGAGCCAATCGCCAGGCCTTTTCGCTGCGCACCGCGGCCGAGTTGTTACGTATGCCGCGTTTCTGGGGCTTTATCGTCTATGTGGTGGGAGTCGCCAGCGTCTACGACGTGTTTGATCAGCAGTTCGCCAACTTTTTCAAAAGCTTTTTCGCCAGTCCGCAGCGCGGTACCGAAGTGTTTGGCTTCGTCACCACCGGCGGCGAGCTGCTCAACGCGCTAATTATGTTCTGCGCCCCGGCCATCGTTAACCGCATCGGCGCCAAAAACGCCCTGCTGACCGCCGGGATGATCATGTCAGTGCGCATTCTCGGATCGTCGTTCGCCTCATCGGCGGTAGAGGTGGTGATCCTCAAGATGCTGCATATGTTTGAGATCCCCTTCCTGCTGGTCGGGACCTTTAAATATATCTCCTCCGCCTTTAACCCGCGGCTCTCGGCCACCCTGTTCCTGATCGGTTTTAACCTGTCGAAACAGCTGTCCGGGGTGGTCCTTTCCGCCTGGGTGGGCCGGATGTATGACACCGTCGGCTTCCATCAGGCCTATCTGATCCTCGGCTGCATCACCCTGAGCTTCACCCTGCTCTCGTTCATCACCTTACGCGGCGGCAAAAGCCTGCTGCCAGCAGCGGAGACGCAGACCCCCGCCTGATCCCGGCGCTCCCGTCAGGGATGACGGGGTTTACGCCACAATGCGCGTTTCTCCGCCGCTATTCTCCAGCGCATAGCGCTGACAGGGCGCCCCAGCGGCGATAAGCTCCGCCAGTTCAGCCGAGTGGCTGGTCAGCCAGATCTGGCTGTAGCGGGAGGCCTCGATTATCAGCCGGGCCAGCGCCGGGAGCATGTAGCGATGCAGGCTGTTCTCCGGCTCATTGATCGCCAGAAACGCCGGCGGGCGCGGGCTGAGCAGCGCGACGGCGAGACAGAGAAAGCGCAGCGTGCCATCGGACATCTCCGCCGCCAGCAGCGGCCGGCGGATCCCCTCCCGGCGCATTTTCAGGGCGAAACGCGAGTGCTCGTTTTCACAGTAAAACTGGCAGCCGGGAAAGGCGTCGGCGAGGATCTCGTGCAACATCTCCTCCGCGCCAATCTCGACAATGGTCTGAAAGGCGGCGGCCAGATTATGGCCATCGCTGTCGAGCACCGGCGAACGATACCCCACGGCCGGCTGGCGCAGCGGCGAGTGGCGGCCAATGGCGAACTCATGGTAAAACCGCCAGCGGCGCAGGGTCTCCCGCACCCGCGACACTTCGGGAAAACGGTGCGGCTCGCCAAGCTGACCGAACACCGACTCGTTTTCATAAATACTCTCGGTGAAGGTGCTTTTCTCCCCGGTGACATCGACGAGGAACGCCGCCTGATTCTTGCGCTGCAGTACGCGGGAGGAAGGCCGACGGGAGTAGCCTGCCAGCCAGATGTGCTCTTCTTTGACGATGGGATCGAGCATGAACTGCGTCGGATAGGGCAATTTTTCCGGGAAACCTACCTGCAGTTCATAATCAAAGCTCTCCGTCCGACAGGCGATTTGCAGCCGGCGGGGATGGCGATCGAGGGGGGAACGATCTCCGGACCACATCATATTTTCCAGGCCGCCCTCTGCGCTGATAAACCCCGACAGCCTGCCGTCGGCAGCCGCGGTCAACAGATGGATGGCGTTGTAAATATTGGATTTGCCGCAGCCGTTAGGACCGAAGACAATGTTCAATGGCCCCAGCTCCAGTTCGATATCCCTGACTGAGCGAAAGTTTTGTATATGGATGTACTGAATCATGATGCGTCCTGGCCCGGAGAGAGAAGGCTGCCACAGTAGCAAAGCCGCGGCATGGATACTATCGCATCCCCTCACTCCGCCCGGGTTCAACAGAACATTTTTTTCATTCCGCGGGTCAGCGCCACCCGCGTCAGCTTGTCGCTATCCTGATGGGCGTCACTAAAGACGCCAAAGAAATAGCGTTCATCGTCAATGGTTTGACTTACGATACGATAGCTGAGCGGTTGCCCGGACGGCGCACCGTATTGCGCAGGCGTCACCGAGACCTCGGTCGCATCGTCGGCGACGCTGACCAGCAGTCCATCCGCCTTACCGCCCACCAGCATGACCTTAATTATCGGGTGCACCAGTTCCTCCCGGGATGGCATAGATCATTGGCAAACCGCGCAGCGCGGCGGGCGTATCGTCAGCAATCAGCGGCGCCAGCCAGCGTGCGGTCTTAAGTACTTTCTTATAGTTCATTGCGGCCTTGAGTCAAAAAATAGCGTGCTTAGGCTGAGCTAAATATTGATTATTCGAAATAAAAGATGACAAATGATGAAGGAAAAAAGAGGAATTGTGAATCAGCAAAATACCGGGTTATTCTTATTCGTCACACCTTTTCTCGCCTTTATCGGCTCTTACACAAGGAAGTATTACGGTTATGCGTTATGTTCGCCTGTGCCTTATCTCCCTGATTGCCGCCCTGCCACTGGCGGTATTCGCCAGCCCTCAGCCGCTTGAGCAGATTAAAATCAGCGAAAGTCAGCTGGCGGGCCGGGTGGGCTATGTTGAAATGGATCTGGCCAGCGGCCGCATGCTGGCCGCCTGGCGCGCCAGTGAGCGCTTTCCGCTGATGAGCACCTTTAAAGTGCTGCTCTGCGGCGCTGTGCTGGCCCGGGTGGATGCCGGCGACGAACAGCTGGATCGGCGGATCCACTACCGCCAG
Source organism: Klebsiella sp. GG_Kp175 (assembly GCF_040062325.1). NCBI lineage: Bacteria > Pseudomonadati > Pseudomonadota > Gammaproteobacteria > Enterobacterales > Enterobacteriaceae > Klebsiella > Klebsiella sp. GG_Kp175. The sequence continues at coordinate 47,248 of NZ_JBEAFX010000011.1, read as the reverse complement.
CAGGATCTGGTGGACTACTCCCCCGTCAGCGAAAAACACCTTGCCGACGGGATGACCGTTGGCGAACTCTGCGCCGCCGCCATCACCATGAGCGACAACAGCGCCGGCAATCTGCTGTTGAAGAGCGTCGGCGGCCCCGCGGGATTGACCGCTTTTCTGCGCCACATCGGTGACAACGTCACCCGCCTTGACCGCTGGGAAACGGAACTCAATGAGGCGCTTCCCGGCGACGTGCGCGACACCACCACCCCGGCCAGCATGGCCACCACCCTGCGCAAGTTGCTAACCACCCCCTCTCTGAGCGCCCGTTCGCAGCAGCAGCTGCTGCAGTGGATGGTGGACGACCGGGTGGCCGGCCCGTTGATCCGCGCCGTGCTGCCGGCGGGCTGGTTTATCGCCGATAAAACCGGGGCCGGTGAGCGGGGCTCACGCGGCATTGTCGCCCTGCTCGGCCCGGACGGCAAAGCGGAGCGTATCGTGGTGATCTATCTGCGGGATACCGCGGCGACCATGGCCGAACGTAACCAGCAGATCGCCGGGATAGGCGCGGCGCTGATCGAGCACTGGCAGCGCTAGCCCGGCGAAGGCCGCGCGCCTTACCCGGCGCGCAGCACCTCGCAGGCGTGCCGGGTGATATGGGCGGCGGCGGCATCGGAGAGATGCCGGTCGGTAATGATGGTGGTCAAGCGAGTCAAGGGCAACGCCATAAACGTGGCCACCTGATTGTATTTCGAACTGTCGCACAGCAGGATGCTTCTGGCGCTAACCTGGCTGACGGTCTCCTTGACGGTGACTTTGTTCTCATCAGGGGTGAAAATTCCGCGGCTGTCCCAGCCGCTGGCGGAGATAAAGGCCGTATCGATAGCCAGGTGGCGCAAGGTGCGCGCCGCCGACTCGCCGACGCAGGAGCGGTTCTCCCGGCACAGGGTGCCGCCGGTGTGGATCACCCCGCACTGGCTGGCATCTATCAGCAGCTGGGTTATCTCAAAATCATTGGTGACCACCTGCAGGTCGTCCCGGTCGAGGATGGCCCGCGCCAGCGCCAGAGTGGTGGTGCCGGCATCAAGATAGATGCAGCTGTTTTTGGCAATGAGACTGGCCGCCAGCGCGCCGATGGCCTGCTTCTCTTCACTCTGCAGGGTGCTTTTCACCAGATGACTGGGCTCTGCGGCCAGCCGGCTGACGGCGCGCACGCCGCCCGAGACGCTGACCAGCAGCCCCTGTTCTTCCAGCTTACTGACGTCCCGACGGATAGTCATATGGGACACGCCGAGGATCTCCGTCAGCTCATTAATGCTTACCGCCCCACGCTGCTCCACCAGGGCTAAAATACGCTGATGACGTTCAATTGGAATCACCGCTCTCCCCTTACCATTTTTTCACACCAGACCACACCACTCACGCCGGGAGCCTGACGATACCCTGTACTGTTATCGCGCTTGACCGCTGTTTTTACGCTATTTTAGGGCAAGAATCGCCGTCGCGCAGCCACTTTCCGCCTGTGAATTTTTTATATTCATGTGGGTTATTCGTGCTAACTCTCACATAAATTCACATGATAACGCTTTACTCTATCATTAAATAACATTAATTAACGAATATTCACAAGGAGACCGTCATGACTGCACACACTAACGTCTGCGTGATTGGACTGGGTTCGATGGGCATGGGCGCCGCCCGCGCCTGCCTGCAGGCGGGCCTGAACACCTGGGGGGTGGACATCAACCCCGACAACTGCCGCGCGCTGCTGGAGGCGGGCGCCCAGGGCGCAGGCTCCAGCGCGGTGCCTTTCGCCGCTGAGCTGGATGCGGTCGTACTGCTGGTGGTCAATGCCGCCCAGGTGCGGGGGATCCTGTTCGGCGAGAGCGGCCTCGCCGCCCATCTGAAGCCGGGCACCGCGGTGATGGTGTCGTCAACCATCGCCGCCGCCGATGCCCAGGCGATAGCCGTAGCGCTGGCAGAATACCAGCTCTTGATGCTCGACGCGCCGGTATCGGGCGGCGCAGTGAAAGCGGCCGCCGGCGACATGACGGTAATGGCCTCCGGGAGCGATGCCGCCTTTGCCCGCCTCGCGCCAGTGCTGGATGCGGTGGCCGGCAAAGTCTACCGCATTGGGAGCGACATTGGCCTCGGCTCAACGGTGAAAATCATCCATCAGCTGCTGGCCGGGGTGCATATAGCCGTCGCCGCCGAAGCGATGGCCCTCGCCGCCCGCGCCGGCATCCCGCTGGAGACGATGTACGACGTGGTGACCCACGCGGCGGGTAATTCGTGGATGTTTGAGAATCGTATGCAGCACGTCCTGGATGGCGATTACTCGCCAAAATCCGCCGTCGATATTTTTGTCAAAGATCTCGGTCTGGTGAATGACACCGCCCGGGCGCTGACCTTCCCGCTGCCGCTCGCGACCACCGCGCTGAATATGTTCACCTCCGCCAGCAACGCCGGATTCGGCCGGGAAGATGACAGCGCGGTGATCAAGATTTTCAACGGCATTACCCTGCCGGGCCATAAACAGTGAGGAGAGACAAGATGCAGCTTGGTGTCATTGCCGATGACTTTACCGGCGCCACGGATATTGCCAGCTTCCTCGTGCGCAACGGCATGCCGACCGTGCAGCTAAACGGCGTACCGCCCCACGAACTGCCGTTGACCAGTGAAGCGGTGGTGATCAGTCTGAAAACGCGATCCTGCCCGGTGGAAACCGCCGTCAGCCAGTCCCTGGCGGCCCTGCGCTGGCTGCAAGCCCGGGGCTGTCAGCAATTTTATTTTAAGTATTGTTCCACTTTCGACAGCACCGCGCAGGGTAACATTGGCCCGGTACTGGATGCGCTGCTGGCAGAGCTGGGCGAGACGCGGACGGTGATATCACCGGCGCTGCCGGTGAACGGCCGCACGGTCTATCAGGGGTATCTGTTTGTCGGCCAGCAGTTGCTCAATGAGTCCGGGATGCGCCACCATCCGGTGACGCCAATGGAGGATGCCCACCTCGGCCGCTTAATCGAACGCCAGGGCGGCGGTAAAGCGGCGCTGATAGCCTGGCCGATTGTCGATCAGGGGCCGGAAGCGGTCGCTGCCGCGCTGGCGGCCATCAGCGATCCGGCGGTGCGCTATGTGGTGCTCGATGCCCTTAGTGAACAGCATTTGCTGACCCAGGGGGCGGCGCTGCGGGAGATGAAGCTGGTCTCCGGCGGCTCTGGTCTCGCCATCGGCCTCGCCCGCGACTGGGCGCAGCGCCACGGAACCCAGGGTGAAGGATCCCTGGCGGGCATGCCGCTGCCCGGCCCGGCGGTGGTGCTCTCGGGCTCCTGTTCGCTGATGACCAACAGCCAGGTGGCGGCCTATCGTGAACAGGCTCCCGCCCGCGCCGTTGACTTAAACGCCTGCTTTACCGATCTCGAAGGCTATGTCGGGACGCTGGCAGCCTGGGTGGACGCAAACCGCGATGCGCCGCTGGCGCCGATGGTCTATGCCACCACCGAGCCGCAAACGCTGCAGCGGATCCAGGCGCAGTATGGCGACAAGGCCAGCAGCGAAAGGGTGGAACAGTTGTTCGCCGCCCTCGCCGCCGCGCTGAAAGCGAAAGGATTCACCCGCTTTATTGTGGCTGGAGGGGAAACGTCGAGCATCGTGGCGCAGACGCTGGGGGTAGAGGCGTTCCATATCGGGCCGACGATCTCCCCTGGGGTTCCCTGGGTGCGTGACACCCGCCAGCCGCTCTCCCTGGCGCTGAAGTCAGGGAATTTCGGCGATATCTCGTTCTTTGCCCGTGCCCAGCAGGAGTTTTGTCATGACTGAGCAACAGCTGCGAGATGAGATGGTGCAAATTGGCGCCTCGTTGTTTAACCGCGGTTATGCCACCGGCTCCGCCGGCAATCTGTCGCTGCTGCTGCCGGACGGCAACCTGCTGGCGACGCCGACCGGCTCCTGCCTGGGCGAGCTGCAGGCGCAGCGGTTGTCGGTGGTCACCCTGCAAGGCGAATGGCTCGCCGGCGACAAACCGTCGAAAGAGGTCGCTTTTCACCGGGCGGTCTATTTGCATAACCCGGCCTGCAAGGCGATCGTCCACTTGCATAGCCACTATTTGACCGCGCTCTCCTGCCTGCAGGGGCTCGATCCGCACAATTGTATTCGCCCCTTTACTCCCTACGTGGTGATGCGGGTCGGCGACGTCCCGGTGGTTCCCTACTACCGACCGGGTGACGACCGCATTGCCGAGGCGCTGGCCGGGCTGGCGCCGCGCTATAACGCCTTTTTACTGGCCAACCATGGTCCGGTGGTCACCGGCTCATCGCTGCGCGAAGCCACCAACAATACCGAAGAGCTGGAAGAGACCGCGCGGCTGATGTTTACCCTCGGCAATCGCGATATCCGTTACCTGACCGCTGACGAAGTGGATGAACTGAGATAAAACCATGCAAAAATTCGCTGCAAATTTATCCATGCTGTTTACCGAGCTGCCGTTCCTGGACCGCTTTGCCGCCGCCGCCGGCGCCGGTTTCGAAGCCGTGGAGTTTCTGTTCCCCTATGAGTATGCCGCCGGGGAAATTAAACAGCGCCTGCAGGAAAACCAGCTGCAGCTGGTGCTGTTTAATACCCCGCCCGGCGACGTTAATGCCGGGGAGTGGGGTCTCGCCGCCCTGCCGGGCAGGAGCGCCGAGGCCCGGCGTGATATTGAGCTGGCGCTGGAGTATGCCCGCCAGCTGGATTGTCCGCAGGTGCATATCATGGCCGGCGTGGTGCCGCCGGGGATGGATCGCGCGGCCTGCGAGGCCGAGCTTTTCGATAACCTGCGCTACGCCGCCGAGTGCTTTGCCCGCCACGACAAGCGAGTGCTCATTGAAGCCCTGAATCCGCAGACCAAACCGGGCTATCTCTACCACAGCCAATATCAGACGCTGGAGATAGCGAAGCGGGTCGACCGGCCAAACATCGCGGTGCAGTTAGATCTGTTTCATGCGCAGAAAGTGGACGGTAATTTAAGCCATCTTATTACAGAGTATGCCGGTCAGTACCGCCATATTCAGATAGCCTCCCTGCCCGACCGCCATGAACCGGACGAGGGCGAGATTAATTATTCATGGATCTATGCGTTACTGGATAAAGCGGGCTATGACGGTTGGATCGGCTGCGAATATATCCCCAGGGCGGATACCCTTTCCGGACTGGAATGGTTTTCGCCCTACCGGAAAAAATAAAGCGCGGTTCTAAAAATATAACTCTCTGTATACCTGTTAATACCCGAGGCAAAACTATGTCGACATCGGCGCTGTTACTTATTGCGTTAGCCAGCGTAGTGCTGTTGCTCCTGCTGGTGATCAAAGCTAAAGCGCATCCTTTTGTGGCGCTCCTGATCGTCAGCCTGCTGGTGGCGTTCGCCACCGGCATTCCGGCGGATAAAATCATTACCACCATTGAAAAAGGGATGGGCGGCCTGCTCGGCCATATCGCCAGCATTATTATTTTGGGATCAATGCTGGGGGTGCTCATTGAAATATCCGGCGGCGCCGAATCGCTGGCGAAAACGCTGACCGGCGTGCTGGGTTCTAAACGGACGATTGCCGCCTTAACCATCGTCGCTTTTATTCTCGGCACCCCAGTCTTCTTTGAAGTCGGCTTTATTATCATCATTCCGTTAATTTACGACTTCAGTAAAGTCGCTCATATGTCGCCGTTGAAGTTTGGCCTGCCAATGGCCGGAGTGATGTTAACCGTCCACGTGGCATTGCCAACCCACCCTGGCGCGGCGGCCGCGGCAGGTATTCTGCATAGCGATGTCGGCTGGCTGATGCTGGCGGGGATTGGGGTATCGGTCGTGGTGGGTATCGTGGGTTATTTTGTCGCCCGGTCGATCAATCAGCGCCATTATCATCTGTCGATTAACGTGCTGGAACAGCAGCAAACAGCCGAGGTGCCCGACCTCTCCGTCAACGCGCAGCAGACCCGACTGGCGCCGCCGAATGCGCTGGTTATCGGCGGGCTGATCGTGGTGCCCATCGTGCTGATTGTTTCCGGAACGCTCTGTCAGGCCTTGCTGCTGCCGGAAAACGCGATTCGCCAGCTGATGACCGTCATTGGCACCCCGCCCGTCGCCCTGCTGATCTCCCTGGGGCTGGCCAGCTGGACGCTGGGCATCCGGCGGGGTATGAACCTGAAAAAGCTGGGAGAAGTGACCGGCAGCGCGATCCCCTCCTCGGCGGACGTTATCCTTGTCGCCGGCGCCGGCGGCGCCTTTGGCGGGGTGCTGGTCGCCTCCGGCATCGGCAATGCCTTAGCCGAGGCGCTGGAGACGATTCATCTGCCGCTGATGCCCGCCGCTTTCCTGCTGTCGCTGGTGCTTCGGGCCTCGCAGGGCTCGGCCACCGTGGCGATCCTCACCACCTCCGGCCTGCTGTCACAGGCGGTTGCCGGGCTGGAGCCGCTCCAGCTGGTGCTGGTGACGCTGGCGACCTGCTTCGGCTCACTCGGATTGTCACACGTCAACGATGCCGGATTTTGGGTGGTCACGCGCTATCTGGGGCTCTCGGTGCCGGACGGACTCAAAACATGGACCGTACTGACAACCATCATGGGGGTGACGGGCTTCCTCATTACCTGGCTGCTGTGGTTTTTACTGTGAAGTTTATTTGGGTGGCTCCGGCCACCTTATTGGGTCCCCCTCGCGGGGACTGACTCATTATCGCTGCCCGGCTGCTGAGCCGCCGCTTTCAGCGTCACCGGTATAAAATAGCGTACGTGATAGCACCTCTCTTCTGTATCTCCGCCTTCCGTATGGCGTGCCATGAAACATTCTATGTCATACCCGTCGCGACGGCTTACCCCCAGCGTTGGCAGCAGATCCAGATAGAGATCGCTGGACAAACGGGCATAGCGTGACCAGCTGCCGTAGAAATCAACTCCGACATAGAGTCCCGACCGGGCGGTCAACGTGGACGATGGCTTTCGCGTCTCATGACAACCAACAAAGGCGTTAATCTCGACGTTAAGCTCATTTTGACGCGCCGCGGCGTAATCAGAGAGTATGGAAAGCGAGCCTTCTCCGGCGGTAAAAAAACGGTCAACCTTTTGTCTGATAGCCGTCTTGGCGGTGCGTTGCAGCACCATATCCGACAGGCGCAGTTCATACTTCATCGGGTAGCCATAATAGACCCGCTCCGGCAGGGAACAGATCCGCGCCAATGGCAGACGTTCATCATCAGGGGAGAATTTTTTTAACAGTTTTGCCGTATCCCAGTGCGCTGCGCATCGGTATTCCCGTGGCGAAAGCGAGAACCGTTTCTTAAACTCGCGGGAAAAGGTCTGCGGCGAATCGTAACTTAACTGCCAGGCTATAGCGGCGATCGGTTGCCGCGTTAAGCGCAGACTGACCGCTGCGATGGTCAAGCGCCGCAGGCGAATATACTGCCCGATGGGTAACCGGCCGTATTGATAAAACACCTCGTACACAAACCGACGCGAATAGCCCATATACTGTGCCAGGTCATCGATCGCCGGGTTACAGTAGATATTATCCTCCAGCCACGCCAACATTTTTAAATAGAGTTTCTGCTTCATAAGCACTACATACTTCCTGTAATCTTGTCCTCCGCTAATTCTAACAACAGATACTGGCTATCACTAAGCTTTTTATGCATCGCAAAAATAAAAAATCATCAAAACGCTTAAAACGCTGATCGATATATCCTTAACATTTTGTTTATTAGGAACTTTCGCATACCAATACACCGATATCTCACTTTTTCAGGCAGATATTGCATTAATGAAAAACATCCCTTAGATTACCCCGGCTAAAAAACGTCTGCACCTCACCATTATATTCTTTAATTTATTCTGACACCTTTTTTAATACCCAACAGGGAAGTTATATGACGAATTTTTTGATCAATATAAAAAATCACTATTTGCGGGTTGCTATTGCGGAACTGGTGGATGAAGCGATGAAGACCTACGGGGGATCAGAGTATCAGTTTTCTCAACAATGGAACGCGGATGGGATGGCGCAAGCTAATGTGATCTTCACGGAAATGGTGGCGGGAGAATGGTACCTGTGTCATGACCTGTTTCAGCATGCCCCAGAGCAATACACGCTTTTTATTTTTCAGGATAATGAACAAGCTACCGCCGAAGAGGGTTTACCCAACTGTCTGCGGCAGGCGGTGTTTATGCCTCCCCACGCTCCCGTTCAGCTTCTTAAAGATGAGATAGCCAGCGCGATTCAGCGCTCCCTGCCACCTCATCATGACCCATCCTTCAATCGCCTGCGGCGTTGCATCAATTGCGCCTGCAAGACGGTCAGCGATGCGCAAACCAAAGTCATTTACGCATTCAGTATTGGATTAAGTCCGCATGAAGTCGCCGCGGCGCTTAAAATTAGCCATAAAACAATTCATTCGCATAAAAAGAATATTATGTGCAAGTTCAATTTAAACAGCCGCCAGCAATTTAACAACCTCGTAAAACTACTCGCAAGACGTTAATACAATCGCCATTGTATTACCTCTGCAGATTATCTTCTGGAACGGAAGACGTAGCGTCTTTTGCGTCTTTCCCGAATGTAAGAAACACCACTCCACAAAGAAATAACGGGACAGAGAATCAGGCATAAAATAATAAACAAGTCACTCATAGCAGACCTAAAAAAAGAAATTTAACCTGGACTGATATTATGCATTCTATTTTATCGAGGCAAGACCAGCATCGCTTTTTGAGAGCGTGAAATAGAATGGTAAGATAATTCCTGGTGACGAGTATTAACCGGCTAGTTAATACGCTGAGCCAATATTTCAAAAAGGGCGATCGGTCTGTTTGCCCTTTTTTGCATTGAGCATGCGAAAAAGATAGCTAAACTTTAGATTCCCTGTAGAGTGAAGGTAGTCACCAAGTGAAACTCACGTTCTGCGTGCGGACATCACGGTTAGTTAAAGGGCACCAAACACAGACTCCCTATTTGGGGGGCAGGCCATACTTTTCTCAACATGCGCTGTACAGGCCATCGCAGCTTTGCTGCAGCGACCGGAATGACTAATGCTAACCACCCTGATTTATCGCAGCCAGGTTGATCCTGACCGCCCGCTCACCGATCTCGACGCTTTAATTCATCGCGCCTGCGGGAAAAATACGCCCCTTGGCATCACCGGCATTCTGTTGTTTAACGGCCTGCAGTTCTTCCAGGTGCTGGAAGGGAGCGAAGAGAGTCTGGAGTCGTTATTCCACGAAATACAGAGCGATCCGCGCCATCGCGATGTGGTTGAGCTGATGCGCGACTATTCGGCCTACCGTCGCTTTCGCGGCACCGGGATGCGCATGTTGGATCTCCGTCTTTACGATAACGATGGCGCGTTGGAGGAGATCCTGCGCATTAGCTCGTTCGGGGTCACCGAGCCAATCAACGACCGGATGTTCCGACTGATTAACGCCTTTATCGCTAACGGTGGGCGCTATTGTCTCCCCGAGCCGTTGCAGCCTTCTCGCTGGACGATGAAGGCCGCCGCGGGCACAGCCACGCCGCGTCATCTGCCCGATCAACCCTGCCAGTTTGCCTTGCAGGCTATCGTCGAACCAGCGAAAAAGCGAATCTCCTCCTTTGAAGCGCTGATCCGCAGCCCTACCGGCGGATCCCCTGTGGAGATGTTTGCCGCCATCCCGGCGGAGGATCGTTACCGTTTCGACCTCGAGAGCAAAGCATATGCCTTCTCTCTCGCAGGTCAGCTACCGCTTGGCAAACACCAACTGGCCATTAACCTGCTGCCCGGTTCGCTGTATAACCATCCTGACGCCGTCGGCTGGCTGATGAACAGCCTGCTGGCGGCCGGCCTCAGGCCGGACCAGGTGCTGATAGAGGTCACCGAAACGGAGGTGATCACCTGCTTCGACCAGTTCCGCAAGGTGCTCAAAGCGCTGCGCGTCGCGGGCATGAAGCTGGCCATCGATGACTTTGGCGCGGGTTACTCCGGCCTGTCGTTACTGACCCGCTTTCAGCCTGACAAAATTAAAGTGGACGCAGAGCTGGTGCGCAACATTCATATCAGCGGCACCAAGCAGGCGATTGTCGCCTCGGTCGTCCGCTGCTGCGAGGATTTAGGCATCACGGTCGTGGCGGAAGGCGTTGAAACCCTGGAGGAGTGGTGTTGGCTACAGTCGGTTGGCATTCGCCTGTTTCAGGGCTTCCTGTTTTCCCGGCCTTGTCTGAATGGCATCGGGGAGATTTTCTGGCCGGTAGAGCGCCAGGCTGCGGATCTGTAAGGGCGCAGCGTCCGGTAGCGTCACTGCCAGTGGGCGAGTTTTTCGCCCAGCGCCGCCATGGCGAAGCGCACCGCTTGTGCCACCACTGCCTCGCAGTCACCGGTAAAGCGCATCCGTTGGGTTTCGATCTGGCCGCGAAAGCTCCATGCAAACCATACCGTCCCGGCGGGAGTTCCATCCTCCCCTCCTTCCGGCCCCGCATAGCCGCTGATGGCGATGGCGATATCGGCTCCGGCTAACGACAAAATACCGGTCGACATTTCCTGAACGCACGCTTCGCTGACAGCGCTATGTACCGCCAGGGTTTCCGCGCGGACCTGGAGCACGTTGCGCTTGGCTTCATCGCTGAAGGTAACCACGCCGGTATCATAAAAGGCCGCGGTATCAGCCTGAGCACAGAGCGCCGCCGCCAGATTGCCACCGGTGCAGGATTCCGCCGTGGTCAGTCGCCAGCCTCTCGCAATAAGCGCCCGGGCCACCCGAGCGGTCAATTCATGGGTATTTTGTGCGTCTTTATCGATTTGGTCCATCATTCTGACACCTCGCCGACTTTTAGAAGGAACACAGCCTCACAGGCCCTGTTTACAGGATAGCATATCGATTTCTCTGATCGCCGGGAGACCGTTTACGCCTCCTTTAGCGGATAATATAAAGGCCCGCAGCGCGGGCCTTGAAATGAACAACTTTAGGACAGAGGCGCAATCAAACTTTATGCTCGATCACCCTGCCTTGATTCTCAATCGCAATTTTGCGCGGTTTTTCGCTCTCGGGTATTTCCTGATGGATAGCAATTTTTAAGATCCCGCTATCCAGCTGCGCCTGATTAATCTGGGCGTGTTCAGGAAGCGAGAAACTGAGCTGGAAATCAGCCCGACGAATGCCTTTATAAATCCAGCCCTGGCTGCCGCCGGAATGATTTTCGGTTTGCGCGCGTTTGCCGGTAATATGTAAATTACCGCCTACGGTCTCAATTTCCAGTTCATCATCTTTCCAGCCTGGTACGCTAACGCTGAGCAGAAAATTACTGTCATCCACTTTCTGTAAATCGTAGGCAGGTAAGGTACCCACCGGCGTATCGCCAGTTAACTGGCTGAAAAGACGGTCAATACGATTAAAGCGATCGGCAAAAAGGGAATCAGCAAATACCGGGAGTGCTGACAAGGTTTTGAGTGCCATCATTAACCTCCTGAATATCCATTCAAAAGCTCAACATAAAGGCAAGCATTGCTTGTCCGCTATATAAAATAATAGCTAAAGCGCGTTTTTCAAGACCTGAAATAAAAATTTTCTTCGTCAGTCACCGTGAGAAATAACCAGGTCAGGTGGCAAAGTAACCCCCGCCCGACGGCGGGGGTGTGGTGCTTCTGAGTCCCATAACTGATGCTGTTTAACATTCAATAAACAGAAGCGACATGTATATATAACTTGTACAATGGGATGTCAACGCCCGAAACACGACGCATCCCCCTGCCAGTGGCTTCCTGCAACAGCGCAGGGAGAAACACGGCTCCCCGCATTATCCCTCCGTCAAGAGCGGTGCCTCGATATGACATCCGCCTCGCTGGCGCCAGACGTAAAGACGCTGGTGAAAAGATAATCCGTCAGGGAAGGAACCTTTCTCGTCCCCCCGTGCCTAATAATCTGCATACGCACTTTCTGAGGCATCATAATGACCAGCATTTTTATCTCTACCACCCTGTTCGCCCTCTTCGCGTCGATGTTGATCGGTCTGGGGATGGTATGGAGAGGCATTTCCAACAACCCGGATAACTAATCTTTTTCTACGCCGTTGCCTTTCGTCTGTTGCAGCGGCGGGTAAACACCCCACCTTCAACTCCATCTACACGCCTTGTTCAGGCGACATATACTCAGTACTTGCGCCTGCGTACATTTTTCGCAATAGCAATTCACATGGTGAATACGTAACTTCAATTAATATATTTCAGGCCAGAATTATGGCCTGCAATATCGGCAACTTAAACAGTATGTGCCCAGGCGTCAGCCATACGCCTGGGAGAAGGGATCACAATCGCATGATTTCAAAATCATTTCTCACAACGCCCCCTCCCTGATGAACTATGCTTTCCTTTAGACATTATGCTGGAGGTGGCGATGTGCGGACGTTTTGCGCAAGCACAGACGCGGGAAGAATATCTGGCTTATCTTGCCGAAGAGGCTGAATACAATATCCCCTGGGACCCGGCGCCGATTGGGCGGTATAACGTGGCACCCGGGACAAAAGTGTTACTCCTGAGTGAAAGGAATGCGCAACTCAACCTCGATCCCGTTTACTGGGGTTATGCTCCAGGATGGTGGGATAAACACCCGCTGATCAACGCCCGCGTTGAGACCGCAGCCACCAGCAGGATGTTCAAACCGCTGTGGCAGCACGGGCGGGCGATCTGCTTCGCCGACGGCTGGTTTGAGTGGAAAAAGGCCGGAGAGAAAAAGCAGCCCTACTTCATCCAGCGCAAGGATGGCCAGCCGATATTGATGGCCGCTATTGGCAGCACGCCCTTCGAAAGCGGGGATAGCGCCGAAGGATTTTTGCTGGTGACCGCTGCCGCCGATCGCGGTCTTGTCGATATTCATGACCGCCGGCCGCTGGTCCTGGCGCCGGAAGCCGCCCGGGAATGGATGAGGCAAGAAGTCACCGGCGCGGAAGCGGCGGAGATTGCCAGGGACGGAGCCGTCACCGCCGACGATTTCATCTGGCATGCGGTATCGCGGGCGGTCGGCAATGTCAACAATCAAGGGCCAGAGTTAATTGAGCCAATAGAATGAACGCATGATTCTGTGAGCAATCCCCACCTGATGCGCCGGCTGCGGTGCGATCCAGCCTTGCGAATAAGCGCCCGCGGGTTACCCCGACTGGCTTAACCACTCGCTTAAGGTCAACGAATAGAGCAGACTCGGCGGCGCATCTTTTACATCAGCAATATCGTTAATGTACCTCATCCCGGCTTTCTCGAGAACTTTCTGCGAAGCCAGATGGTTAGCCCGGACAACCGCTGACATCTCCGCAAGTTTAAGCGCCTCAAAGCCATATCTTATCGCGCCAATCGCAAACTCGGTGGCCAGTCCTTTTCCCCATGCCTCAGTGGAAAACCGATATCCGAGATTGTTAATGGTGACATCGTTATAACTGCGTAGACTTACGCCGCCAAAGCCAATGATTTTTTCCGGGGTATCACGCGCCGATATGGCCCAGTTGCCAAATCCGCGATCGTGCCAGTGGGCAAGCCAGCGCTGGAGAACCGTACTGGCATAGTCAATATCCGGATAGGGCCCTGCGGGGTTAAAGGTATTTGTCGCCGGATCGCCATAAATTCGGTATAGATCGACAACATCTTCAGCCATGACAGGGCGAAGACGCAGGCGATGAGTCTCAATATGCAAACGTATCTCCTTGACGAATGAGGTGGGCAGTGCTCCTCCCTGCCGATCAAAACCCTACGATGAGCTCAACCAGTGATGAGGAGCGGTCGAGGAACAGACCCTCGACAATTCTACAATAGTATCTGCCCGGCGATACGCCCAATCCCCATCGAAAAAAGCATGGCCAGCGAGCTCCAGAACGTAATTCTGATGATCGCCCTGACAGGCGGTGCGTTACTCACAACGGAAGAGAGATAGCCCAGCGCAGCCAGTGAAAAAAGTGTAGAAAAGAAGATAGAGATGGATATCAATTTTGCTGGCGATAACAAGGCAACGAACAAAGGCAACCCCGCCCCGACGGAAAAACTCACTGCCGAAAAGAGAGCCGCCTGCAAAGGTCGCGCAGAAAGGACATCCGTTAACCCCAGTTCTTCGCGGGCATGAGCCTCCAGGGCGTCTTTAGCCATAAGCTGCTCTGCTACCTGCCGGGCAAGCGCTGGCTCCACACCACGTTGGATATAAAGTGATGTCAACTCCCGCACCTCTCCCTGATAATCGGCGTCAAGCTCGCTTTTTTCCTGGGCAAGCGCCGCGGCTTCGGTATCCGCCTGGGATGATACCGAAACATATTCTCCTGCGGCCATAGACATGGCGCCAGCAACCAGCCCGGCGACCCCCGCCAGTAGTACACCCGAAGAGCCGCTGTTTGCAGAGGCGACGCCGAGCACCAGGCTTGCGGTTGAGACAATCCCGTCATTTGCTCCCAGAACCGCAGCCCTTAGCCAGCCGACGGTTTCGATGCTGTGTCGTTCAAGATGCATGTCGTTTCCCTTTAAATACGCATCCTCATCGGAATTAGAAAGTGCAGAACATTAATCAATAATCGCTTGTTTCCTTTGACGACGAAAGGAGAGAAAGATATGCAGCACTCCCATCGCACCATGTGCCCAGAAATAGGTTTCAATGAACACCGTCAGAAACTTATGCCAATGAAGGACTGTTTCCGCCAGCGACGGTGACGCCCATGACGCGGTGTCCAGTACAAACCAGAGTCCACCACAGAGTGCGACCGCTAACAGTGCCAGTACGCCAAGCCCCTGAATAATTGCCGCTATGCCCCCGGCATGGGCTTCAGGAAGACGAAATGTCATCAGCTGTTTACTGTCTTCAACCACACCACGAAAATCAAATGTCGACCAGGCAAAATAGTATCGAAACCCGCGCGTATTAAGCATCCAAACCAGCATCACCGCACCAAGCGCAATCAGCGCTAATCCCGAGACAATATGAAACCATGTGACGACCCCGGTAATATTCAGGTCGTGAAGCGCCTCACTTTCAGTGAAATTAGAGCTAATAATCTGCAGCAGAATCAGGGTGGCGACAATAATATGCAGCATGCGGAAAAAAGGGGTGTCTTTATGCGGTAGTGCATTACGTAACTGTTCGTTCATGATTTGGCCATTTTATGAGAGGATTGGCGAGGTCAGTATCCTGCCTGTTTGTTAATTAAACCTTAACACCCGTGTTTGCAGGGAAATAAGTGGCGCCTGATGTCCTCTTTTTCTGTGTTTGGAAAACGGACAAAGTCGCTGTCACCTGTGCCGCCCCGTTACTGCGACGGAAATATCGCCGGTATCGTTTTTTCTCAGAATTTGAGGGGGGACTGGGGAGAACAGTGTGGAGACATTTGAGGAACAAAAAGGGGTCAATAAACCGGGCATCGCGCCCGGTTATCGTGTCAGCCCGAAATGACCCTACGCACTCAGCCCACGGTTTTCCAGCATCGGCTCAATCTGTGGATCGTGTCCGCGCCACTGGCGATAAAGTTCAGCTAAATCAGTGCTATTGCCGCGCGACAGAATCGCTTCCCGGAAGCGCTGACCGTTCTCACGGGTCAAACCGCCCTGCTCCACGAACCACTGATAGCCGTCATCGGCCAGCATCTGGGTCCACAGATAGGCGTAATAGCCTGCCGCATAGCCCCCGCCGAAGATATGGGAGAAGTAGCTGCTGCGATAGCGCGGGGGAACGGCCGCCAGATCCAGTTGCTCATCCCGAAGTATTTTCTGTTCAAACGCATCCACCTCTTCCGGTAACGCAGTGGTCGACAGCGTGTGCCAGCGCATATCGAGCAGCGCGGCGGCTAGCAGCTCGCTCATGTCATATCCTTTATTGAAAGTTGCCGCACGCAACATATTGTCGCGCAGCGCCTCCGGCATCGGCTCTCCGGAGCGATAATGCTTCGCATAGTGGGCAAATACCTGCGGATGGCTGGCCCAGTGTTCGAAGATTTGCGACGGGAACTCGACAAAATCCCGCGGGGTATTGGTGCCGGAGAGGCTGGCATAACGCTGATTGGCGAACAGCCCGTGCAGGGCGTGGCCAAACTCATGGAACAGGGTGATCACCTCATCCCATGACAACAGCGCGCTCTGCTCGCACTGCGGCCGGGTGTAGTTGCAGACGTTATAGATAACCGGGCGCTGCTCCCGCAGGGTCGACTGTTCGACAAACACGTCCATCCAGGCGCCGCCGCTCTTTGAATCGCGCGCGAAATAATCACCATAAAACAGCGCTATCCCTTCGCCATTGTGGTCGAAGATCTCCCAGACCCGCACATCCGGGTGGTACACCGGGATGTCAAAGCGCTCCACGAAGCGGAGCCCAAAGAGCTGCGATGCCGTCCAGAAGACGCCGTCCTGCAGCACGCGCTCGAGGGCAAAATAGGGTTTAAGCTGCGCGTCATCAATGGCATAGGCAGCCCGCCGCACCTGCTCGCTGTAGTAGAGCCAGTCCCATGCCTGCGCGCGAAACGCCCCGCCTTCGTTGTCGATCACCTGCTGGATGTCCGCCAGCTCACGTTCCGCCCTCGCCCGCGCCGCCGGCGCGATCTGACGCATAAAGCCCAATGCCTCCGCCGGGGAAGCCGCCATTTGATCGGTCAGCGCCCAGCTGGCGTAATCTGCCGCCCCCAGCAGTTCCGCCTGCTGCGCGCGGATCGCCACCAGCCGCAGCACCAGACAACGGGTATCATGCTCATCGCCCTGCTGATTGCGCGTCCAGCCGGCGGCGAAAAGATTTTCCCGCGTTTGCCGGTCGCGCAGCGCAAGCAGCTGCGGCTGCTGGGTGGTGTTGGTCAGCGTCAGCAGCCAGCGATCGCTGAGCCCTTTTTCGCGCGCCGCCTCGGCAGCCGCCGCTATCTCCTCATCGTTCAGGCCATCCAGTTGATGCCGGTCATCGACCACCAGGCCGCCGCTTTTCGCCGCCCCCAGCAGCCGCTGCTGGAACTGACTTTGCAAAGTGGCCGCTTCAGTGTTCAGCGCGCGCAGCACCGCCTTCTGCGCCGGGTCCAGCGTTGCCCCGGCGTGAACAAAACGTTGCCATGTCAGGGTCAGGAGACGCAGGGATTCGCCGTCAAGCGCGAGCTTCTCGCGCTGTTCGTAGACGCTGTTCACCCGCTGGAATAAGGCCTCGTTGAGCCAGATGTCATTCCCCAGCCCGGCGAGCTCGGCGGAAAATTGTTCATCCAGTGATTGAAGATAAGGGTTGGTATGGGCGCCGGCCATGGCGAAAAAGACCCGCGTCACCCGCGCCAGCAGCTGTCCGCTCTGCTCCAGCGCCTCGAGCGTGTTGGCGAAACTGGCCGGCTGCGGATTGTCGATAATGGCGCGGATCTCCTCGCGCTGCTGCCGAACGCCCTCATCAAACGCCGGCCGATAGTGACTGTCTTCGATCAGGTCAAACCGCGGCGCCTGGTAAGGCAACAGACTGACGCTAAAAAAGGGGTTTTGTTCGGACATCTTTCTCTCCTGCACAGGCTAATCCTGTAAGATTAGGCTTCTCCTTAAGGGGTCGCAATGATTTCCGTTACCGGTCGCCGCCTGTGCGTGCTATGGTATGAAAACACAAAAAGCGTTGAGGAACAGTAAGATGATTATCATGGTCACCGGCGCCACTGCCGGTTTTGGTGAAAGTATTACTCGCCGTTTTGTCGCTAACGGTCATAAAGTGATTGCCACCGGACGTCGCGAAGAGCGCCTGAAGACGCTGAAAGACGAGCTGGGCGATAATCTTTATATCGCGCAACTGGACGTCCGCAACCGCGCCGCTATTGAGACGCTGATTGCCGACCTGCCCGCCGAGTGGCAGGCTATCGATGTGCTGGTGAACAACGCGGGTCTGGCGCTCGGCCTGGAGCCGGCGCACCGCGCCAGCGTGGAAGACTGGGAAGATATGATCGACACCAATAATAAAGGGCTGGTGTACATGACCCGCGCCGTCCTGCCGGGCATGGTGGCGCGCAATCGCGGCCATATCATCAACATCGGCTCCACGGCGGGCAGCTGGCCTTATGCTGGCGGTAACGTCTATGGGGCGACCAAAGCCTTTGTGCGCCAGTTCAGCCTCAATCTTCGCACTGACCTGCACGGCACCGCGGTGCGCGTCACCGACATCGAGCCGGGCCTGGTGGGCGGCACCGAGTTCTCTAACGTCCGCTTTAAAGGCGATGACGCCAAAGCCGGTAAAACCTACGAGAACACCGAAGCCCTGACGCCGGAAGATGTGACCGAGGCGGTCTGGTGGGTGGCCACCCTACCGAAACACGTCAACATCAACACCCTGGAGATGATGCCGGTGAGCCAGAGCTTTGCCGGGCTCAGCGTTCACCGCCAGGGCTAACCGTCAGCCACCCGGCCTGATGGCCGGGTATGGGCGGAACCGCAAAAAACGCGTAAAATAGTGCGCATAACCCCATAAAAAGTAACCATCAATGGCCGCAGAATCGCAACTGAATCCGACGCAACCCGTTAATCAGCAAATTTATCGCATCCTCCGCCGGGATATCGTTCACTGCCTCATCCCGCCTGGCACGCCGCTGTCGGAGAAAGAAGTCTCCGTGCGTTTTGCGGTATCTCGTCAGCCGGTGCGCGAGGCCTTTATTAAGCTGGCGGAGAATGGACTTATCCAGATCCGTCCCCAGCGCGGCAGCTACGTCAACAAAATCTCCCTGTCTCAGGTGCGCAATGGTTGCTTTGTCCGCCAGGCGATTGAGTGCGCGGTGGTCCGCCGTGCCGCTGGCATGATTAACGATGAGCAAGTCTATCAACTGGAGCAGAATCTCCATCAGCAGCGTATTGCCGTCGACCGCCAGCAGTTAAACGATTTTTTCCTGCTTGATGATGAATTTCACCAGAAGCTTTCGGTTATCGCCGATTGTCAGCTGGCCTGGGATACGGTGGAAAACATCAAAGCCGCCATTGACCGCGTGCGCTACATGAGCCTTGACCATGTCTCCTCCCCGGAGATGCTTCTGCGCCAGCATCACGAAATTTTTACCGCGCTGGAAAAACGCGACGCTGAGGCAGTCGAGAAAGCCATGAGTATTCATTTGCATGAAATCAGCGAATCTGTGCTGCTGATCCGCCAGGAGAATCGCGACTGGTTTAGCGAAGAGTAAGGACCAGACGGCTGCGAAATAAGGCTGACGCAGCCGTCGTGACGGAGGGGATTATCTGACCACCAGCACCGGCGTTTTGGCGTAGCGCAAAATGGACTCGGCGTTGGAGCCCAGCAGATGGGTGGAGATCCCCGGTTTGCGGGAGCCAATCACTATCACATCGAACGCTTCGTTGTTACTGATAGCCAGAATTTCATCGCGCACGTTACCAAACACGACCCGGGTATGGATCCGTGACATTGGCAGGTCGAACAGTCGCGCCACCTCGCGCATCTTTTTCTCTGACTCTTCCTGCATATAGGCTTCGAATTTACGAATATCCGCCGTAAATCCGCGTAATAACGAACGGCTGCTGTTCGGCAGGACGTTGAGCAAGGTGATCTCGCCATTTTCCGCCGATGCGAGAAATTCCGCGTGACGCACTGCCTTATCGCTTAAATCCATTTCAAAAACATCAACAGGCAATAAAATCTTTTTATACATGGCCCGCACTCCTTTTCCAGAGAAAATGATTTTTCAATAACTTAACTATGCCATTTTTGCGGTGAATGACCAGCCATTATTCGGAAAAATAACAGCTAATTATCTTTAGTAAATCAGGGAAATATAGAGTTATGTAAGGACATTGCGTTCGATCATATTTTTAGCCTGCTAAAAGCGATCAACAGCAAAAAAGATTTATCAGCGGAACCGTGCAGAAACAGCAGAAGAGCCGGTGTCGACCCCATGACCGACACCGGGAACAAATGATTATTGCGCCTCAGCCCATGCGGCAACGGTGGCTTTCGCCCCCTGACGCTGTAGCGCTACATAGGCGCGGGTCACCGCCGAGACGAACCGCGCTTCCTGCGGCAGCTCCCGGCCAAAGATGGCCTCAATGCCCAACAGCGCTTTGACGCGCGCTTCGCCATCGGCGCTGGCGGCTACCGCCTGCTGGATCACCGGCAGCAGCGGATCGCAAATTTCGATTGCCTGGCCGGCGTCGTCAACACCGCCGACATAGCGCATCCACCCCGCCACGCCCAGCGCCAGCAGCGTGAAGTCATGCTGGTGCGCCAGATGCCAGCGTACCGAGTCCAGCATGCGCTGCGGCAGCTTCTGGCTACCGTCCATTGCAATCTGCCAGGTACGGTGTTTGAGCGCCGGATTGCAGTAGCGGTCAATCAGCAGACTGGCATAGTGTGACAGATCCACCCCCTGCACTTTTAAGGTCGGGGCCTGCTCGTCCAGCATCAGCGCCAGCGCCGCGCGGCGGTAGTTGTCATCCTGCATACAGTCGTTGATATGCTGATAACCGGCCAGATAGCCGAGATAGGCGAGGAACGAATGGCTGCCGTTGAGCATCCTCAGCTTCATCTCTTCGAAAGGCACCACATCGGCGACCAGCTCCGCCCCCGCTTTCTCCCACTGTGGACGTCCGGCGACAAAATTATCCTCAATCACCCACTGGCGGAACGGCTCACAGGCCACCCCAGCCGGGTCGCGCACGCCGGTCAGCTGTTCAATTTTATCGAGGGTTTCCGCGGTCACCGCCGGGACAATGCGGTCCACCATGGTCGACGGAAAGGTGACGTTCTGTTCTATCCATGCCGCGAGGTCCGCATCCAGCGCCCGGGCGTAGGCGCAAACGACGTTGCGCATCACATGACCGTTTTCCGGCATGTTATCGCAGGACATCACGGTAAAGGCAGGCAGCCCTGCCGCCCGGCGGCGCGCTAAGGCCTCCACCACCACGCCCGCTGCCGATTTCGGCTGGCGCGGTTTAGCGAGATCGGCGGCGATCAGCGGGTGATCGAGCTGCAGCTCGCCGCTGGCAGGCGAATGGCAATAGCCTTTCTCGGTAATGGTGAGGGAGACAATGGCCACCTGTGGCTCACACATCGCCGAAAGCACGGCCTCGAGACCATCGACCTGGGCATGCAGCGCCTGCTTCACCACCCCGACCACGCGCGCGGTCCACGCGTCGGCGGACATTTCGGCCACGGTATACAGCAGATCCTGCTGCCGGAGATCGGCGATTTGCTGCTCGCCGCCAATCAGGTTGACTTCAGTGTAGCCCCAGTCACTGCCGTACTCGCTGGCCAGTATATCGGCGTATACCGCCTGATGGGCGCGGTGAAACGCGCCAAAACCCAGATGGACGATACGGGGGACCAGCGCGTGGCGATCGTAGCCGGGCAGGATGGCGTTAGCGGTTAAGAGGGTGTTTTCCATGGTAACTCTCGTTGTTATGTGGCTCATCAACCATTCTCTGGGAGAACTCTCGAGGAGAATGCCTTTGTGCCTCAACCATCTCACGCAATTGGTATAACATCTTTGATTTCTGTCAACTACCATACAAGAAGCTTTTTGCCGGGTTGTGCTCGCTGGCGATCGGTCACAAAATCTCTGAGATGACAGAAGAAAATCCGCCACGAAGCGGTAAGAGAAGACGGATCATGGCGCAGGCCACGCCTCCCTGCGGGCCTGTTGCATAACGACCGGTTAATCGATGCGGGTTTTGACGATAAAGAAGTAGCACAGCGCCCCGGCGAAGGTCACGCCGGCGGCGATCACCAGCGCCAGATTGAAAGAGTGGGTGGTATCCACAACCCAGCCGGTGACGATCGGCGCGAAGGAGGCAAACACAAAGCTGCCAAAGTTCTGGATCGCCGCCACCGACGCCACTTTATGTTCCGCCACCAGCACCTGTACCAATCCCCAGGCCGAGGTGCCAGCGAAATGGACGCAGAACAGCGCCATGGAGATAAACGCCACCGCCTGGGTCGGCGAGTTTGATTGCACCACCAACAGCGTGCCGAGCGCGGAAAGCACCAGTCCGGCGACAATCGCCGTTTTGCGGGTTTTCGCCAGATCGTAGCCTCTGCGCGCCAGCGCATCGACCACCAGCCCATTGACCCACATGCCCACCGCCGCAGCGAGAAACGGGATCGCCGCCACCCAGCCGGTTTTAGCAAGGCTCAATCCCTGCTGCGCCTGCAGATAACCCGGCAGCCACGCGATATACAGCCAGCCGGTATAGTTCACCCCGGAGAAGCCGAGGATCATCCCCCAGGTGGTACGTCGTTTAAACAGCGCCAGCCATTCGCTCAGTTTCAGCGCCGGTCGGGCCGCCTCCTCGCTGGCCAGATAGCGTTGCTCCTCCTCCTGCAGGGTGAATTGCCGCCGGTTACGGTATCCCACATACCAGCACAGGCCGACCAGGATACCGGCTAAACCAATCACCACAAACATTGTCCGCCAGCCCCAGGCCAGCTGCATGATGACCAGCGCCGGCGGGGCGATGGCCTGACCCAGCACCGTCGAGGAGTTAAATATCCCCACCGCCGTGCCGCGCTCTCGTTGCGCATACCAGTCGTTGATCGATTTCACGCCGGCGGGCATAAACGGCGCTTCGCCGATCCCGAGGCCAATGCGCAGCAGAATAAAATGCGAGAACGAATTGACTATCCCGGTCAGGGCCTGCATCGCAGACCAGAATATTAGCCCGGCGCCCAGCACAACCCGCGGTCCGAGGCGATCCAGCAAAATGCCCGAGGGCAGTTGCGCGAAGCCGTAGGAGAGCGAAAAAGCGGAGAGCAGCACCCCGAACTCGGTGGCGCTCAGACCCAAATCGGCGCGTATCGCCTCCCCGGCGACGCTCAGGGAAGAGCGGTCCAGAAAGTTAACGATACCGGCGATAAACAGCAGCGTCAGGGTGATCTTCTGCACCCGACGGATGCGCAGCGGCGTTGCACCCGCCTGTGGGGCAAATGTCTCAATAGCCATCGTTGTTCCTTACAGAGTCATAACCCAATATGATGTCTGATAAGTAAGGCAACAGGTCGACTACCATACAAGAATTAGGGTTTAAAAAAGTGGCAGGGATCACATTAGACGGGCTTATGCCCGTCCCCAGCCCGCCACGATGATCAGCATCCCGCACAGCGCGATGGCCGCCCCCGCCCAGTCATAATGGGTTAATTTGACTCCGTCAACGACCCGCAGCCAGAGCAATGCGGTACAAACATACACGCCACCGTAGGCGGCATATACCCGCCCGCTGGCGGTTGGATGGAGCGTCAGGAGCCAGACGAACAGCCCCAGCGCCAGGCCGGCGGGGATCAGCAGCAGCGGCGTGGCCCCGCGTTTTAACCATAGCCACGGCAGATAGCAGCCGACGATTTCACACAGAGCGGTGGCAAAGAACAGCAGCGTGGTTTTGAGCATTAAAAGATTCGTAAAAGAGACAAAGCGTTGAACTATTCTACGCGATAATAGCCCTTTCCCTATGCTGTTTTGTCGGCTATGCCCGGCAAAACAGCTGTAGTAAACTTAACCTGAGGGTTAATCCATCACCTAAAGGAAATCGTGATGAACATGACACTGAACAAACGCTGGTGCCTGACCGCCATTCTGGCGTTAAGCGCCGTGGTCTATACCTCCAGCTCATTCGCAGCCACCGACCGGCTGGTGATTGAGTCAGGCGACAGCGCGCAAAGCCGTCAGCAGGCGTCGATGGAAAAAGAGCAATGGAACGACACCCGCAGCCTGCGCCAGAAGGTGAACAAACGGGCGGAAAAAGAGTGGGACAAAACCGATGTCGCCTTTGACGCGCAGGATAACTGCCAGAAGAGCGCCAACGTCAATGCCTACTGGGAACCAAACACCCTGCGCTGCCTTGACCGCCGTACCGGCCGGGCGATCAATCCCTGAGCACGCTGGCGCCTGCGGGCGCCGCCTTTCCGTCCCCTCTTTTCCGCTTTGACCACAGGAATTCCCATGACCGACGCGCTACACGTCAGACTCCGCCCCCTTGAGCGCGAAGATTTGCGCTTTGTTCACCAGCTCGACAACAACGCCAGCGTGATGCGCTACTGGTTTGAAGAGCCCTATGAAGCCTTCGTTGAGCTTTCCGATCTGTACGACAAGCATATTCACGACCAAAGCGAGCGTCGCTTTGTGATCGAATGCAATGGCGATAAAGCCGGACTGGTGGAGCTGGTTGAAATCAACCATGTGCACCGCCGGGCCGAGTTCCAGATCATCATCTCGCCCGACTTCCAGGGAAAAGGCCTCGCCACCCGCGCCGCGCGGCTGGCGATGGACTATGGCTTTACCGTGCTCAATCTGTATAAGCTGTATCTGATTGTCGATAAAGAGAATGAAAAAGCGATCCATATTTACCGCAAGCTCGGCTTTATGGTCGAGGGTGAACTGATCCATGAGTTTTTCATTAACGGCGAGTATCGCAACACCATCCGCATGTGTCTGTTCCAGCATCAGTATCTGGCGGAACACAAAACGCCGGGGCCGTCCCTGCTGAAGCCGACGGCTCAGTAATAATCAATGCGGTTTTTAATCGTGTAGTGGCGGGTCAGCGGCGGCTGGACGCTTTCATCGATCACCTGCAGCTCACAGCTCAGCGGATTGTCATGGCGATCGTAGTCGCAGGTCTGGCGCACTGTGCCCAGCGTGCGGTCGTTGAAGGTGCTGATGGCGGTATAGTCCATTTTCTTGCGCGGATCCTTCGACGGCGTGGAGGCAACGGTAAATCGCTCCTCTTTGGCGGTGGTGGTTTTCCCCAGCGGATAGCCATCGCTGTCGTAGCGGTAGGTGGCGGTGGTCTCTTTGCCGCGGGCGCTAATAATAAAGCCGTTATCATCCGTTTCCCAGCTCACGCCGGTGGCGGGCATCTCCGCCAGCTGACATTTCCCCTGCAGACGCAGCCGCTTCTCATGGGTGCGGCCATCGACGTAATAGTTGGCGTCCAGCAGCAGCGTAGCGCCGGTGTTATTCTCCACATCCTCCAGCGTCAACAGATCGAAACATCCCTCTTTTGACAGCTGCGCGCTCACCTTTTTGACCACCACATCGTGTTCGTCCAGTAGGGTCTGGCTAAAATCTTTCACCGGTCCGCGCAGCGGATCGAACTCAAACTCATTGGAAAAACTCGCCATCTCCGGGGTGAAGGCTTCCGGGACGCTTTCGCGGTCGCACGCCGTCAGCAACAGCGCGGTCGGGATCAGCCAATACAGTCTTTTCACAGGTGATTCCTTTTGTGTACATCCAATCATATTAGCAAATACAATTGTTTACACCAGTTCTGCTATGCTTAAATCTGGATAACATCGATAAGGAGCGTAAGATGAAACTATCCCTCTGGACAGGCGCCGCGCTGCTGCTGTGCTCCACGACCGTACTGGCGGCCCCCGACTCCTGTGAACGGGTCAAAAATGATATTCAACAGAAGATCATGAACAATGGCGTACCGGAAACGGCCTTCAGTCTGGCCATTGTGCCCAACGATCAGGCGGACCAGCCCGGCGCTCAGGTGGTCGGTCATTGCGCCAATGACACCTTCAAAATCACCTACACCCGTAACAGCGACAGTCCCGCCGAAAACGACGCACAGTAAGGCCGCTTTGCTTTCAAACGAAAGATCTTATCCCTGCATTGACCAGGGATAAGATCTGCCGGCTACCCATAACGTATTATCGCTCACCCCGGCGTCTGTTAATGACGCGGCGGCCCTTCTCCGCCCAGCATAACCATCATGGAGTGAGCAATGTCGAATCAGGAATCTTCCGGTGGCGTCACCCGACGCGCGTTACTTAAATCCACAGCCCTCGGTTCTCTGGCGCTGGCCGCCGGCGGGCTTCCCCTGCCCTTTACGCTGCGCAGCGCCGCGGCGGCGGTACCGCAGGCTGGCGGCGGCGACACCCGCATTGTCTGGGGCGCCTGTTCGGTCAACTGCGGCAGCCGCTGCGCCCTGCGGTTGCACGTGCGTGATGATGAAGTGGTGTATGTCGAAACGGATAACACCGGCGACGACCGCTATGGCGATCACCAGGTCCGCGCCTGCCTGCGCGGGCGTTCGATTCGCCGGCGCATCAACCACCCGGATCGCCTTAACTATCCGATGAAGCGCGTGGGAAAACGCGGAGAAGGTAAATTTGAGCGTATCAGCTGGCAGGAAGCGCTGGATACCCTTGCTGACCGCCTGAAGCGCGTCGTCGCGGAATATGGCAACGAAGCCGTGTACATTAACTACTCATCAGGAATTGTCGGCGGGAACATCACTCGCTCCTCGCCTTCCGCTTCGCCGGTGGCGCGGCTGATGAACTGCTAAGGCGGCTCGCTTAACCAGTACGGTACCTACAGCACCGCGCAGATCGCCTGCGCCATGCCCTACACCTACGGCAGTAACGACGGCAACAGCACCTCAGATATTGAAAACAGCAAGCTGGTGGTGATGTTCGGCAACAACCCGGCGGAAACCCGCATGAGCGGCGGCGGCATTACCTGGTATCTGGAACAGGCCCGCGAGCGCTCCAACGCGCGGATGATCGTTATCGATCCGCGCTACACCGATACCGCCGCCGGTCGCGAAGATGAGTGGATCCCCATTCGCCCCGGCACGGACGCCGCGCTGGTCGCCGGTATCGCCTGGGTGTTGATTAACGAGAATCTGGTGGATCAGCCGTTCCTTGATAAATACTGCGTCGGCTACGATGAGAAGACGCTGCCGGCCGGGGCGCCTGAGAATGGCCACTATAAAGCCTATATCCTCGGCGAGGGCGACGACGGCGTCGCCAAAACGCCGCAGTGGGCCTCGCGTATCACCGGCATCCCAGCCGATCGCATCATTAAGCTGGCGCGCGACATCGGCATGAGCAAACCGGCCTACATCTGCCAGGGCTGGGGGCCGCAGCGCCAGGCCAACGGCGAGCTCTCGGCCCGGGCGATCGCCATGCTGCCGATCTTAACCGGCAACGTCGGCATTAACGGCGGCAACAGCGGCGCCCGCGAATCGACCTACACCATCACCATCGAGCGTCTGCCGGTGCTGGAAAATCCGGTGAAAACCGCCATCTCCTGCTTCACCTGGACCGACGCCATCGCCCGTGGTCCGGAAATGACCGCCACCCGCGACGGCGTGCGCGGCAAAGAGAAGCTGGATGTGCCGATCAAATTCCTGTGGAACTACGCGGGCAACACCCTCATCAACCAGCACTCCGACATCAATAAGACCCACGATATTCTGCAGGACGAGAGCAAGTGCGAAACCATCGTGGTCATCGACAACTTTATGACCTCGTCGGCGAAATACGCCGACCTGCTGCTGCCCGACCTGATGACCGTTGAGCAAGAGGATATCATTCCCAACGATTACGCCGGCAATATGGGCTATCTGATTTTCATCCAGCCCGCCACCTCGGCGAAGTTTGAACGCAAACCGATTTACTGGATCTTAAGCGAAGTGGCGAAACGGCTCGGCGACGATGTCTACCAGCGTTTTACCGAGGGGCGCACGCAGGCGCAGTGGCTGCAGCATCTGTACGCCAAAATGGTGGCGAAAGATCCGGCGCTGCCGGCCTACGAGGAGCTGAAGCGAATGGGCATCTACAAACGCAAGGATCCGAACGGCCACTTCGTCGCCTATCGCGACTTCCGCCGCGATCCCGAAGCGCATCCGCTCAACACCCCGTCCGGCAAAATTGAGATCTACTCCAGCCGGCTCGCCGAGATTGCCGCCCGCTGGCAGCTGGAGAAAGACGACGTCATCAGCCCGCTGCCGGTCTACGCCTCCACATTTGAAGGCTGGGACGATCCGCTGCGCAGTCAGTATCCGCTGCAGCTGTTTGGATTCCACTATAAGGCGCGTACCCATTCCAGCTACGGCAACGTGGATGTGCTGCAGGCCGCCTGCCGTCAGGAAGTGTGGATCAACCCGCTTGACGCAGAAAAACGCGGGATTAATAACGGCGATCTGGTGCGGGTGTTCAACCAGCGCGGCGAAGTCCGGCTGCCGGCGAAAGTGACGCCGCGCATCATGCCGGGCGTGTCGGCGATGGGCCAGGGCGCGTGGCACGACGCCAATATGGCCGGCGACCGGGTTGACCATGGCGCCTGTATGAATACCCTGACCACCCAACGCCCGTCGCCGCTGGCGAAAGGGAATCCGCAGCATACCAACCTGGTCGATATCGAGAAGGTTTAAGGAGTAAACCATGAGCACGCAATATGGATTCTTTATCGACTCCGCTCGCTGTACCGGGTGCAAAACCTGCGAGCTGGCCTGTAAGGACTATAAAAACCTGACCCCGGAAGTCAGTTTCCGTCGCATCTACGAGTACGCCGGCGGCGACTGGCAGGAGGACAACGGCGTCTGGCAGCAGAACGTTTTTGCCTATTACCTCTCCATCGCCTGTAACCACTGCGCCGATCCGGCCTGCACCAAAGTCTGCCCGAGCGGGGCGATGCACAAGCGCGAAGACGGTTTTGTGGTGGTGGATGAAGAGGTGTGCATCGGCTGCCGCTACTGTCATATGGCCTGCCCGTACGGCGCGCCGCAGTACAACGCCGACAAAGGCCATATGACCAAGTGCGACGGCTGTCATGAGCGCGTCGCCGAGGGGAAGAAGCCGGTCTGCGTCGAGTCCTGCCCGTTGCGGGCGCTCGATTTCGGGCCGATTGCTGAACTGCGTGCTAAGCACGGCCAACTGGCGGCGGTAGCCCCGCTGCCCTCGGCGCACTTCACTCAGCCGAGCATCGCGATCAACCCTAACCGCAACGCCCGGCCGTGTGGCGATACCACCGGTTATCTGGCAAACCCGAAGGAGGTGTGAGATGGGAAGCGGATGGCATGAATGGCCGCTGGTGCTGTTTACGGTACTGGGGCAATGCGTGGTGGGCGCGACACTCTTCAGCGGTCTGGTCTGGCTCGAGCTGGCGGACCAGCGCGAAGCGCGGCAGCGTCTGGTGCGCAGCATGTTTTTTATCTGGCTACTGATGGGGATCGGCTTTCTCGCTTCAGTTATGCATCTCGGTTCGCCACTGCGCGCGTTTAACTCGCTGAACCGCGTCGGCGCCTCGGCGCTGAGCAACGAAATCGCCAGCGGCGCCTTGTTTTTCGCTGTGGGCGGATTCTGGTGGCTGCTGGCAGTGCTGGAAAAAATGCCGGCGGCGCTGGGCAAAATCTGGCTGGTGATCACCCTGCTGTTGGGGCTGCTGTTTATCCTCGCGATGACCCGGGTTTATCAAATCGATACTGTACCGACATGGTACACTGGCTACACCACCAGCGCCTTCTTCCTGACGGTACTCCTTAGCGGGCCGCTGTTCGCCGCCCTGCTGTTGCAAATGGCGAAAGTCGACGTTAACGGCTGGTTTATTGCTGGGTTGAGCGTGGCCGCGCTGGTCATCATCGCCGCGGTGATCGTCATGCAAAGCGCCGGGCTCAGTACTATTCACAGCTCCGTTCAGCAGGCGGCCAGCCTGTTGCCGAATTACGGCAGACTGCAGGCCTTACGCCTGATCCTGCTGGCGCTGGGACTCGGCTGCTGGCTGTGCCCGCTGATCCGTCGCCAGCCGCCGCGCGCGGCGGGGCTACTGGCTGGTCTGCTGCTGGTCTTGATTGCTGAATGTATTGGCCGCGGCCTGTTTTATGGGCTACATATGACCGTCGGTATGGCGGTTGCCGGTTAATGAGACGGCGCGCCGGCGCGCGCCGCAGAAAGGAATAAGTGATGATGCCGTTCCCACACCGCGACGCCGTCGCGTTAAGCGCCCGTACCCTGGGCGCGTTGTTCTCTTATGCGCCGAATAACGCGCAAATCGCGCCGCTGGTCGCCGCCTTCCAGGACGGCAGCTGGCAGCAACAGTGGCCCTACCCGGTTGCCGCCCCGCTGGCATCGGGGTTTGCCGCGTCGGCTGAAGAGTCGTTGCCGGAAGCCTGGCAGCGCCTGTTTATCGGACCATGGGCCCTGCCGGCGCCGCCATGGGGATCCGTCTGGCTGGATAAAGAATCGGTGCTGTTCGGCGAATCCACGCTGGCCCTGCGCGAATGGATGCGCGCGAACGGCATCGCACTGGACGCCAATCGCAACGAGCCGGAAGACCATTTCGGCACCCTGCTGCTGCTGGCGGCGTGGCTGTGCGAAACGGAGCAGGAGGCGTTGTTTGGCCAGCTGCTGGCCTGGCATCTGCTGCCGTGGTCCGGACGCTTCCTGAGCGTCTTTGTCGAACGCGCTGCCCACCCCTTCTACCAGGCGCTGGGTCAGCTGGCGCAGGCGACCCTGGCGCAGTGGCAGGAGAATCTGCCGATCGCCGTGGCGGAAAAGCCGCTCTATCGCTAATCCCTTTACCGCGCCGGTAGTCGGCGCGGTTTCCTTATTTGCACGCCTGACCGTGACCCGCACTTATCGCTTTTGCATATAAGGTTATTCCCTATCACAATAAGGCCATGTTTTCCGAATCTCGCCATGACCGATGCACCGTCTTCATCCCTATCCTGACGTGCAGGTGATGTTTCGTCGCCTGCTGATCGCCACGCTGATTGGCCTGCTCGCCGCCCTGGCGGTGGCCCTGTTTCGCCATGCCATGGTGGTGCTGGAAACGCTGTTTCTCGGTAACGACAGCGGGAGCCTGGTCAACGCCGCGCAGTCGCTGCCGGCGTGGCGGCGGCTGATTACCCCGGCGCTGGGGGGACTGGCGGCAGGGACACTTCTCTGGCTCTGGCAGCGGCGCAGCATTGCCCGCCCGCGCGCCGCCACCGATTATATGGAAGCCCTGGAAACCGGGGACGGTTGCTTCGATACGCCGGCAAGCCTGGTGAAGTCGCTGGCCTCGCTGCTGGTGGTGGTCACCGGTAGCGCGATTGGCCGGGAAGGCGCCATGATCCTGCTGGCCGCGCTGGCGGCCTCGCTGTTCGCCCGCCGCTTCACGCCGCAGGCAGAATGGAAGCTGTGGGTCGCCTGCGGCGCCGCCGCCGGGATGGCCAGCGCCTATCATGCCCCGCTGGCCGGCAGCCTGTTTATCGCTGAAATTCTCTTTGGCACGCTGATGCTGGCCTCGCTTGGGCCGGTTGTCATCTCGGCGGTGATCGCCCTACTGCTCACCCAGTTTCTCAACGGCGGCGCCGCGCCGCTGTACCATGTCGTTCTGCAGAAGGACCTCAGCGCGCTGCACTATGGCCTGATGCTCGCCACCGGACTGCTGGCCGGGTTGTGCGGGCCGCTGTTTATCTGGCTGATGGACTACAGCCACCGCGGGTTCGTCAGGCTGAAGCTGGCGCCGCCGTGGCAGCTGGCGCTGGGCGGGCTGTTAGTCGGCGGCTTATCGCTCATCACTCCGGCGGTGTGGGGCAACGGCTACAGCGTGGTGCAAAGCTATCTCCTGCTGCCGCCGCCCGGCGCGCTGCTGGTGGCGGTATTCCTGTGCAAACTGCTGGCGGTGCTGGCCAGCAGTGGCTCCGGCGCGCCGGGCGGGGTGTTTACCCCCACGCTGTTTGTTGGTCTGGCGATGGGCATGCTGTTTGCCCGCTTCAGCGGGCTGTGGCTACCGGGGGATCAGGAGATGGCTTTGATGATGGGACTGACCGGCATGGCGGCGTTTCTTGCCGCCACCACCCATGCGCCCATTATGTCGACCCTGATGATTTGTGAGATGACCGGGCAGTATACGCTGCTTCCCGGCCTGTTGATCACCTGCGTGGTGGCGTCGGTGCTGTCGCGGACGTTACGCCGGGATTCGATCTATCGCCATCACGTTGCCGAGCATGTCTAAGTCGACGTAGCGGCTTAGCTCACGCTGCTCGGCGCGCGGCAGATACGGCAGCTCGCCAATGAGCGGCGCCGGCAGCTTTTTGCTGAGCACATCGATGATTTCGGCGTAGTGCGCCAGACCGGGGTTAATGCGGTTGGCCACCCAGCCGATCAGCGGTAGCCCGTCATTGGCGATCGCCTGGGCCGTCAGCAGCGCATGGTTGATGCACCCTTCCTGGATCCCCACCACCATCAGCACCGGGAGCTGCTCCTGTACCACCCATTCGGAGAGCGGTCGCAGGTCGTTCATCAGGCTGCGCCAGCCGCCGGTGCCTTCAACCACCACATGTTCAACCTGCCCGGTCAGCCGCTGCAAACCATCCGACAGCAGACCGTAGTTGATCGGGCAGCTGTGCGCCACGCTGCTTTCGTCTTCGCTTAAGGCGATGGGATTGACAGCCTCATAGGGTAACGCCAGCGTGGAGACGCTCTGCAGCACCAGCGCGTCTTTGTTACGCAAACCGTCCGGCGTCTCTTTGCTGCCCTTCGCCACAGGCTTGTACCCGGCCACGCTTTTGCCTCTGGCAGCAAGTGCCTGCAACAGCGCACGGGAAACCACTGTCTTCCCGACAGAGGTGTCTGTACCTGTAATAAAGAAACGCTTAAACATCACTAACCCCACAGTTTTGTCGATGAAATATACGGGAGAGAAATAATCAACAGTGGGCAAAGTCTACGTGAAGCCGCTGGGGGTCAGCTTGAGATAGCGCAATTTTTGGTGTGACTATGAAAAAATGTTAACCCTGTAACAGTCGTATGAGTAAGGATCCGTTATAGAGCGCATCCTTGACCAACGCCGCGCCAGCCATCGTTCCGCGGTTGGAGAACTGGGTGCATTCAACCGCGATATGCTGGCTGTAGGCCGGGAGTGATTGTTGCCGAATGCAGCTGGAAATTGCCGGAAAAAGAATGTCTGCCGCCAGGTTAAACGGCGAGCCAATCAGGATTTTCTGCGGGTTAAACAGATTGACCATGATCGCCAGAATGCGGCCGACGTGATTACCGACGCCGCTGATAATGTCCCGGGCCAGCAGATCGCCCTGCAGCGCCGCCTGACATAGCCACTCCACGCTCAGCGGACGCTGATGCAGTAGCGAGCTCATCGACTGCGCCATCCGCATCTGCGCCAGCTCCAGCACGCTCTCCACGCTGGCGATCGTTTCCAAACAGCCATGGTTGCCGCAGTAGCAGCGTTTGCCGTAGGGGTCGACCTGGGTATGACCGATCTCCACGAGACTGCTGCTGCCGGCGTGCAGCAGACGTCCATCGGTGATAACCCCGGCGCCGACGTTGTGATCGATCACTACCTGAATGACGTCCCGGGCGCCGCGCGAGGCGCCAAACAGCGATTCCGCCATGGTCCAGGCGCTGATGTCATGCTGAATATAGACCGGCACCCCGGTATGGTTGGCCAGCGTTTCGCCCAACGGGACGTCTTTGACTTCTTCATAAAACGGCATGCGATGAATAATGCCGTTTTCAGTATCAATGATACCCGGCATCGTGATGGCGATGGAGGTGAGACGTTCCAGTTTCTTCTGGTGGCGAATAAAGAAGCGATCGATATGGTCGATAATCCGCGTCAGAAACGGCGTGCTGTCGGCAAGCGCCAGCTCCAGCTGCTCCTCCACCACCAGCTGGCTGCTTAAATCACGCAGCGAAAGGTGGATCTCGCCGCGGCTGATGCGCACCGCCAGATAGTGCCATGCCTCGGTTTCCACCATCAGCCCCACCGCCGGCCGCCCGCGGCTGCCGGGCTCCTGAATTTCGGTCTCCTGCACCAGGTGCGCTTCCAGCATTTCGCGGACAATTTTGGTGATGCTGGCGGGCGCCAGTTGCGCAAATCGGGAGAGGTCGATACGCGATACCGGGCCGAGCTGATCAATCAGGCGATAGACGGCGCCCGCATTGGTCTGCTTGATTTGATCGATATGGCCTGGTTGACTATCCGCTACCACCATTGACTCCCTTTATTTTCGCGCTTCGAAATAAACTTTCGGCTATGGTGAAGCACTTCGATGGTGAACGTCAAATTTTTGCTTAGCCTTGTGATTTACCGCACATTTCCAGCCCATTTTTGCTTCAATTGCGCTCGCTTTTCCAGGCCAGCAGCGTGTCACGAAAGCGTTTTGCCAGCGCTCCCTGCTCATGGTGTTTCGACCACACCAGCCACATCTCTGACACCGCATCCTGTTCGTCGATCGGCAGCCAGCGCATTTCGCTGAGCTGCACGCGCTGAAAGGAGGCCGGCAGGATCGACACCCCCAGCCCGGCGGCCACCAGGCCAATAATGGTCATCGCCTCCCCCACCTCCTGGGCAATCACCGGCGTATGGCCGTAGCGGCGCAGCAGGCCAAGGATATCGTCATACAGGCCGGTACCGACATGCGGGTCGAAAAAGACGAACGGCTCCCGCGCCAGCGCCGCCAGGCTGACCGAGGGCAGGCGGGCCAGCGGATGGTCCGCCGGGACCATCGCCAGCAGCGGCTCACGCAGGACCCGCTGCCACGCCAGGGTGTCCGGCAGTTGGGTATTACGCAACAGGCCAAGGTCGAGGGCCCCCTCGCTCAACGGGACAATCTGTTCGCGGGTATTGGTCTCGCGGGTGAGAATATGCACATCCGGGTAGCGCTGACGAAACAGCGACAGCGTATCGGATACCGCCTTGATGAAAGGGGCCGAGGAGGTAAAGCCGATACGCAGTTCGCCCGTTTCCCCATGGTGCAGGCGGGCGGCGCGGGCGGCGGCGTCCTCCACCTGGGCGAGAATTTGTCGGCTGTCGGCGAGAAACTGTTTGCCCGCCGCCGTCAGGCTGACGCTGCGGTTGGTGCGGGCGAACAGGCGGGCGCCGGTCTGCTGCTCGAGGATCTGAATTTGCTGGCTTAACGGCGGTTGAGAGATGTTCAGTCGCGCCGCGGCGCGGCCAAAATGCAGCTCCTCGGCGACGGCGACAAAGTAGCGCAGATGACGCAACTCGATATTCATATTTAAAACGTCTTATTTGAGATTATTAATATATTAGACAGAATATTTACATTTTCATACCCTAAAAATGTGAGCTGAATGGTCACAACACTCTGTTGGTAAGCAGCAACTTCTATCCAAGGAATTCTCTGTGAGTCGTACAACAACCGTTGACACCGTGCCGGCGGACGAGGTCAGCGTCGCTGGTGCATCCCGCCCGGATCAATTTATTAAGCGCGGCACCCCGCAGTTTATGCGCGTCACTCTCGCGCTGTTCTCCGCCGGTCTGGCCACCTTTGCCCTGCTCTATTGCGTGCAGCCGATCCTGCCGGTGCTGTCGAACGAGTTCGGCGTATCGCCGGCCAGCAGCAGTATCTCTCTCTCCATTTCCACGGCGATGCTGGCGGTGGGCCTGCTGTTTACCGGCCCGCTATCGGACGCCATTGGCCGCAAGCCGGTGATGGTCACCGCCTTGCTGCTGGCCGCCTGCTGCTCGCTGTTGTCGACCATGATGACCAGCTGGCACGGCATCCTGATTATGCGCGCCCTGATCGGCCTGTCGTTGAGCGGCGTGGCGGCGGTCGGCATGACCTACCTGAGCGAGGAGATCCACCCCAGCTTCGTGGCCTTCTCCATGGGACTCTATATCAGCGGCAACTCCATCGGCGGCATGAGCGGCCGCTTGCTCACCGGGGTCTTTACCGATTTCTTCGGCTGGCGCGTGGCGCTGGCGGTGATCAGCGGCTTCGCTCTGGCAGCGGCGATTATGTTCTGGCGTATCCTGCCCGAGTCGCGCCATTTCCGCCCGACCTCGCTGCGGCCAAAAACGCTGCTGATTAATTTCCGCCTGCACTGGCGCGATCGCGGCCTGCCGCTGCTGTTCGTCGAAGGTTTCCTGCTGATGGGGGCCTTTGTCACTCTGTTTAACTACATTGGCTACCGTCTGATGATGTCGCCGTGGTCGTTAAGCCAGGCGGTGGTGGGTCTGCTGTCGGTGGCGTATCTCACCGGCACCTGGAGCTCGCCGAAAGCGGGCGCCATGACCGTACGCTATGGCCGCGGTCCGGTGATGCTCGGCTTTACCGGCGTGATGCTTTGCGGCCTGCTGATGACGCTCTTTTCTTCCCTGTGGCTGATTTTCATCGGCATGCTGCTGTTCTCCGCCGGCTTCTTCGCCGCGCATTCCGTCGCCAGCAGCTGGATTGGCCCACGCGCGCGCCGCGCCCGCGGTCAGGCGTCATCGCTATATCTGTTCAGCTATTATCTTGGCTCAAGCCTGGCAGGGACGTTAGGCGGGGTGTTCTGGCACCGCTACGGCTGGAACGGCGTCGGCGGATTTATCGCGCTGCTGCTCCTTGCCGCGCTGTTGACCGGCACTTGCCTGTATCGCCGACTAAAATAATCGCCCGTGACGTGGCCTGCGGGCCACGTTTCACCACATGCCCATGATAGATGACAAGCCCATCAGCTCTCTGACGGCATCAACGGACAGTAAGGCAATAAACAGCCAGTTGAACGGATTCATAAACCACCCCCGAACCTCCAGACCTGTGTAATCGATCACAGTTTAGTCACGATACGTTACCGATTTCTGCAATACCGCTCACAGAGCCACGCTTTTTTTCCTGCTATCTCCCGGCTGATGCTATACCACGCCTCCTGCGCGCAACGCTCGACCCGCCAGGCGTATCAGGATAGTGTAGAGGCATACCGATAATCTGTTCATTCACCTGTCACGGACCGAACGCTACTATGACTGAAAATACGCCTTATCAGCAGCTTACCCGCACGTTTCAGCGCCTGTCGCGCTTTTCGCATCTCTCCGCCATCGCCGGCTGGGATATGTTCGCCATGATGCCTCCGGGCGGTAGCGCCGCCCGCGGCGAAGCGCTGGCGGAACTCGGCGTGCTACAGCATCAGATCCTGACCGATAAAAAAGTGGGCCAATGGCTGCAGGCGGCCCGCCAGCAGGATCTCAACGACCTCGAACAGGCCAACCTGCGGGAAATGCAGCGTCAGTACGATCAGGCGGCGCTGCTGCCGGAAAGCCTGGTGGAGGCCAAATCACTGGCCGGTAGCCGTTGCGAACATGCCTGGCGCAGCCAGCGGCCGGCTAACGACTGGGCTGGCTTTGCCGAAAATCTGCGTGAGGTGGTCAGACTGAGCCGCGAGGAAGCGCAGATCCGCGCCGACGCCCGGGGAGGCTCACGCTATGACGCGCTGCTTGATATTTTCGAACCGGATATGACCAGCGCCCGGCTGGACAGCCTGTTTGCCGACCTCAAGTCATGGCTGCCGTCCCTGCTGCGGCAAGCGGTCGACAAGCAGGCGACGCGAACTTTGATCGCCCCTCAGGGGCCGTTCCCGATCCCTGAGCAACGCGAGCTGGGCCTGCAGGCGATGCGCATCCTCGGCTTTGACTTTGACGGCGGGCGTCTGGACATCAGCGCCCACCCGTTCTGTGGCGGCGTCCCTCAGGATGTGCGCATCACCACCCGCTACAACGAAAACGACCTGCTCAGCGCCCTGTTCGGCGTGATCCACGAGACCGGCCACGCCCGCTATGAGCAGAATCTGCCTCGCCCGTGGGTCGACCAGCCGGTAGGACTGGCCCGCTCTACCGCTATCCATGAATCGCAAAGCCTGTTCTTTGAAATGCAGCTGGGACGCAGCGAGCGCTTCCTCCACCGCCTGTTGCCGGCGGTGCGCGAACGCTTTGGCGATCGGCCGGCCTTTAGCGAGGAGAATTTTGTCGCCTGGAACCAGCGGGTGAAACCAGGCTTTATTCGCGTTGATGCCGATGAGGTCAGCTACCCGGCGCATGTGATCCTGCGCTATGAAATTGAACGCGCGCTGATCGATGGCGAGATCGAGGTGGAAGATATTCCGTCGCTGTGGGATGAGAAAATGCAGCACTGGCTGGGACTGTCGACCACCGGCAACTACCGGGACGGCTGTATGCAGGATATTCACTGGACCGACGGCGGCTTCGGCTACTTCCCTTCCTATACGCTGGGGGCGATGTACGCCGCGCAGCTGATGGCCGCCGCCCGCCGCGCGCTGCCGACGTTAGACCGCGATATCGCGGAAGGGGATTTCAGCGCCCTGTTTGACTGGCTGCGGCAGAATATCTGGCAGCATGGCAGCCGCTTCACCACCTCGCAGCTGATCCAGCAGGCCACCGGAGAGGATCTTAACAGCCGCTACTTCCGCGACCACCTTACCGCCCGCTATCTGTAATCGTCCGCGCCGGGCTGCCCGGCGCGTCCTTCGCTCCTCGCCTTGTACATTCGGTTACACGCCGATACCAAACACTCACGGAAAGCCCGAAAAGACAAGCATATAGTAATTTCACCGGCCCCGCAGTGGGGTTGAAATTAAGAAAACTTTTCGAGGATATCAGAATGAAAAAAGTATTAGCTCTGGTCGTTGCCGCTGCTATGGGTCTCTCTTCCGCCGCTTTCGCTGCTGACGCAGTAAGCACCACTCAGGCGCCTGCTGCTACCCACAGCGCTGCTGCCAAGACCACCCATCATAAAAAACACCATAAAGCCGCAGCAAAACCAGCTGCAGAGCAGAAAGCTCAGGCAGCCAAAAAACACAAGAAAGCTGAAGCGAAACCAGCCGCTGCCCAGAAAGCCCAGGCCGCTAAAAAACACAAAAAAGCAGAAGCTAAACCAGCCGCTCCGCAGAAAGCCCAGGCCGCTAAAAAGCACCACAAAGCTGCCGCTAAACCGGTAGCCCAGAAAGCCCAGGCAGCGAAAAAACACCACAAAACCACCAAACACCAGGCCGCTAAACCTGCTGCACAGCCGGCAGCATAATTCCTCCCGGTGAACCAACCTTCTTAAATAATCGGCGCTGTTTCAGCGCCGTTTTTTCTGGAGAGCACTATGCTGCGGCGCTATCGTTTTGAGCTCATCCTGATCCTGTTAATCATTTGCGCAGTGGTTGCGACCCGCTTTTTCCTCTATTAATTGTTTCGCCCCCTCTCCCGTTTTGCCGCCTGGCGCAGACTTCCCGGAAGGTGAATGTCGCGTAAATATTATTGCCTGCCTCTTACCACTCTCTGTACCCTGCCGCTGCCAGCGGCGCAAATAATGCCCGGCGCCCGAAGACGCCAGACACGTTAGCAAGAAACCATCGCGCGCCTGGCTCCCACGCGGCGGCCAGACTCATCACAAAGCACGTACCGCTTCCATCACCAGATAGCCGGTTGCGCCCCAGATGGCCACGGAGACCAGGGAAACATAGACCAGTGCGCGAATACCTTTTTTAGACATATACCCTCCGAACGCCGGGGAAATAGAATTCAGGCTATCATCGCCGGTATTACCTCTCTATTTACTCAACGGCGGGGTGACGGTAACAATGTTTTCGGTGAGAAAATGTTTCGCATTGAAAATTATTACGTGAGGCGTAAAGAAGTGCGAATTCTGGTGAAGTTCTGGCGGGTAAACGTATTATTTTTGCGCATTCCGCTGACAAACCAGGAATAACCTTAAAGAAGTGTTGCTGCATTATTCGCCAATTTCAGTACGTTCTGATACACGAATGTTCTTGCGCCAGACCGCGCTTTCTGCGGAAATAGCAGCAGAAGGTTACTGGTATTAACCGATTGAAATCAGACGGTTTTACCCGCGCCAGGGCCCACCGCGCGCAGATGAGACATGCCGTTTGGCCTGATAAGAATTATTGTTTACTTTCATAAACTTAAATCTCCTGCTACTGTCAATAGACATCATAGCCTCCCCAGAGAGTGATATGCGTAGAAACGTTCTGTTATTACTGTGTTCATTTTATCTGTTACCTCTGGGCGCACATGCCGATGATAACGGACTGAGCGCCAAAGATATTAAGACGTTGTTTTTCGGTCACGATGACCGTAAAGCGGTGAGCCGTCCGGAGGAGAGCCCGTGGGACGCGATTGGCCAGCTGGAGACCGCCAGCGGCAATCTGTGCACGGCGACGCTCATCTCCCCCAACCTGGCGCTGACCGCGGGCCACTGCCTGTTAACGCCCCCGCGCGGCAAGCCGGATAAAGCGGTCGCTCTGCGCTTTATTTCCCGCAAGGGGAACTGGGTGTATGAGATCCACGGCATTGACGGACGAGTGGATCCCGGGTTAGGCAAGCGCCTGAAAGCCGACGGCGACGGCTGGATCGTTCCCTCCGCCGCGGCGCCCTCGGATTTTGGCCTGATCGTGCTGCGCTATGCTCCCTCAGGCATCACGCCGATCCCGCTCTTCCCCGGCAGTAAGGCCGATTTAACCGCGGCGCTGAAGGCGGCGGACCGGAAAGTGACCCAGTCAGGTTATCCTGAAGATCATCTGGATAATCTTTATAGCCACCAGGACTGCATCGTCACCGGCTGGGCGCAAAACAGCGTTCTGTCGCACCAGTGTGACACCCTGCCCGGCGACAGCGGCTCGCCGCTGCTGCTGAAAACCGCAGACGGCTGGCAAGTGATCGCCGTGCAAAGTTCGGCTCCCGGCCCGCAGGATCGCTGGCGAGCGGACAACCGCGCCATCGCGGTGACCGGCTTTCGCGATAAGCTGGAGGCGCTGGCCGGAGAGTAATTACCCCTGCTGCTGGCGCCGCTGCAACAGGTCGGCGATCGGCATCGGTTTACTGAAGTAAAAGCCCTGTAGCCGGTCGCAACCGGCCCGCCGCAGCAGCGCCAGCTGTTGCGGATCTTCAACCCCCTCAGCCACGACCGTCATCCCCAGCGCGCGGGCGATGCGCACCGTGCCGCGCACCATCTCCGCCGCCTGCGCATCACAGTCCACCCGCCCGGCGAGGGATTTGTCAATCTTCAGGCTGTCAAAACGAAAGCGGCGTAAATAGCCGATGCTCGAATAACCGGTGCCAAAATCGTCCAGCGCCACGGCGATGCCCTGGGCCTTCAGATTCTCCACCACCGCCTGCGAACGTTCCGGATTTTCCAGCACATAACTCTCCGTCACCTCCACTTGCAGGCGTGACGGCGGAAAGCGGCAGGCAGCGACCGTCTCCATCACCCGGCTTTCAAAAGCCGGATCGCGAAATTGCGCCGGGGAGATATTCACCGACAGCAGCAGATCGCTCACCGGCTGCAGATCGCTGCAGGCACGTTGCAGAACGAACTGGCCGAGGGTGTCAATCAGGCCGCTGCTCTCGGCAATGGCGATAAATGCATCCGGCGCCAGCGCACCCTGCGGGCGACGCGGCCAGCGCAGCAGCGCTTCAACGCCGGTCATCGTCAGGGTATCGGCATCGACTACCGGCTGATACC
Organism: Klebsiella sp. GG_Kp175; assembly: GCF_040062325.1. Classification (NCBI taxonomy): domain Bacteria; kingdom Pseudomonadati; phylum Pseudomonadota; class Gammaproteobacteria; order Enterobacterales; family Enterobacteriaceae; genus Klebsiella; species Klebsiella sp. GG_Kp175. The sequence goes on along the minus strand of NZ_JBEAFX010000011.1, from coordinate 6,344 downwards.
AGACCTCAAATTCATCCTGCTCCAGCCCCTGACGGATGCCATTCTCGATCATCAGCTGATGACGTCGCACGGCATCCAGCGCATCGTCATACCAGGCCGTCTGCCCCTTGCCGCTCTTCTTGGCGTGGTACATGGCGATATCCGCCCGGCGAAACAGTTCGGTACTGGAGCATTCCGCCGGGGTTCCGCTGGCGATGCCGATGCTGGCGCCGATATAAATTTTGCGTTTGCTCAGTGCCACCGGCGCTTTCAGCAGCTCCAGCGCCGCCCAGGCGAACGCCGCCGCCCGGTCGATCGCTTGTTCGCCGCTCACCGCCATGGCGAATTCATCCCCGCCCATTCTTGCCAGCATGGCCTCCGCCGGCACCCGTTTTTGCAGCGCGCTGGCGATATGGCGGATCAGGGCGTCGCCCACATCGTGGCCATAGTTATCATTCACATCTTTAAATCCGTCCAGATCGATAAACACCACGCACTGCATGTCGTGCTTACTCGTGTCGCACACCTGGCTTAACCGCAGCAGCAGCGCTCGTCGGTTGGGCAGCCGGCTGAGCCAGTCAATCAGGGCGATCTCCCGCGCCTGACGTTCGCCGCGGGCCAGCTTATACATGCCGAGGCTGCTGAACAGAATAAACAGCAGGATCAGGCTGGCGGCCACCCCGGCGATCAGCCGCATACTGCCTGATGAGGCCAGGGCCGCTTCGGCGCCGGGCAGACGCGGCTGCCACGCCAGATAGCCCAGCACCTCGCCTCCCTGCGTGCGCAGCGGAATACGGTGTTCCCCGGGGCTGTCGCTGAGATGGAGATGACTTATCTGGAAGGTGTCGCCTAAACGCTGCAGCAGCTGAGGACTGATGTGCCGGGTAATGACCAGATAGCGCCGGGTATCGTCAGCCACCTGCAGCCGGCCGGTCGTCGGCCGGATCAGGCCGATGCCGACGAAAGCGATCCCTGCCTCGGTGCGCGTGATGCCAGCGAAGGCGTTTTTGCCCTCGCGCAGAGCCTTTGCATGATAACGGATCAGGCTGGTCAGCCCGGCGCCGAGAAATGAAAGGTCTGTCCGGGGCATCACCTGACTCTGAAAGGCGCCCCACAGAATGTGATAATGTTCATCAAGGACAAAGGTGCCGTCGTACAGGTTATTGATTTTGAAGCCCCATCCCCAGGTGTCGTACAGCCATTTTTGATCCAGTCTGGGGGCGTAAGTCTGGGTCACCGCATCGTCCCAGATGGCATTGTCCAGCACCAGGGACAGCACCCGGTTGACCGATGTCTGCACCGCCCCTTCCACCGACAGGACCGAACGCTGCTGGTCAATTTCATTGGATTTGCTGGCAATGAGGTGTTGCGACAGGTAAAGCAGGGAGATCACCGACGCGGTGAGGCCGAGCCCGGCGAGAAAAATCATTATTGACAACGTCCTGGCGGAAGGAATTTTCCGCCAGCCGAAAGCTGTGAACATGCGCAGTCCTCATCGTCACCGGGCACAATAACTGCGGGGCCGGTCTTGAGGTAAGCATACTACAGCGGACCCGTTTTGCCGCCTGGCTTTGCAGGCGGCGCGACGTCAGGCGAGTTTAATTAACACCATGCCGGCAACCAACAGGATGACTCCCGCCCAGCCTTTGTTATTCAGGCGCTGGCCAAACAGCACCCAGCCAGCGGCAATGGTCGCCGCGATACCGAAGCCGCCCCACAGCGCATAGGCAACCGACAGATCGATGCCTTTTACCGCCTGCGAGAGGGCGCTGAATGCGCCCAGCACCGCCGCCAGCGACAGGATGCCATAGACCTTGCGGCGGAAACCGTCGGAAAACTTCAAAAAGACGTTGGCAATAATCTCCAGAACAATGGCGATAGCCAACCAGGCGGCGTGGATCCACTCAAACTGCTGCATGAGCCACCTCCTGCTTCGACGACGCTTTTTTCTGGGTGCCGGACTTAATCAGGACGATCCCCACCACCAGTGTGGTCAGACCGGCTATTTTCAGCAGCGACAAGCTTTCATCAAATAACAGAACGCTGAACAGGGTGATCAGCAAAATGCCAATCCCTTCCCATAACGCGTAAGCCACGCCGAGGGCAATTTTTTTAACTGCAAAGGCGAGAAAAATATATGACAGAGCTATCATGGCTAGCATTAAAATATAGCCGGTATGCCCACCGCTGATGCTTGCCCATTTCATCGACAACGTGCCGGTAATTTCAGCAACAATAGCTAAAGCTAATAAAATCCAATAAAACATGATCCCTTCTCCTGCTTGAGAATATAATCCATTACCGTTTACGCGACGCGTAAACCGGAAAATTTCTGACGTAGATTTCGCTGTGCGCTTGGCGCCAGCTCAGGCAGAAAGAAGGTGACTATAGCGCCGAATGCCAGTGCTGTTCGCCGGCAAAACGGGAAAAAGTGAGGGATACTGCGGGGTGATTTAAAATATACATCCTGAACTGATTGTCCATAAAATTACAATTATCCGCGGTGTTGCTTCTCGTCCGGTGCGGATGGAAATTGTCCTCAGTAGTTAAACACAGGTAGATTTGTAGCATAGTGCTACATTTAATTCAAAGACTTTGCAATTCTTTACGCCGCGGTTTTGCAGCAATGCGTTTTTTCTGAAAAAAAACGTCATTATGCTAATGTAACGCAACCTGTTAACAGGCAAGGAAGATTGAGGACGGGATCCTATGGCTAAACCTATTATTACACTTAACGGACTAAAGATGGTCATCATGCTGGGCATGCTGGTGATCATCCTGACCGGCATTCGCTTTGCGGCAGACATTATTGTCCCGTTTATTCTCGCGATTTTTCTGGCGGTGATCCTTAATCCGCTGGTGCAGCTGCTGGTCCGCTGCCGGGTGCCGCGCGTGCTGGCGATCTCACTGCTGATAGGCCTTATCGTGATGTTAGCCGTTGTGCTGCTGGCCTCGCTGGGGACCTCGCTTAACGAGCTGGCGCGCACCCTGCCGCAGTACCGCAACTATCTCTACGAACCGATGCAAACCATCGCCCCCTGGCTGCAGCGCCTGGGTTTTACCGTCTCGGTGGTGGAGCTTAACAAATACATCGACCCCAACGCCGTGATGACCCTGGTCACCAGTCTGCTCACTCAGCTGTCGAACGCCATGTCCTCGATTTTTCTGCTGCTGCTGACGGTGGTGTTTATGCTGCTGGAGGTGCCGCAGCTCCCCGCTAAACTCCAGCAGCTGATGTCCCGCCCGGTAGAAGGCATGGGGGCTATCCAGCGCGCTATCGACAGCGTATCGCATTATCTGGTGCTGAAGACCGCGATTAGCCTGGTCACCGGGCTGGTGGTCTGGGGGATGCTGGTTCTGCTGGACGTGCGCTTCGCCTTTATGTGGGGGCTACTGGCCTTCGCGCTGAACTATATTCCCAATATCGGTTCCGTACTGGCGGCCATCCCGCCGATCCTGCAGGTGCTGGTGTTCGGCGGCCTGTACGAGGCGCTGGTGGTGCTGGCCGGCTATCTGATCGTTAACCTGGTGTTCGGCAATATTCTCGAACCGCGGATCATGGGGCGCGGCCTGGGGCTCTCCACCCTGGTGGTGTTCCTGTCATTGATCTTCTGGGGCTGGCTGCTGGGTCCGGTCGGTATGCTCCTGTCGGTGCCGTTGACGATTATCGTCAAAATTGCCCTTGAGCAGACCAGCGGCGGGCAGAGCATCGCCTTCTTACTAAGTGATGTGAGCAAACAGTAACCCTTCCCCGGGCCGGTGGCTGACCGGCCCTCCTCTCCTTGTCAGCTGCCGTAGACCGCTACGCCTTTTGTATTATTGATCCTCATCACAAAGGGCCACTCACCATTGTTACTCTCAGGCTAACGATTGGCCGCCGTGCTTAATTGATGCTCCGCGCCCCGCGTCGCACACTACCCTCCACCAGGACAAACAAAACGATTTGTCGAATCAGGAGGTTAATAATGAATGCCGAACAAACGACGGGGCGGGTCTGGAACCGTCGCCGGACGGAAAAGCAACGGCGGCTGGCTGAGGCCAACATCCCGGGCAAAGTCATCCCCACTGACCAGCTGGTCAGCGTACTGGAAAACCTGCTCGCCCCCGGCGACCGGGTGGTGCTGGAAGGCAACAACCAGAAGCAGGCCGATTTTCTCTCCCGCATGCTGGCGGAAGTCAATCCGCAGAAAATCCACGATCTGCATATGATCATGCCCAGCGTCGGGCGCAGCGAGCACCTTGACCTGTTTGAAAAAGGCATCGCCCGTAAGCTCGATTTCTCCTTCTCCGGTACCCAAAGCCTGCGCATTTCGCAGCTGTTGGAAGATGGGCTGCTGGAAATCGGCGCCATTCATACCTATATCGAACTCTACTCCCGCCTGTACGTCGATCTGTCGCCTAACGTCGCGCTGATCGCCGGCTACAAAGCCGACCGCAAAGGTAACCTCTATACCGGGCCGAGTACCGAAGATACCCCGGCGCTGGTGGAGGCCGCCGCCTTCCACGACGGCATTGTTATCGCTCAGGTCAACGAACTGGTGGACGACGAGTGCGATCTGCCCCGCGTCGATATTCCCGGCTCGTGGATTGATTACGTGGTGGTCGCCGACAAGCCGTTCTTTATTGAACCACTGTTCACCCGCGACCCGCGCCTGATTAAGCAAGAACACATTCTGATGGCGATGATGGCGATCAAGGGCATCTACGCAGAGCATCAGGTGCAGTCCCTCAACCACGGGATCGGCTTCAACACCGCCGCCATCGAACTGCTGCTACCGACCTACGGCGAACAGCTCGGCCTGAAAGGCAAAATCTGTAAACACTGGACCCTGAACCCGCATCCGACCCTGATCCCGGCGATCGAGAGCGGCTGGGTGGAGAGCGTGCACTGCTTCGGCGGCGAGCTGGGGATGGAAGAGTACATCCGCGCCCGCCCGGATATCTTCTTTACCGGCCCGGACGGCTCCATGCGTTCCAACCGCGCCTTCTGCCAGCTGGCGGGTCAGTACGCGGTGGATATGTTTATCGGTTCGACCCTGCAGTTGGATGGACTGGCTAACTCCTCGACCGTCACACGCGGCCGCCTTTCCGGCTTCGGCGGCGCGCCGAACATGGGCCACGATCCGCACGGCCGCCGCCACGCTACCCCTGCCTGGCTCAATATGATCACCGAGCCGGACCCAATGCAGCGCGGTAAAAAACTGGTGGTGCAGATGGTCGAAACCTTCCAGGCCGGCGTGAAACCGACCTTCGTTGAGACCCTCGACGCGGTCGACGTGGCCAAAACCTCCGGCATGCCGCTGGCGCCGGTGATGATTTACGGCGATGACGTCACCCACGTGCTGACCGAAGAGGGTATCGCCTATCTGTATCGTGCGGAAAGCCTGGAAGAGCGCCGGGCGATGGTCGCCGCAGTGGCCGGGATCACCGATATTGGCCTCGGGGTGGACGCCAAACGCGTGGCTGCCCTGCGTCAGAGCGGCAAAGTGGTCTACCCGGAAGATCTGGGTATTCGCCGCAGCGAGGCAACCCGTTCACTGCTGGCCGCCGGCAGCGTCGCCGACCTGGTGGAATGGTCCGACGGATTGTACAACCCACCGGCAAAATTCCGGAGCTGGTAATGAAAATTCTCTCTCCCCTGCACGCCGAAAGTCGCGTCAGCTGGCTGGCGGACACCGCCAGCGCCTGCCTGATTGACGAAGCCCGTCTGAGCCCGAAACCGGGTCTGGTCGACAGCCGCGGCAGCGGCGCGCATCAGGACCTCACGCTGGCGCTGATGGAACGCTCCGCCCGCAGCCTGCAGCCGACCTTCCATGCGCTGGCCCAGCAAAGCTGGCGCCGCCCGGCGGATATCGCGCTGCGCGAAACCGTCGGCCGCCTCGGTCGCGAAGGCGAAGCGCAGATGATGCAGGCCACCGGCGGGGTCAATACCCACCGCGGCGCCATCTGGGCGCTGGGGCTGCTGGTCAGCGCGGTGGCGATGTTGGGTGGAGAGGGGCAATCACAGACGATCGCCGACACCGCCGCCGCCCTCGCCCGCCTGCCCGACAGCCTGGCGCCGAAAAGCTTCAGTAAAGGGCTGCGCGCCAGCCGCCGCTGGCAGGTGCCTGGCGCGCGCGAAGAGGCGCAGCGCGGTTTCCCGCATATCACCGCCCTGGCGCTGCCGCAGTTACAGCAAAGCCGCGCCCGGGGCGCCAGCGAGCCGCAGGCGCGACTTGACGCGCTGATGGCCATCATGACCTCGCTGAGCGATACCTGCGTGCTGTCGCGCGCCGGCATGAGCGGCCTGCAGACCATGCAGCAGGGCGCCCGCGAGGTGCTGGCGGCCGGCGGTTGCGCCAGCGTCGCCGGACGCGGCGCCCCGG